>DBTS01000055.1 GCA_002307175.1 Rhodocyclaceae bacterium UBA1310
GTCTGCGGATCGAAGAAGATTTCGGCGTGAATCACGTTATCCGCGGCCGCATGCTCCAGATAGGCCAGCATCAGATCCCGGAAATCGTCACGCGTGCGCAGCACATCGGCGCAGGCGTAATACAGGTCGAGGAAGGATTGCAGGCTGTCAAACGCATAGGCGGCCTGCAGGCTGGCTTCATCTGCGTAGGGCAGCGTGATGCCGTTGCGGCGGGCCAATGCAAAAGCCAGCCCTGGCTCCAGGGTACCTTCGATATGAACATGCAGCTCTGCCTTGGGCATGCCGCAAGCGAGGGCGAGAACGGAATCGTGTGATGCGTGTGTGGTCATTGTCTGCAAACCTGTACTGAACTGTACTTAAAAATAAAAACAGCTGCCGCTTCAGACAAACGCCTGATATTTGGGCCAAGCCGGCCCGCACTGTAACAAGAAAACGCCAAAATGAAAAAAGCGCGGCATTGCTACCGCGCTCAAGACTTATCCCCAAAACCTCATCACTTCGGAACGGAACCTTCAACACCCTGCACGTAGAAGTTCATCTTCTTCAGATCGCCATCGCCATAGGTCTTGCCTGAAGCCAGGAATTCCTTGCCACCCTGATCCTTGAGGGGGCCAGCGAACGGATGCAGCTTGCCTTCCTTGATAGCGTCGCGGCGGTCTTCGGCGAGCTTTTTGACGTCAGCAGGCACGGCCGGGCCGAAATCGCCGATGTTGATCGCGCCTTCCTTGACCCCCCACCACATGTCGCTGCTCTTCCATTTGCCGGCAGCCAGATCGTCAGTCACCTTTTTGTAGAGGACCGTCCAGTTCAGTTCAGAGGCTGCCAGATGGGCGTTACCACCGAACTTGGTCATGTCGGAATCCCAGCCAAAACCCATCACGCCCTTTTCCTTGGCAGCCTGCACCACGGCCGGCGAGTCGGTGTTCTGCATCAGGGCGTCACAGCCCTGGGAAATCAGGGCCAGGGCGGCTTCACGTTCCTTGCCCGGATCAAACCAGGAATTCACCCAGATCACGCGCGTGGTGATTGCCGGATTCACACTGCGTGCGCCAATCGTGAAGGCGTTGATGTTGCGGATCACTTCAGGGATGGGAATGGAACCGACCACGCCGAGCTTGTTGCTCTTGGTCATCTTGCCTGCCACCACGCCCAGCATGTAGGCACCTTCATAGGTACGCACATCGTATACACCAAGGTTGGAAGCCGTCTTGTAACCGGTGGCGTGCATGAAGGTGGTCTTCGGGAAAGACTTGGCGACCTTCACCATCTGGTTCATGTAACCAAACGAGGTGCCGAAGATGATCTGGTTACCCTTCTGGGCCAGATCACGGAACACACGTTCGGCGTCAGCCGTTTCCGGCACGTTTTCCACAAAGGTGGTCTGAACCTTGCCACCGGCCTGGGCTTCGAGCGCCTTGCGGGCTTCGTCGTGAGAGTAAGTCCAGCCGTGGTCGCCGGTAGGTCCGATATAAACAAAGGCAGCCTTGATGGGCTCCGCAGCATGAGCTGCACCGAGACCAGCCGTCAGCAGGGCCGTGGCGAGCAAGGTCTTCAGATGTGACAATCGCATTCTCTATCCTCCTGGGATGATATTGGCCTTCAGTGCTTTCACTGTATCAAGCCGGGAGACGAATACCTATGTCTCACACGTTATGACCTGTATTGCCATTTGATGGCATGCACCGCCCGGCTGTCAGACTCCGGCACCAGAATAGCCTGTAGAGCCGCCTTCTTCACTGCCACCTGCCTTTAAGGTAAATGTCACTAAAACACTTCCAAAGCCCAATCAGACACATCCCAACTCTCCAGCACAAGTTCCATAAACAAAGCCGAATAATCCTTATCTCCGGTCGTCAGCCACCCCGGGGGAACGACTGTGCTACCTTGAATCAAGGCCATAGCCCAAGTTGCAAATCATGTCACAACGCCCTATCCAGTTTTTTTTCCGTGGGATGATCCACTCCATTCAGGATGCGTCGCCAACGCGAACCGTCCTGCAGTTCCTGCGCGAGGATCTGCGGCAAACCGGGACCAAGGAAGGTTGCGCCGAAGGAGACTGTGGCGCCTGCGTGGTGGTAATAGGTGAGCTGGTCGGCCTGCCGGAACAGGAGGAATTGCGCATGCGTGCAGTCAATTCCTGCATCCAGTTCCTACCGGCACTGGATGGCAAGGCCCTGTTCACGGTGGAAGATCTCACGGCGGCCGATGGTTCCCACCACCCCGTGCAGCAGGCGCTGATCGACAAACATGGTTCCCAGTGCGGTTTTTGCACACCGGGATTCGCCATGTCCCTGTTCGCAATGTATGAAAACCACGCGGAATGCCCGGAGCGTGAAGCCATCAACCACACATTGTCTGGCAACCTCTGCCGCTGCACCGGCTACCGCCCGATCATGGATGCCTCCCTGGCGGCCTACGCCATGCCACGCCGCACTATCGACCGGGCACCGGTGATTGCCGCCCTCAGGCAGCTTGCCAGCCTGCCTCCGCTTGATTATGAAGTGGCCAGCCAGCACTGCCACAGCCCGCGCAACGTCCATGAACTCAGCCAGCTGTATGCCAGGCACCCCAAGGCACGACTGGTTGCCGGGGGAACGGATGTAGGGCTGTGGGTCACCAAGCAGGGGCGCAAGCTCGGAGAGATCATCCAGCTCGGCGCAGTTGCCGAACTCAAGACCCTAAGCCTGAGCGCCAATCGCCTTGAAATCGGCGCGGGTGTCACGCTGACGGATGCCTTTGCCGCACTGACAGCCTTCGAGCCGCAATGGGAGGAACTGGCACGCCGCTTTGCTTCCACCCCCGTCAAAAATGCGGGCACACTCGGCGGCAATGTCGCAAATGGTTCGCCCATCGGCGATTCGATGCCGGCATTGATTGCGCTCGGCTGCGTGATCACTTTGCAGCAGGAAGACAGCCTGCGCGAGATGCCGCTCGAAGAGTTCTATCTGGATTATCAGAAAAATGCCCTGCGTACCGGAGAGTTCGTGCGCATGCTGGTGCTGGAAGCCCCAGCGTTGCCAAAGCGCCGGCTCTTCCGCAGCTACAAGGTGGCAAAGCGCATGGATCAGGATATCTCTGCGGTAGCTGCCGGTTTGTGCCTGCACATTGATGAAGAAGGCATCATCCGGCGGGCCCGCCTGGCCTTCGGTGGCATGGCGCCGATCCCCAAACGTGCGGAATCCTGCGAATCGGCCATTATCGGCCGCCCGTGGACCATCGACACCCTGCAGCGCGGAATGGCGGCACTCGGTGAAGATTTCACGCCATTGTCCGATGCGCGTGCGAGCAGCGCCTACCGCATCAGTGTCGCCGCCAATCTGCTGCAGCGTTTCTGGCTGGAGACAGCCTCTGTACCGGGAAGCCCGCGTGTTCCGCTGCGCCTTGCCGATCTCGCGCCTGTGGCACCCAAGGCATGATAATGACCAAAGCATTCACGGACACACCGGCAGGCTCACCCGTGGGGCGCTCTGTTGCACATGAAAGTGCGCCGCTGCATGTCACCGGCAAAGCCCGCTATGTTGACGATCTGCCGGAGCTTGCCGGCACCCTGCATGCCGCCATCGGCCAATCCACCTGCGCCCGTGGCCGGCTCGTAAAGCTTGACCTGGAGGCAGTCAAAGCCTACCCCGGCGTGCGCTGCGTGCTCACGGCCCAGGATATCCCGGGGGAGAACAACTGCGGCCCGGTGCTGCATGACGACCCCCTGCTCGCCAGCGATGAAATCCTCTTCTATGGACAGGTACTGTTCGCGGTTGCGGCAGACACCCGTGAAGCCGCCCGTGAGGCCGTACGCCTCGCCAGGGTCGACTATGCGGCAGTCCCCCCCATTCTCGATATCGACGCTGCCGTAGCAGCCGAATCCTGGGTGCTGCCACCTTTTTCGCTGGAACGCGGCGCCGTGGCAGACGCGTTTGGCAAGGCTTCGCACACACTCAAAGGCAAAGCATCGGTCGGTGGGCAGGAACACTTTTATCTGGAAGGCCAGATTTCTTACGCACAGCCGCGTGAAGACCAAAGCCTGCATGTGATCTGTTCAACCCAGCACCCTAGTGAGATGCAGGTGCTGATTGGCCATTGCCTTGGCTGGCACGCCCACCAGATCAGCGTGGAATGCCGCCGCATGGGTGGGGCGTTTGGTGGCAAGGAATCGCAGTCTGCCCAGTGGGCCTGTCTCGCCTCACTGCTGGCGGTGCGCACAGGCTGCCCGGTAAAGCTGCGTCTGGATCGCGATGAGGACATGACGGCGACCGGCAAGCGCCACGGCTTCCAGTATGAGTGGGAAAGCGCCTTTGACGATGATGGGCGCATCCTCGGCGTGAAGCTCACGATGGCTTCAAACTGCGGATACTCGGCGGATCTCTCCGGCTCTGTCAACGATCGCGCCATCTGCCATATTGATAACACATACTATCTGGACGCAGTCAGCCTGCGTAGTCTGCGCTGCAAGACCAATACCGTCTCGAACACCGCATTCCGTGGTTTTGGTGGTCCACAGGGAATGTTCTTCATCGAAAGCGCCATCGACGACATTGCACGCCATCTCGGGATTGATCCGCTGCTGGTACGCCAGCGCAATTTCTACGCCAGCGAGCCAGGCGGCGCACGCGCCACCACGCACTACGGCATGCCGGTCAACGACAATGTCGCGCCAGCACTCGTCACCCAGCTTGCCAGTGACTGTGATTACGCGGCCCGCCGCGAAGCCATCACGGAATTCAACCGGCATAGCCCGGTAATCAAGCGCGGGCTGGCACTCACGCCGGTAAAGTTCGGTATCTCTTTCAACGCCACGCATCTGAATCAGGCCGGTGCGTTGGTTCACGTCTACACCGACGGCACGGTACTGGTTTCGCACGGCGGCACGGAAATGGGCCAGGGCCTGTACACCAAGATCAGGCAGGTGGTGGCCCACGAGTTTGGCCTGGCACTGGACGCAGTGCGCCTGGCGGCAACCGACACCAGCAAGGTTGCCAACACTTCCGCCACCGCCGCCTCAAGTGGCTCGGACCTCAACGGCAAGGCCGCGCAGGCCGCCTGCCAGAACATCAAGATCCGCCTTGCCGCGTTTGTCGTTGAGCAGTGCCAGGGGAAAATCACTGCGGCTGAGATCCGCTTTGAAAACGGTCGCGTGCAGGCCGGCCCGCGAGATGCGCCACTCTTTGATCAGGGATTCCCGGAGTTGGTAATGAGCGCCTACCGTGCACGCATCCAGCTGTGGGACAGCGGCTTCTACCGCACGCCGAAGATCCACTTCGACCCGATCAGCAAGCTGGGGCGCCCGTTTTATTACTTTGCCTACGGCGCAGCTGCCACGGAAGTCGCCATCGATACGCTGACCGGGGAAACCCGCGTGCTGCGCACCGACATCCTCCATGACGCCGGCCGGTCGATCAATCCTGCGCTGGATATCGGCCAGATCGAGGGCGGCTTTGTGCAGGGCATGGGCTGGCTCACCAGCGAAGAATTGTGGTGGCGTACCGAAGGGCCACAGGCCGGGCGCCTCATGACGCATGCGCCTTCCACCTACAAGATACCGACGGCCAGCGATGTGCCTGAAGTCTTCAACGTTCGCCTGTATGACAATGCCAATGTCGAGGAGAGCATTCATCGTTCCAAGGCGGTAGGCGAACCTCCGTTCATGCTGGCGCTTTCGGTATTTTTTGCCATCCGCGACGCGGTAGGCGCCTGCCTGCCGGCTGGCCAAGCTGTGGCACTGAGCGCCCCGGCCACACCGGAAGCCATCCTGCGGGCCATCCAGCATGATGCAGCACCGTTGGCCGCACAGCAGCTGCTGGAGGAGATCGCTGATGGTGCCTGAATGGCTTGATGCCCTGATTGCCACGCTGGCCCGCGAGGAACCTGCTGTGCTCGTCAGCGTGGCCCGCACCGAAGGCTCAGCGCCACGTGAGGCGGGTACCAGCATGCTGGTGACGCCTGCGGGCCTGAGCAATACGATTGGTGGCGGGCATCTTGAGTGGCAGGCAGTGCAGTTGGCCAGAGGCATGCTGACTGCGCCCTCATCGCCACCGCAGCCCAGGATAGAGCGCTTCAATCTGGGCGCTCGACTGGGCCAATGCTGCGGTGGAGTCGTCTGGCTGCTGTTCGAACACATCAGTTCCGGGGCACTGCCACAGTGGCAGGAACGCCGCGAAGTGCTGGCACACGGGGGTCGTCTGTTCCGCTACCTGCGCAATGACTCTGCCACCTCGGAATGGTCTGGCTCCGCACAGGGACGTTATGGCACAAGCCTCACAGGCGAAGCCGGCAGTTGGGAGTTCTGTCAGGAAACCGAGGGCGAAAACTTTCCCCTGTATATCTTCGGTGCGGGCCACGTGGCGCGCGCTCTGGTGCGCCAGATGCACCTGCTGCATGCCGACATCACCCTCATCGACAGCCGCGACGATGCTTTCGATGAAGTCGATACACGCCCGCTGACCACGATTCTGACTGATACGCCTGAGGCGGAAGTCACGGCAGCACCTCCTGGCACATATTTTATTGTCATGACTCATAGTCATGCGCAGGATTTTTCCATCTGTGAACAGATCTACAAGCGCCGAGATTTTGCGTTTTTCGGCCTGATCGGTTCGGCGAGCAAGCGCGCATCGTTTGAGCATCGGCTTATCGACCGAGGTTTGCCACGCGAACGACTGGAGGAAATGACCTGCCCGATTGGCATTCCCGGCATTGCCGGCAAAGAGCCAGAGGTTATCGCGCTGGCGGTTGCCGCCCAGCTTCTCCAGATTCACAGCGCCCGCCGCCAGGCCATTCGCCCGCGTGCCAGCGCCCCCCTTCCCCAGGCACAACGATCATGAATCCCCAGCAGGAACCCCGCCTATCATTGTTGCACATCACGAAACGCTACCCCGGTGTGGTGGCCAATTCGGATGTCAGTCTTTCTGTACACCCTGGCGAGATCCGCGCCGTGCTCGGTGAAAACGGCGCCGGCAAGAGCACCCTGATGAAGATCATCTACGGTGCGGTGAAGGCCGACGAGGGTGAGATCATGTGGAACGGCCGCCAGGTGGATATCGCCAACCCGGCCCAGGCCCGCAGGCTCGGCATCGGCATGGTGTTTCAGCACTTCTCGCTGTTCGAGACGATGAGCGTGGTGGAAAACATTGCCCTGGTGCTCGACGAGAAATTCGATCTCGCCAGCCTTGCCGTGCGTGTCAAGGAAGTCTCCGAACGTTACGGCCTGCCACTGGACCCACACCGGCTGGTGCACAACCTCTCGGTAGGCGAACGCCAGCGTGTGGAGATCGTGCGTTGCCTGCTGCAGAAACCACAACTGCTGATTCTTGACGAGCCCACGTCGGTGCTCACCCCGCAGGCTGTACGCAAACTCTTTGAAACCCTGCGCAAGCTCGCATCGGAAGGCATCTCGATTCTCTACATCAGCCACAAGCTCGACGAGATCCAGGAACTGTGCGACAGTGCCACGATCATGCGCGGCGGCAAGGTGACCGGCCATGCCGTGCCACGCGAAGAAACCTCGGCCAGCCTGGCGCGCATGATGATCGGCCGCGAACTTCCTGTCTGTGAGGCTAAACCTTACACAGGAGAGCCGCACACCGTCCTCGAAGTGCGTGGCCTGAGTCTGCCGGCGGATAACCCTTTCGGGACGACGCTCAAAGATATTTCGCTCACCGTGCAGGCCGGCGAAATCCTTGGCATTGCGGGGATCTCGGGCAACGGGCAGGCGGAACTGCTGATGGCCCTGTCTGGCGAAAATCCGGTATCCATGGATACAGTCCTCCTGCAGGGCAAGGCAATTGGTCACCTTGATGCCGGACAGCGGCGCGACCTGGGCTTGGTCTTCGTGCCTGAAGAACGTCTGGGTCGCGGCGCCGTGCCGCCCCTCTCGCTGGCACGCAATGCCTTGCTGACGGGCCACCGGCTGGCTGGCATGAAGGGCTGGGGGCTGGTGAACTATAGCAAAGCCAGGAACTTCGCCAAGGAATGCATTCAGCGCTTTGACGTGCGCTGCAACGGACCGGACTCTGCCGCACGCTCGCTCTCCGGTGGCAATCTGCAGAAGTTCATTGTTGGGCGCGAGATCATGCTGGCCCCCAAACTGATGATCGTGGCGCAACCCACCTGGGGGGTGGATGTTGGTGCCGCGGCCTTTCTGCGCCAGACGCTGCTGGACCTCTCCCGCTCCGGTGTGGCGATTCTCGTGATCTCCGAAGAACTGGAAGAACTCTTCGAAATCAGTGATCGCATCGCCGTGCTTGCCGAAGGCCGGCTCTCCGCCGCCAAACCCAGGCAACAGACCGATGCAGAGTCAGTCGGCCTGCAGATGTCCGGGCTTTTTGATACCACCACCCCGGAGGCTAGCCATGCATCTGCTTGAACCCCGTGCGCAGCCTTCGCGCGTGATGCGCTGGGCGGCTCCCCCACTGGCCATTGTGGCCATGCTGATTGCCGGCAGCCTGCTGTTCTGGGCCTTGGGCAAAAATCCTCTGGGCTCCTTCAAGGTATTTTTCATTGATCCGCTCACCAGCGCTTATGGCTGGGGCGAGCTGCTGGTCAAGGCCTGCCCGCTGATCCTCATTGCGGAAGGGCTGGCCATCGGCTTCAAGGCACGCATCTACAACATCGGTGCAGAGGGTCAGCTGATCATGGGGGCGCTGTTCGGTGGCGGTGTGGCCATCTATTACAACGACAGCACTTCGATGTGGGTATTGCCGGCCATGGTGGCTGCCGGTGCGCTCGGCGGCGCACTCTGGGGCTGGCTGCCTGCGGTATTGAAGACAAACTTCAACGCGGAGGAAACACTGACCACGCTGATGCTCAACTACGTGGCCGTGTTCATTCTCGAATACATGGTCAGTGGGCCATGGCGTGATCCGGACGGGATGAACTTCCCGCAATCTGTCATGTTCAGCGATAACGCTCTGTTCCGCGTGCTGGCAGATGGCTCGCGTGTGAACACCTCAATCTTTATCGCGCTGTTTGTGGTGCTGGCCTTCTGGCTGTTCAATGCGCGCAGCTTTCTGGCCTACAAACTCGAAATCGGCGGGCACGCACCTGCCGCCTCGCGTTACGCAGGCTTCTCGGCCAGGCAGACAGTGTGGTTCAGCCTCATCATCTCGGGTCTCACGGCCGGGCTGGCAGGTGTTGGTGAGGTAGCCGGCCCGGTGGGCCAGCTCAACCTGAACATTTCCCCGGGTTACGGTTATGCCGCCATCATCGTAGCGTACCTGGGCCGTCTACATGCCGCAGGCATTGTACTTGCAGGCTTTCTGATGGCGCTGATCTATCTGGGTGGGGAAGCTGCCCAGGTCTCGCTGCAGATGCCCGCCGCCATCACCGGCATTTTCCAGGGCATGCTGCTGCTGTTTCTGCTTGGTGCCGATGCCTTCATCGACAACCGCCTGCGCCGCCCGGCCTGATCAAGGGAGATTCCGCATGTTAGAACATCTCGTTCCCATTCTTGCCGGTGCCCTGGCTGCCGCCACGCCGCTGATCTTCGCCGGGCTTGGTGAGCTCGTGACCGAGCGCAGCGGGGTGATGAACCTTGGCGTGGAAGGCATGATGTCGGTAGGTGCAATTGCTGCCTTCGCTGCGGCCTCCCACTCTGGCCACGGCGCTACGCTCGGGCTGCCGGCCGGCGCCTTGGCCGGCATGCTGACGGCGCTGATCTTCGCATTTTTCACGCTCTCGCTGGCCGCCAACCAGGCTGCCTGCGGACTGGCACTGACGATCTTCGGGGTCGGGCTGTCTGCCTTCATCGGCCAGCACTACGTCAGCTACAGCCTGCCCGGACTCGCCGGTCTGAACCTGCCGCTACTGGCGGATATCCCTGTGCTGGGACCGATCTTCTTCCGCCAAAATGCCGTGGTCTACCTCTCTCTACTGGCGTTCGCCATCGTCGCCTGGGTTCTCGCCAAATCAAAGCTCGGCCTGATGCTCAAAGCAGTCGGCGAATCTCCCGAGTCGGCACACGCCATCGGTTATCCGGTGCTGGCCATCCGCTACGGCGCCGTAGCGTTTGGCGGGGCCATGGCGGGAATTGCCGGGGCGTATCTGTCCACGGTGTATACGCCACTGTGGGTGCAGAACATGAGTGCCGGACGCGGCTGGATTTCTGTGGCTCTCGTGGTGTTCGCCACTTGGAAGCCGACTCGGTTATTATTGGGCGCGTACCTGTTCGGCGGCATCACGATTCTGCAGTTTCACGCACAGGGGCTGGGCATTGCCGTACCGGTTCAGGTGCTGGCGGCCCTGCCGTATGTAGCGACGGTAATCGTGCTGGTGGCAATTTCACGCGACAAGCGTCTATTGCAACTCAATCTGCCGGCTTCTCTCGGTAAATCCTTTCTGCCCTGATTGATGACAACGCTACTCCTCAAAGACGCTGACGTACTTGTCACGATGGACGCCGCGCGCCGGGAAATTCCCGGTGGCGGCGTTTTCATGCGTGATGGGGTGATTGAACAGCTTGGCCCCACCGGCGAATTGCCAGCCACCGCCGACAAGGTGATTTCACTGGCCGGTTGTGTGGCCCTGCCCGGTCTGGTGAATACCCATCACCACATGTATCAGAGCCTGACGCGTGCCGTGCCCGGCGCGCAGGATGCCGAACTGTTCGCCTGGCTGCGCCGCCTCTATCCGATCTGGGGCGGACTGACGCCGGAGATGATCCGCGTCTCGACACTGACTGCAATGGCCGAGCTGATTCTTTCTGGCTGCACGACCTCTAGCGATCACCTGTACATTTATCCGAACGGCTGCCGTCTCGATGATTCGATTGAGGCAGCACGCCAGATCGGCATGCGTTTTCACGCTGCGCGTGGCGCCATGAGCGTGGGCGAAAGCCAGGGCGGCCTGCCGCCAGACCGGCTGGTCGAGCGCGAAGGAGACATCCTGCGCGATACCCGCCGCCTCATCGAAACCTGGCACAATGCCTCGCGCCACAGCATGCTACGCATCGCCGTGGCACCCTGCTCTCCGTTTTCAGTCAGTCGCGAGCTGATGCGCGAATCGGCGGAACTGGCACGCAGCTACGGCGTGAGCATGCACACCCACCTTGCCGAGAACGACAACGACGTGGCCTACAGCCGCGAGCAGTTCGGCATGACGCCCGCGGAATACGCCGAATCACTGGGCTGGGTCGGCCACGATGTATGGCATGCCCACTGCGTCAAACTCGATACGGCAGGCATCCAGCTCTTTGCACATACCGGCACCGGCGTGGCACACTGCCCCTGCTCGAACATGCGCCTGGCATCCGGCATTGCGCCGATTCCAGCCATGCGGGAAGCTGGCTTACCGGTGGGGCTGGGCGTGGATGGCTGTGCATCGAACGACGCCGCCCACCTGCTTGGCGAAGCGCGTCAGGCCATGCTGCTTGCGCGTGTGGGCTTTGGGCCGGCAGCCATGTCGGCACGCCAGGCACTGGAACTCGCCACCCTGGGCGGCGCACGTGTGCTCGGTCGTGACGATATCGGCGCCCTGGCGCCCGGCATGAGTGGCGACGTAGTAGCTTTCCCCACGGATAGTGTGGAACTGGCTGGAGCCGGCGTCCACGATGCCGTGGCGTCCCTGGTATTCTGCACGCCGCAACGTGTGCGCCACTCCATCATCAATGGTCGCCACATTGTGGCGGACGGCGAGTTTCTGCCTCTGGATCTGGCGCCTCTGGTGGCCGACCACAATCGGCTGGCACGCCTGCTCATCAATTCTGCCCACTAAACTTCAGGAATCTGACCATGCAACAGCGACACCAACTGGTTCGCGGCCGAGTGCTGCACTTTTTGCGCGACCCTGGCGAACAGGATGCTGCAGACAGCTTCCAGTACTGGCCGGATGGCGCCCTGCTGATCAGCGAGGGCAGGATCGCCGATGCCGGCCCTTATGCCGAACTCAAGGCCCGTACCAACGAGGCTTTGCTGGCTGGAGCAGAAATCTTCGACTATTCCGGCAAGCTGATTCTGCCTGGGATGGTCGACACCCATTGCCACTATCCCCAATCCGGGGTAATCGCCTCTTTCGGACGCCAGTTGCTCGATTGGCTCAACGACTATACCTTTCCGGCAGAAGCCGCATTCCGTGATCCGGAAATTGCCAGTGCCACCGCAGAATACTTCCTTGATCGCCTACTCGCGCATGGCACAACAACGGCCTCGGTATTCTCCACGGTGCATCGCGAATCCGTCGATGCATTCATGGGCAGCGCCCAGAGACGCAAACTGCGCATGCTCACAGGCAAGGTCATGATGGACCGGAATGCGCCGGAAAACCTGCGGGATACCGTTGCTTCGGCTGAGCGTGACTGCGTCGACCTGATCGCGCGCTGGCACGGCAAGGATAGGCTGCGCTACAGCATCACTCCACGCTTTGCGCCAACCTCAACTGCAGCGCAGCTGACACTGGCGGGCGAACTCTACGCCAGTCGCCCTGATCTGCACGTGCAGTCGCATCTCTCGGAAAACCTCGATGAAATCGCCTGGGTGAAATCGCTTTTCCCGGATTGCCGGGATTACCTCGATGTCTACGCTCACCACGGTCTGCTCGGCCCGCGCACGATATACGGACATTGCATCCATCTCAGTCAGGCAGAACTTGCCCTCATGAGTCGCAGCGGTACCGCGGCAGCATTCTGCCCAAGTTCCAACCTTTTTCTGGGCAGCGGCTTCTTCAATCACGCCGAAGCAGCGGGCTCGGATATCCGCGTTGGTCTCGCCACCGATGTCGGCGGCGGCACCAGCTTCAGCATGCTGCAAACCATGGGCGAAGCCTATAAGGTCTCGCAGGTACACCAACGCCCGCTTTCGCCATTGCGTGCCTGGTTCCTCGCCACGCTGGGCGGTGCCCAGGCACTCTACCTTGATGAATTCATCGGCAACTTCCTGCCTGGCAAGGAAGCCGACTTCATTGTGCTGGATGCGCACGCCTCACCGGAACTCGAATTCCGCCTGCGCAACCGTGACAATCTGATTGAAACCCTGTTTGCAATGATGATTCTCGGCGATGAGCGTTGTATCCACACAACACATATTCTCGGAGAAAGAATCCATGCCCGCATGTGCTAGTATGCGCGCCCGATCTCGGAGGTGAACCGATTTCAGCCATCAACGGCGCTTTCTGGCTTCGTATAACGACCTGCGCGGCCAGACTACTCAAAAAGCATATTAAGTTTCTTCAAACCCTGTTGTTTCCGGGCTTTCAGGCCTGACATATAACAGTTCAGAGATACTACCTATTCGGACTTCAACTCCGGTGTCCTGCTAGATTCAGGCCATCGGATTGCTTCCGCATGCCCGCCAGGTTTTCCGAGAAAACATTCAAGCTGACTAGGAGATTCATTCATGTTTTCCCCCAAATCCACGCTAGCCGGACTCGTGCTGATGAGCACAGTCGTTGGTGCCCACGCCGCTGAATGGAGCGACACTTCGATCAGTTGGCGCTATGGCAAAGATTTTGCTGAACCTTATGTCGGTAGTGGTATCAGCAAAAACATCATCGGTTTCACCCACTCAAGCGGCTACAAGTACGGGACCAATTTCCTGAACCTCGACCTGCTGATGGCCAACGACAAAGATCCGCTGGGCACCAATTCCAGCTCGGGTTCGCAGGAAGCCTATCTGGTCTATCGCCACACGCTGGACATCGGCAAGGTCATTGCCAACCCTGACGCGCTGAAGTTCGGCCCGGTGCGCGGCCTCGGTCTGACCGGCGGTTTCGACTGGAACAGCAAGAATGACGCTGGCTACAACTCGCGCAAGCGCATGCTCGTAGCCGGCCCCACAGTGATGTTCGACGTGCCGGGCTTCCTCAACGCCAGCGTCCTGCAGCTGTGGGAAAGCAATGCACCGTACAACAAGTACACGAGCACCCAGACTGAACGCTACAGCTACGATCCGCACCCGATGCTGAGTCTGGCCTGGGGCATTCCGTTCAATGTCGGTCCGGTGCCGCTGTCCTTTGAAGGCTTCGCCAACTACATTGCCGCCAAGGGCAAAAATGAATTCGGCGGTGCGACCCGTCCGGAAACTGATATCGATATGCAGATCATGTACGACCTGGGCAAGCCCCTGGGCGCTGGCGCCAACACCTTCAAGGTGGGTCTGGAATATCAGTACTGGCACAACAAGTTCGGCAACTACAACGAAGCGGACTCCGCCAAGGGTTCTACAGCCCGCACCCCGATGGTTCGCGCTGAATATCACTTCTAATCCAGGCAATCCCCTGAGGATTCACAAAGATCTCCAGGCTGCCTGAAGCAAAGCCACGCATAAGGGAATCCTTCTGCGTGGCTTTTTTATGACAAAATCATTGCAGCACCACTGTGCCCACACCCCTCGGGGGAAAGTGTTTGTGTAGGGCCACAAAACATTCGGCGCAAAACATTTTCGCGACAAAAAGACCCTTCAGACTTTAGTGTGGGCAATGTCTTCATGTCCTCAGCTACAGCCAGGCGTGGTGGGTGCTCAGGGTAAGGCGGAGAGAGCAAAGCGAATTCCGCCGGACACAGATCACCCAATCTGGCGGATAAGGATGTTAGCTTGCCCTTTCCATGAAAGAGCTTTTCAAAGCTGACTCCCAAACTGAGCTCGGTGTCCCGGCTCCGCAGGCTGCGGCGGAAATCGCTACGCTCCCTCCTCCCTACAGTATTGCCCCTGCGTTGGCGCCTGCGGAAGCGATTTGCGACTCACACCAAAGTCTGAAGGACCATAAAAAGGCGCGCTTCATTGAAGCGCGCCCTTTCCCGTGAGTGTTTAGCTTACTGATAGTACTTGGTATACAAAGGCGCCGTGCCGGTGACCCCTTCAAGCAGATGCACGCGATAGTCGTACTTGGCCTTGCGCGTGGCTTCGCCGTTGTAGAGGTAGTTGGTGCTGGTGGCAATGCCGACTACCACCCCGTTCTTCGGCGTCTTGGTCAGATCCAGACAAACCTCGCCACTTTCCACGGGCTGGCTATACACGGCCGTACCATCCGCAGCGCGGTAGGCAAGCTGGAAAGTCATGCTGTTACCGACAGGCTGGAAATTGACCCTGACCTTGTTGCCGCTCACCGTCAGCGGAATCTGATTCGCGCCGGTCCAGCCTGGCAAGGTATCGGTGGCGGGAATCAGGGTTGTACCACTTTGCGTTGTGGACGCATAGAAGCTCAGGCGGTGTGACGTTGCCTTGAAAACCCCGCCTGCAGCGGCTTCAGAAGTGATGGTACGGCCCCAGTTGTCATTGATAGGCACTTTGAACCCATCACTCCAGTCACCAAAATCTACCATCGCCTGGCGCGCCCGGTATTCAGTCACCAGATGGCGCGTCTGTGCATCACCCAGCCCTTCGGAAAGCGAACGAACCACGTGGTTCTGGGTGCCCTTTTTCCAGATCCAGGCGTTTGATCCTTTTGAAAGATACAGGGCAATGAAATGGGAAAAAGCCGAGTTGTACTGATTCCCACCAAGATATTCACGCCACATGCTGACCTGCTGCCCACTGGCGTTTGTCAGGTTCACCCCTTCGGCATTCGGGCCGCCGAATGTACCGTCCTGAAGCCACCCGCTATAGTTTTCAATTGGCATATGCGGTGCCAGAAAAGGCGCTGCATCAAGAAAACCTACGCCTCTGGAGCCCGTACGATTGCCTTCCATGGTCATCTGCAGCCAGGTGTTGGACCCTTCATTGAACCAGGCAGCCTTGTTACCCATACTGGCCATGATGGCATGAATATACTCGTGGGTAACGCCACCATACTCACTTGCCGTTATGACAGGATAATACGATAGCAATACCATGGGGTAGCCATTGACGTCACTCTGCCATCCGCCCTTTTCCGTATTGCTTGCACTGTCTGTACACAAACCGGAACCATAGAGGTAGATGTTGCTGAAGTAGCCGTTCTGCTGCAGCTTGTCGACCGGCCACCCCATCACATTATGAATGTAATCAGCATCCTTGTTCAGATTGGCGAGAAGCGCATCGATGTGCTTATCGGTGATAGCCGGATTGCGATTCTTGCCCCAGATGAAAGCAAAGCGGCCAGAGGTTTTATACCCGGCAACCAGACTCGCGTTGCAGCCAAGATAAACCTTGAAGTTCGCAGGATTCACCGTGGCATTCGACGGATCCGTCTTCATGTCATAGTTCAGATCCGGCGTGTACTTGGGCCAGGTATAGGCGCCACAGCTGGCGGTACTGGCAGAACTGCTCGCAGCACTTGAAGCAGCCGAAGACACGCTGCTGCTCTGGGTCGAGGAACGACTCGAAGATGCTGCACTGCTACTCCGGGCAGAAGAACGATTCGACGAGGCAACACTGCTACTGGCTACAGAGCTGCTGCTGAACGAACTCTTGCTGGATGAAGAGAAAATGCTGCTACGTGAAGAACTGGCTACAGATGACACACTTGAGGCCGAGGAAGAACGTGACGACGACGCGATTGAAACGGAAGAGGCGCTGGAAGCACTTGCACTCCGGTTGGCACAGAACCCGGGGGAATGGATGCTGCCGTTAGCCGGAATAGATTGATTCCATGCCACGGAAGACAGAATGACTTTGCTCCCGGCCTGAGACCAGTTGGCATTCCAGAGCTGGTTAACCGTACCATTTGGCATATCCAGATTTCCGGACCAGCCGTCTGTTGGGGAAGAAGTGGTATTGAGTACCGTAATTTCAGCGCAGAATCCCGAGCCCCAATCACTGGTGACACGATACGATATCTGTACCGGACTTGCCGAGCCTGCGGCCTGTGCGATGGACGCACTCGAAAAGACAAGACTGGCGCCTAGAAGCCCCAGTATTGAATGAACCGCTGTCTTGAATATCATATGGTCACGACTCCCCTGTAGATTTTGATGCTGCAGACAATCTATCTTGGTTAGGCGGCACACCGAAAATGGCGGCCAAACCGACCTCCAATAGCAAAGGTCAATCTAGCCAATTTGCATTGTTTTGCAATTTTTAACAGATGCAATCGCTACCAGAACCGATGAGAGGCGCTTTTTGACTGATGACGCAGACGTATTCAAATACAGAACGTATGCGCCCGGGGTGGTTGACCAAAGAGGGCGAGCACAGGCGGCCAAGTCCGCGAGGCAGTACCTGGTATGTCACGCTCACGCAGCCCGTGCCGTACCAGGCCGACGTTCAAACCGTGCGCAAGGGCAAGACCTGCTGAAGCTCCAGGTTGGAGACTGGCCGCCACACCCGCTGGGACCGGAAAACCAGAGAACCCGTGGAGCTGGCAACCCTCAACGGATATCTTCTACCCCTTGCCTGGTACAGATCAGGTGAGTCACAATGCCCCTTGTGCATATGACCAGACAGGACTCGCGAGCATGGCTGATTTCAGGATGATTGGTGACACACAGATAAACGCCGTCCACAGGGCAAGTTGCCATTGTGGTGGCGTCGTGATGGAACTGATTTTACCGAGCGGAGTCGAGAATCCGAGGCGCTGCAACTGCTCGATGTGTCGTCGTCGAGGAGCTATCTGTGCCTCTGTACCTTTGGCAAATCTAAAAATCCTTCAGGGAGAGGCGTTACTGACCCTGTATCAATTCAACACTCGCACGGCCAAGCACTACTTCTGCAAAGTGTGCGGTATTTACACACACCATCAGCGCCGTTCGGATCCAAATCTTTTCGCGTACAACGTTGGCTGTCTTGAAGGTGTCAATCCATTCGATCTTGGAGAGGTTCCCGTATCCAACGGCAGGAACCACGTGTCGGACCGCAAATAACCAAGTAAAAGATCTAGCGTTCCCGCTTCGCGACGCCCTATTCAACGTGGCGCGACGCTACGTAATAAAGCGTTGGGAGACGCCCTAGGCTTTCCCAACCTACGCCGATGACATACCTTTGCGCCATGATTTTCGATCGGGTCGAGCTGACGGGATGT
>DBTS01000003.1 GCA_002307175.1 Rhodocyclaceae bacterium UBA1310
TCAACACCTTTACCAAAATATTTCACAACTCAACGGCATCATCCTGCGACAGGCCGTTCCTGGCTCCAGCCGGAGCCTCGTTTTGCGTTACCATAATTTCTTCAATAAACGGAACAAATGGCGACGACTTGAGCGGCACGCTGACGAACGGTTCAACAATGCACAAGGAGACTGTATCCTCTTTACTTTGTTTGTTTTCTGACCGATCAAGAGATGAACGCCCTCCCTTCTCTTCCGGCACGGACATGCAGGCAAAAGGGCTGGTTGCTCTCATGAACCCTGTCAGACTTTGTGCTTCTACTTTCCGGGATTTCCGTGCTTGCTAGAGCTCACCAAACTATCCATGCAGTTTGACCATACGACCTTCATGCATCGACTGCGTACGGCTTATGTCGAACCAGGCGATAGTGACGAGTTGCGCTTACGCAAATCGTTGCTTGTGTTCGTCAGTAGTCTTGTATGCGTTGCCGCAGGGGTTTGGCTGCTTATTTACTGGGCAGTTGGCCCTCGCCTTTCTGCCTCGCTACCACTCTGCCTTCAGCTTGTCGTAGCAACGAACCTGATCGTGTATGCCCGTTGGGGGCATTTCAACACTTTTCGCCAAGCCCAGTTGAGCATCCTGCTGTTTTTCCCCTTCATTGCGCAGTGGGCGCTCGGTGATTTCATCACTGCTTCGGGGTTGATTCTTTGGGGAATGCTTGCTCCGATCTGCGCCCTGCTTTGTTCCGGCCTCAGAGAATCGGTTCCCTGGTTTGGGATTTACCTCATCCTTGCTCTCACGACAGGAATCAGTGACTCACTGCAGACTGATGTAGTCATGGCGGCGGACAGTGTGCCGCGCCGGGTGTCAGTACTGTTTTTTGTGCTGAACTTTGCAACGATCTCAACTTTGATCTATCTGTTGCTGCACTACGCCTTACGGGAGAAAGATCGCATCCAGTCCATGCTGGGCGATGCCCATTTGAAACTGGAAAAGGAACAGATCCGCTCCGAACAGTTGCTGCTCAACGTCTTGCCGGCGTCAGTCGCCACGCGTTTGAAGAATTCCGACGATATCGTGGCCGACGGGTTCCCGGAAGTCACCATCATGTTTGCTGATATCGTGAGTTTCACAGAAATGGCCGTCGGCATGTCTCCTGTGAAAGTCTTTGCCCTGCTGAACCACATATTCGGCAAGTTCGATGACCTGGTTGAGGAATATGGGCTTGAGAAGATCAAGACTATCGGGGATGCCTATATGGTCGCCGGGGGCCTGGATGCCAGACTGGAAGACCCTTGTGCCGCCATGGCAGACCTTGCTCTCGCCATGACCCGGTGGCTGGAAGAGGAAGAGACGCCGGACGGACAACCGCTCAGGGTACGTATTGGTATCAGCACCGGTCCAGCAGTGGCCGGCGTGGTGGGCCGCAAAAAATTCATGTACGACGTATGGGGCGACACGGTAAACCTGGCCAGTCGGATCACATCGGAAGTTCCGCCCGGCACAATCCAGTGCGATGCGAAGACTTTTTCGCACCTTAAGTATCGCTTCGTGTTCGAAGACCCTGTCACCCTTCGCCTGAAAGGCAAGGGGATGGTCAGCGTATGGCACCTGCTTGGGCGCGCCAAGGACAATCCAACCACGCTCAGCAAACTTCCAAGCTACCCGCTGGATCTGGATTTCAGCACCGAGGAATGACTTGCGGCATTGCGTCAGCTCCCTTTCAGGAGCTTCTCTTCCGCAGTAGCCAGTGCCGCTGCCACCCCTAACAGGACAATCACGTCGCCAGCCTCAAACCGAAATTCCGATCCCGGATCGAGACTGCGGACTCCACGACGGCGCACTGCAGCGACTTTGGCCTGTAGACCGGTAAAACCAACATCCCCCAGCGTTTTGCCGACGGCACGGGCTCCCTCGGGGAGAACAACAGAATGCAGGCGAGCCTCGCCCGCGTCCGGATGCTCTTCCTGGTAATCCGAGGCCCCGGCAAAGAATCCACGCATCAGACTGAACTGTTCCCCCCGGATGGCACGCATGCGCCGCACCACTTTCCCGATGGGTTTGCCAATCAGCGCCAGTGTGTGTGTGGCCAGCATGATGCTGGTCTCCAGGAGTTCCGGCACCACTTCGGTTGCGCCACTCGATATCAGTCGGTCCATATCCCTGTCGTCGTGCGAACGGGCCACCACGGGAACGTCGGGGCGGGCCTGCTGCACGTGATGGAGCACTTTCAGCGTTGATGGCAAATCGTTATAAGCAACCACTACGGCACTAGCCCGCATCAAACCAGCAGCCAACAGCGTTTCGTGTCTGGCGGAATCCCCAAACACGACAGGATCTCCTGCCGCGGCAGCCTCCCGCACCCTGTCCGGATCAAGATCAAGCGCTACGTAACTGACGTCTTCCTGCTCCAGCAGGCGCGCCAGAAACTGCCCAGATCTGCCATAGCCGCAAATGATCACATGCTTTTCGGTGGCGATGGATTTGGCCGCTACACGCGTCAGTTCCATGGAACGCAACATCCACTCCGACGCCACAAACCGCAACACGATTCGGTCACTGGCCTGTACCAACACTGGCGTAATCAGCAGAGACAGCACCAGTGCGGCAATAACCTGTTGCAAAACATGATCCTGGACCAGATGGACATCGGACGCCAGCGTCAGCAGGACAAAGCCGAACTCCCCCCCGCCACATAGCCATAGACCAGCGCGTACGGCGGGGCCATCCTGCTTCTCAAGCAGGCGGGAAGCACCAGCAACCACGGCGAACTTGAGAACCAGCATGCTCAGCAGGATTCCCAGCACCCACCACAGGTTCTGCAAAATCAGGCGAAAATCGAGAAACATGCCGACCGTCACCATGAAAAGCCCGAGCAGGACATCACGGAACGGCTTGATGTCCTCCTCCACCTGGATCCGGTATTCGGTCTCCGAAATCAACATGCCTGCCATGAACGCCCCAAGCGCCATCGACAATCCGGCGAACTCGGTGACCCACGCCAGCCCGAGCGTGATGAACAGCACATTGAGCATGAATAGCTCGGAGGATTTGCAACGCGCCACCAGGAGAAACCATGGCTTCATCAGGCGCTGCCCAATAAACAGGATCAAGGCCAGGACTACCACCGCCTTCAGGGAAGCAAGCCCCAATGTCTGCAAAAATACGTCGGCCGGCTGAGCCAGGGCCGGAATCAGAATCAAGAGTGGAACCACGGCCAGATCCTGAAACAGCAAAACGCCAATCACCTGCCGGCCATGAGCAGAGTCAAGCTCAAGCCTGTCGACCAGCAGTTTCGAAAGGATTGCTGTCGAAGACATGGCGAGCACACTTGCCACGGCCAGACTGGTCGCCCATGAAAGCCCAAGCAGACGCCCCATCAGACAGAACAGCGCCAGGGTACACAGGACCTGGGCACTCCCCAGCCCCAGCACAATCCGCTTCATGGCAAACAGTCGCGGAAGAGAGAACTCCAGCCCGATAGAAAACATCAGGAATACCACACCAAACTCCGCCAGATCTCTCGCTTGCGCACTATCTGGCACAACCGCTGCCGCATGCGGCCCCAGGACGGCCCCCACCGCAAGATAACCCAGTACCGGCGGCAGGTTGAATACGCGGAATGCTGCAACCACGCATACTGATGCGGCCAGAAGCAGCAAAACAACATTCAGGATTGGATGCATGGGCCTTCCGCTACAGGACGATCCGTCCTGATGAGCGGGACGGGCACGGGCTTTGTTATACTGGGGGTTAAGTTTAAACGCAGGTCCCCCATGAGCCCAACTGTCCCAACGAACATTCCCGGCAGCGCACTTGCCGCGGCGCGGCGCGTACTGGCAATTGAAGCCGCAGCTGTCAGCGCCTTATCCGATCGACTGGGAGATGATTTTGAACGCGCTGTCCACCTGATTCTCAATTCCCGCGGGCGTGTCATCGTCAGTGGCGTTGGCAAGTCCGGGCATATCGGCCGCAAGATTGCTGCCACAATGGCCAGTACTGGAACACCGGCGTATTTTGTTCACCCTGGTGAAGCAGCTCATGGCGACCTGGGCATGATTCAGCCCGATGATGTGTTGATCGCCATCTCCAACTCCGGCACAGCAGAAGAACTCCTGATCATCGTGCCACTGGTCAAGCGGATGGGAGCACGCCTGATTGCGATGACGGGTAATCCGGAGTCCCCTCTGGCCAAGCTCGCGGACGCGCACCTGAATGCCTGGGTCGCCGAAGAAGCCTGTCCCTTGAATCTGGCGCCCACTGCCAGCACAACGGCTGGGCTGGCACTCGGCGATGCGTTGGCAGTAGCCCTGCTGGAAGCGCGTGGATTCGGGCCGGAAGACTTCGCCCGCTCGCACCCGGCGGGAGCACTTGGACGCAAGCTGCTGACACGCGTACGCGACATCATGCGCCAGGGCGACAAAATTCCGGCAGTTCCGCTGGCCGCAAGCTTTTCCGAAGCGCTGCTGGAAATTTCACGCAAGGGCCTGGGCATGACCGCCGTGGTGGACGACCACGGGCATGTCGCCGGGATCTTTACGGATGGCGATCTGCGCCGTCTGTTTGAACGCAATGTTGATTTCCGCAGCCTGCGCATGGCAGAGATCATGCACCCCAACCCTCGGGTGATCGGACCAGATGCTCTGGCCGTGGAGGTTGTGGAGTTGATGGACCGCTTCCGGATTGGGCAGGTTCTGGTGGTTGACGAAACAGGTCTGCTGGTTGGTGCGCTCAACCATAATGACCTCATGAACGCAAAGGTAATCTAAAATGCTGGAAATGCCTGATCTGGTCGCCGAAAGTGCAGCACGTCTGCGTCTGATGGCTTTCGATGTGGATGGCGTGCTCACCAACGGCAATCTGTATTATTCGCCGCGCGGAGAAGAGCTCAAGGTATTCTCCAGCCTGGATGGTCATGGCCTGAAAATGCTGCAGGAAGCGGGAATTGAAGTGGCCATCATTACAGGCCGCTCCTCGGAAATGGTGGCTCACCGCGCCGCCAACCTCGGAATCAGGCATGTTTTCCAGGGGGTCGAGGATAAGCGGGCGGCCATGCGCGAGCTGCGCACATTGCTGGATCTAGACTCCGATTGCTGTGGCTATATGGGAGACGATGTCGTGGATCTACCCATCTTGCGTGCCTGTGGATTCTCTGCCACTGTGGCTGACGGCCACGATTTTGTGAAGCAGCATGTTGACTATATTGCGCAGAAAGGCGGTGGCGCTGGTGCCGTACGCGAAGTCTGCGACTTCATCCTGAAGGCTCAGGATAAACTTGACGATATGCTGCAAACCTATCTGCAACAATGAACGACCGCATCGGCACCTACTTCCCGCTGATCATTGCAGCACTGCTGGCAGCCACGACCTTCTGGCTTGAGCAGGTTGTCAGCAATGAAATCCATGATAGCAAGGGCAATCTGCGCCACGAGCCGGACCTCATCGCCAATCAGGTTGTGATTGATCGCTTTGACGTGACAGGCAAGCACATCACGCACATCACATCCGTGCGCGGCTTCCATTATCCCGATGATGATACGGCAGATTTCTTTGAGCCGGTCGTGACCTTCATGCGCGCAGGCCAGCCTGCTGTGTTTTCGAGCCAAAAGGCTCACGCCGAAAACGCCACCAAGGTAGTGGAGATGCAGGGCGACGTCAAAGGCAACCGCGCAGCCTTCGGAGACACACCTGCAATGACCATGAATACCGAAGCACTGACCGTCCTGACCGACGATGAAATTGCCCGTACCGATCAGCCTGTGGTGTTGACCCATGGGGCAGCAAGCATCACCGGGGTCGGCATGGAATGGAACAATCTCACGGGAGTCTTCACCGTGAACAATCAGGCCCGGACCACGTTCCTGGCCCACAAACAGCACTGACATCATTCCGGAGACCTTCATGTCCCACATCTTCCGTCTGGCTCCACTTGCCGTGCTCACCTGCGCCCTGCTGGCTCCGGCTGCGCACGCCGAAAAGGCTGACAGAGAAAAGCCTATCGTCATCAATTCGGAGCACGTTCGCGGTGACGACCTCAACAAGGTTGTCGTCTACAGCGGCCGAGTCAATCTGACACAGGGCACTCTGGTGCTCCTCACTGACAAGCTTACCGTCACCCAGGATGCGGAAGGCTTTCAGAATGGCATAGCAACCGGTGGCAAAGATGGCCTCGCCCACTTCCGCCAGAAAAAAGAAGGCAAGGACGAATATATCGAAGGGGAAGCCGAACGCGTTGAATATGACGGGCGGACTGACAAGGTAAAGCTTTTCGTTCGCGCTATTTTCCGCAGTGGTGCCAACGAGGCTCGTGGCCAGTACATCGAATACGATGGCTACACGGAGCAATACACCGTGGATAGTCCCACCTCGGCAAACAAGAAGAGTGATGGCATGACCACCACCGTCATCATGCCCAAAAAACGCCCGGAAAGCTCTGCCACTTCGGCTCCTGCTGCGGCAAAACCCTGAACCTGTCTCTGCAGCCCTACTGATTCGGCGTCCCCCGCCGGATCGAAGGGGCCGCTGTCCAACCTGCCTGACGGCAGACTGGCAGCACAATTTTGCACCACCACGCCACCTCTTGCTGCAGCAGACCCCGTGTGGCACGCCAGGGCAAAACGTTGTATCAAGAATAACGCCCCGCGCCCTCCTCCCTTCGGCACCTGTCGCCTATCCCCACAAAACTGTCCGGCATACAGGAAGCAGCATCTGCGCACTGCCCTTTTGGGCTTGACGCAATGCAGCATTTCATTCTTGACAGGCCTTTGCCGAATCTTATAATCCACATTGTGCGGCGCAACAAAATCAATTGGGCCAGAGCTTGTTCAGCGTACGGTCAGCATAAAGCCGCTCTTACCGTCACCAATTCATACAGGAGCCCGTCATGTCTTTTTCCGAACAGATCAGCACCGCGAACAAGTCCTCGATCGAAGCAGCACTGACTTTGGCCAACACTGCATTTGCAAGCGCTGAAAAGCTGGCCACTTTGAACCTGAATACAGCACGTTCCATTCTTGAGGATAGTGTCTCAAACACCAAGGCACTTCTCGCAGCGAAAGACGCACAGGAACTGGTAGCACTGCAGGCTTCGCTGGCCCAGCCCACCGTTGAAAAGCTGGCCGCGTATGGACGCGGCGTCTATGAAATCAGCGCCGCTGCACAGGAAGATCTGGGCAAGATCCTCGAATCGCAGCTGAGCGAAATCAACAAGAATTTGTCGGCAGCTCTGGACAAGGCAGCCAAGTCTGCCCCGGCCGGATCTGATGTCGCAGTTGCTGCGGTCAAGTCGGCCATCGCCGCAGCCAATTCTGCCTACGACAGCATCAACAAGGCGGCCAAGCAGGTTGCAGAAATTGCAGAAGCCAATGTTTCTGCCGCGACATCGGCTACGGTCAAGGCGGTCAGCGCCTCGGCTTCAGCCAGCAAGGCCAAGAAGGTCGCCTGACACTCCTCATCGGGCCCCGGCCGCAACCGCCGGGCTTTTCAACCCGCAACCGCAATGGCTGCGGGTTTTTTATTGCCCTCTCCCCAAGGGGCTCTCCTTCAACCACACCTGCCCTATAATCTGCCACAATCAGTGACGGCGGTTGCGCACAGAGGTCGAAATGCCTCGCAGTAGTGGTCAAGGCGGACTGGCTCATGTCATAAATTGCCTGCCCGGATCACACCAGAATCCCGAGAGGGGCTTGGCTCCAAAGTAAGCAGCCAACAAGCGTCATCACATGGCCGTACCATGCATACCATCCCAATCATCATTCCGCACTACAGGCACCCTGAACGTCTTGAACGGTGCAGGCAACATCTCCTGGCACAGGAAAACGTCGCCGTCGATATCTTTGTGCGTGACAATAATGAGGACAACATCCTCTTCACCGCAGCAATCAATGAAGGCCTGAGCCGTTACTGCTACACACCGGGCATCGATTACGTTCTGATTCTTAACCAGGACGCATACCTGGACCCGGGAGTACTGAAAACCCTGAGCGATTTCATGGATGCAAACCCGGGCTGTGGTGTTGCCAGCCCGCTCCATGTCAATGCTGACCGCTGCACAGTCAGTTGGGGGGGCGCCACGCGGGCTTTTCCGTTCGGCGGCCATCGTGCCGATCCGCTGGAAAACTATACAGCCCCGTTCAAGACACATTGGGCCAACGGCGCATGTATGCTGATTCGCACCGAAACTGTCCGTGAAGCCGGGCTATTCGACAAGAACATGCGATTCATCTGCTCCGACGCCGATTTTTCATTTACCGCACGCCTGCGCGGCTGGCACATTCACGTCGTTCCGGGCCCCTTGTGCGAACACCATCTTGATGCTTCGGGCGAAAGTACCGATGATCGCCTGACTCTGATCAAACTGCAGGACGCACTCTATTTCGGCCAGAAGTGGGTGGATGGCGGGCTATACCGACAGATCGCATGGGAGGGCCAGATTCTCGGCGACCTGGAAGTTCAAAAAGAAATGCAGGCCCGCAAACAGGAAATTGCCTTTCTTCAGCAACGCCTTGCCGCACAGACGCAGGCTCACAATTAAGGTCAGCCATGCAGGCAAATCCCATGCTGGGCGTATTGTTCCAACAGGCACTGAATGCACATCGGGCGGGAGATCTGGGCAAGGCATGCAAGCTCTATCAGGCCGTTCTGCAAATGGCCCCCAGGCACTTTGACACATTGCATTTCCTCGGCTTGGCCCTGGCAGATACAGGACAGATCCTCCAGGGAGCCCAATTCATCGAGAAAGCCCTGCGACTCGCCCCCGCCTCGCCCCCGGCACTTTCAAATCTTGCCGGCCTGTACCGGCAGTTGGGGCGAACGGATGAAGCGCACCAGGCCTATGAACACGCTCTCTCCTATCACCCTGCATTCCCTGAAGCACTGAACGGATTGGGTAACCTTTTCCATCAGACACGCGAGTTCACGAAAGCACTGGGCTGTTTCGACAAGGCAATCGAAATCCAGCCTGATTTTGCAGAAGCCCACAATAACCGGGGCAACGCGCTGTTTTCGCTGCGTCGGCTGGAAGAGGCCGTGGCCGCTTTCGGGCAGGCAATCTCACTCCGCCCCAACTATGCCGAAGCGTATAACAATCTCGGGTTTGCGCTTGTGGCGTTGCGGCGCTGTGAAGAAGCGCTCAATGCCTATGAACATGCCCTGGAACTGGCTCCGAACTATGCCCGCGCCAAACTGAACAAAGGGCTTTGCCATCTTTTGATGGGCAACTATGCCCAGGGCTGGCCTTTATACGAATATCGCTGGGCAGATCAACAACGCAAACAGAAACGTGATTTTGCCAAGCCGCTCTGGCTAGGGCAGGAAGCTCTGGAGGGAAAGTGCATCCTGTTGCATGCCGAGCAGGGGCTGGGAGACTCCATCCAGTTTTGCCGCTATGTTCCCATGCTTGCAAAGCTGGGGGCCAGAGTCATCGCCGAAATCCCCGCCTCTCTGCATACACTGTTCAAATCACTGACAGATTCAATCGAATTGAGAGAAGAAGGAGACCCCCTCCCGTCTTTCGACGTGCACTGCCCGCTTGCCAGCCTGCCCCTGGCTTTTGCCACAGAAACGCAAAGCATTCCAAAGGCCATCCCTTACCTGGCAGCGCCACCTGAGAAAATCCTGGCGTGGAAAACCTCGCGCGGTCTGCACGCAGGGCGTCCGCGTATCGGATTGGTCTGGGCGGGCAGCCAGACCGACCCCCATCGTTCCCTTACGCCCGACTTGCTCCTTTCCCGAATCCCCGCGCCTGCAATGGCTGTCGCGGTGCAAAAGGAACTCGACTCCGACACCACCCTCCGCCTGCGCAGGGACTATCCAGAGTTGGTACTGTGTGGCGATAGCCTCGGAGACTTTGCTGATACAGCCGCCCTGCTGAAGAATCTGGATCTCCTGATCACCATTGATACGTCGGTTGCGCATCTGGCTGGCGCTCTGGGCATCCGTGCGTGGGCGCTGCTGCACAGCGGTTCCGACTGGCGCTGGGCCATCAATGGGCAGACCAGCCTCTGGTATCCATCCTTACGACTCTTCCGGCAAGTGCAGGCGGGAGACTGGGCGGGGTTGATTGAAAATCAGCTTGGCCCGGCACTTGATACCTTCGTGAATGATTTCCAAAGACAGTAGATCATGAACCCAATGGAACAACTCCTTCTGCAGCAGGGAGTCATTGCCTATCAAGCCAACGATCCGAACAAGGCTGAATCGCTATTCAAGGCCGTTTTGCAGATAGCGCCGGGGAACCTTGATGCGCTGCATTTCCTGGGATTGAGCTGTGCATCGCAAAAAAAACATGCACTGGCAATAAAGTACTTCGATCAGGCAATTGCAGCTAATCCAGGCATCGCAGCATTTCACACCAATCTTGCCAGCAGCCAGCGAGAGCTGTGTCTTTATGCAGAGGCACTCGCCAGTACGGACAGGGCCTTGCAACTCGATCCGAACATGGCCGAAGCACTCAATACGCGGGGCAATATCCTGCGTGTGCAGGGACGCCTGGATGAAGCACTTGAAAGCCTGGATCAGGCTATACGGCTACAACCCGACTTCCACGAAGCCCACGACAACCGTGGCAACGTATTGCGCGACCTGGGCAGGCTGGACGAAGCCATCGAGAGTTACCGCAAGGCCCGCAGGATCGCCCCGCGTTACGCCAGCGCAGCATGGAACGAAAGTCTCTGCCTGTTGCTCAAGGGCGATTTTGACAATGGCTGGTCACTGTATGAGGCGGGTTGGGTATTGGGGCTAAGAGCCCCATGGCTGAAGTGCACTGCACCGCTCTGGACAGGCGCAGAGCCACTCGCGGGCAAAGCCATCCTGATCCACGCGGAGCAGGGGCTGGGAGATACCATCCAGTTCTGCCGCTATACCCGCGTACTCACACAACAGGGCGCACGGGTCATTCTGGAAGTGCAAGCACCATTGGCAGGATTGCTGCAGGACTTGCTGCCAGACATATCCGTCATCGCTAACGGTAGTCCACGCCTGGCTTTCGATTTCCATATCCCTCTGCTAAGTCTGCCCGGGGCGTGTAAATCCACCCTGGAAACAATACCGGAGCCATCATTTTCTCTCCCTCAAAAAAGAAAAACATGTCACCCAGATCTTGAAACAGGTCGGGCAAAGCCCCGGATCGGCCTGGCATGGGCGGGGAACCCACTACTGGAAAATGATCGCAACCGCTCGATTGCGCTAGAGACACTGCGCCCCCTGTTCGACATGGACGCAGAATTCCACTACCTGCAGCCCGAGATGCGCCAAGCCGACGAAGCCATCACCGGCGAATTTACCTCTCTGGTGGACCATCGTAGCGAACTCAGTGAGTTCAGGGATACTGCCCGCCTGATCCAGCAGATGGATCTCGTTATCAGTGTGGATACCGCTGTCGCACACCTTGCTGCAAGCCTTGCCATCCCAACGTGGATCCTGCTCCCGTTCGTCCCGGATTGGCGCTGGTTAATGGGCCGAACAGACAGCCCGTGGTATCCCGCAGCACAACTATTTCGTCAAAACCAGCCGGGCAATTGGGAAAATCTGTTGCAAGACCAACTCATCCCGGCCCTGCACCAAAGACTCGAAGCCATCTGACGAAACCGTATGCATAAAAAAACCCCGACCTTGTGAGTCGGGGTTTTCGGCAATGCCTGATTTGGCAGACATTACCATTCCCTGAAATACCTTGCGGGCTTCAGAATTCCTTGACGATCCCGAAA
>DBTS01000035.1:0-7497 GCA_002307175.1 Rhodocyclaceae bacterium UBA1310
TCGGTGTAGATGACTTCTCGAACCACGGAAGTCGGCAGTTCAACGGAGATGGCCTTCTCGTTGTAGAACACGACTTCGCACTTCAGACCGTCTTCGAGGTACTTGAGTGCATCGGTCATGTTTTCCGATTCGATTTCGAACTGGTTGTACTCTTCATCCATGAAGACGTACATCGGGTCGGCGAAATAGGAGTAAGTCACTTCCTTGCGGTCGAGCTGCACGAGTTCGAACTTGTCGTCAGCGCGGTAGACGAATTCGGAACCGGCACCGGTGAGCAGGTTCTTGAACTTCATCTTGACCACGGCAGCATTACGGCCACCCTTGCTGTATTCGGCTTTCTGGACAACCAGAGCGTCAGTGCCAACCATGACGACATTGCCGGAGCGGAGTTCTTGAGCGGTTTTCATAGGGATACCCGGATGGCGCCCATGAGCGCCGTAAAATGTTGTACAAAGCTCATGATTGTATCAAGTTTTGACCGCAAATCAGCAGCTTGGCACATAAATCTTCTTGCTGTGCCAAAACCCCGGCCCACCGTTCCGCATGCGCCTGCAGTGCCGGCAGCTGCCCGAGCAGCTTCATCCAGGCGTCTGCAATGCGTGCCTCCACACCGGTTTCCTCGTCCCAGGCGAGCCAGAAATCCTGCAGTGCTGTGGCGGTTTCCGGCGGCAGGCCAGTCAGATATTTCGCCAGGAAGGCTGCCAGCTTGATGCGGTGCGCGTTTTCAGCCTGCCGATAGATGTGCCAGACCAAAGGGTGGGTGGCCCATTGTGCGCGCACGAAGGAATCCTCGCCGCGAACGAAATTCAGGTCGCAGGCGGCAAGCAGGCGATCATAGTCTTCCTGTGGCAGAAAGGGCAGGTAGGCGAGCGTGAGGCTGCCACGCTGCCGCGTATTACCTGCCCAGGCCCGCACCTGATCAGTGCTGCGCCCGGTAGTCACGGCACAGAAGACCGGGCGTTCGCCCGAGGCCCAGGCTTCGAGGAGGCTGGGAAGGGCGGGATTTTCATATGAAAACAGGGAGATCCTGAGTGCCTCGGGGGGTGGTTGAATGCCGGCTGCCGTCTCCCAGAAGCTGCTCTGCGCCTCGGTGTCTGCCCTGAATTCGCGCAGGGAGTCGAGCAGCCCTGTTTCCCGCAACAATCCCCCTGTCCGCTCTGTAAAGCCGGGGAAGAAGAAGCGGCAGCAGAGCGGGAGTTGTGGGTGGGGTGAGAGCAACTGGTGGCAGCCTTCAACCCAGTCTTCCGCGCTCAGGTATTCCAGATTGATCCACGTGGGGGGCGGGTTCTGGCGTGCCATGGCGCCAAGGTAGCCGGGTGGCAGGTCGCAGGCAAAGGTCTGGATCACCAGATGTGCCGGTTCAGTCTCCGGGAATGTGGCAGGCCACTGCCGTACTTCGATATCCCCAAGCTGTTGGCTGGGGCGTTCGGGATCTATGGTCGGGGCGAGATTGCGGAATGCGGCCAGATTGTCCACCCATAGCCTTACGCCGAGCCCGTGTTCCAGCGTCATCTGGCGTGCAAGGCGCCAGCAGACGCCAATATCGCCGAAATTGTCTACAACTTTGCAGAAAATGTCACAATCTGGGATGTTGGTGGAATGGCTCATGGCGCTGCGGACGCTGATCGGGAATTTGAACCCCGATATTACTGCGGCAAAGCCAAACCAAGCCATGCAGCGACGGTGGTATTTCGATGAGGTGTTGCAGGTCGGGTTGTGATCGCTGTTCCGTGTCTGCGGTGCGCAATATCTGTCAATCCTCACCGGAATCAGTAAGGCGTTTGGTGGTGTTCGGAGACTAACGCCATAAAGTGAACGTTATCAAGCAGGCTATAAGCAGATATAATCAAAAAATGCAGCCTAATCGCAACCAAATCCAGTTGTTCTCCCTTATCGCCGTTTCGATGTTGGCCCATATCACGATGGGCGGAGGGCGTGTGGCAGCCTCGTTGTACATGCTGCACAACGGCCACTCAGCCATGATGGCGGGGTTTGCTTATAGCGCCTACAGTTTGCTCCCGGCGCTGCTGTCCCTGCTGATGGGGCGCTGGATAGATCGGGTAGGCCCGCGCCGGGTCATGCGCACGAGTCAGGTCATCATGGTGGTGGGGCTGGTGGCTCCTGCCCTGTGGCTGTCTCTGGGGTCGGTGCTGCTGGCTGCGCTGGTGTGTGGTTTTGGGTTTGCCAGCTATATGCTGGCGGCAAATGTCGCCGTGAGCATCATGCCTTTCCAGTTTGAAGGTGAGCGCGTCGGCATGCTTGGCTGGCTGGCCATGGGAAATTCCGTCGCGGCTGTTGGCGGGCCTGCGGTGGCCGGGTATGTCATTGATCATGGCGGGTTTGGGGCGGCTTATGCGGTGATGGCAGTCATTGTGAGCGCCAGTCTGGTGGCCTCGTTTCTGGTGGATGTGCCGGGTGGCGTGGGCGGGCCGGCCAAGGCGCGTTCGAGTGGCGTCAGTGTCGTGCGCCAAGTGTTTACGACGCCGCGTCTGCTGCGCATCTATCTGCTTGCCATGGTGGTTTCGATCTCCTTTGACGGATATGCCTTCATGACCCCGGTGCTTGGTCATGAACGTGGCTATTCGGCGACCCTTATCGGCATGACCATGTCGTCTTTCGCGATAGGCTCGTTTGCCGTGCGGGCTTTGTTGCCGTGGCTCTCACGCCGTTTCGTGGAATGGCGTATGATGATGTTGGCGTATAGCCTGACAGCTGCCGCGTTCTTCATGCTGCCCTTGGTGCCGAATGTTTATCTGCATGGGTTATTGGGTTTCTGTATCGGCTTGGCCGCGGGTGGTGGGCAGCCCAATATCCTCAGCCTGATCTATCGGGCCATGCCGGACAAGGCGGGTGAGGGGGCAGGCCTGCGCGCCATGATGGGCAATTCGATGGGGGCTACCGGGCCGTGGATTTATGGCTCCTTGGCCAGCCTCGCTGGCGCGGCTCCCGTGTTTCTGGGGATAGGCGTGATTGCAGCGGTGGCGAGCTGGCAATCCCTGCGTGGATATCGCCTCAGTCTGAAGTCTGGAACTGGGGTATAGCCTGCGGGCTTGCTGGCGTCACGCGAGTTGCCGTTTTGCGGTCTTCGGAGGAGTGGTGATGCAGGCCCGTTTGCTGGTTCTTGTTCTGGGATTGCTTTGCTCGGGTTGTGGCAAGGCAGGGATGTCTGATGCGCGCATGAGTCATCTGTTGGATGCCGATCACGGCTGGCTCGATCTCACAGTCGTGAGTACTGCCCCTGCAGGCGCCAAACCATCGGCCGCGACGGGAGATTGCGCGCTCAGCCTGACCGTCAATGGTGAGCAGGTTTTGCGGGAGAGTGGGGATTACGTTGCCGCCACCGCGCTGGGGAATTCCCTCGGTTACCGGTTTCCGGTGCCTGCCGGAAAGCTCGAACTGATGCTCGATCTTGCCGGATGCGGTACGCCCAAGTCCCGCACGCTGCATCAGACGTTCACCGTCAGCAAGGATCAGCTGCAGTCCCTGACTTTGCAGGATGGTGTGCTGCGGGCTGGCGAACATTCGGAATATCAGCCTGCCTCACTCGATGAGGTACGTGCTCAGTTGAAGTCTGTGGATGCAGAACTGGCACAGACCCGCCAGGGGCTCACTGCCGTCAGCAATCTTGTGTGGGTGTGTCTGGCCCTGAATGCGCTGCTGGTTCTGCTTTTGCTGGTCTCCTGGAGACGCCGTCCCGGCAAGTGAATCGGGTTGGCTGGCAGGGTGTCCGGCGGTTCTGCGCCACTCCGCGAGTCTGGCGTGAAAAGGCGGTTTCTCCAAAAAATTCCCGATGCTCTGCCTGTGGATTCAGAGTGGAATGTTTTACTCTGTCCCTATTTATAAGAGGACGGAATTCCGGTCTTCGTCAAAATACACTCTGACCCTAATTTATAGTGCTTGTCCGGCGGGTTTGGACATCCTATAGTTCAACACCTTATGGTGCGGGGAGCGCGTCCGGAACTGGGCGAGTACCCGTCGTAACCGGTCTGCGGAGTGTAATCATGCTAGAGCGTCAGGGACTTTACGATCCCGCCAATGAACACGATGCCTGCGGTGTGGGGTTTGTTGCCCACATCAAGGGGAAGAAGACTCACGAGATCGTTCAGGGCGGCCTGAAGATCCTCGAAAATCTGGATCACCGTGGTGCCGTGGGTGCCGATCCGCTGATGGGTGACGGTGCCGGTATCCTGATCCAGATCCCGGACGCCTATTTCCGTGAAGAGATGGCCAGGCAGGGCGTCAAACTACCGCCTCCCGGTGAATACGGAGTCGGCATGGTCTTCCTGCCCAAGGAAGCTGCCTCGCGCCAGGCCTGCGAACAGGAACTCGAACGTGCCGTGAATGGCGAAGGCCAGGTGGTGCTGGGCTGGCGCGATGTGCCGGTCGATCACGAGATGCCGATGTCGCCACGCGTGAAGGCCAAGGAGCCGGTGATCCGCCAGATCTTTATCGGTCGCGGCAAGGACGTGATGGTCACCGAAGCACTGGAACGCAAGCTCTACGTAATCCGCAAGACAGCCAGCCACGCCATCCAGCAGCTGCGTCTCAAGCACGGCAAGGAATACTATGTGCCGTCGATGTCCGCACGCACCCTGATCTACAAGGGGCTGCTGCTCGCCACTCAGGTCGGTGTGTACTACAAGGATCTCTCCGATCCGCGCTGCGAATCCGCCCTGGCGCTGGTGCACCAGCGTTTCTCGACGAACACCTTCCCGGAATGGCCGCTCGCCCACCCCTACCGCATGATCGCCCACAACGGCGAAATCAACACGGTGAAGGGCAACTTCAACTGGCTGCGTGCCCGTGAAGGCGTGATGAAGTCTGCCGTGTTGGGCGACGATCTGCGCAAGCTCTATCCGGTGGTGTACGAAGGCCAGTCCGACACGGCAACTTTCGACAACTGTATCGAGCTGCTGACGATGGCAGGCTATCCGCTTGCCCAGGCTGCGATGATGATGATCCCGGAAGCCTGGGAACAGCACACGCTGATGGACGAAAACCGTCGCGCCTTCTACGAATACCATGCCGCCATGATGGAACCGTGGGATGGCCCTGCTGCGATTGCCTTCACCGATGGCCGCCAGATCGGCGCCACGCTGGACCGCAATGGCCTGCGCCCGGCACGTTATATCGTGACCGATGATGATCTCGTGATCATGGCCTCCGAATCCGGTGTGCTGCCGGTGGCCGAGAGCAAGATCGTCAAGAAGTGGCGTCTGCAGCCAGGCAAGATGTTCCTGATCGACATGGAAGCCGGTCGCATCATCGACGACAAGGAACTCAAGGACGCGCTGGCCAACGCCAAGCCCTACCGCGAATGGATTTCGCGCATCCAGATCAAGCTCGACGAAGTCGACGGTCCGGAACCCTGTCCGCGTGACGATGGCGATGCTGCGCTGCTGGATCGTCAGCAGGCGTTCGGCTACACGCAGGAAGACGTCAAGTTCCTGCTCACGCCGATGGCCAACAATGGTGAAGAAGCCATCGGTTCGATGGGCAATGATTCACCGCTGTCGGTGATGTCGAACAAGAACAAGACCCTCTACAACTACTTCAAGCAGCTCTTTGCACAGGTGACGAACCCGCCGATCGATCCGATCCGCGAAGCGCTCGTGATGTCGACGGTGTCCTTCATCGGCCCGAAGCCGAACCTGCTCGACCTCAACAACGTCAACCCGCCGATGCGCCTCGAAGTATCCCAGCCGATCCTGGACTTCAAGGACATGGCGAAGATCCGTCAGATCGAGGAATTCACCGATCACAAGTTCAAGTCGCTTGAACTCGACATCTGTTATCCGGTGGAGTGGGGCAAGGACGGCATTGAAGCCAAGCTCGCCTCGCTGTGTGCGCAGGCCGAGGATGCCGTGCGCTCGCGTTACAACATCCTGGTCGTCTCCGACCGCAAGATCGATGCAACGCATGTCGCGATTCCCGCGTTGCTGGCCACCTCGGCGATCCACCAGCACCTGGTCAAGAAGGGCCTGCGCACGTCTACCGGTCTGGTCGTCGAAACTGGCTCGGCGCGTGAAACCCATCACTTCGCCCTGCTCGCAGGTTACGGTGCCGAAGCGGTGCACCCGTATCTGGCGATGGAAACCCTGCGCGATATGGCTGCCAAGGGTCTGATCGGAGAACTGACGCCCGAAAAGGCGGTCTACAACTACATCAAGGCGGTGGGCAAGGGACTGTGCAAGGTCATGTCCAAGATGGGCATCTCGACCTACATGTCCTACTGTGGTGCGCAGATCTTTGAAGCCATCGGTTTGAACCAAGCCCTGGTCGAAAAGTATTTCAAGGGCACGCCGTCGAATGTCGAAGGGATCGGCGTCTTCGAAGTGGCCGAAGAAACCCTGCGTCTGCATCAGGATGCCTTTGGTGCCTCGCCAGTGCTCGCCAATGCGCTCGACGCCGGTGGCGAATATGCTTTCCGTATTCGTGGCGAAGAGCACATGTGGACGCCCGATGCGATCGCCAAGCTGCAGCATTCGACGCGTTCCGGCAACTTCCAGAACTACAAGGAATATGCTCAGATCATCAACGATCAGAGCAAGCGCCACATGACGCTGCGCGGCCTGTTCGAATTCAAGTTCGATCCGGCCCGGGCGATTTCGCTGGATGAAGTGGAATCTGCCAAGGATATCGTCAAGCGGTTTGCCACCGGCGCCATGTCGCTGGGCTCAATCTCCACCGAAGCCCACTCCACGCTGGCTATCGCAATGAACCGCATCGGTGGCAAGTCCAATACCGGTGAAGGTGGTGAAGACGCCAAGCGTTATCGCAATGAGATGAGGGGCATCTTCATCAAGAAGGGTGAAACCCTCGCCTCCGTGATCGGTGAAGATCGCATTGAGCGCGATATCCCCTTGCGCGAAGGCGATTCCCTGCGCTCCAAGATCAAGCAGGTGGCGTCTGGCCGTTTCGGCGTGACCGCCGAATACCTGACCTCTGCCGATCAGATCCAGATCAAGATGGCCCAAGGCGCCAAGCCTGGTGAAGGTGGTCAGCTGCCTGGCGGCAAGGTCTCCGAGTACATCGGCCAGCTGCGCTACTCGGTGCCGGGTGTGGGTTTGATCTCGCCCCCGCCGCACCATGACATCTACTCCATCGAGGATTTGGCCCAGCTGATTCACGATCTGAAGAACGTCAATCCGGCTGCCGGCATTTCCGTCAAGCTGGTGTCCGAAGTCGGCGTCGGCACGGTGGCTGCCGGGGTGGCCAAGTGCAAGGCCGATCACGTGGTGATCGCCGGGCACGATGGTGGTACCGGGGCTTCCCCGCTGTCCTCGATCAAGCATGCCGGTGCGCCGTGGGAACTCGGTCTGGCCGAAACGCAGCAGACCCTGATGGTCAACGGGCTGCGCAGCCGTATCGTGGTGCAGGCCGATGGCCAGATGAAGACCGGGCGTGACGTCGTCATTGCCGCCCTGCTGGGCGCTGACGAAATGGGCTTTGCCACGGCTCCGCTGGTGGTGTCCGGCTGCATCATGATGCGCAAGT
>DBTS01000035.1:7752-9145 GCA_002307175.1 Rhodocyclaceae bacterium UBA1310
TGCATCATGATGCGCAAGTGCCATCTGAATACCTGCCCGGTCGGCGTTGCAACGCAGGATCCGGTGCTGCGCAAGCGCTTCTCCGGTCAGCCTGAGCATGTCGTGAACTACTTCTTCTTCATTGCCGAAGAAGTCCGCGAAATCATGGCCCAGCTTGGCATCCGCAAGTTCGAGGATCTCATCGGTCGCGCCGATCTGCTCGACAAGCGCCACGCCATCGACCACTGGAAGGCCCAGGGCCTGGATTTCTCGAAGGTCTTCTATGTGCCCGAAGTGGATTCGCCGCGGCGTGCGCTGGATACCCAGGATCACATGCTCGAGAAGTCACTCGACCACAAGCTCATCGAGAAGGCCCGCGCCGCAATCGACAAGGGCGAGCGCGTCTCCTTCATCCAGCCGATCCGCAACGTCAACCGTTCCGTCGGGGCGATGCTCTCTGGTGAGGTGGCCAAGCGTTATGGTTTCGATGGGCTGCCCGAAGACACCATCCACATACAGCTCAACGGCACCGCCGGGCAGAGTTTTGGTGCCTTCCTGGCGCATGGCGTGACGCTGGATCTGGTCGGCGAAGGTAACGACTACGTCGGCAAGGGTCTCTCTGGCGGCCGCGTGATCGTGCGCTGCCCGAACGACTTCCGTGGCTTTGGCCCGGAACACATTATCGTCGGCAACACCGTGCTGTTCGGCGCCATTGCTGGTGAGGCCTATCTCAACGGGGTTGGCGGCGAGCGTTTCGCGGTGCGTAACTCGGGGGCTGCTGCAGTCGTCGAAGGCGTGGGTGACCACGGCTGCGAATACATGACGGGTGGTACCGTCGTGGTGCTGGGCGAAACCGGGCGCAACTTTGCTGCCGGGATGTCTGGCGGCGTAGCCTACGTGTATGACCCGAAGGGCCAGTTTGCGGCACGCGCCAATACTGCGATGGTTGATCTGGAGCCGGTGCTCTCCGCCAAGGAACAGGCCGACAAGATCGATCGCGATATTTGGCACGCCGTGACGCGTGGCAGCGAAGGTGAGGCGGATGAGGTCATCCTCAAGCGCCTGATCGAGCATCACTTCCGCCATACCGGCAGCTTCCAGGCCAAGGAATTGCTGGAGAAGTGGGAAGAAGCCCGCCGTGCCTTCGTCAAGGTGATGCCGAAGGAATATCGTCGCGCCCTGAAGGAACTGGCACAGGCGGCACGTGCCAAGTCCGCAACGGTAGCAGCCTGAGCCCGGAACTGAGTGAGGATGTACTGAAATGGGAAAAGTCACAGGTTTTCTTGAGTTCGAACGCCAGTCCGAAGGCTATGAGGCGCCCGAATCGCGCAAGAAACATTACAAAGAGTTCGTCATGCATCTGTCTGATGAACAGGCCAAGGTGCAGGGGGCGCGCTGCATGGATTGCGGCGTG
>DBTS01000045.1 GCA_002307175.1 Rhodocyclaceae bacterium UBA1310
TGGTGAGCCTGCACTATCTGCGCAGTGTGCCAAAAGATCCGTATACCGATTCGGCTGAGAGCTGGCAGATGGATGCGCCACCGGATGATGCCGGCGCCAAGCCCGGGGTGTATGACGTGCACAGTGGTGCCACGGGCACCGCCCAGGATGGCACCCCGCTCGGGGAGCTTTAAGATGCACCACACCCAGCGGGGCTTCGCGCTGCTGATCCTGGTGTTTGCCATCGCGGCGATGGGTCTGCTGCTGGCCGGCATCGGCCAATCCTGGCAACTCAATGCGCGGCGTGAAAAGGAAACGCAACTGCTGTTTGTCGGTAAACAATTCAGCCGTGCGCTGGAGAGCTATCAGAAAGCTACTCCCGTGGGGAAGGCCAGCGCCCCGGCCAGCCTCGACGATCTGGTGGAAGACAAGCGCTTCCCGTATCAGGTGCGCCATCTGCGTCAGCTCTATCGTGACCCCATGACCGGCAAGGCTGACTGGCAGGTGATGACACGCGACGGACGTATCGTCGCCGTCTACAGCAACTCCGACGCCACCCCACTGCGTCAGCCCGAGGCGTTGCCGAAGTACGTGTCAATTCCAAGTGATACGGAGGGGGCGCAGTATCGGGATTGGAAGTTTGTCGTCATCCCACGCAAGTAACGGCAACCAAGCCTGCCACCCTCACCGAAATAGCATACCTTGATGACAATTTTTACACTACCACTTTAGTAGTCTGTCACAAATCATCCAAAAACTTCGTTGTATTGTACACAACACAACGCATCCACAAACTTACAAGTCCACTCAAAGCCTTACGAAAAGGCTTTTTTTCTTGACTCCGAACAAATTCAGAAAGCAGGCATCTATCTTGCTGTATTCATATCTATATAATGAAAAATGGTATTCAAACAGTAATTTCAATGCAGGAAAAGTAGGTTTTTATGCTTCCAGGAATACCAGGACTCCGTTTCCTGAAATTTCCAGGCAAAGACATCCAGATATGCCCGGTTAGGAAACTCGCGACAAATTGCATCGCTAGTCAGTGAACAGATTTCCTCTGCCTCGGCCTGGGGGCAGAGTCACATTATCAATCAGGCCAAACATCCACAACGTTTTAATGAAAGGTAATCAAATGTCTTTCCTGGTAAAACGCTTGACACCATTTGTTTTCGCCACCGCAGCCTCCCTGTTCGCAGGCAGCTCGTTCGCGCTGACCTGTACGGTTGTCGATAAGAACTCCACGGCCAGCACAGCCACCCCGGTCACCACATTCGCAGTTGCCTCGAATTTCTACTCAGCCACCCAGTCTCTGGTGAAGGAATACCTCACCAGCGTAACCTCCAGTAGCGCAATCCGCGTCTGCCACGACTCTTCCGGCACCCTGCTGACGGAAATTACGGGCACACCGACATATCCATACACTCTGTTCCTATCAGCAGATGCAAGCCGCCCGGCAACTCTTAAAAAGTCTTATTCATCGCTTATTGTCTCGGGAGCCTCTCCTTTCAAATACGCCAGTGGCATTCCTGTTTTGTATGTCGCAAGTGGTACGGCATCAGACTATGTTTTAACGGGTCAGTCGGGCAGTACTGCGACTGCAGACGGTATGACAGGTGTAAAAATAGATCTTGATTCAGTGTCAAAGCTCGCCATCGGAAATATCTCCTCCGCTCCTTATGGTACGGAAGCCGTTGTGATTCTGACCGCAATGGCGCAATGGAATAATGGATCTTACCTGTACAACGCTGGTGCGGTTTACTCGCCCTCCACATCGGGCTCCTGCACGCTTGGTGCTGGTAGTGGAAAATGGATCTGCGAGTACAACAACATTGACATCACCCTATCTGCAATTACGACAGGAGACGCCACTGCTGGCATCGTATCCTGGGGGCAGGTGTGCAGTGCACCAAACTCACAGTATGTGAAGTTCACCAGCTATCCAATTGAACAGGACGGCATCCTGCTCAATCTTAGTGGCGCGACCGATGCCGGCAAGGCGCTTGCGGCAGCTGTTGTCAGCTACATGAATCTGGGATCCAGCACCTGGAATTCCTGGCTCGCCACGAAGTGCTACGGCGCAATCTGATTAGTGCCTGATTCGCCGGCGGACCGTTTCGACGGTCTGCCGGCTGCAATCAGAAAGCAGTTTAAGACCGCACAAAAAGTCATTCATTCCCCTTTTCCAGTTGAGTTCCGATAATGAACCGCACACACCGCATCGTTTTCAATCACCGCACGGGTCTGGCCCAGGCAGTCAGTGAATCGGCTCGCTCCCGCTCCAAGGGAACAACCTCCACCATTGTCAGAACGGTGCTGTGTGCCCTGCCCTTGCTAGGCTTGGCTGGCGCCGCTATGGCAGCTTCTTCTTTACCTTCGGGCGGGGTGGTGACTTCGGGGCAGGCGTCGATTTCTTCTTCGGGTTCGACACTCTCGGTGAATCAGTCCTCATCCAAGGCGGCGATCAATTGGACGAGTTTTTCCGTTGGTTCGGGCTATACAGTCAATTTCAATCAGCCTTCATCTTCTTCGGTGACCCTGAACCGGGTGGTGGGCAATGAGCAGAGTGTGATTGATGGGGCGCTGAATGCGAATGGCAAGGTGTTTCTGGTCAATTCGAACGGGATTCTGTTCGGTTCGGGGGCGTCGGTGAATGTGGGCGGGCTGGTAGCGAGCACGCTGAACATTTCGGATGCGGATTTTGCGGCGGGCAATTATGTGTTCGCGGGTTCGTCGGCTTCGGGTTCGGTGCTGAACATGGGCACGATCAGGGCTGCTGATGGGGGGTATGTGGCCTTGCTAGGGGCGCAGGTGGCTAACGAGGGGGTAATCGTGGCCTCGCGCGGGGCGGTGGCGCTGGCTTCGGGGCAGAAGGTGAGTCTGAATTTCAATGGGGATTCGTTGCTCTCGGTGAGTGTGGATGAGGGCACTCTGGATGCGCTGGTGGCCAATAAGGGGGCGATCTATGCCGATGGGGGCTCGGTGGTGCTCACGGCTCGCGCAGCCGATGCGCTGGTGGCTTCGCAGGTGAATAACAGTGGGGTGATCCAGGCACGCACGGTGGAGGATCTGACGGGCTCGATCACGCTTGATGCGGTGGGAGGAACGACGACTGTTGCAGGGACGCTGGATGCGTCGGCACCGGATGGGGGCAATGGGGGCTTTATCGAGACGAGTGGTGATCACGTGAAGATGGCGGATTCGGCGACGATCACGACACTGGCTCCCGCTGGTACGAGCGGTACGTGGTTGATTGATCCGGATGGTTTTACGATCGGGGCGAACGGCGATATGACGGGCGCGGCACTGGGGGCGGCACTCAATCAGGGGAGCGTGACAATTGCCTCGACCAGTGGCTCGGGCTCGAATGGGGATGTGACGGTCAATGATGCAGTGAGCTGGAGCGGAAATACGACGCTGACTCTCAGGGCGACCAATGATATCAACATCAATAATGCGATCACGGCCAGGGGGGCGTCGGCGGGCTTGAGCCTGTACTACGGCGGTGATTACAACATCCGCACGGTAGCTTCTTATGCGGGCACCACGACGGATGCCAGTGGCAATCTGGTGGCGCAGACGGATACTTCGGGTGGGGTGTATGGGTCGGTGAGCTTTACGGCCTGCCAGGATGCAGCAAGCTGTGCCAAGACCAGTCTCACGATCAACGGGCAGGCTTATACGCTGATAGGCTCAATGAGCCAGCTTGATGCACTTGATGGGTACATTGCCAGCTCCAGTTCGGGAACCGCAGTAACTGCCAGTGGCTACTACGCTCTGGCTAACGACCTCGATGCATCAGGCGCAAGCTATAACGGGCCAGTCGTCACCACCCTGTCTGGCACCCTGGCTGGACTTGGCCATACGGTCAGCAACCTCACAATCAATCATATAGATACGACAACCAAGGGCACTACGCTCAAAGAAGGATTGATTGGAACAGGGACTTCTACCAGCCTTGTCCGCGATATCGGCATTCTGAATACATCCATTACCACCACGTTTTCCAAAAGATCTACAAACGCAGAAGCTGGTGCCTTAATTGGTTATACGGAAGGAACAGTCAATCACTCTTATGCAGAAAATGCGACGTTTACCTTCAACAATTTCCTTGGGGGAAATTCGGGTGGCTTAATTGGCTTAGCCAACAACGCTACGATCATCAGCTCCTTTGCCGATGTCGATGGGGCTAATGGCGGACTCATTCAGAGGACGATAGGAGGAAGCGTCCAACACTGCGATGCCACTGGAGATTCTCTGTCTGGCGGACTTATCGCAGAGGCCTACGGAACTCTGGTAAATAATTCATATTCCACTGGCAATATCACGGGATCTTCTAGCTCTGAGGGGGGGCTCATTGGACAGTATACATCAGCGGATGGGAATGCCAATTCAATCACGAATTCGTTCGCAGCGGGCAATGTAACTGGCACCTATGATCTGGGCGGCCTCGTTGGATACATTGATGGAACAAGCGCCAGTGTCACAATCGATAACACCTATGCTACCGGTAATGTCACGGGCTACTACGCCAATGATGTGCAGACCGGCGACGGAGAGGGCGGGCTGATCGGCTACATCACAATGGGTGACCAGAGCAAATCCTCTTCCTCCAGCCTACGTACGCTCACCATTTCTAATTCCTACGCCACCGGAAACGTCACCATCAGTGGTGGCTTACACAACGCAGGCGGGCTGGTGGGGTACATATTGGCTTCTGTTCGAGATCCCGTTTATGAGGTCTGTTGTGGCTTGGCTGGCAACATCTCTAACAGTTACGCCACTGGCACGGTCAACTCTTCTGGCATCACAGCATCGACAGGAACAAGCACAGCCACTGGCGGGCTCGTCGGGTACTCGGATGGAATCGGGGTTACTGATTCTTACGCAACTGGCAATGTCATCGCTGGCGGGAATTCGCACGATTCGGCCGGTGGTCTGATTGGTAACAATTCAGACGGCAACATCTCAAACTCTTATTCTTCTGGATCAGTCACCGGCTCAGCGGGTTATATGGGCGGGATTGTTGGCACAGGCGCAGACTTCACGATCAGCAACAGCTATTACAACGCCGACAATGTCTCCACGGGCTATGGCAACTCATACAACTCGGGTGTAACCGTCACCGACAACAGCCAAGGCCTGAGTGGCTCCAATCTCAACGATATCGCCTACTACGCCGACGGCACCATCGATCAGGTGCTCTCGGATCGAGCAGCAGCAGCCAAGGCGGCTGCGGATGCAGCGGCCGCTGCTGCACTAGCGAAAGCACAGGCTGAGGCTCAGGCGGCAGCAAAGGCCGCCGCTGCACAGGCACAGGCGCGGGCCGAGGCGCTAGCCCGCCAAGCCCAGGCAGATGCCATGGCCGGGGGCAACCTGGAGGAGGCACGTCGCCGCGGTGCGCAGACTGCAAATTCGCTCGATGCCCAGAATCAGTTGCATCTGCTCGTACAGCACGCCACACCGGTTGATGAGCAACTGCTGGTGATCGACCCGGCGCGCTTCTCGGCAACGGTTAAGACCATTGAGGTTGACGGCAAGCTCTACCGGATTGATGACAGTGACGAGGGCACTGGCAAATAGATGCAGTGTCGCCAATATGGCGAAAATATCAATATTTAACTTCACCCCTTACAAATGAAAAAATCATATTCAAGACTGGCGGTTTCTGCCCTCGGCTATGCCTGTATTCAGGCATTCTGTTCTCCGGCAGAGGCCCAGACACCTCCGGGCATCGGCAACGTACTGAAAGAAGCAGAGACGACGCGGCCCCAGGCGCTACCCAATCGCGACGCGCCGCGTATCGAGCAGCGCGAGGAAGCACCACTCTCCCTGCCCGTGGGAAAAACCCTGGAAGTGAAAGCCTTCCGCATTGAGGGTGCCCCTGCCAGCGCTCCCGAAGCGGAAATCAAGCAGGTGCTCACGCCGTTCAAGGATCGCTCTCTGGATATGGCGCAGATCAATCAGGCGGCGGCAAAAGTCACCGAGTTGCTGCGCGCACGCGGCTTTATCGTGGCGCGCACTTATGTGCCCAAGCAGGATGCCAGCCAGGGCACGCTGACACTGCAGATCATTGCCGGGCGCGTGGAGAAGCTGACGGTCAAGAATCAATCTCTAGTGAATGACATCACGCTGGCGGGTTTCTTCGCACCGGTGTCTGCGGAGCCGGAGCTGACACGCCAGTCGCTGGAGCGCGCGATGCTGCTGATCGACGATCTGCCCGGCGCACCACTACCCAGGCTCACCATTGCCCCCGGAGAAGCACCGGGCAGCTCGGACCTGACACTAGAGGCGGGGCCGGACAGGCGCGTGAATGGCTACGTGCTCGGTGACAACATGGGCTCTCGCTACACCGGCAAATACCGGATCAGTGCCGGGCTGGACGTGAACGCTCCGACAGGCATTGGGGACCGCTTCAGCGTGACGGCTACGGATAGTGAAGGCGGGCGCCTGGACAATGCACGGGTGGCCTATTCGGCACCGATTGGCGAGAGCGGCCTGCGTGCAGAACTGGCAGCATCCAACACCACCTACACGCTGGGCGGAGACTATCTTGATCTGGAAGCCACCGGAAATGCCCGCACAGTGGAAGGCACACTGAGCTACCCGCTCAAACGCAGCCGTGATGACACCTGGCTGGCAAGCCTGAACCTTGCTTCGAAAAACCTGAAGGATGAGATCAAGGCGGCTGACACAAGCACCCCAAAAACAGCTCACGTAGCCACATTTCAGGTGAGTCGCGAACATTGGAGCAGTGCTCTGGGCAAACCGTTGCATTCAAACCTGAGTGTGGGCCTGAGCTATGGCGAGCTGCGCATTGACGACGCAATTGAGGCGACCCTGAATCAGGCGGGGGCAAACACCGTGGGGCATTACGGCAAATTCAACGCGGCGCTGGCGAGCACGCTGGAACTGACGCAGAAATGGAATCTTTCGCTGAATGCGAGCGCGCAGAAGGCGCTGATGGGAAACAACCTGGATTCGAGCGAACAGATGAACATTGCCGGACCCGGTGCAGTAAAGGCTTACCGTGAAGTGGTGAGCGGCGACAACGGCTATCTGCTGAATACGGAACTGCGCCATGCACTGCCGGGTGAAAAATTCCACCATAGCGTGGCGGGCTTTGCAGATCTGGGCCGGGTGTATCTGGAAGATGGTGCTTACACCACAGGCAACGGCACTCGCCTCTCGGACATTGGCATGGATTACCAGATCGGCTATCGCGCCTGGATGACTCGAGCCATGGTGGCACGCACCGTAGGCCCGCGCCTGGAGGACTCCGCCAACCGGGCCAAAACCCGTGTGCTGCTGCAGATGGGCATGATTTTCTGATCTTCGGGAGGAACCCTAAAAATGAATACGAACTGGCTTGATTGGGCGATCGACTACGGTGTGATCGGAATTCTGGGCGTGTTAAGTGTGCTGGTGATCGGTATAGCCATCGAGCGCACGCTGTATTACCGGCGCTACGATATCGCCACGGCGACAGATCTGGATTCGCTGAAGCTGGCGCTGAGCGATCACCTCACCTTCATCTCTGCGGTGGCAAGCAACGCACCTTACCTCGGCCTGCTCGGCACGGTGTTCGGCATCATGCTGACGTTCTACAAGATGGGCCAGGGCAATGCCATTGACGCAATGCAGATCATGACCGGCCTTGCCCTAGCTCTGAAGGCCACTGCGGTGGGGCTGCTGGTGGCACTGGTGGCTGTGGCCGTGCATCATGCGCTGGCCCGCCGCGCAGACGTGCTGGAGCTGCGCTGGAAGATTGCCCGCAACACCACGACCAACAGCGCCGGGCAGGAGACAGCATGATCGCCGAGAAGCCAAGCATCAACATGGTGCCTTTCATCGACATCATGCTGGTGCTGCTGACTATCGTGCTGACCACTTCGACATTCATTGCGAGTGGCCGCATTCCGATCAATCTGCCGCATGCCAGCCATGATCCACAGACCACCATGCGCACGCGTGTCATCGAGATCAATGCTACCGGGAAAATATTTCTGGATGGCACTCAGCTTGATGAACAGGACCTGAAATCACGCCTCGCACCGCTGGAACGCAGCACGCCCCTCATGGTGCGGGCGGACAAAAGCCTGCCGCTGCAGCGCTTCGTGGATGTGGCAGACCTGCTCAAGCAGCTCGGCTTTGCAAAGGTAGCCATTCAGACCGAAACAGGCAGCGCCTGAACTACCAAGCCAACAGGCCACTAAGCGAGGCATCATCATGCAAAAGCCCCTCCCCCCTTCTACCGCCACTGCCCACCCGCCCCAACTGTGGCTATGCCTGACGATCTCCCTGGCACTTCACGCCGGGCTCGCTGCGCCCTGGCTGTATTCTTTGCTGGTACCGCATGCTCGCCCGGAAAGCCGGCAACTGGTGCTGGACCTCTCTGGCCTGGAAAGCCAGCACCAGGTGGAGCATCTGGTTCAGAAAACCCCCGAGGCGCCTAAACCGGAAAAAACCCCGGCCCCCCACCCTACCCCCGCCAAAGCTGAAATCATTGCACGCAGCCTGCCAACCGATATGCCGATCCCCCCGACGCCAGAGCAGCCACGGCAGGAGGAACAGAAAACCCCGCCCCCGCCGCTAACAGCAAGCCAGGACAACCAGACTGCGCTTGAACAGCATATTGCAGCACGTGAAACCGAAGAGATGCTGATGAAGCGGTATCTGACGGCGCTCACGAAGAACATCCAGAGCCATCTGGCCTACCCGGCAAGCGCCAGGGATCAGGGGCAGGTAGGCACAACCCGCATCCGCTTCACACTGACAGAATCTGGCGAGATTCAGCCCGACAGCCTGAGTGTGCAGACCAGCAGTGGCTCGCCGCTACTCGATTCGAGCGCGCTCAAGGCAGCACAGGCAGCGGCGCCCTTCATGCCGCCACCCAGACGAATGAATGTGTCAATCGGCCTCTCCTTCTTCAAGGAAGGTTAGGCGTTTGTTCCGGCTGAGCAGCACCCTGCGCAAGAGCAAGGCGCTTTAGTCGGGCCGGCATGAACGACGTGCCGCTGAGTGGTGAAAAGGTGTTGGGAGACGCCTGCGGCTTTCCCAACCTACGCCATTGGCAAGCTTCCGCACGGCGAAATTCTCCGCGCGCCCCCTTACTCTATCGACATAGCACGCAGTTTTTCGTAGGGCGCTGCGAAGCAGGAACAATGGAGCACAGCGCAATTGCGCCGCATGAAGAATGATCTCTCGATGAAACGCTTGCCCGAGTAGCCTGCGCGGCATGCACAAAGATGCTTCGTCCTGAGAGTGAGTGCGCCTCGGAGAAAATGCCCAGGAAAAAATTGTGCCTCCCGCCTCAGACCCACACTCAAGTCGGATAAACCAGAAAATGATGCGTCTCGCCATATATCCAGACTAAAGCCGGTTGAAACGCCAATCTTTGGCTCAGCTAATATACAAGCATTTCATACCCAATGACAGTCAATACTTTCACCAATGCCTTAGGCATTTTTTCTGCTCTATGCTGGGGGCAACCTGGGAAGCAGGTCAGAATGCAGGCGGTTTGCCGCATGTATCCCAGGCTCTGAAACCCGGAAAAAGGAGAATCACCATGTGGAAGAGACTGCTGTGCCTTGTATCATTCCTGTCACTTGCAAGCCTGATGCCTGCTGCTCAAGCTGCGGATGAAACTGCTGCCGTGACAAAAGCGGCTGAGAAACTACGCGTGCTGATGGTGGACCCGGAACGTGCCGGGCTGGAAGCGATTGTGGCCAAGGATCTGAGCTATGGCCATTCTGGCGGCAAGCTTGATACGCAGCAAAGCTTTATTGATGATCTGCTCAATGGCGTTTCGAACTTTGTGAGCATCACCATCAGCGATCAGACCGTGCGCGTGGTAGGCGATGTGGCCATCGTGCGCCATACCCTGTTTGCCGAAACCGCCGATAAGGGCAAGGAAGCCGGCACGGTAAAGCTGGGTATCCTGCAGATCTGGCAGAAGCAGCACGGCCACTGGAAGCTGCTGGCCCGGCAGGCCCGCGCCATCGCAAATCCTTGATGCTGCAACCGCTGCCCCTATATGTGACAAAAGCCTCGCACCGGCCACGGCGCGGGGCTTTTTATTACCCCGCAGTACTCAATTGAACTTTACCGAGCCACTGCCAACACGGTTCACATCGCGCTGCGCAGGATTGCCGGCAATCACGATGTTGCCAGACCCGGTCATGGCGACACGGGCGCTGTGCGAGGCATAGGCGCGGATATCCCCAGAGCCGGAGAGTTGCACTTCGATCTCGGACGCCTTGAGCACAGATCCATCAACATTACCGGAGCCAGCAACATGAATCCGGCTGTGCTCAACTGCGCCATGCGCAACGATGTTGCCAGAGCCAGCGATATCAAGCTGCACGGATTTTCCGGCAAGCCCATTGACCTTTACATCGCCAGAGCCGGCAAGCGCGATGGAATCCAGACTCGGGCCGGTGGCTTCAATACGGATAGGGCCAGACGGACGCAGGGAGGCTTCAGTATCAATGATCAGCATGCCGTTTTCCACGGCAGTACGCACCTGCGATATTGCCGCTGCCGGCCCAATCACGCGCACGGAGCGATGTGGCGCCACAGTGAAGCGCACCGACATCGAGCCTTTGACCTGAATCGCTTCAAAAGCGGGAACGCTGCGCTCTTCGGAGCAGATATCGCCCGTACTGGCGGAGACTTCCTGCCCTGGCAGCAACCAGCACAGAAACAGGCTGGCCAGCGCCTTGCAGCAGTTGACCACAATAGCCTTGCGGCGCCCCGGAAATTCTTCTTCCATCATCTTTCACGTCTCCTTCGATCCAGAATGCAAAGCCCGCACACAAACAACTACAGATACTCGAACGGGCGCCTGACAAAGAATGCGTCGGATAAACCCCTCCACTACAGCCGGCAGATGCACCGGGCAGGGAGAATCTTCGTTAGAGGGGAACGGCGTTTTCGATTGAACGCCTTGTGATGACTTGCAGGAGTGCGCATCCTATCACGCAGCTTATGGCACGGATATAAAAACACGGCAGAGGAAGAGAAAAATCTACCCGCAGATTAGGCGGATCAACTCGACCATAGTCCGGATTTATGGTGAAGCACTGTCTTGATTTTCCTCACAAAAAAGACATGCAAACAAACAGTGCGTCCTTGTACCAGAAAGTACTTGTAACCCTCTGCTCTTTCCCGATGCCTGCGCACGTTGAATCCCGGTTTCAGGGCATGAATTTCTTGATTTTTAAATAATCATATATAAATTATGCATATTAACCAGTTTTCAAACATGACAATATCGCCCCCAATATAAATACCATAGGCATATATAATATTCTTATATTGTTCGATTCAGATGCAGGGGAAGCGATCGAGACCAGAATACCAACGTATTTTCCACACGCCGCAAGATGGAAAGCCACTACAATATCCTTCTGCAGCAGCCCAGAGTGGATGACGCTTAAAACAACCTGTGTCTGGATTTCGCCGCGGCAGACAGCGATGGGCACTACCTCGCACAGCGCCAAAGCTGCCGCGCTTGCGAGGCTGATTACACACTTTCCATCACAACCACACAGTACCCACTGATGCCACATCGAAAGCCTCGCCCAAGAGAGGATTCTTTATATACATGAAGACAACGCTCACGGCGGATTTTCGCACGCCGGGCTGAAATATGATGGCTTCGAGAATTACCACCTTGCAATCCTTCGGCGCCTGTGAAATAAGACATCTTCATGACTGCAGCACCTCAGAAGCTGTTCACGATCTGTAGCGGGAGGGCGTAAGCGGACTGAAGATCAGCACAAAAACCAGAGTTTATTCGTATAAATAAGGATTTCGAGTAGCCTATGAAGCCATATAAGGAGGCCCGATCACGCTTTCGCAGTAAGACCATGTACAGCTTCTCAGCACTAGTAGCCTCTGGCGAGCCTTAAATAGGCCGACCAATCAATCTGTTTGGAGACCGAAAATGCAAAAGACCCATACACGTAATCATCTGCATCCCCATCTACGGAAACTCGTACTGGCCTGCCTTGCAGTTACCGCATCCGCAGCAGCCTCGGCCAGTACTTATTATATTGCCAGCACGGGCAGCGATTCAGCTGCGGGCACCCTGGCAAGCCCCTGGAAATCACTCACCTACGCCCAGACCAAGGTGACTGCCGGCGACACCGTCTACATCCGTGGCGGAACCTACTCCATCACAAAGGGCGTCAACACCTGCGCCTCGCAAACCGATACGGTCAATGCCATCTTGCTCAACAAGAGCGGCACTACTTCAAGCCCGATACGATATTACGCGTATCCAGGCGAAACACCGGTGTTCGACTTCAGCAAGATGACAGATGACTGCCGCATCAAGGGCTTCAACATCACGGCTTCATGGGTGTGGCTCAAGGGGCTGGAAGTCAAGGGGGTGCTGCAGGGCAACTACCTCAACCACGAATCGTGGGGGGTGTGGATCAATGGCAGCTACAACACCATCCAGCAACTCAACGTACATGACATTCAGGGTGCCGGCGTGTTCCTCGCCAATGGCGGCCACAACCTGATCGAAAATACCGATTCGCACGACAATTACGATCCGAAGACCTCCAATGGTGCCGGCCAAAGCGCCGACGGCTTCGGTGCACACATCAAGGCCGGCTATCCGGGCAATGTGTTCCGTGGCTGCCGTGCCTGGAACAATTCGGACGATGGCTTCGATCTGATCAACGCCTACTCCAGCGTTACCATCGAGAACTCCTGGGCCTGGCATCAGGGCTACCTGCCCGGCACCAGCACAGCGGTTGCCGCCGGCAATGGTAACGGCTTCAAGCTTGGTGGCTACGGCGGCGTCTATGATGCGAATGCCGTGAAGCACGTGATCCACACTTCGGTAGCCTTCCTCAACAAGGCGGCCGGCTTCTATGCGAACCACCATCCAGTTGCCAATGATTATTTCAACAACACCAGCTACTCCAATAGTGTCGATTTCAACATGCTGGGCATCGACTCCAGTGGAGCAGCAGTGAGCCTTGGGACGCTGCGAAACAATATTGCCTACAAGGGCACCACGCTTTCGAACACTTCTGGCGCCAACATGCGGTATAACTCATGGGATCTGAGTGTCACCGTATCGGACGCCGACTTCCAGTCAGTCTCCACCTCGGGCTGGGATGCCGCACGCCAGTCTGATGGCAGCCTGCCGGTCGTCAAGAGCCTGCATCTGGTGAGCAGTTCAGATCTCATCGACAAAGGCGGCGATGTGGGCCTAACCTACAGCGGTTCTGCCCCTGACCTGGGGGCATTTGAGTACTGAGTTTTTTGAGCGAATGACAGCAAGGCATTACTTCAGCCCCGCACCCGCGGGGCTTTTTTTTCCCAATCATTTTCGCCCTGAACCTCTGGGCTGGCAGCGGTTCCCGACATTCCCTGCGCTTTTGCTTTGGCACTCCAGCGCTCGCCCATCCTCTGCCCCCAACCTTCCGTTCTTCCCTGAATTGAGCTGGCTTATCGGAATATCAGAAGAAAAGAATCAAACTTTTGTTTCCGCCGATCCGCAGTGGACTTACGCGCTTTATTATTCAGGCTTGGCAATTAGGGTAATCCACTACACCGCCGACCAAAGGAACCACCGCGTAAAATGCCCGGCAGGCTCGCCAGCGTGCATTGCACGACCAGCAACTGCCTACCTTTTTCCGCACACCTCCGGCCAGATGGCCCAGCCTTCATATATCCCCACGAATTTGCACGACAGCAGGAGATCCACATGTACATCCACTTCTCGCCATCCCGCTTGGTGCTGTTGGCGTCAGCGCTGCTCAGCCTGGGCGCACAGGCCCAGCTTACCCGCTCTGCCGATGGCTACACGCGCATTCCCGAACTGGATGCGCAGCTCCCCGCCGAGCCCAGGCTGCCAACGCAGGTCTGCGTCACACTGCCCGCCGAGTTGCAGCAGACCGGAGGGCGCCTGCCGGATGCCGTGGATGCCAACCCTGCCAACTCAAACCCCGATGGTGTGCGCCTGGAAATCGCCATCAGCGCCTGTCCGGCAGGCTCGGCTGTGAAGCTCGTTGCCGCCAACGGCAATAACGCTTTCCTCAGCGGCCCAATCTCGATCAAATCCGGTGTCACCTTGTGGGTGGATAAGGGTGTAACGCTATTTGCCTCGCGCAGCCCGCGCGATTACGACGATGTGGGCGGCGCAGATGCCGGCTACTGCGGCACGGTGGACGCCAAACACAAAAATGGCTGTCAGCCCTGGATCACCGCCATCAACACCGTGGGTAGCGGGATTGTCGGTGGCGGGGTGATCGATGGGCGCGGTGGCGCAGTGCTGACTTCCGGCCCATATGCCAACAAGGCCACGTGGTGGGATCTGTCGATCCAGAGCAAGGCCAAACCCGCTTTGCAACAGAACAACCCGCGCATGCTGCAGGTGACGGGTGGCAACCATTTCACGCTGTATCACATCACCCTGACCAACAGCCCTAAGTTCCACGTCGGCACCAATGCGGCAGACGACTTCGTGGCCTGGGACGTAAAGCTCATCACCCCGTCCCTTGCCTACTCCGTTCCCGGCTACAACTGCCCGGCGGGCAGCATGCCCGAGGCGGGCAAGATGAAGATCAGCACCTGCTTCCAGCCGGAAAACGCGAAGAATACGGACGGTATCGACCCCTCCAATTCACGCAATGTGACAGTTGCCTACTCCTTCATCAGTACAGGGGATGATCATGTCGCCGTCAAGGCTGGCGCCAACCCTGTCAGCCAGGCACTCTCGCTGAACCAGATGTATGCGCATAACCACCTCTATTACGGTCACGGCATGTCCATCGGCAGTGAAACCGATACCGGCCTGTTTGCCACCAAGGTCTGGGATCTGGTCATCGACGGCCAGGATTCCACCCATGGTCTGGGGATCCGAATCAAGAGTGATACCTCCCGTGGTGGCGAAGTACGCAATGTGCTGTATCGCAATGTGTGCATGCGCCGCGTGGCTCAGCCACTAGTTTTTGATCCCTACTACGGCGACTCGAAGAGCAAGAGCCTGTACCCGAATTTCCACGGTATCACCTTGCAGGATATCCGCGTGAAAGGCGTCTATAGCACGGAACAGAATGGCGGAACTGTCGTTTTCAGCGGCTTTTCGGGAGATGGCATCACCAATCCGCTGGCGATCACACTAAACAATGTGTATTTCGACAGCACGCCGAAATTTGAGGCCAAGCCTTACCATGATGTGCAGTTCACCCTGGGCGCCGGCACCAACCTCCGGCCGCCCAAAGCGGCTAGCGTCACCACAGAAATCAACTCCGGCAAGGCCACTCCGCTGGATTGCCCGGACTCCGTTTTCGTGAAGTTCCCTTCTCCGATCTCCCCGATCTGAGCACAGCCCCCCACGGCGGCCCGCCTTCGCCCCCGCGAGGGCGGGCGCCGCACCACCGTCTTCGTGACAAAAAGCCCAGCAGCAGGCCGTGCAGAACAGCCTGGGCAATATCAATCACTCCGCCAGAGTTTCAGCCATCACAGCATAAAGCAGTACGGCACTCTAGTTGAAATGCCGCACGCCAAGCACATCGCTGATGTTGATCTGTACATCCATCACGGAAGGCACTGCCTTGCGATCTTTCCTGCCAGGGATGAAACGTGTCTCTTCAAACATGGTTCTGAGCGGTCTGGCTGCTTCTTGCTCACTCTCCGGGACGCGAACCACAACATTCTGCACCCTGCCAGTAGCATCCACATACACCTTCACCGCGACAGGCGATTCATTCAAGGCCATGCCTTCGAGATATTTTGAATCCGGCCGGGTGATCGGCATCGGGATGATATCCAGCGTACTGGCAGGCAGATAGTCGCCATAAGGGTCCTTGGCAGGCAACTTGTCTTCGGGGCCCTCCGTCTGCGGCTTGGCCTGAATCTCGTCTGCTGAAGGATCAAGCCCCTGTGAAGGGCTTGCATCACGGACTGCCGTTGGGGGTGCGGCAACAAGAGCCGGAGCAGTAGCGGCCTCCGGTGCAGGCACTTCCGGCTCTGGTGGAATCACTTCGTGTCGCCCGGCCGGCACAGCCGCCAGGCTTGCTGACAAACTGACAGGGCGAGGCTGAGCACCGGCAGGGTTGAGATTCCCCTTGTCTCCGGTGATCAGGCCCCAGCCCAGCAGGGCATGCACTGCAAGCGAGACGGCAACAGCCACCCATAGAAAGCCTGCACGCCCCGTCTGTGCTGCAACACCCTGCGTATCGCTCACTCAATCACCGGTACAACACGCCAATTCAAACGCTTTAGCGTACCAGAGCTGGTGAAATTACCTGTCACCTGGTCCACACCCCCAGTGGTTTTTCCGGCAAGCAATCTGGTGGTGCCGTTAACACTGTAGAAACTCAGGTTACGCACCGAATTTGCGCTCGCAATACTGGCCACCTGCGTTCCGTTGCTGGTCAGCACGCTTTCCCCCGTCGTCATACTAAGTGCATAGATAGTACTGGAGCCGGATGCATCGCAAGCGGTACTGGTAGGTAGCGTCGTTGCAAACGCAATGATACCATCATCATACGTTGGCTGTACTACGATACGTGAGGCAATACTCGTGGCAGAATCCACCGGCAAATCATAGTAGTAACCCATCTCTGTGGATGTGGTGGCACTGATCGCGGACAACAGATTGGTGGTCTGCGTCAGATTTGATCGCGTAATCGGGAAAGAGAAGCCATCCGGCAAGGTGGTGGAGGTATAGAAACCACCAGCAGCACCTGTGCCATCGCGAACCTCATAGAAAGTCTGTTGGTCGCTGCTGGAGATATCACTATCCGCAAGCAGGCGCCCGGTACCGATCATCACATAACGCGCAGCGGAATCCGAATCAGCTTCCACCAACGGGCGGGTCGTGACCGGCTGCAGCGTGTTGGAACTATTCTTGAGCTGTGCAATCTTGGTCGGTGCGGCATAGCTGCCGGTTGTTCCCGTCACATCCAGACGCCATACATTGCCCTGCAGATCGGCACCATAGATGGCATCAGCCACGAAGTTGGCACTGCTCGGGATGAACGCCGTAATGTGTGCCAGATTCAAAGGCGAACTCGTGCTGCCTTCCGTGGTAGCGACAGTTTCCAGCAGCGCCCCGGTACGCGGATTGACAAAGAAGAAATAGCCCTTGCCATCATCGTTGTTGTACCCCGAGGTGAGCACCACCACCCAGCCATACTTGGCCGTCTTGACGATCAGCGGATCACCATAGCTATAGCCCATATGGGTCGCGGTGAATTCCCACAGCACCTTGCTGGCCGTCGTTGTTTCGGTCGTCCAGCTGGTCGGGTCGGTCACATCAATGGCGTAATAGCCCTTTCCGCCCTTGCCGAGGCCACCCACCAGCAGGGTGCGCCAATCATTGGTAGTCGCCGTGGGGCTGGATGTCTTGTAGAAATCCACGTCACGGGTAATCGGCGTGGCATTCACAAAATAATGGTGCGAGAAAGAAGACACCCCCAACGAGGCCAGGCCGGAAGTAGCTGCGGTACTCGAATCGCCGTACATGAAACTCGGGATGTAGGCAAAAAGCTCGAGACCGCCGGCAGATGTTGTTGTGCCATCAAACGCATGCAGCATGCCATCGTTGGCGCCCGCATACACGACTGTCTTGCGTGAGGCGTACTTGGTCTTGAAAGTGCCATAACCAGGGTTGTATTCATCAGCATAACCAGCACTCGGCACGCCAAGCACCGTCAGGCTGGCATCGACAATATCCCCCAGGCGGAAACCCGTAGAGGTACCCGACACTGTGTAAGTACGATCACGGTAAGCCCCTCCGTTTGCCACTTCCTTGGTGTGATCGCCGCGCAGATAGCTCACATAGTTGGTGGCTGACTGTGAAGCCGATGCCACGCCACTCACATTTGAAAAAGATGCGTAATAGGTACGGCTCGACAGGGACGCAGACGCCAGCGACGTGCTTTCAAACGGCAAGGCAGCGCCGGCCGATGTGCAACAAGTGACGATGATGCGTGAGGTAGGTGTCATCGTCTCGAGCTGCGTACGCGCGTCCCATACGGCAGCCCCATACGTTGGAGTCCCACTGGCGTCATATGTAACAGGCTTTGCCTGAACGTAACTGCTCCAGCTTGACGGATCATAATTGGCAACATAGTTGTAATTGCCAACCAGATTCTGCGTAGGCGTTGGCGACGCCAGTGCAGTCGAGGTAGCCGAATTTACCTGAGACACGATCTGCGAGAACGCCGAGGTCAAACCGCTCTTCATGGTATCGGCCTTGTTCGCGGTATAGTAATTGTCCGGGCGTTTATCCGTCTGTGCTCCGTTTGTGCCAACGTAATCACTGCTGGTCCACCATGCTTTATCCGGCAGGGTAGCAGTGCTTGAGTAAGCGGCATCGCCTGTATTCGTGACCTTCGAAGTATCAAAGCCACCATACTTTGTCGCAAGCCAGTACTGATTCTTCGATGTATAGGTCTGGTACTCCATGACGTCGAGCCAATACGTGCTAACTGTCTGGCTATCCGTCAGATCCGAACGGATATCGTTGGTATGCATGTAATAAGCCAGCCCCGCGATATTGTAAGTGCCGTTGGAAATGGCTTTCGTTGCCAGACCACTGATGCCTTCTCTGGTGCCTACCAGAGTCGTCGCGGCTCCGGACGGAATATCATCGTCGGTCGGAATCGTGCCGCCAGATGTCTTCAGTGATCCCGGCGTATCGCCGTCATAATTGGTATTGACGTCACCAATCCCCAGAATGAAATTCTTCTGGCAGTAATACTTGATCGGATCATCCCAGGTCGTGATCACAGGAAAGCCATCCAGCATTTCCTTGGCATTATTGGTGCTATCAATATCCTGCGTCAGCGAGCTGTAGCGTGCCACATTCCCCTTGTTGCGGAAATAACGCGTGGCAGCGTAGTAGAGCTCGCTGGTTGGGTCATACTTCTTGTACCCGGTGTCGGTGACGATCTTGCCAAACTTGTTGAGGTAGTTGATCACCCCACTATTGACGATGGAAACACCCGTGGCGCTCGTTGTCGCGCTAGCATCCGAAGCATCAGGGTTCTGCACGAACTGGCCAGTCGTCGCACTCCATTCGGCAGCAGAATTGGTCAGTACATCTGTCGAAGTCGGTACTGGCTCGGTGGGGCCGACAAATTTCATCTTCGCGCGCAGCACCCCCCCATCCTTGGTCGTCGACCAGTCGTTGAGATAACCGAATGCGGCAAAACGCAACTTTGACGAATATTTCTGGATCAGCCCTTCAGGTTTGTAATTTGTCGTGCTGTATTGGGTGCAGTTGGTTTCCACGCCAGCGGTTGTATCGCAGACCAGTACGCGGATATACAATTTGTATATTGAAGATGCGCTCGCCTTTGAACTTGATGCTGTGGCATACGAATTCTGACCGGTATAAACGGTGCCGCCAGTGACCGTCCCCGATGACTGCTTGAGTGAGGTCGAACTCAGATCACCTGTGCTAGTGACCCACATCGCAATACCACCATTCCAGTCGCGCGAAGCTACCGAACTCCAGTTAAATGGAGTAGCTCCCGCAACATACGCACTAGCCAGCGTTTTATCCGGCGTTTCCGAGGAGTGACTTCCCTGTCCAGAGTTGTTGGTCTTTTCCAGGATTGTCGAGCCGACATCGTCAGTCATGCGCGTTCCGCCGGTCAGTACCCAGCGGAAGGTGTCCATGGTCGACATGGAAGCCCAGTTCAGATAGTTCCCGCTCCACAGGGGCACTGATGCAGAGCTGGAACACGCATGCGTGCTCGCTGCCCCGTACGGCTTAAAGTAACTCAGCGCTTCAGTGGTCGAATTATAGACGTACAGGTAGCACTTGTTCGGATCAAAGTAGCCCAAAAACTCCGTCGAGGGAGTGTATGCAGTAGTACTTGGATAGGACGGACTCAGCGCCGTCGGATATTCCACCGATAGCACCAGCGCCAGATTTCCGGGCACGGAAAGAGAGGAAAACAGCGGTGAATCCGCCAGATCAATCGTGGCCTGAGCTGGCATCGCGGCACCCAGCAGGGCACTCAGGCCCAGAGGGAAAATCAGTTTCTGCAGTATCTTCATTGTTTTGCCTCGCCAATCGTCTGCTGCGTAAGCCGTGGAATGCTCATCGCGTGATGGTGGTCTGTGCATAAGTCTCGGTGTTGTGCGGCCCCGTTACCTTTACGGAGATCCGGTAGATAGCGCGATCACTGGTACCTGCGTTGTTGTCAAAGGCATCCTGGGTGGAATCCCCACTCAAGCCCCCCGAAGGCACATACGCACAACTGGTGTACTTTATGGTGGTAAAGCTGCCGCTGGTTGAACACTGCCGATCAATCACATAGCGGATCGTGACCTGCATCGAATTCGAGGCGGTATCCGTCGGGGTAATATCCAGCGACTTATTCATCGTGGACTCAAATTTGCTGCTATTGATCAGCACCAGTGGAATCCCCTGATTGTTTGAATCCAGCTTTGTCGAAGAATAATTCGCCGTATACAGGTCTGCCGCACGCACGTCATCGGAATACAGCGTGCCTGAGGTGCTCGTCATCGATGTCATGGCGGCGGCAATGCCTAGATCAGCCTGGTTGACGAGATCGCGCTTGAAGGAGATGTTGCCCGCGATGTTCAATGTGGAATCCACCGAGCGGATCAGCGCCACCCCTGTAATCAGGAGGATCACCAGCGCGATCAGGGTCATGATGATCACGATCCCTGCCTGGCGTTTGCGCCGCAAGAGCAGGACGGAGCGGATGGGTCGGTTTGCTTTCATGATCAGAGCACCACGTTGTTGCGCAGGGGAATCGAGATTTCGATTTTGCGGTAGCGGAACTGTTTCTCCGCTGACGTGAAGGTGCGCGTCACCGTGCAGGTGTCGGTCGAGGCACAGGTCACGTCGCTGAAGAAAGTCATGGAATCCGGCGTCCCTGTTGTCGGCTTGCTGTTGTCATCAAGCTTCTCCTTGAGCGGTGAGCGCAGGATCAACCCGAGTCGGATGGCCTTGATGTTCTGCAACAGCCCGGCGGCAGTCGAAGAGCCGTCAGTCAGCGCGGAATAGGAATATGTACCCGTGGAAGACGGGCTGACCCAGTAGTTGATCTTCTCGTCGGCATCGGTATCCACGCCGTACAGGGCATGCATTTCAAATACACCGTCTGCTACTGCCGTCAGAGGAGAATCACTGGTCTGAAGCAGGTCATAGGCGTACAGCACGTTGTTGTCGCCCACACCGATCGCCATGAACTTCGGCGCGTTATCATTGGTCACATTGCCGATATCAGCCACCACGGTCGAGCTGGTCATCGAAGTCAGCGTTGTGCCGCCTGTGTGGTAGGTGCCAGAAAGTGGCAGGCTCGTAGTCGATCCACCGCTGAAACCGGAGGTAACCTGATCGACTACGCAAGTGGCAGTCTTGCTGGCGCTGGTGAGCTGATCCACGAGCAGCACCAGATCGTTGCCGGAATAGCCGAAGGTGTTCTTCATGGCGAGCGTGTCTGCCGTGGGTGCCGTGGTCAGCACCGAATAGCTTTCGGCGCCACCTGCAGCACCTTCCATGATGAGCAGCGCATCAGAGGTTTTTCCGCTCACATTGGGGGTGGTACCACCGGGCACGATCACCACGGGGGCAAGCCGCAAGGTAGTGCTGAGGCTGGCAAACGGAGCCGGCAAAGTGGCCGTACGTGGCAATATCGTGACGGCCGCTTTCGTTGCAGACAGGGGGCAGCCATAGGAACGCGCAGCCGTTTGCCCGAAGCCCGAGCCGGCGCCACGAATCCAGATGTCCAGCATGTAGGCTGCGTAGTTGCCGGCCTGATTGGTATCATTCACTCCGGTCTGAGTGCGCTTGCTGCCTTCAGAGGTTGCCATCACCGATGCAATCACCACCATCAGCATCATGCCGATCACCATCCCCACCATGAGTTCGATGAGGGTGACACCGCGCTGGAGAGCTCTCCACATTGTTTTTGGACTCATGGAATCTGGACCTTCGTCACGTACTGGCTTTTCTGCACGCCCGTCCCACTCCGCCACGGTGCGCTCCAGGTAATCGTGATGGTTGCCGGAGAGCCTGGTGCTACAACACCTGCACCGCTCGGCAAGCCGCCGTTGGCGGTATCGGCGACAGCGGTCTGCCACGCCGAATAGGTGCTGGGTGTCGCGGTGGTGGAGTTTTCTGCCCACATGTCTGAGGCGATCTTTGAAGCCAGTACGGCGGCGCGCATCCGATCATCCGAATCACTGGAGGTTTGCGAACCATGGGCATGCAAAGCCAGCAGGCCCAGCACTCCGATGGAAAACAGCACAACCGAGACCAGCACTTCGACAAGCATGAACCCGCCGGTTCGTTGCTTTCTTTTCATCATGATGTACACCCATCCGGAACCGTACTTGAGAGTACCTTGGCCGGATCACAGACCCTGACCCGCCCGCCCTGCTGCACTTCGACACGCAGGGGCCGATCCGCACCAGAAAGGCTCAGATCGAAAGTCATCAGACTGGTGCCGCTTGGCACCGTGCAGGAAAAACTCAGGCCGGTACTGCTGTTGCTCGCCAGGCGCCCTTCGGAGCTGAAACACAGCACAGCTGTTGCCGAGCCGGAATTCTTGGTGGCCACCGTTGCGCTGTACTGCGAGCCAATCGTGTTGACGAGAAACACCTTGGCTGCGTCATCATTTCCCGACGTCACCGGGAGAACGTCTGCGTACCAGTTGCTGCCACTCGTTGAAGCAGCAGCAAGCGAGACATTCCCAGTTAGCTGGGTGGTACTCGTCGTCATCACGAACACCACCTGGCGACTGCGTTTGAGGGCCTCGCTCTGTGCCGTGCGCAGATCGTTCTGCAGAGATTCGGCAATTGTGCGTACCTTGGAGTTGGCAATCCAGGTCTTCATGCTCGGTACCACGAGCATCGCGAGAATCGCCACGATTGCCAGCACGATCACCAGTTCGATGACCGAGAAACCGGAGCGGAAACGTGTGCGCATCAATTGCACCCTCCGCCCTTGCGCGTGATCCAGCAGGTGCTGGAGACAACACTTCCCCACTTGGCCGGCGTCTTGGTGGTGGCCTTGGTATTGGATTGATCGATGGTATAGACGAAATCAGCGGTCATCCCGCTGCCTGTAACAGTGAGGGTATACGTCGAAGCAGTCAGAGTAGAAGTCGGGCACGAAAGCGAGAACGTCCCCCAGGTCTGATTGGCTGCATCCAGACAGGGGCTCGTATAGGTCCCGGTGGTAGCGTAAGTGCGGTTGTCCTGATAGAACTGTTCCATCTTGGTGCGCACAAAAGTCAGCCCGTTCATGCCATCAACGAGCTTGCCACGCAGGACGTAGTCGGAATACAGAGGAATCGCAATGGCCGCCAGAATAGCAATAATGGCCACCACGATCATGAGTTCGACCAACGTAAAACCTTTAGCCAAAACTCTGGTGTTTCTTTGCCACGCAACGCTCATAAGCTGTTTATTCATCTTTTATTCCTGATTTCGTCAATGGCCAAAGGCATACCCCATCGCCACACAGCCAACCCTATCGAGGCATGCGTAAGGTATATATCTTTAGAGTTAAGCTACGCCAATTCTTTTAAAGATTTATCGCATCAGATGAGTGGTCATTTTTAACGCACGAAGAGCGGATAGAAGTATCTGATAAAAATAGAATTTATCTTTTATTTACATCACCACACAAGCCATAACCGGAACTGCGGTTCGCTGAACCGCCCTGATGATTTAGTCGCAACCAGATGTACTTATCTTAAAATAGCCACTTATTTAATAAAATTAACATTTATTAATACTCACAAAGACAACACAATCACACCGCCGCTCTGCATATATTTAATACAGATAATCGAAAGTCATTTTATAGACATTATTTAGGACAATAGAATTTAAATCTCACTGTAAACAAATTTAAACAAAACTCACAATTGCGGAACCGATCACAGAACCCGATGCGGCAAACTCGCGTTTAGGTGCGCAGACAAGGGCTTTCGCAGATGGCCGGAAACAGGCAAACTTCGCCCCTCGACCCGCTTTCTGCCTGAGGTTTGGTTTGCCAGAATCACACATGAGCAACCCGCTCGAACACATCCTGATCTGTGGGGATACGCACGGGCGTTTTGATCATCTGGCCTGGGCCGTGGAGGCATGGCAACCGCGCGCGCTGATCTTCACCGGAGACCTCGCGCCCACCGAACCGCTCGAACTAGAACTGGCGAAGCTTTTGCCGGATACCGAGGTGTGGTTCATCCACGGCAACCACGACACGGATTCGGATGCGGGCTTCGACAGACTCTTCAACTCGGCCCTGGGCGACCGTAACCTGCACGGCAGAGTGGTGGAGATCGCCGGGGTACGCATTGCCGGCCTGGGCGGCGTGTTCCGCCAGCAGATCTGGATGCCGCCCGCAGAGCCTGCCTTCAGGACCCCTGAAGAGTATCTGCGCCGTACCGGCGAGGGCTGCCGCTGGCGCAACGGCCTGCCACGCAGGCACTACAGCTCGATCTTCGCCTGCGACGTGGGCACGCTGGCACAGTTGCGCGCCGACATCCTCATCACCCACGAGGCCCCTTCATGCCATAAGCATGGTTTTCATGTAATTGATGATCTGGCGCGCGCCATGCAGGTGAAAAGCATCTTCCATGGCCATCACCACGAGACGCACGACTACACCCTGGAAGGCAGGCTTGAAGCCGGCCACTTCGACGCCTACGGGATTGCACTGCATGGCATCCGCCGGGCAGACGGAATGCTCATTGTCTGAGAAGCTGTTCATGATCTTACTGCGAAGGCGTGATTGGGCCTCCTCATTTGGCACAGCGGCTGCTCGAAATCCTCATTTATACGAATAAACTCCGGTTTCTGTGCTGCTCTTCAGCCCACTGACGCCTTCTCGCTACAGATCGTGAACAGCTTCTTAGGCTCAGGATGCGCGCAGGCTGGTCAGCATCGAATG
>DBTS01000071.1 GCA_002307175.1 Rhodocyclaceae bacterium UBA1310
AGGGTGGCGAAGCGAACAATGAGCGCAGCGAATTGCACCGGTCAAACACCGTTTTCGCGCGTAGCGCGAAAACCATTCAACCCTGCAACCTTCTGAAAATCAACGCAAGCAGCATTTTGCTGCCAAAATCAGCAGAAATAAAAAATACAGGCAAGGAATTTCCACTGAACCAAACGAGACAAACATCAAAACAAAAAACACCACATTGATTGCAAAGACACTCCAACGCACCAGCTTTCTCGCCGACTGCGATCCCCACAGGTCAGCACATCCCAGCAGAAGAACGCCTGCTGACAGGAAAAACATTGCAGCGTCCGATTTTCCTCCCCCCTCAAAGTAGTAATCACCAAACCACCCCATCGAGAATATGCCAGAGGTAACATAAAACACAAACATTACCCAATATAAATAATTTAGATCACTGGCATCCGCATGTATTTTATGTTTTTTCATTGCTGATATTTCCGCTCACACTCGATTGACGCCCTTGTACCAGAATCAGAACGCCCATCACCCAATGGCACGTGTGCCTGTCGTAGGGTGGCAAAGCGAAGCCACCCCACAAACCCAGATCAGCCCCACCACCCATCCATACAACCGCTTCATTATCACGCTCCATCACACGCCCTTGGCGCAAGAGAAAAACATGCACATACGCACGCGCCCCATACTGTTTCCTGGCGCTCCGGACCTCATGATATGCCGCCAGCAGACAGAAAACATGCCAAATTATGCGATTACACTTAAATTTGAAATCAGTCAGGATCCTGATTGGAACGGAAGGCTATTTGAAAAACATGACGAATGCCATGCTTGCTTGTAGGCACCAATGACGAATGAACAGAATTGCATCGCATGAAAAAATGTGGTCCGCCAAATCTCATGCAGACAGGCCCGCGGTTCAAGAACCTTTGGGGAATGCAATAGGCTTCGCATCACGGCGTTCGCCGCGACTACATGCGAAAAACAATAAAGGATCAGTGAAATGAAAAAGGGGAAGAGGGAAATGCCCTGAACGGGCCTGCCCAATTGCGGTATGCCTGCGCATGAATGGCCTTGCACCATCCGGCTGCGCGTAAATCGGGTCTTACTTGCTGGCGTCCTTGTGCATGATCATCTGCAGGCCGGCGGCGTACATGACATCACCATACTGGGCCTGAACGGCATTGGTGGTGGCAGCGTGCGTGGAGTCGAAGGCATTCACGACGGGGGGCACGGCCGCGATGGCGGCGACGATTGCAAACACCACAAAGTGGGCGAACTTGGATGAAGTAGACTTGCTCATGATTTGCTCCTGTTGTTTGTTCTCCGCATTACGTCGCGGTATGGAATGCATTCTGCGCAAGTTTGTCAGGCAAATCAAAAAGAGCTTTTATATTCGGCAATGCAGCAAACTTATACCAAACCCCAAATTAAGCTCACTATAAACATAAGCTTATGGGCCAATAGAGCCACTAATGGAATATGCCGCCGTTTTTGGCAATTTCCGGCAATTTGAAAAACTGGCTTGATGGACGAATTTGTAAGACAAATCACAAACACACCTCAAGCCAATTCGGGCGCCGTTCTTCCGGGTGCCCGGGCTGACGAACGGCAGCACCTAATCGTAGAGGAAGGACACGGCTCCGTTTTCGACCTTGTCTTCCCAAGCCTGCGGAGGCAGACACAGCACTTCGTGGCCACTTTCATCAATGGCGCACCACTTGCCGCCATGCACCACGACATCGAAGGTCTTGCCCCACATCTGGATCGGGAACATCCGCGTGGGTTGCTCCGCCATGGGTTCGCTGATTGCAATACGGGTGGGAAAAGCAGATTCGGACATATCAGCCTCCTGACACTTTGACGGGCACTCTCTATAGCACTAGCAAATTTTCAGCCAAAAAGCGCGACGATTTGCAACATGCAGCAACACACCCCGGACGCTCCGCCCTGGTACCGCACAGACAGGACGCTATCGGCAACTGACAGCCGGATGGCCGGTGTCACAATCCGCGCCCCCTCTCTCGTGTAGTGTGGCGGGCGGTGCCTTGCCATGCCCCGGGTAACTTCGCCGGATTTTCTCCATGCCTGATATTCTTGATATCGCTGTCAGTGCTGCCGTTTTCGTGCTCGACCACAAGTTGCTGGTGATCGTGGCAGGATTTCTGGTGGGTATTTGCGGCGCGGCCCTCACCGCCCACCCGCGCCTGCGTCGGCTACGCCCGCTGGCTGGCGTGGTTTTCTCTGTCTTGCTCCTTGCCAGCCTGTTTCTGGGTACGCCGATCCGCAACCGCCTGATCCAGTATACGGGCCTTGCCGGCGAAGGCATGATTACCCAGATATCCGACACTTCCAGCACGTATAACGAGCAGACAGTGCTGCGTTTCGACACCATTTTGCGGCTCTCCGACGGCAGCACGGTACAAACTCGGTTCCATTCCGATGATTTCAATGTTGTTGATGGGCGGGACTGGAACCTCACGCAGTACCCCAATGCGGGTGAGCGCTTCCGCGTGAGGTATCTGCCACGCAATCCGCAAGCTTTCGTTGTTCTCACTGATACGGAGAGCGAGTATGACCACCGCCTGCTGGCGAGCGAACGGCAGGAGGAAATCAAGGCGCTGGAAAATCAGTTGAAGATGGCACCGGAAGACGCGGCAGCCCGTGCCCACCTGGAAGAACTGGTGAAGGCAGATGCCAGCCAGCGCGAAACGTATCAAGCCAGCACGCGCCAGTAGTTCAGTGCAGTGCGCTGACACAACCATCCAGACCATTTGCCCGCGCGGGCAAGGGATTAACCCTGCTCTGACAGATGTCTTAGGCTGAGGTATGGAATGCTGACAGACCCACGCTGTTGGGGGAGCTGTTCACGATATGTAGCGAAAGGCGTCAGCAGGGCATTCATTGCAAAGACATGGGGGCCACCATGAAGACGACATGCCTATCCGTCGTGGTGTTGTATCTGCTGCTGGCAGGCGCCCTGCCCGTACATGCGCAACTGCCGGCTGCCGGGGGTTATGAAGCAGCGCCGGATGACTGGCTGCTGGGCAGCGCCCCGGCATGGCACTATCGCAGCCGCACGGCGGATATCCCCATGCCACTGGAAACACGCGCGGCGCGCGCAGATGAGACGGCCCTGGTGGAGCGGGCACGCAAGCTCGTCGAGAACGGGCCCGCCAAGGCGATTGCGCTCGTCAGCGGCGATGCTGTGATATGGGCTGGTTACAAAACTGGCAATCTCGCCGACAAACGTTTTGTGGATCTCGGTCTGGGCAAGACCATCACTTCCCTGGCGGCAGGCCGTGCGGTATGCACCGGCAGGCTTTCGATGGATACCCGGGCTGGCGAGGTGATCCCCGAGCTACGCCGCACCGATCTGGGCCTGGCCAATCTGCGCCAGCTGCTGACAATGACTTCAGGCACCTGGGAAGGCTACCCGGATTCAACCATTGCCAGCCCCGAAGAGACCGAGGCCATCCAGAAGGGCAAACTGAACCTGCTGCAACTGGTAAAAGCAGAAAGGGTCAGCAGTGCCAACCAAAGCCTGCTCGGAACACGCCGCCAGCCCGGCGAGGAATTTGCCTATCGCAGCACTGATCCGCTGGTGGTGGGCATCATGCTCAACCGCAGCACCGGGATGCCCTATGCGAAATACGTGGAACAGGAGGTACTGCTCCCGGCAGGTATCCGGAGCCCTGCCATTATTGGCCAGGACCGTTTTGGCTACGGACTGGCTGATGGCAGCCTGCGCATGACACTGGAAGACTGGGTGCGCATGGCAATCTGGCTGCGCGAGCGCATGGACGCGCAAGACTGCTTCTCGAAATACCTGGAAGACGCCACCACCACGCGGGTGCCCAACCGCACCAAGAAATTCGGCAGTGCCTTCGAGGGCTATGGCTACTTCATCTGGACCGACAACAGCCGCCTGCACGACAGCTTCTGGGCGATTGGCCATGGTGGCCAGCGCATCGCCTGGAACCATCGCAACCAGCGCATCATCGTGGCATTCTCGAATGTAGAGAACTACATGGACGAGCTGTATCTGCTCTACCGGGACTGGGCAAACCTGCCTTGAGCACCGCCCCCGCAACAATCAGTGCAACAGCCCGCGCGCCAGGGTAGGCACCAGCCAGACGCGGAACACCAGAAACGAGAGGCCCAGCGTAACCCCCAGGTTCACACAGGCGGAACGCACCGCAGGGTAGACCTGCCGTGCGACCTTGTCGCTGAGTACTTCGAGATCCGGCCCGAGATGGGTGACCACAAAACGTTCAATGGTGCCGAGCTGCTGCAGCGCGCTGACAATCGCATCGCGCACCTCGACACGCAGCACGGCAAACAGGCTGCGCGTGCGGATCGCCGCAAAAATATACTGGCGATGCTGCGCCACGCACCACAGAGAATAGCTGGCCACCACCAGATAGCTCACGCAGAACGGAAGCACTGAGGCTAGATGCAGGGAGAGCCAGATCGAAGCAAACAGCAGGGCGTTTTGCCAGACGATGGCAAGGTAGATGCCATTGCGCGTCTCGCGCAGCAACTTCGCCGCCTGGGCTTCGGCTTCAAGCAGGGCACGTTTTTCGACTTCGCGGCAGACCAACCCTTGCGCGACGCGCTTCGCAAGCCGGGTCGCAACACCTGTCAAACCACCAGAAATCAGCGGCGCTATAGGCAAGACTCGTAACAATCGCACCATTTGCACATTGCGCAGCATGCGGAATTATCCAGAATAACGTGTGAGCAGCACACGAAGGCCCCATCAGACCACAGGAATCCTTTCGGAATCAAGCGCCTCAAAGAGGAAGAGAGCCTGGGGAATGCGGGAAAACCCAAACCCAGCCCAGCGCCTGAAATCAGCGTGAATACCACATTCCTGCAACCAATCCGGCGGATTCGTGCCGAATACACATTTCCCCGCTCTGCTGCGCGGTAACATCCCTGCCGAAGTCTTCTTCAAGCAGCCGGTGCCTGCGCCCGACCTCATGACCATCTCCACCTTTTCACTTGATTTTGAAGGCCATCGCATTCATGGCGACCAATGGCTGGCTTCGGATGCCAGACGCCATGCAGTGCTCTTGCACGGTGGCGGCAGCTCCACGCTCGAAGCCTTCACGCCATTGCGCGAACATCTGCTGGGCGAAAACATTTCCAGCACCTCCTTCGACTTCATCGGTCATGGGCGCACCGGCGGCAAGCTGCTGGGGAGCAGCCTGCATGCGCGTGTCAAGCAGACGCTGATTGTCATGAAGGCCATGCAGATCGAGAGCAGCGAGGCTGCCCTGGTGGGTTACAGCATGGGGGCCTATGTGGCCCTGCATGTGGCGAAACAACGCCAGATCGGGCGGCTTGCCCTGGGCGTGCCGGCAGCCTATGCCCCGGAAGCTTTTGATGTCCCCTTCGGCCCCGGCTTTTCAGCCATCCTGCGCCGTGAGAATAGCTGGCAGGAGAGTGACGCCTTCACACTGATCCGCAAATTCTGCGGCCACCTGTTCGTGTTCTACGGCAGTGAAGATCAGGTGGTGCCAGACGCCATTCCGCTGACGTTCGTCGCCTCAGCGCAACAGGCGGCATCGGTGGATTCGTACGCACTTGTCGGCGGCGGGCACAAACTCAGTGCGCATTATGAAAAGCATCCTGAAGACAGGGAAACCGTCCACCAGCGAATTACAAACCTGATTCGGCGATAAGCGCGCTGAGCAGGTTTCCGGGGTATGCACAAAGGTTGTGCAAAACATCTTCTAATCCCTCAAAAGGTGCATAAACTTTCGCGCAGACCCTTGATATTGCGCAAAGCCCGCCTGTCGTGCAACGCAGTTCTGCAGGAGTGCTACAGCTAAACTACGCACCCCGAAATAGCTTCGTTGCAACATGCAGACAGTCATGCTCGACTCCAACATCTTTGACCGCCTGGACAAAGATGAGGCCGCACAGAACAGCCTTCGAATTGCCCGCAAGAATGAGCAGATCCGCATCGTCATCAGCCCGGACATCCATCGTGAGCTGGAACTGGGGCGCTTCAGAGGCGTGCCACCGTTTTTCCCGGTTGTGGTGGTAAAAGACTCTGCCGCTGCCAAAGCCCGGCATGCAGATATCTTCGTTTCGGAATGCCAGCATAGTCGCGATCGCCTGCAGGCTGCCAGCAAGGCCTGCGCATGCATGTCTTACGAGCAGTTCAGCCAGTGGGTGACGACACTCCCACAGTAACCTGCAGCAACACACTCCGCATTTCCCGTTCGCGCCGGGGGCGTTTTCATCGTAGAATGCCCCCAAGTTTTGGGTGCCCAGCTCTCAGTCGAAGAGCGGGTGAAACGGGAAGCCGGTGACTCTGGGAAGACCAGACATTCCGGCGCAGCCCCCGCTGCTGTAAGCCTGACGACCCCATCTCACGCCACTGTGCCAAGCGCACGGGAAGGTTGATGGGGAAGATTGACGGCAAGCCAGAAGACCGGCCCGAAACACTATGTCGTGCCATTCTCCGGGGTAAAGGGAAAGGTTCTGTCGAAGGGTGCCGGCCATTTCATGGGCGCGGTCCCTTTCCGCTGATCTGTCTTGTCCGATTCCTTGTGATGTGATGGCACCGTTGTTTTTCTGCGCGGGAGTTTCGTCATGCACATCATGGAAGGCTTTCTTCCAGCCGGGCACTGCATTGCGTGGGGCATCGCTGCCACGCCTTTCCTGGCCTTCGGAGTCCGCTCCGTCAACCGGCGTATCCGCGAGAAACCCGAATTGCGCATGCTGCTGGGCGTGGCCGCAGCCTTTGTGTTCATCCTCTCAGCATTGAAGCTGCCCTCAGTCACAGGCAGTTGTTCGCACCCCACCGGCACCGGGCTCGGGGCAATCCTCTTCGGCCCGGCCGCGATGGCGCCGATCGGCTGTGTGGTGCTGCTGTTCCAGGCGCTGCTGCTGGCGCATGGCGGGCTGACCACGCTCGGCGCCAACGTCTTCTCCATGGCCGTCGTCGGTCCCTGGGTCGGCTGGGCCGCGTGGAAACTGGCGCTGCGGCTGCGCCTGCCGGCGACCGTCGCCGTCTTCCTCGGCGCCATGCTCGCCGATCTCGCCACCTATGTCGTGACCTCGGTCGAGCTGGCGCTCGCCTTCCCCGATCCCGCCTCCGGCATCCTCGGGTCCTTCGTCAAATTCGCCGGCATCTTCGCCGTC
>DBTS01000066.1:0-20144 GCA_002307175.1 Rhodocyclaceae bacterium UBA1310
GCGCAGACTTTTGCAAGAGGCTCAAGTTCTGCACGGATTGCGTGCAACTTTCCTGAACGGGTAAGGGTTTGCCGAGATCATCGGCATGTTCTCGCCCCATCGGGTTGGTCCTGCAGCATGCATGCTGACTGCCAAATTGATTGGGTTCACCCCGCAGGTTGGTGGTTTCCGCCCGCCTTTCCAGTCGGAAATCATTGGGAGAAATTTCGAAACCATATCTCTGGCGTGGAAGATGTGAGTTGTGTGCTGAAGCTTTTATTGCATTTCTTCCGGTTTTAGTGTGGATCTGAGGCGGGAGGCTCAATTCCACGCTGCTGCATTGCTCCGGGCATGCCGTGCCTCAGGGCGGGTTGCCACGTTGGCGCGTTCGGAATGATGCTGTGTATGCCAAATGCTATTTGGCGGTGCCGCAATGAAGCGCAATAGCCTTCCACAAGAAAGTCTGAAGACTCCTGTTTTCTGTTTCAGTATTTCTGTATCAGGAGAATCCTGTATGGATTATTTGCCATGTGGAAAATGCAACATTCATTGTATGATTCATGAATGAATGCCGTTTTGGGGATTAAACCCCTTCAGGTAGCAAAAACAATAAGGTCCTTCCGACTTTAGTGTGGAGGGTCAAAGCTGACTAAGCCTTTTCCTCTTGTATGCCCGCGAGTAGGGAGGTGGCAGACACAGGCTTAACGACACGCTCGCCAGCCCCGTAGGGCGGAGGGAGCGCAGCGATTTCCGCCGCAACCTGCCGTCCGGAAACACCGGACCTTCTCTGGCTGCCGGCGTATCAGAAAAAATTCAATCCAACGCAGAGAGAGGTAGCTGATGGCTTGGCCGGTCGATCCGTGTCCGGCGGAATTCGCTTCGCTCTCTCCGCCCTACCGTGATTGTCCGACGGGCTTGACCGCCGCTGGCGACATGCAAAGGCGTACGATTACCCACACAAAAGTCTGAAGGACCAATAAAGATATTGTGTTTTTTGCAGCACCAGTGTTGCAACCGAAGCAGGTATCAGAAACAAAGAGTCAGAGGAGATGTTCAAATGAGGTCAGCAGCAAATTTGGCTTTGTCCGCCATTACGCTCGGCGTTCTCGTGGCGTGTGCGGGTGGAAGTGGGGGGAGTGGAGATGAGCCGGCAAACAGCCCCAGTTCGGGGGGGAGTTCGAGTGCCAGCAGTGCGGCGGGGTCGAGTGCCGGCTCTGCCTCCAGCAGCAGTAGTTCAGATTCGAGTGCGAGTGCGAGTGCGAGTTCCAGCGCTAGTTCAAGTGCGGCCAGCAGTTCGGAGACTGTACCCACCTCGCTTGGTGCAGATGGCTGGGCTTCTTACTATGCCAGTGGCACCGGCACTACCAATGGTGGCACGGGGGCTGACAGCACGCACACCTATACGGTCAAATCCCGCAGTGAGCTGATCAAGGCGCTCTACACCGGCGCCGTGATCGCAGCAGATGGCAGCTTTACCTATACAGCCATTGATGCCACCCCCAAGATCATTTATGTGAATGGCAGCATCAGCCTGAACACGAATGCGGCTGGCACAGAGCTGACAGAAGCCGATTACGCGTGCGCCGGCTGGTCGTTCGAGGACTATAAAACCGCCTACAACCCCAAGACATGGAACCGCACACTGGCTTCCACCGGCAAGCCGGCATCCCCGAGCGGTACGCTGGAAACCGCACGTTCATGCTCTGCCAACAAGCAGGCTGCGGTGGTGAAGCTCGCGGTGGGCTCGAACACCTCCATCCTCGGCCTGGGAAGTGACGCCAAAATCGTGCACGGCCAACTCTCGCTGCCAGCAGGCACCGATAACGTAGTGATCCGCAACATCACCTTCGAGGATGCTTTTGACTTCTTCCCCCTGTGGGACCCGACAGATTCATATAATGTCGACGCGACCTACACTTATGTTGCTCCACCGACAACGGCAGACGCCACATCCACCTATCCAAAGTGCCAGTACACCTACGATGCGACGACCGACAATGGCCCGCATCAGTGCCCCGGCGGCCGCTGGAATTCGAACTACGATCTGCTTGGTCTCTCCGGGGCCACGCACGTATGGATCGATCACTGCACCTTTACCGATGGTGATCGTGAAACCTCGAAATACCCCTCCGTGTGGGAAGCTCCATACATTGGGCACGAATATGAGGTGGAACACCACGACGGGCTGGTTGATATCACGCTGACTTCCAGCTACGTGACCGTGTCATACAATCGGGTGGGGCATCACCAGAAGGCGCACCTGATTGGCAGTTCAGATAATGTTACGGCAGCGAATGGCTGGGGCGCGCTGAGCGTTACATTACATCACAACTACTACGATGAAGCCGGTGAGCGCCTGCCGCGTGTGCGCATGGGCAAGGTGCACGTCTACAACAACTACTACAGCGGTACCTTCACACCAGCCTTGTCGACGCCCCCGTACTACGGATTGTCGAACCCGAAAGACCCGGATCGGCCCTTTATCTACGGCCTCGGGATTGGTCACCTTTCCAAGATCTATTCGGAAAACAACGTCTTCGAGATCAGTGCCCGCGTAGGTGACGCAGCAGTCACGCAGGATGCGCTGTTCTGGGTGTGGCACAAGGCCAATCCCACTTCCGGGCTGGCCGCTGGTGAGTACACGTATTTCTACGACAGTGGCTCCACGCTCAATGGTGCAGCCACCAGCCTGCTCACTGCTGCCAACGCCAAGGCCGCAACGTTTGGCAAACCCACGCTGTTGTCGACCGACACTTACTGGAAACCGTCATCGGTCTACACCTACACGGCGGAATCTGCCGCGAGTGTGAAAGCGACAGTGATCGGCAAGGCTGGCGCAGGCAAGCTCTGAGGCATTTCCGGCTGCAATGTTCGCCCCGGCATACGACATGCCGGGGCGTTTTTGTTTGGAAAACCTGCGCCTGAAAGGCGATGGCAGGTCAGGGGTGAAGATTGATTTTAACTGCCTCAGTGTTGCCAGGAATGTGTCCCTGCAAACCGGATTGCGGCGGAGTTTCTGCACCGGGGCAGGCAAAGTGTTCATCAACAGGCACATAGCGTACAGGCTGGTTCGGGCTGTGTTGCCGCCATGACCGGATGCTCGTGATTGCCACCGGCTGATAGTAGGCGTGAATAACGAGATCGTCATCATCTACCACACCATTGGCATTGCTGTCGGTGTGCAGCAGCAGAAAGTGCTCACGGGTGTAGAGCAGCATACCTTGTGCGGCGACGGGGGTGATGCCGGGCTGAAGCGCTGCGCTGCGCGCATCCCAATAGTCGCGAAAGCGCCTGAAACTGTAGGCAGGGCAGCTGTAGCCTGCGCGGCGCAGGGCATGAATCACTGCGCTGAGGCAGTTGGCAGCCTGTCTGGATTCCGTTTCGCTCTGCCGGACGTACAGATGGTAGGGCACGCCAAGGAGATCCTCCATGGCGAGGCCGCTGGAAAATGGAGGAGGGGAAGCGAGCGTGGTGTTGGCTTCAGCGCAGCAGGTCGTGCTCTGGCTAAGGAGAAAAATGCACAGGATACAGTTCGGCAATACAGCTTTCATCGGTGTGCCTGCGCGGGTGAACTGCGCTGATGTCGAAGGTGTAACTGGCTTTCGGGATAGTTGCCCGCTCTGCCAGGGTGGGGGCTTCGGCATCATTGTCGAAGTCGTTATTGCGGATGTTGTCCTCCCCAAACAGGATGAAAGATGCGAAGCGATCCTTGTCGTCACGCATGCTGGCGAGCGGGATGGCCGTTGGTGTTTCCATGCTTTCTGCGCCCTCCGGGCTGGCCGGTGGGCGGGTTGTCGGGCGCACCAGCACTGTCGCCGGCAGGCCGAAGCGCTCAAACTCGGCACGGGTTGCCGGCGCACCGGCCAGCATACCCAATCCGTAGAGGCCGGCACGATACAGGGGGGCTGGTTCGCCCCCCGTGGGCGGGGGCTGGATGATTGCGCCTGTATTCAGCGTCAGTTGCAGCGTAGCGTGCGGGCCGCGCCAGCACCAGTACGTGGCGGGGTTGCCATCTGTCAGTGCCGCAATCCCGGCGTGGCCACTGCGGCTCGGTGCGGCCTTGATCACGCTGATCTGGTAATGTGTTTTGCTGCGGTGAAGATCTCCCACAAATGCCGCATGATTCTGATAGTTGCCATTGCTGGTCTGCATCAGCAATGGCGGAAGTTTGGCAAAGTCCGGGGGTCCGAGGCTTAGGGTGAGTATGTCTCCCTCACGCACAAACGGCCACAGCCTGGCGTTCCACTCTGCGCTGCTGCGCATCCGCGCAGTGTCGATGCGGATATCGAGCGTGGCCGTTGCGGCGCCAGCCCATGCGGAGGCGGGAGAAAAATCGTAAATCAGGCTGGCCGGGCCATAGCCGGTGCGGGCGTTTTTGCTGGTAGCCCCGGCGGTTTGATTGTAAGCCGCACGGTAGCGCACAGTGAGTGTTTGCACCACCAGATCAGCAGGGATATCAAGGCGATATATCTGGTATTCCGAAGCGAAATCTTCCGCTTTGCTATGGATGGCGCGTCGTGCCCGTTCGCTGATCATGGTGGCGAGCGCTGTCAGCGTGTGATTCAGCGCAACTTCCCTGGCTGGCACAAAACGGGCGCGGAATGGCTTGTCATTCACGAGAAATTCAATCTTGCGCACGCAACTTTTCGATGCGGGAACTTCTTCGTCCTCAGAATGGCTGCAGATCACCGGGAAGTGCATGATGGCAGCCTTGGCCGGCTGTTGCGCAGCCTGATCGGTCAGTGTGTAGAAGACGCTGGCTACGTATTCAGTCGCCTCCGCCTGCACATCCAGGCTTTCCTTCTGCAAGGCAAAACGTGAAGACGGCGCCAGTATGTTCCCCGCGCTGCGCTGTGGCGTGTCCCAAATTGCGCCATTGGCCAGCGCCTCGCCGGCGTGGAGCAGCAAGGCGGCAAACACAGCCGATGCGAAGCGGGCCGAATGCAGCGTGCGTATCATGCCTGCCACTGGCCGCGTTCGCCATTCGCTCTGACAATGACAAGATCGGTAAAGCCCTTCATGGATTGATGCCTTTGTGCAGGGTAAAGTGAAGTGCTCAGAAAGACTTGCACCAGTGCCAAATATTACATGAGGAATCCGTTAGGCAGGCCAGACTTCCCGAATTGACTATGCGTTCACTGCTGCATCCAGATTGAAGTTTTGGCTGTAATGGATTCGATGCTGATGTTGCCCTCAGGGTATAGAAGGCTGATTAGTGCTTCCTGGCGCCTGCGCAGGCACCAGATCTGAAATTGGCTCTCCATCACATATACGACAAGCAGCGCCACGACGGAATAGGTGAACTTGTTTGTTACAGCACTGCTCCAGGGGTAGTTGGCAATCACAATCATTACAATCGAAAAGGCTGCGATCAGCCATTCCCCCAACTTTGGATAGCTCGGCCCGGAGAGAAGTTTAATAGCATCGCGCCGGTGTTTGGCATCCTGCAAGATCATACCGATTTCAGTCTCTAACTTCTCATGAGGCGTTTCATTGTTTTGTGTCATCGTCTGTTACTCGCATGCGTCGATATGGTCGAAATTATCCCTAACTTCAGCCCAGCCGATATGGCCGTTGTCGCTCCGGATCTTTGCCCACCATTCCGTCCGGGGGCGGGATTCTATCTTGAGCGGCGCTTCGCTGATATTGCCAAAGGCGTCATCTGGAAGGGCGATCTGGTCGGTGTAAACTTTTCCTCTGTACCAAAACAGATCGTGGCCAGCGCCGACATAATGCAGGGTGTAGATACGTTCCCCTGTCTTCAATGACAGCAACGGTCCCTTGCCCTTGCTGTCGTAGCCGATTTCAATGGGCTTGAGTATTCGCGTGACGCCCGCCTGATGTGTGATGACCACACCAGTAATACCTTGCACTGATCTTCCGGCGGCAAGCGTAAAGACGGGTTTTGACGCGCTGTCGGGTTTTTCATGTATCGCGACTGCTCTGGTGGTCTCCCACCCCTTGTAGGTACAGCACTCAAACGGGCAGGCGCCCCAGTCCCTGTAGGGAAGATGTGGCAGTTCTGCCGCGTACGAGACAGTGGATGGCACGCATATGACCGATGTGGTGCACAGGGCGATCAGTCTGAGTGTGTTCATGGTTTGGCCTGAGTCATATCCCGGCGGTGGTAAATGGCAGTTTGACTGTCGCGTCGACAGAAGTCATTATACTATCCGCATAACCATACGCAAAGCATCCTGCCCAGTCTGCGAAACTTTGGAAGCTATCTTCATGCTCTGGAAAATAAACGGCAAGTTCCGGCTTCCGCTCGCAGTGGCGAGCTTCCACCTGCTGCTGGTGTGCGCCACCGCGATGTTTGTGAACCTCTCGTTGGGTGGACAAGCGCCGCTGGTTTGGGGGATCTGGGTGGTTGTCGATTTTCCGGTGAGTCTGCTGTATTACCTTTCGGCATATTCAGGCCCGCTGAATGCGGTGGGTGCTCAGTATCCTGTTCTGGCTCAATTATTGTATCTGCCGCATCTTATTCATGGTGTGGCCGGTACGCTGTGGTGGTATGGTCTGACTGTAGCGTGCCAGTACGTCTTCAGGTATATCTGTTTGTTCCTTAAAGGTGCTGACTAGGCTGCACGGGAGGATGCCGAAAGGGTGCAAGTGAAGTTATTTAGCCATGCGTCAGCGCCCTCCGCAAACCGGTTTGCGTGCCAATGATGTTGGGTGGTTTTGCGCAGAAACCCTCCAATCCGCTCGTGGAATCGATGCAGTATTGATGACGGATGATGGTGAGTCGTCACGGCGATTCAGCCCCCCAGCGAAAGACGTCGGTCCATGCCAAGTGCGTAGATTGGGAAAGCCGCAGGCGTCTCCCAACGCTTTGCTCGCCTCATTGTGCCCATTCAAGTGAAACCCGCATACAGATCATTCCCACGTTGCGGGGTGATAAGCTGAAGCCTGCGGATGATCCACACGAAAGTCTGAAGGCCCTTGTACGTCAAACCCGGACACCGTAAGCGTACTGATCAAAGCATCCTGCTGCCACCCCACCAGCCGACCATTGCCAGCCACAGCACAGCGATGGCATAGCCTTGCAGGCAATAGCGGACATTAGTTTTGGCGAGTTGGGACGCTGACAATCCGTAGCGGCCCTGCAGCGAGAGGTGTACGGCAGACATGGGGCCGGCGGCGAGCCCGATGGCCCAGGCTTCGATGAAGCTCAGTGCGAGCAGGGTGGGCTCGGGGTGCAGTGGCAGGATGAGGGCCGAGGCCATGGTGATGGAGATCACGGTGTGGATGCCCACGGCGGCGAGCCCGATCATGGCGGCCAGCAGCATGGCAGCCTGGAGTACGCCGAAGTGGCTGAATGGCATGCCGATGGCGCCAGCCATGATGAGGGCACGCAAGCCGCTGGCAAAAGTGCCGGCGGCGAGAAAGAGCACAAGTTCACCGGCCATTCCGGGCAGGCGTGTCTGAGCATGATGGCTGATATGTTGTGCGGCGTTCAGGAGGCCGTGGCGCCAGAGCATGACGGCGGCCACCATGCCAAGGGCGCCCAGACTGACCACTGATAGCGCCGTCCAGCCCGGGGCGAGCCAGTGGCCGAAGCCGACCACCACGGCAAGCAGGCCCGGCACGCGCAGGGCGGAAAGGTGCATGGGATAGCCCACGAAGCTCGCCCCGTGATCCGGGCTGGCACGCAGCACATCGCGCCCGGCGAGCCAGATCAGCACAACGGAGAGTGTCATGCCGATCAGGGCGAGCCTCAAGGCGCTGACGCCCGGCGCGTAAGTGAAGGCCACCGCAGTGGCGGCAAAGAAGGGCGACCAGAGTGCCGCTGTGAGATAGGTGCGCACGAGCAGCGCTGCCTGCTCCGGCGTGGGTTTGCCCTTGGGCCCGATGCGTTCGGCCATGATGAAGAGGGCGGACATGTTGATCACTGCCCCCAGCAGGTGCATGCCAATCCCCGTGCGCCACAGTGCCCGCCGCCCCTGCGGCAGTGCTTCTGTTTCCCCTTCGGGGGCGCCGATGAGCTGCAGGAAGCTCACAGCGGCGAGCATGCCGAGGAGTTCTGTGTTCTGCGTGAGCAAGGCTATCCATTGCGGATGCACTCCACGCGCCACGGTGATGGCATAGGCCACCGCCCCAATGATGGCCAGCAGAATCGCCTGCCGTTTCTGTGCAACAGCGAGTTTTGGCCATAGCAGCGCGCCACCGAGCCATGCCGCCACACCCGCCCACCATACCGGCGGCCCAAAGCCGGTGCCGGCCAGCGCGGCGAGCACTGCCATGGCAGTGATGAGATAGGTGGCAAAGAGATTGCGGTTGGGGAAATGGTTCGGATACTGCGGATTCATGGAATAGGCGGTGCAGCAGGGAAATGTTGTTCTGGTGAAGCGCTGATGCGGGAACCGACGTGCGGCCCGATGCGCCGGGTTGTCTCCTGAGGTGCAGCACGGCCATTGTGACATATCAGTTGCATGGAGGCCATGCAGGATTCCACGGATTGGCGCGTCCCATCCTGCTGATCAGGCATGGCAAGTGATAAGATAATCCATTGGAATGTCTGGCTGGAGTTCGAGGCATGGCGAAGACCTGCGTTGTTGCAGAGGAGAATGGTGAGCGTGAATATGCTTTTGAAGGCGCGATCCCGTCCGCGCAAATGGATGTCCTGGCAAATGGCAGCTTGATCGACAGCCTGTGGTGGGGTAGAGGCCCACGGGTGACTCTGCAGGTGGCCAGACGCCTTGCTGCCTCGCGCGTGCGCGATCTGACGCTATGGACAACGGTGAATCGCTACGCGCTGCGCCAGATCGTGCGGATGCCCGATCTGCAGGCGCTGACACTGCTCCGCCTGTCAGGCCCCGGACGTTTAAAGGATTTTCGTCTGGCCGAGTCTCTGCGCAGTTTTTCCTGTAGCTATCTGGCTTCGGAGGATCTGCTTGAAGTCGCCACCTGTGCGTCGCTGGAAGAATTGCGGATCCAGAATGCAAGGCTGGACCGCACCTCGCTCGCCGCCATTCTGGCCCTGCCGCATCTGCGCCTGCTTGATCTGGAAAGCAGCTATCTCGATGATGCCATGGTCCGGCGCATCAGCCGCTCGACCACCATCACCTCGCTGGAGATTGGCAGTACACGGCTGACGCGCGAAGGGTTGAGGCATCTGGTCTGCATGCAGCAGCTGGAAGCTCTGGATATCTGGGCTAACCACCTGAATCTTGAGGATCTGCGCCTGTTGCCGGCACTGCGCAGGCTCGAATACCTTTCGTTGGGTGAATACGACGGCATTCATTCGCTCGATCCGGCAGGCGTGGTGGAGGTGCTGCTGGCAATGCCAGGTCTCAAACACGTCTGGCTCGATGGCGTGCGGCTGGATGCGGTGCAGAAGGCTCTGCTGGAGGGGCGGTTCGAGCGGTTCCGGCATACCGACGCAGACTGAGCCGTTTTTTCTGGGAGCGGTGTATGACCACAGCAGCATTCAGGGTGGAGGGCGCAGGCATCTACGCACAGATCGTACGCGACAAGCTCCCTTTTGCTACGATAGAGGGCGATACAGTGATCGTCTGTTCCCGCTTGGGGGCTGATGAATCCCTTGGTACGCATATAGTCTGGCTGTGGGGACAACTGATGCACGGGCGTCGCGTACTCCGTGCGGCCGCTGCCGGAGGCGCCCGCCTTGTTTTTGAATGCGCCGTACCCAAAGGCCCGGTGAGTCTGCCTGCCAATGCGGCGGAACCGCTGCATCTGCTTGGTGCCGAGTTGCGGCTGTTGCTGCGCTGAGACCGCAATCCCTGTTAGCTGTTATCTGGTGAAATTGCCATGCCTGTTTGTATTGCCGCCAGGTCGATGTCTGCCCGTTTTACAACGGTGCTGGTTTTTGCTCACCCGGCCAGCGCGGGGGGAAGATGACGCAGCCCAATACCTGCCTCATGGAATGTTCGCTGACGCCGGAGTACGTGCTGGATGTGCTGCGAGACAATTACCGCCACCAGCAGGAATACGACCCGGAAACCTGGCCTGACATTGAACTGGGGTTTTCGACGCCTGTGGCACAGTGGCGCCTGGCTTGCGATCTGCTGTCGTGGCAGCCCTTGGGGCGGGCACTCGGTGAATGCTGGCGCTTCGAGGCGAGCCCTGCGGAATGGCGGGCAGTGCTGGAACCGGCGCGGGTACGTACGCTGTGGGATGTGTGCAGCTTCATTGCGGTGCGCGGGACCCGGCTGGATGTGGTGCCAAGCCGCCTGCTGGGTGCCTGTTGCGCAAGCGGAGGCATGTTCCTGGCGGTGCGTGAGCTGCTTGCCCAGGCGGGGGCCGATGTGGCACGCCTGCGGCCCTCCGATGCGATAGCGCCTTTTGTGGACCAGCATTACGCGGTGTTTCTGGGGCCGGTTGCGGCGCTGGCGCCCGGGAAATTGCCGACGGTGGTGGTGCATAGCCAGCGCGAAACCAAGCTGCAGCTTCTCTTTGTGGCAGGTCTGATCGTCGCGGCTGTCTGTGATCATTTTGATCAGCAGCGCCTGGCCATGGGTTTTCTGGCGGCTGGCTTCATCTGCATAGCGATCACTTGGGCAGTTCATTGCAGCCACATTGAATTCCCCGGTATTGTCACATTCCGAGATCTCGTGGAATGCCTGCTGGCGGATACCGCCGGGCAGAAAAACGAATAGGCCCGCGCAGACCAGCCTGGAATACCGGCTTCGGCAGCAGAATTTCTGGTCGTGGCGGAGGAGCTATTGCGGCTGCTTGGGAGGCGCGTGTGAAGGTACCGAGCGTAATCCTGGACGTACTGTGTGTCGATGGTTATCGCAATGTGGATACCGTGTGGTTCGATCTGCGGGATTATCTGACCACTTCTGCCGAAGGGTGGGTGAATGTTGCGTGGCTCAACCGGCAGGGGGGCTTCATCTTTCCCCTCGAAATCGCCCAGGGCCTGCGTTGGGAATTTCACTTCCGGCTGAAGGCGTTCAAAGGCTGGTCTGTACTTTCTCTGCGCGTCTTTCACGAAGGCCAGGGGGTGTCTGGGCCCGCACTGTCTCCGCTGGAGCAGCAGCTCGTGGAAAAGCTTTTCGATGCGCAGGAAGTCGGGCATGTCTCCTGGGTGACCACGCGGCAGCATCGCGTTCTCTTTCTCAAGCGGAGTACAGAAATCTTCACGACCCGCGCGCGCATCCTGGATTGGTACATCATCCGCACACTCGAACACCAGCATGGCGGGCTCGAATCCCCGCAGAGCCCGCTGCCGATGGCCAGTGAAGTGCTCGGTGCCCTCACCAGCCTGCGCAAGGTGTTTGATGCAGATGAAACGATAGAGTTTGATGCCGAGCATGAAGAGACCACGTTCTTCAACGTCGGCACACGGATCATCGAGACCCTCGGCGAAGAAGAGGCGCATGCCGTGCACCAGTTGCTAAAGGGGTAAGCCTGGCGCCTGCGGCGCGATATACCGCCGATGCGTGTATGAGCGCTTTGCGCGAAGATGCACGCTACGGCGCGGCAAAGTGTTGGGAGACACCTTCGGCTTTTCCCGCCCACGAAAACCGGTTTGGTATGCCAATGGTGTAGGGTGTCAATGAGCTATAGCGAATTGCACCGAACGCGCATTCCTCACGATGGCATGGTGATGAGGCTTCGGTAGCCGTGGAAGGTGTAATTCGCCCTCGCTCATTGCTCGCATCCCAACCCGAGAATTTTGGCTACGTATGCCAATCGAAAATATTGAGTGCCGGCTTGCAGCGCGTGATCGTCAGCCCACTCGGCAACAAGATTGCGTGCTTATCGCTATTTCAGGTATTTCTGGAAAATTCGGTCGAGTTCGCCAGAGGCTGAGAGTTTTTTGAGTGCGGCCTGCAGGCGGGCATGTAATGCCGGGTCGGCATCTTTGGCCATGGCCACATAGTTGTCTGCGGCGGGGAAATGGATGGAGAGCGGTTTTACCAGGACGCCGATTCCCAGGCTGTTGATGACGGGCAGGGTGTTTAGATCGCTGCCAAAGTAAAAGCGGCCGCGCCCAAGCATGAGCTTGCGCAAATTTTTTTCGGTGTCAGTGCCGCCACGATCCACATTGAGATCCGGAAAGCTTTGCAGGTACTCATCCTGCACCGAGCCGAAATTCACAAGAATGGTGTTGTTATCCCTGAGACGGCGGATTTCGTTCATGCTGTGATAGTTGGCTTCATCTTCCTTGCGCACAAACAGGTAGGGGTGCGCAGAGAAGACTGGCGGCGTGAGCCAGGTAAGGTTGGCCTCACGCTCAGGCGTGCGGCCGATACCCACGAACACATCAATTTCGTGGGTCTCCAGCATCCGCAGAATGCGTACGGTACTGGCCCGCACATCCAGCCCGGTGAATCGGAGTCCGGGATCTGCTTTCTCGATGGCATGGATCACTTCGATACAGATGCCGGGGCGGGTAGGGTCTGCTGTGTTGTACTTGGCCGGAAAGCCTTCCTGGTAAACCGTTCTTACGATAACGGGGGATGCTGCCTGCGCCATTGTCATGAAAATGGTCAGCAACACAAAGAAACAGATTCTGGCGTGTATCAATCATCGTCTCCAAAAACCACAGCTTCCTGCGCCTGCCACTACTGCGTAGCTGTGAGACGATTACGGCATGCATGGGTGAAGATAAACCTTACAACACAATAGTTTGCACGATTTTTGATTTGCCGTGGTGGACGATCAGCTGGTTATGCTGTACGTGTTTTAAAGAAAATTTCAAAGACGTACTGGCGACGCCATGTAAATCGCTTTACTGAAAATTATTTATCAGCCTTCTATGTGGTCGGAAGTTGTACTGCGCAAGAATGGATGACGGTATAAGAAGCAACATTGCAGAGGTAAAAAAGGCGGAATGGAATATCCCGCCGTAAGCTAATCAGGCATTGTTGGTGCCGGGTGGAACAGAAGGCTTATTTCTTTGCCTTGCGGGCTGCTTCCACCAGCCCGTCGAGCCATTGCTGGTGCCCGTTGATCATGGGGTTGGGCTGCGTTTTTGCCAGTGTCCGGGCGGGTTTGCCCTTCTGGGATTCCTGGGTGAGGATGCGTACACGGCCACCAGAGAGGTCTTCCAGCAGCCAGGCGTGGATCACATCCAGGCGTGAATCAGTGCCAAGTTCGCCATCCCAGCCGTGCCAGGCCAGGCGTGCCGGCGCACCTGCGCTAGGCGCCACACATTCGGTCACCAGGGATTCCACCGGAAAGCCGAAGGTGCGGAAGAAGAAGCGGTCGCCCTGGGCCAGTATGGGGCCCTTGCCATCGTGGAAACTGACATCGGAAGAATTGGCGTAGTACGTGGGCCATATGGCCGGAGTGGCGAGAAGTGGCCAGACATCGGCCACACCAAGGCCGGCAACAATCACTTCATTGGAAACATAGTTGTCGGTGGTGCCGGGCAGGTAGTCTTCGGGCCAGAAAATTTCGTTCAGCATGATGGGTGTCCTTCAATGGGGCTCTGCGAGCCGACAGTGGAATTGCAGCGATGCGTAACGCGCATCACAGTCAGGACATCATGACGAGACTCTAGAAATAAGGATAGACGGGATGTATTATTGGAGCCATCTTAAAATCTGATAACAGAATTTCTGGCGGAAGAAGGGAATCTCAGATTCTTCCCGGCGAAACAGATGGTCAGAGCATGGGCGCCACGGCAAGCCATTTATGGCGGTGATATCTCGGCGCGGGCGGCAATGCACAGATTGCAAGTAGTATTGGCGCACTTTTCCAGACGATGCTGAAGATCTTCACCTGAAGGCTTTGAGTTTGACGAACACTGATAGCACCCAGACCGATGAGGGATTTGGCTGAGCCATGTGCATTAGCTTGCCGTTTCAGTTCTCGGTCTTGGTTTTCGTCTTAATTCCCGTATGCCGGCTGTAGTTCGCTGAGCAGTTCAGGATGGCCGTCGAGTAGCTTGAGCAGCTTCACGAGGGCCAATGGCGGTTTTGTTTTTCCGGTTTCGTAGCGGGAAAAGGCATTCACACCACCACCGAATATTTCGGCGGCCTGTTTTTGATCGAGCCCGAGCTTGCGGCGCACACGGATGATGAATACCGGGTCCACGAAAGAGGCGTTGACCTGGCGCTGGAACTGCGTAACCCAGTCGTTGTAGCGATCTCCCTGCTCACGATCTAGCACCACGCGGCCACAGGCGTGGCAGAAGCCACCGGTAACGGTCGGAACAGTGGTGGTTTCACCCTTGTAGGTGTAAGTCATGTCGCGGGTGTCGTGGTGCAGTTCAGCACCACAGGTGGGGCACTTCATCTTGACTCCTGTCGGCTCAGCGCCCGCTACTGTGCGGGGTCGCCAGAACGCTTATGCTCGTAGAAAAAACAAAACAGTATCCCCGTGTGCAAGCTCCCGGATAATCCAATATTCATTTCCATGATCATCCGGCGAGATGCAGTTCAAGGGATAATGCCCGAAAGGTATTGATACCACCAGACAAGCCGATTTGGCAAGTTGGTTATTGTTTTTAACCAGTCAGACTTGCGTTGGCTCAGAAGCTCTCGAAAATTTATGCCCAATTAGAATAATTTACGCAGCTTCGCCGCGCCGCTTAAGCTTGATGCATGAGGAACATTCAGGCCCCGGAGGATGCATGTTTACCCTTGCGGAGTTCGAGCAGTTGCTGGATGCGCAAGACGATACTGTGTTGGAGACGTGCCCGTATTACGTGACTTGCCCGCAATACGCTTTCACCACTCCGGATGCTGAAGAGTTCATCCGTATCACACGTGCGCCCAGGTCGGTGGTGGCAATAGCTTGCGCTTCTGCCTGGAAGGCGAGTTTCTGGATGATTGGCGCGATAGGGAATCCTGTCTGCTTGATTATTTGATGGGGGCCGGTTTCGATCCGATCGACGCCGTGCCTTTGATAAGCTTGTCGTGGCCCATTGCAGTGGCCTTGTTGTACCGCCCACGCTGTCGCTTGCGACGGGCAAAGCGTTTGTTGGTGCGTTGCTGATGCATTCCTTGCGCACGGAGCTTATCGTGTCTGTGGTGGCTGAGTATGCTGACGAATACGTACCTTTGATTGGTAAAGCACTGCGTGAAAAATTTCCTCACGCCCGGTTTTTACCCTTTGGGCGGCTCCGCCATTCCGTGAAACAGCGTACGATGCTTCTCTGCCTCGGGAATGCAGACCTATCCAGGCTCTTTTGTCTGCAGGACAATAATTCGAAAATACTTTGCAAAGGGAAGCAGATGACGCGAATCAGGATATGGGTGGCCGTATGCGCTCTGTTGGTGGCGGGTGAGGCAATGGCTGAGCCAGCCAGTGAGGCTTCTGTCAGGCAGCTCCTGGAAGTGACGCAGGCCCACAAGCTGGTCGATAACATGAAGAGCCAGATGGGGGGCGTTTTTAATCGATCCTACGAAATGGCTGCGGGGAAAAAGACGCCAACCCCGGCGCAGCAGGCGGCAATCGACAAGATGAAATCGAGGATGCAGACGCTGCTATCTGCCAGCCTGGATTGGGACAAGCTTGAACCGATCTACATTCGCGTGTACCGCGAGACCTTCACGCAGGAAGAAATCCAGGGCATGGTGGAATTCTACAAAACGCCCGCCGGGCAGGCCGTGATCACCAAAATGCCAACCGTGATGCTGAAGACCTCCAGTGAAATGCAGGCTTCAGTCAAGGATATGTACCCCGAGATGCAGAAAATACAGGCTGATTTCGAGGCAGAATTCAAGGCAGCAGCGTCTGCCAAGTGAGCTTGATGGCGTAGTCGTGTGGAGCGACGCAGCTTGTACCTTGGGCACTTTTTTCAGGAGCATGCATGCGCCCAGGCTGGAATCCCGTTAAGTTATACGCTGCCTTTTGCGCATTGCTCATTCGTGATCAAGGTGCAAAGTCTTGAGGGGGCATAACCGGCCTGCGGGAAAGCAGCGTGATGATGATGCAGGAACCCCCGTTGCAATGCGATGAAGAGAGTGGAGGTATCGTCGGTTGGGAGAAGGATGCTTACGACCCCTCATACACTGCGGCATTTCTGCCCAATCTGGCGGATGCCGTGATTTACGACAAACACTTTCCTGATCATCCTCTGAGCAGGGTGCGTGGCTATCTGGATGAGATCGCTCGCGAACTTGCGGTAGCCGATCGCATTCGCAATCTGCCACCATTTGTGTATCAGCCGCCGCGCACGCAGCACTGGTGGAAACCGTGGTAGGTCGCTACTGAGCCTCGTCAGGCGAATTGGGATCTTCTGGTGTTGCTGTGGGGAAGGGGGTGGCCAGTACCTTGTCGATGCGCTTGTTGTCCATGTCCACAATTTCGAGTCGCCAGTTTTCCCAATCCGTGTGGTCGCCGGTGAGCGGTACGCGGCCGAGCAGCAGCATAAGCATGCCGCTGAGGGTATGGTATCGGCCCTTGTCTTCTTCGGGCACTTCCTTGAGATTGAGGCGATCCTTCATCTCGGGAATGGGGATGGCCCCGTCGAGTAACCAGGACCCGTCCTCACGTTGCACCGCCCAGGCATCGTCGGCGTTGCGGGGGGTAAATTCCCCGGTGACGGCCTCGAGCAGATCCTGCAGCGTGACAATCCCTTCCACGTCGCCATATTCGTTGATCACAAAAGCCATCTGCCGGTTGTTGGCGCGGAACTGTTCCAGCAGCTCCATGCCAGTCAGTGTTTCCGGCACGTAGATGCTCGGCTGCAGATTGGTGGTGAAGTCGGGCATCTGTCCGCGTGCCACGTACGCCAGTGCCTGTTTGGCGTGGATCACGCCGAGCACTTTTTCGAAGCCTCCATCACACACAGGGAAGCGCGAATGTTCGGAATCGATCAGATGGGCAAGATTTACATCCGGTGTTTTGCGGATATCGAGATACACCACATCTGCACGCGGAATCATCAATGAGCGTAGCTGGCGATCATCCAGTCGGAATACGTTGCGCACCATCTCGTGCTGATGCTGTTCTATCACGCCGGATTCACTGCCTTCTTCGAGCATGGCGTGGATTTCTTCCTCGGTGACACCGGATGCAGCGTTTTGCCGGACGCCCATGGCTCGCAGCAGCGTATTCGTGGAAACCGTCAGCAGTGCCACGAAGGGGCGCGAGAAAGCTGCCAGTGCCAGCATCGGGCGAGCCACGATGCGGGCAATCGGTTCCGGGCTGATTTGCCCAAGGCGCTTGGGTACGAGCTCGCCGATCACGATGGAAATGTAGGTCACCACAACCACGACCAGTACTGTGGCGAAAATGCTGGCGCCTGCCGCAGCCACACCAAGCGACTGCAACCACGCGGAAAGCGGCCCGGCAAACGCGGCTTCTCCGACGATGCCGTTGAGCAACCCGATAGAGGTGATGCCGATCTGAATGGTGGAGAGAAAACGCGTTGGGTCTTCGCCCAGTTTGAGTGCCACTGCTGCGGCACCGTCTCCTTTGGCAGCAAGCTTCATGAGGCGGCTCTTGCGTGCGGTCACCAAGGCTATTTCGGCCATGGCAAAGAGCCCGTTTATGATGATAAGCCCGATCAGCAGCAGGTATTCCACTGCGTAACTCCTGCTACTGGGGTTGCTTTGATGTAAATGTCAAGCGGGCGGGGCAGGGGCTGCGTTATACATGCCCCGGTGCGACCTGGAATAGGGTTAAGGGCGGGAGCGGGGGTTGAACTGTCCATCAAGAGTATCGGCTGGCCCGGAGTGCTGAAGACGGATTTTTATCGTAGAAGCTGAGCAGAGGCGTGTCAATTGTTACGACTTCCAGGCGAAATTTTCTGCCGCGTAGTTTACGTCGAAATTCGGTAGGGCATTGCCGGACTGAAAAGCGCAAAATCACGTGCCGTGCGGGGCGTTCCCGCACGGACTTCGAAAAATTGTTGGTGCTTGATGCGCCTTTTTTTTCAAATGTATGTTTTTAAAACGCAAAATAACTCACAAGAGTGTGCCAGATTGCATTGACCTACCCGTTACCGGCACGACAGACTGTGCCTGCATGCCAGCAGGGGTTGTCGTTCGTGCGTTTGAGCCCGGTGATTTCCGGTTTGGTGTTTGTGTTCAGAGGGCCAGAGAAGTCACTGTTTAATGGGGGAGTGTCTGCGTCTGGTACATGCTTTTTCTTTCCGTTTTCCTGTGAGGTGGGAGAGGCGCAGACGCTGTGGGGATTGCCAGCGGAGTTGCATGAAATCCTCGGGCGTGGCAGGCTGCCGTCGAAATGCCCGTAGAAATATTTGCCGGCGCGTGGGAATGGGGTGTGGGGTGTGGGGTTTGCTGATCGGTATTGGAAGGGTTTTGCGTGCCAATCTGGAGGGTTCAGAATGGCAAGGCAGCTTGCACCATCAGGTTTTGTTGGAGGAGGTGGAATGACCAAGGAATTTTTGGCATTTGCGGTGAAGCGTGAAGATGATGGTGTGCGCTTTGGCCGCATTGAGGGTGATGAACGCTATGGCGTTTTCCTGCCGGCTGATTATCTGGCAGATCTGAATCAGGCGGTGCAGGCCGTGGAGCGACGTATCGAACAAGCTTCGCAAGGAGCGGTTCCTGACGCGGTTCGGAATCTTGTTGGCATCCTTGATCGTCTGCTTACCGCCCACGCCACCGTCAGTTACCAGAGCCTGATGTCTGCTGCCATTCCCGCAGGAGAAGACGCTCAGGAAAGCAGGATGCTGTAGTTCAGGGACAGAAGACGCAACGAGCGCGCCGTAATGGTTTTGATCCCGGTTAGCCCCTGCGATACCGGTTTTTGCCGAGAGTAATGCATTTTGGATTTCGTCGGAGTTGGCCCAAGCGTCTACGCCGGATAATTTTTTGACATACAGAATGCTGGGCTGGTTGTTGCTTGGCTCTGACTCACTGACAATTTTGTCCAGATCTTGTGCCCTGGCACAGCTGTCCTTCATCGTGCTGATAACCCTGTGTGCTGGTACTGCATGCTGCGAGCTGCACCTGGGTGACTGCACCTGCGATGTAGTCTGTTTTTTTTCATTCTCCTCGTGCTGCCGAAAAACCAGGGTTCAGAAGCCTGTTGTCGGCTCTCTGTCTCACCCCAGACTCTGGTGGGTAAATAGGTTTGGCCGTGCGCGATTCATGGAATGCGTCAGAATATGTCGATCAACTGCTTATGTTGTGTTTTTGAGTTGAGAAATGTCTGATTGGTGACTGGATCGAAAAGAGGTGCAGATCAGTTTGAGTCTGAATGTATTGGTATGTTTTTCTGTTTATGGAATTTTATTTACTTCTATGGCATTTTTTTTGTTTTGTTTGACTCGTTTGTGTGGCACTAAAACCTTTCATCTGCGTGTTGCGGTCGTAAATCGAATTTACTGCCAAAACGTTTGTCCACTTGAATCGGAGGTGCTGGCGGTGTCAGAATGCCCCCTGTTGCAAGTGGAGGGCCGTCAATGCTGCGTTTGTGTTTGATTCGTCACGGCGAGACCGACTGGAATGTGGAAGCCAGACTGCAAGGGTCGACGGATATTCCCCTGAACGCACACGGTATCCGTCAGGCCTACGCGACGGCAGAGGTTTTGTCAGACGACCGCTTCGACGCTATCTACAGTTCTGACCTGCTGCGTGCCACCATGACCGCCAGCGTGATCGCTGAAGCGCAGCACCAGCCCTTATTGCTTGAACCGCGTCTGCGTGAGCGCGATCTGGGTTTGCTGCAGGGTTTGGCTCCGGCTGATGCGATGGAACAATTTCCCGAGGTGTACGGTCGCCTGAAGGCCAAGATTCCCGATTACGAACCGCCCAAAGGGGAAAGCGTGACGGCGCTTGCTGCACGGGTTTCCGGTGCGCTGACCAGTATCGCCGCGAAGCATCAGGGGCAGACGGTGCTGGCAGTGACGCACGGTGGCGTGCTCGATATTGTCTATCGGCTCGTAATGGACATTGATTTCGATGAGGTTCGCACCTGGTTGCTGCGCAACAGTGCCTGCAACTGGCTGGCTCATGATGGTGGCAGCTGGCGCATTCTAGCCTGGGATGAGCATGAGCATCTGCACAGGGCGAATGACGAGCGCGGCGCCTGAATCAATGATAATGGAATTATTTTAGGGATGTTGTTGTCGTAGCCACGCAGGCTTGCGGATCGATGCCTGCATCAGCAGTTTAGTCTGTTTTAGCGCCTTGCGCATGCTGGCAGAAGTGATGCCCTGCGTGTGGGATTCTGCACTTTCACCCGCGCCTTTAGAAGCTGTTCCTGATCTTACTGCGAAGGCGTGATCGGGCAGGATGCGCTGCTCGAAATCCTCATTTATCAAACATAAA
>DBTS01000066.1:20450-23121 GCA_002307175.1 Rhodocyclaceae bacterium UBA1310
TACAGATCGTGAACAGCTTCTTAGGGCGGCCCCGTGTGGTCATGCACCATGCCATGCTCTGCCAAACGGAAAGCCTTACCGGCGCTCTGGTCTAACGCTGTCCTGCCCATTACGGACATCTTCATGATGGGCAATCCCAATTCCCCGACACAGTGGGCCTTGCAGTCAGGGCGGGGCCTGTCGTTCGCGCAGGGGATGTCTGGTGGCAAGGCGGTGCTTGTGCCATACTGGGGAAATTGATAAATTCGTTTGAATCCGTCAAAAATAAATGCTGGCGTTGCGCATTGGCCCAAGTGCCTGTACTGCCCCGGAAGCCTCTCTGTGTCTCTTCGATAGGGGTCTTCCGGAGATGTCGAGAGTGGGGGAATTGTGTCGTATTCCGGTTTCGTTGTTGCGGTACTGAGTCTGCTGATGGCAGGTTCAGGGCTGGCACAGGTGGCGGGAGAGGCGCCCGAGGCCTCTTTGGGCTCTATGATGACAAAGGATTACGGTTGGGCGTCTATCTCTTTCCCGGAAGGGGTTCGTGGATTGCCTGGTGTGGTGTATTGGACGCCTGCCGGCTACCCTCCCCAGACGCTTGATCTGTACCTGCCCCCCGTGACGATGACAAAGCCGACTACGGGTTTTCCTGTGGTAATGTTTATTCACGGCGAGCGTTCGCAGCGCCGGAATGTGCGGTTTGGTGGCGCTACCGGCTTTGCCGAAGTTCTTTCCAGTCTGGCTGCCCGTGGCTATGTGGTGGTGGCGATCAATTATCGCTCAGTTGCTGAGGCAAGCTTTCCCGCGCAGATTCAGGATATCAAGGCAGGATTGCGCTGGCTGCAGGCAAACGCCGCTCGATTCGACATGGATTCTCGGCGTGTGCTGACTTGGGGAGTCTCTGCTGGCGGGCATCTGGCGGCACTGGCGGCGGTAAGCTGCCGGTCTGGTTACCTTGAATCCGGGCAATATTCTGTCGGGCCAGTTGGAATGGGAAATTGCGTGCGGGGTGCTGTTGCCTGGGACGGCATCTTTGATTTTGCCACTCTGGCGGCACAGGCTGAGGCTTCGGGTCTGCGCAGTCACGATTCCGGCAGGGGTGATGACCGGCAGTTTCTCGGCTGCCCTGCGGGCTCCTGCATGGCGCAGATAAATGCAGCTAGCCCTGTGACTTATGTCGATCAGTATAGCCCGCCTATGCTGCTGATTGCCGGAGAGGCCGATACGGCTGTACCGTATCAGCAAACCCGCCAGATGGGGGATTGCCTGCATAGCGCGGGCGTCAGCGGTGAAGTGCACCTGTTGCCGGGCATCGATCACGGCCTGATTGGCGATTCGGCCGAGGCTACGCGGAAAGCGGGTGCGTATGCAGTGGAGCGCACGTTCGGTTTTATTGATGAGACGCTGGGGCTCACTGTACCAGCCACTGCGCCCACTTTTGCGCACCCCTGATATTTGTGCGCCGGCCCTCCAGGAAATAACGGCGCATGGTGGGCACTGCGGATTGCGCTACAAGGCGCCATTGATCCACGCCGATTTCCTGGTTCCGTTTGAGCGTTTTGCTGCGGCGAGGTGTGTCACAGTTGCGTAAAGGCATTTGCTTTCACGGCTTTGTGTCGTCTGAAATACCGGCGGTCGCCGGATTGTGCCGCGGAGGAACCCATGGATTGACTGGGTTTGACTGCGTTTGCATGCTGCTCCACGAACAGGCTTTCTGTTCCCTATCCGAGAGAGAATTCCTCCACGATCTCAGTCTTTTCGTGGCTGGGGCGCTCTGATGCTTCTGGTCTGCCGCTGTGGTGCGCACTGGCGTAAAACGGCCTCGTGCCATGTTGAGGCAAAAATTTCCTCGGGTGGAAGAGGTCTGTGCGGTTCCCGTTCGTATCCAGGAGCAGGCAATGCCCGGTGATAATGACAATGTGGTATCTCTTTCTGGCCACTCCGTCTATGTGCATAAGGATGCCAGCGCATGGCAGGCGCCGGTGGGGGAGGCTGCCTGTCTGGCACAGATTTCCGCCCATGTGACTCAAAATCTGGGGGAAGTCGAGAGCGTCTTCCATGAGATTGTGTCGGATACGGTCCACATCGATGTGCATTGGGTCAAGCCCGGCCCCCGCAACCCCTATCATCGCTTGATCACTTCAGGCATGAGTGACCTGCCCATGCATGTACCCGCCGATTTTGAAGGCCCACGCTACATGGAACTGATGATTACCTTGCCGCACGACTGGCAGATCGGTGACGAGGCTTTCAAAGACGAATCCTGGTACTGGCCGCTGCGCCTGCTCAAATTTCTCGCCCGCCTGCCGCACAAATACGGAACCTGGCTGGGCTACGGCCATACCGTTCCCAATGGAGATCCGGCTGAGCCTTATGCGCCGGGTGCGGACTTCTCCGGCTGCATCATTCTGCCCTCGGTCAGCGTGCCGCCCACATTCTACGAGTTGCCGATTGATGCGGAAAAAACCATCACTTTCCTGTCTGCGGTGCCTTTGTATGAGGGCGAAATGAACCTGAAACTGCGCAAAGGGGTGGATGTCCTGCTTGATCTGTTCGACCGCAAGAACATCCGTGATGTCGTGACTCCCGAGCGTCCGGATGTTACCCGGAAACGTTTCGGTTTTCTCTGAGAAGCTGTTCACGATCTGTAGCGAGAAGGCGTCAGTGGGGCAAGGCGGGGGTTTCATGGAGC
>DBTS01000042.1 GCA_002307175.1 Rhodocyclaceae bacterium UBA1310
GATTGTGGAATTCCATTGCGTCAGCAGATCCATCTTGCGCGCCAGCCATTGCGTGGTGGTGGCCTGGATCAGGATAGTCATGAGAATGGCGATGAAGGTGATGGCGCTGACCACTTCGGCCCCCGGTACCTTCATGCCCACGAGCATGCCGGCCAGTGCTGCCGGGATCACGCCGGTTTCGCGTGTCCAGCTCATGAAAAGCATTTCCCTGAACGACCACCTGGCGCGGCGATCAGCCCCCGCACAGAGGAATACGGTAAGCGGGCGGGCGACGAACATGAACAGCAGCACGATGCCGACCCCGGCGAGCCAGTACTGCCCGAGCAGCGTGAAATCCACCTGGGAGCCGAGCAGGATGAAGATGAACATGCGCATGATCAGCGTCGTGGTGCTGACGAAATCCTCCAGATGTTCCTGTTCATGCGCGTCGAGTGTGAAGCCAAAGCTTTCCTTGTTGCCCAGCATGATGCCAAACACGAATACGGCCATGAAGCCGGAGGAGTGTACGCCGTCTGCCGAGAGGTAGGCGCCGATCACGGCCATCAGGGTGACCAGTGGCAGATGCTCACGCATGAAACCGAATTTCTGGTGGGCGATCAGCATACAGGCCAGATACCCCGCAATTGCACCAATCAGGATGCCCAGGCCGGCTTCCCAGAGAAGCTCCCTGAAGCTTGCCAGCACCGAGAAACCTTCGCCACTGCCCATGACCACGCCAAGTACCGTAAAAGTGGCAATTGCCCCCATCGCATCGTTGAAGGCTGACTCGCTCATCACCGTCTGCGCCACGCGATCCCTGATCGGCACCTGCTTGAAGATCGGCACCAGGGTGGCCGGGTCAGTCGAGGCAATCGCAGCACCGATGAGCATTGCCGTCATCAGCGGGATACCGAACATGAAGGCCGACGCCGCAGTCACTGCGCCGGTGATGAGCACGCCAAAGGTGGAGATCACGACAATGGTGATCCACACTTCCTTGAGCACCTTGAAGCGCAGCGAGGCACCGCCATCAAAGAGCAGATAGCTCGCGCCAAAAGTGAGGATGATCTGGTTGAGCGTGCCATCGGCGGGAACGTTCACCAGCCCCAGTGCGGCCGGGCCGATGAGCATGCCGGCGAGCAGGTAGAGAACAATGTCCGGCACCTTCAGGCGCTTGGCGATGATGCTGCAGATCACGCCGGTGAGGATGATGGCTCCGGCGTATTGCAGGTCGGTTTTCGCAATGTCGATGGCGGACATGTTCTGGATGGCTCCTTGAGGCGAGGGATGGTGATGTCGGTTGAATGACAGAAATTACAGCATCCATCCCCGGCTGCAAGATTTACGCCATCTTCAGGCCCAGCTTTTCAAACAGCACGGCATCCTGGTCTTCTTCATCATTCGGGGTGGTGAGCAGCTTGTCACCACAGAAGATGGAGTTGGCACCGGCAAGGAAGCACAGAGCCTGGGTCTCGTCACTCATTTGTACGCGGCCGGCGGAGAGTCTTACATAGCTCTTGGGCATGGTGATGCGGGCCACGGCAATGGTGCGCACGAATTCCAGCGGATCCAGTGCCGGTACTTTTTCCATCGGTGTGCCTTCGATACGCACCAGACTGTTGATGGGAACCGATTCCGGAGGCGGGTTCAGGTTGGCGAGCTGGGCAACCAGCACAGCGCGGATGCGGCGGTTCTCGCCCATCCCGACGATGCCGCCGGTGCAGATCTTGATGCCGCAATGGCGCACCTTGTCGATGGTCTCGAGGCGATCATCAATGGTATGGGTGGTAATGATTTCGCCATAAAACTCGCGGGCCGTGTCGAGATTATGGTTGTAGTAATCCAGGCCGGCTTCCTTGAGTCGCTCGGCCTGCCCATCCTTGAGCATGCCCAGGGTTACACAGGTCTCGATATCCAGTTTCTTGACCTCGCGCACCATTTCCAGCACGGGCTCCAGGTCACGTTCCTTGGGGCTGCGCCAGGCTGCACCCATGCAGAAGCGTGTGGCACCCTTGGCCTTGGCGGCGCGGGCCATGGTCAGCACTTCGTCCAGGCTCATCAGCGGCTCGGATTCAAGGCCGGTTTTATAACGCTTCGATTGCGAGCAGTAGCTGCAATCTTCGGAGCAACCCCCGGTCTTGATCGAGAGCAGGGCAGAGCGCTGGATTGCGTTCGGGTCGAAATTCTCGCGGTGAACCTGCTGGGCACGGAAGATCAGATCGTTGAACGGTAGGTCGAACAAGGCGACTACGGAGTCCGCATCCCACTGGGGGGCCGGTGTTGCTGGCCGGGTATTTTGGGGAAGAGCCTGATGCTCGGCTTTGTTGAGGGTATTCATAATGGACAAGCCTTGTTGTAGATTAGCCTGCAATCATCGGGGAAAGGCGGAAAGCTTGTCAAACATGCGCTGCAGTATGCTCGGGAAGACCTTGGCAGCAGTATGGTCGCGGGAGTGCTTTGTTTGCGGCGAGTCTTCGGGTGAAGCCTGCGTATGTGCAGCCTGCCTTCCCCTGCTGGTCCGCATGCCCGTGTGTGTCTGCCCGCGCTGCGGTCTGCCCGTCCGTGTGGCCGGGGTGATGTGTGGCCGCTGCCAGCGCCGGCCCCCGCATTTCGATGAAACGCGATCTGTGTTTGTCTACACGACCCCGGTACGTGAGATGGTACTGGCCCTCAAGCATGCCCACGGCTTCCATCTGCTTGATTGGCTGGCCGATGAACTGGCGGTCAGAGTGCCACCCGGCACAGACTGTCTGATCCCTGCGCCATTACACGTGCGGCGCCTTGCTGAGCGCGGCTTCAACCAGTCTTGCGAACTGGCGGCCAGGGTGGCAGCACGGGTGGTGGCCAGTACGGGGCCGGTGTTGCTGCGGGATACGGTGGTGCGCGATGTTGATACGCCTAAACTGGCCGGCATGCGTGCCAGGCAGCGGCGCCGCTCGGTGCGCGGTATCTTCCGGTGTACCGAAGAAATGGCCGGCAAGCGGGTGCTGGTCATCGATGATGTGATGACCAGTGGTGCCACGCTCGACGAGCTGGCACGTGCGCTCAAGCAGCGTGGCGCCGCGAGTGTGACCAATCTCGTGGTGGCGCGTACCCTGCGCCTGCCGCAGCGCTAGGGCAGGCAGGCGCGCAGTTGCACAGATCTCCCGGATATAATGGGCGCATGTTCCATATCGTCCTTCACCAGCCCGAGATTCCTCCGAACACGGGCAACATCATCCGTCTCTGCGCCAATACCGGGGCCCACCTGCATCTGGTCGAGCCGCTCGGATTCCTCCTCACCGACAAAACGCTCGCGCGTGCCGGGATGGATTACGCCGAGCTTTCCATCGTCACGCGCCATCCGAACTGGGCTGCCTGCAAGGAGGCGCTGGGAGACCGGCGTTTCTTCGCCCTGACCACCAAGGGCAGTGTGCATGTGCATACGGTGAGTTTCGAGCCCGAAGATGTTTTCGTATTCGGTGCCGAATCCTGTGGCCTGCCGCCCGAAGTGCTCGGCCAGTTTGCCCCCGACAGGCGCTTGCGCCTGCCCATGCAGCCGGGCGTGCGCAGCGTGAATCTGTCCAATACTGTAGCGGTGGTGGCCTACGAGGCATGGCGGCAGCAAGGGTTCGCGGGCGGTTTGTAGAGTTTGCAGTGGGGCTGTGCGTGGGGGCCGTGAGGTGTGTTCGTCCAAAACTGAACCAAACCTTGACCAAAATCAGCCCCTTCAGGCGCGCTCGGTGTTGATATGCTAAACAGGCCAGAATTTCTTTAAAATCTGGCGCTGGTTTGTAGCTGTGCTGTAAGTTGTGCTTTCCCCCGAATCTTCCAGGAATCTCGAACATATGGAAAAGAAATGCCGGATCGCCCTGTTTGGCGAGTGCATGATCGAATTGCGTGGGCAGATGTTTGGCACCATGCAGCAAACTTTCGGTGGCGATACCCTGAACACTGCCGTTTACCTGGCACGCCTGACGGCAGGTACCAACATCTCCGTGGCCTATTCCACGCAGCTGGGTACGGACGCCTTCAGTGAAGCGATGGTCAAGGCCTGGGAGCTTGAAGGTATCGATACCAGCATGGTGCGGCGTGTCGAAGGCAAGATGCCAGGGTTGTATACGATCCAGGTTGACGACAAGGGCGAACGCACCTTTTTCTACTGGCGCGACATGAGTGCCGCCAAGGATTTCTTCCTGCACGAAGACAGTATTCTTGAGGACCACATCCCTGAGCTTGATGTGCTGTATTTCAGCGGTATCAGCCTGGCCATGCTGCCGGATTCCGGCCGCGAAATGCTTTTCTCCATCGTCGAGAAGCTGCGCGCCAGAGGCAGCAAGGTTTTCTACGACAACAACTATCGTCCGCGCGTCTGGCGTGGCGATCCGAATACCACCAAGTGGTACGACAAGGCCTTTGCCAACTGTGATCTGGCCCTGATCACGCTGGAAGACAATGCCGCCCTGTATGGTCTGAGTGAAGAAGCTGCCCTGGAGCACGCCTTCAACCTGCCGTGCGAGGAAGTGGTGGTCAAGCGCGGTGCGGATTCCACTGTCGTGCGTGTGAAGGGCAAAGAGCCGATCACTGTGCCGACTTTCCGCGTGGAGAAGGTGGTGGATACCACCGGAGCAGGGGATTCCTTTGCCGGCGGTTATCTGGCTGCCCGCCTGAGCGGTCAGGAGCCCGATGTGGCTGCGCGCTATGGCAACAAGCTCGCCTCTATCGTCGTTCAATACCCTGGCGCGATCATTCCCAAGGAAGTCATGCCGGTGTTTTTCTTCGGCTGATCCGGCTCCTCGGATGGGGAACGTCAGCCGGGTCTGACAAGGCTCAAACTTAGGGAATGTCTTGATTTGAGTTGTCAGGCAACTTGGTTTAGTATGGTGAAGTTTCTATAAATTTGTCAGGCTTCTTGACCTGGATTTATTGGGCCTGCCTGACGCGTCCCATTCCAAAAAGGAGTTCAGCCGTGGCGGCACTAGATCGCAAATCCCTGAACGCTGGCAAATACAGCGTTGAATTCAGCAAGGCTTCTTCCAAGCCTCCCGTCCGCATTCTGCAGATTGGTGATGGCAATTTCCTGCGTGCTTTCGTGGACTGGCTGGTGGATGTCACCAATGGCACAGGCCTGTTCAATGGTCGTGTGACCATCGCCCAGCCGCTCTCCCGTGGCATCGCCGACATGCTCAATGCCCAGGAAGGCCTCTACACCACGTTGCTGCGCGGTGTGCAGGGCGGCAAAACGGTTGAATACCGTCGCGTTATCTCCTGTGTTGACAACGCACTGAACCCGTATTCGCAGTGGGGCGAAATGCTTGCCTGTGCCAAGGATGCAACGCTGCGTTTCGTGGTGTCGAACACCACCGAAGCCGGGATTGCCTATTCCGAAGAAGCCTACACCCCAGAAGCCTGTCAGAACAGCTTCCCGGCCAAGGTCACGGCGCTGCTGTTTGCCCGTTTCCAGGCACTGGGTGGCACGGAAAAGACAGGTCTGGTGTTCCTGCCCTGCGAACTGATTGAAGCCAACGGCACCAACCTGCGCCGCTTCGTGCTGCAGTACGCTGAAGCCTGGAAGCTGCCTGCCGATTTCGTGGCCTGGGTCAATGAGCACAACTACTTCTGCAACACCCTGGTTGACCGCATCGTTCCGGGGTTCCCGAAGGATGAAGCCGAAGCGCTGTACGCCAAGTTCGGTTATACCGATCCGCTGCTGGTGACGGCAGAGCCCTTCCTGCTGTGGGTGATCGAAGGCCCGAAGGCCATCGCCGAAGAAATTCCGCTGCACAAGGCCGGTGCCGGTGCCGAGGTGGTCTGGACGGATGATCTGCAACCGTACCGTACCCGCAAGGTGCGCATTCTCAATGGCGCCCACACGGCTTCCTCGCTGGGTTCCTATTCTGCTGGCCTGGATACCGTCCAGGAAATGACCGAAGACGGCGTGGTCTCCAAGTTCCTGCATCGCGTGATGTTCGACGAAATCGTTCCGTTCGTTCCGCTGCCCGACGCAGAACGCAAGGCTTATGCCGACACGATCATGGAGCGTTTCGCCAACCCGCATATTCGTCACGAACTGATTTCCATCTCGCTGAACTCGGTGTCGAAGTGGAAGGTCCGTGTGCTGCCCACCGTCAAGGATTTCGTCAAAGCCAATGGCAAGGCGCCGGCTGGCCTGTCCTTCTCGCTGGCTGCGCTGATCAATTTCTACCACGGCAAGTTTGATGCCGCCGGTGAATTCGCGGGCGAACGCGCCAAGGGCAGCTATCCGATCAAGGATAACGCCGAAGTACTCAAGGCCATGGCTGATGCCTGGGCTTCCTGGAAGAGTGATGCCGATACGGCTGCTCTGGTCAAGAAGATCCTCGCCGACACCAGCCTGTGGGCGGAAGACCTGAATCAGGTTGCCGGTCTGGCCGAGCAGGTCGTCAGCGGCCTGAACGCCATCAAGGCCAAGGGTGTTGCTGCTGCCATGGCAGCGATTGCCTGAGGCATCAAGGAGTCAAATATGGATGCTTCCATTGCCATCCGCCTGCATGCCAATGACGACGTGGTGATCGCCACGCGTCAGCTCATGCCTGGCGACAGCATTCCTGGTGAGAACATCACGGTCCGCGACCTGATTCCCCCAGGACACAAGGTTGCCACGCGCGCCATCAAGACCGGCGAAGCCGTGCATCGCTACAACCAGATCATCGGTTTCGCGAAGCAGGATATCGAACCGGGCAAGCACATTCACGTGCAAAACCTCGGCGTTGCCGAGTTTGAGCGTGACTACGCCATCGGTGAAGGCGTGCATGACACCCCCAAGGTTGCCAAGCCGGCCACCTTCAAGGGCTACAAGCGCGCCAACGGCAAGGTCGGTACACGCAACTACATCGCCATCATCGCTTCGGTGAACTGTTCGGCGACCGTGGTGCGCGCAGTTGCCAACCACTTCAGCCGTGAGCGTCTGGCAGCCTTCCCGAATGTGGATGGCGTGGTGCCGATGCCGCATCCGTCTGGCTGTGGCATGAGCTCTGCCGAAGGCAAGCTGGCGCTGACACGCACGATGGTGGGCTATGCGCTGAACCCGAATATCGCCGGCGTGCTGTTTGTCGGCCTGGGTTGCGAGATGAACCAGATCGAGCCGATCGTAGAAAAGATCGGAGCCTATCCTGCGGGCATGCTGCAGAGCGTGAACATCCAGGAACTGGGTGGCACCTCGAAGGCGATTGCCAAGGGAATCGAGCTGGTGGAAGCCATGCTGCCGGCAGTCAATGCCTTCAAGCGTGAAGAGGCATCCATTGCCAACCTGATCATCGGCCTCAATTGTGGTGGCTCTGATGGCTACTCTGGCATTACCGCGAACCCCGCCCTGGGTGGAGCCGTGGATATGCTGGTGGCGCACGGTGCAACTGCGATCCTCTCGGAAACGCCGGAAATCTACGGTGCCGAACACCTGCTCACGCGGCGTGCGGCTACCAAGGAAATCGCCGAGAAGCTCATCGGCCGTATCGCCTGGTGGAAAGATTACACCAGCCGCAACGGTGGCGAGATGGATAACAACCCCTCTGTTGGCAACAAGGCAGGCGGGTTGACCACCATTCTCGAAAAATCCCTGGGCGCAGTGGCCAAGAGCGGTACAACGACGCTGAACGGTGTGTTTGAATATGCCGAACAGATCACCGCAAAGGGCTTCGTGTACATGGATACGCCGGGATATGATCCGGTGTCTGCAACCGGGCAGGCTGCCGGTGGCGCACAGCTGATCTGTTTCACCACAGGTCGCGGTTCGGCCTTTGGCTGTGCCGGTGTGCCCACGCTCAAGCTGGCCACCAATAACGTCCTGTGGCAGCGTCAGCGCGAAGACATGGACGTCAATTGTGGTGACCTGCTCGACGGCGTGCCGATGCAGCAGATCAGCCAGCGCATCTTCGATTCGATCATCGCCCATGCTTCCGGCGAGAAGACGCGCAGTGAAGTGGCAGGCTACGGCAACGATGAATTCCTGCCGTGGATGATTGGCGCCGTGATGTAAAAAGCACCCATTCGGTGAAAAAGAAAAGCCGCTCGATGAGCGGCTTTTTGTTGGGTGCACAAGCTGTTTCCGGCGCCTCAGGAGCTACCCTTTTTGTTGGCAGCCTTGTTCGGGCAGTTTGGCCGTGTACATTCGGCGTAGAGGTACATTGCATGATCACGTACCTTGAATCCCATTTTGGCGGCGATTTCGTTCTGTCGGGATTCAATCTCGTGGTCATAAAACTCTTCCACATGCCCACACTCGATGCACATGATGTGATCGTGGTGATCGCCCTTGTCGAGCTCGAAAACGGCCTTGCCGGATTCAAAATGGTGACGGCGCAGGATGCCGGCCTGTTCGAACTGGGTCAGCACACGATAGATCGTGGCCAGACCGACATCGAGCTCCTCAGCCACCAGCAGGCGGTACACATCTTCTGCGGAGAGATGGCGTTCGCTGGAGCGCTGGAACAGATCGAGGATTTTCAGACGCGGCAACGTTGCTTTCAGGCCGGTATCTTTCAAACTTTGTGGGGGGGCCATCGTGCCTCCAATTTAGTCGGTTACGGGTCGTTATGATATAGTCAGCAGATCAAGCTTGGAACCTGTCCAAGCGTATCAGCTGTCTTTACTCGATGCTAAGGAAGTCCGTCCCCATGGGTTTGCGCTCCATTGCTCTGATCGCAAGCATTGCTTTGCTTTCCGCGTGTTCACCGGATACGGTGGTGCACATTGTCAAACCTTACCGTATTGACGTACGGCAGGGCAATTATGTCACGCAGGAGATGCTCTCGCAGCTTTCTCCCGGAATGACGCAGGAACAGGTTCGCTTCATCATGGGCTCCCCTTTGCTGGTGGATGTTTTCCATGCGGACCGCTGGGATTACTACTATCGCTTCACGGAAGGCTACAAGCCGCCGCAGGAGCGCCGCATTACGCTGTTCTTCAAGGATGGCAAGCTGGAGCGCCTGGAGGGCGACATCACGGCTGCGACGGGTGAGCACATCGAAGTGCCCGTCACGCCTCGCGTGATCGACGTTACCGGCCCGGCAGCCTCTACCAGCGCACCGGCTGCAGCCGCTAGTGGGCCTGTTGCCGCTGCCAGCACGCCGGTAGCACAGAGTGCACCGGCAGCTGAAAGTGCTCCCGCAAGCGGACGCTGAATTTTTTTGCAGGGCCCCTGGTTTGTGCAGGGGCCTGCCAATCGAATCTGGGATTTGCCATGACAGTCAAAGTCGCTATTGCCGGGGCTTCGGGTCGTATGGGGCGCATGCTGATCGAAGCGGCGCAGCAAACCGAAGGTGTGATCTTTGCCGCAGCACTGGATCAGGCCAACAGCCCTTTTATCGGGCGTGATGCCGGAGAGCTCGTAGGCGGTGCCTGTGGGGTTGTGATCGGCAGTGATGTGGAAGCCGCCCTGCAACAGGCTGATTGTCTCATCGATTTCACACGTCCAGCAGGCACTCTGGTGCATCTGCAGGTGGCCCGTCGCCTCAAGCGTGCCGTGGTGATCGGCACAACCGGGTTCTCGCCGGAAGAAAAGGCCCTGATTGGCGAGGCTGCACGCGAGATCCCCGTCACTTTTGCGCCGAACATGTCCGTTGGTGTGAACGCTGTTTTCAAGCTGCTGGATGTGGCTGCGAAGATTCTGGCCTCCGGCTACGATGTCGAAGTGTTTGAAGCACACCACCGTTTCAAGGTGGATGCCCCTTCTGGCACCGCGCTGCGTATGGGCGAGGTGGTAGCCCAGGCGCTGGGCCGTGATCTGCAGGAAACAGCGATCTATGGCCGCGAAGGCGTTACCGGCGAACGCAAGCCTGAAACCATCGGTTTCGCGACCGTGCGTGGCGGCGACATCGTTGGTGATCACACGGTGATGTTCTGCGGTCTGGGCGAACGGGTTGAGATTTCCCACAAGGCTGGCAGCCGTATGCCTTATGCGACGGGGGCTTTGCGTGCCGCGCTGTTCCTGCAGGATAAGCGCAGCGGTCTGTACGATATGCAGGACGTGCTGGGCCTGAAATAAGAAGCTGTTCATGATCTTACTGCGAAGGCGTGATTGGGCCTCCTCATTTGACCCATCGGCTGCTCGAAATCCTCATTTATACGCGCAGT
>DBTS01000155.1 GCA_002307175.1 Rhodocyclaceae bacterium UBA1310
AAGACGAAAAACAGAGGGAACCTCAATTTGCACTCCCACCTGCTGTGACTTAGGCTTTCAAATTCGTCCATCGGGATTCTCCTTTTGAGTGTGCTTGGCGGCTCACTCTTTGAGTTTCCCAGATGGACGTCTGCAAACGTCAAACTTCTACTGCCTCCCCGGCAGAGCCGGGGGATTTCCCGAATGGTTTAATATATCTAAGCGCCTAGCCAGATAGCGCCGCCATGCACCGGCAGGCATCTGGCCCGCCACCAGAGGCGTCTCCGCCGACTCCGGCTCCGCGGGCCGCAGATGTTTGGCAGCCTCTTCCCTGAATACCTCAATATCGCAAACAGTGGCCCAATCCTCAGAGCCCACCACGTGCGCTCGGCTCTGCGGACCAACACTGCCTTTTCGGATACGAACCAGCATTTCTTCTTCAGGCATCGGCCCCAGCACTTCACCGTCGCACACACACACCCACATTGGCATACCAATCTCTCATTCATATCAGCCATCACGCTCGCAGCCTACCGCTCGTAGCGGCAGGACCCCACCCACGTACAAGGGACCTTCCCGTGTCTGCCTCTCGATTTTAAGCGAAAATACCGTCAATCCATGACTCAGGCAACCCGTGGCATCCACCGACCATCATCTGATCTGACAGAGGCTTCCCACGCATCACCCAAAACCGCGCAGGCACCACCATCATGCCACAGGCGTATAATCCCAACATATTGCAACATCATGTATATGCTGTATGCACTGCATTAAATGCGGCTCCAGCCGAATATTTCCTACGCCACTGATCTACCGCAGAGGTCACGGCACTGCACCTGTCGCTTTGGGAGCAGACTCCGTGGATCCGTTTGATGGCAACTACCTCGACGTGACGCCGGAACAGAAGAACCGCCTCTCGCCCGTGGTGCCCGACATGGTGCCGCGCAAGGTTCCCGCTGCAGCGGTGATTGCCGCACCCCCTGCGGCGAACTCGTACGCCGGCCCTGTAATCAGCATCGCCATCAGCCTGTTTCTGGCCTTCATGGTTTATGCCTGTGCTGAATCCTGGGGAAGCTATCTCTGCCCTCTGGGCCTCATCCCCGGCATCGTGCATTGCGCACTGGCCCTGCGCTACAACCGCGGCCCACATCGCGAACTGATGCACCGCTGGGAGCAATCGATCACGTGCGTCACCTGCGGCCACATCGCCAATGCTCAAGAGGGCTTGCCATCATGAACTGCAAGCAATGCGGCTCGCGCCACCTCAAGACCCTGCCCTACGTGCGCGAAATGGGCACTTACTCCATCGAAAATGGCAGCACACCGGACGATGACGACTCTCCCTACGACACCTGCTACACCGAGCTTGCCAAGACCGCCTGCCCGCCGCAGCGCGCCCGCCAGGTGGCAAGCACCGTCGGCATCATCATCGGTATCGTGATCATGCTCTTCGCCCTGCTGTTCGGCATCATCGCGCTCGCCATCGGCCTGCTGATCCTCATCCCCAGCGTATGGTGCGCCTGCCGGAACTTCCTCTATAACACCGGCCCCTACCCGCAGCAGTACGCCCTCTGGGAACAAAGCTTCATCTGCATCGACTGCGGGCACGTGGCTGGCACACTGGACTGAGGCGCTCCAGTTTCGATCTGGCGCAAGGACCGCGAACCGCTAATGGTGCATCATTGCTCCATGGAAATCGCCCGTCTCCCCGCCATGAAATACCTGTTCGGCCCCGTCAATTCACGCCGCCTGGGCAAATCACTGGGCATTGACCTGCTGCCCTTCAAGACCTGCTCGCTCGACTGCATCTACTGCGAATGCGGCTGGACGACCACCCGCACGCTGGAGCGCCGCGAATGGGTGCCCACCGATGCGGTGCAGGCCGAGCTTGATAGCGTGCTCGCCAGCCACCCGGATATTGACTACGTCACCTTCTCCGGCTCGGGCGAGCCCACGCTGCACAGCGGCATCGGCCGCGTCATCACGCATCTGAAAACCCACTACCCGCAGCACAAGGTGGCCGTGCTCACGAATGCCACACTGCTCGGCGACAAAGCCGTGCAGGCCGAGCTGCACGCGGCCGACCTCGTGGTGCCCTCACTGGATGCCGCCACGCGCAAAGCCTTTGCCCGTGTCTGCCGCCCGGTGCGTGGCGTGCATGTGGAAAAGCTCATCGACGGCATTGCCGAATTCCGCCAAAGCTACCCTGGCCTGATGCTGCTCGAAGTCTTCATCGCCCCGGGCATCAACGATTCCGAAGCCGACCTCGCCGCCCTCAAGGCCGCCGCCGAGCGCATCGCGCCAGACGCCATCCAGCTCAACAGCCTCGACCGCCCCGCCCCCGAGCCAGGCCTCGTCAGCGTTGCCAGTAGCGAACAGATCGAAGCCATCCGTGCCTACCTGCACCCCCTGCAGGTGCAGATCGTGCGCAAGCGTGCCGCCGATGAACCCGCCCCATGGGACAGCACCGCGATCTTCCGCGAAATCCTCGCCGTCATCGACAAGGGCATCTCCGAGATCACGCGCCTTGCAGTCGCCACCGGCATCCGCGAAGGCGACCTCGCCAAAACCCTGCAACGCATGGCCGCCCAGCAGCTCGTGATCATCGATGGCAGTACTGGTGCCGTACAGCGGCGGTATTAAATCCGCATCAGACTGCCGATGTACTACACGATTTGCGTAGAGCGCCGCGTAGCGGAAATAATGCAGCAAAGCGGAATTGCACGAGTCAAGCCTCCGCTGGAGAGCGCAATCTGATCGTTGCCGCTATCCTCCGTAGCAGCGCCCATCTTACCTCTCCCCTGTAACCCAACCTGACACAGCCCCGGCACAGTAGTTTCGGGATTTGGCCGGTCGCTGGGTGCTAATTCGCCCTCACACCTCCCCATCAATCAACACATGTTCTTCGGTAAAGAACGCGGAGGAATTGGCAAGATCAATGAAGCGCGATTCATCCTCGACGAACATCGTGCGCAGTTTCTGCCCTTCGGGGGAATTGATGGCGGCCAGGAAGTCCGCTTCGGAAGCCCACCAGATTTCACCCACGCCATCGTAGGCTGGCTGCGTGCCGCGTGAGGCCTGAAGGTTGGTGTTAAGTGGCGTATCGAGCGTATGGCTCTGCACGTAACGCACGGCGTGGTAAACATGGGCATACTGGCGAAACAGCGGGCCGTGATGATGCAGCCAGTAATCAGAGAATTCCTCGCGAGACATGGCAGGGTTGCGACGCGCGCACATGACGAATTTGATCATGATGAAGCTCCTTGCAGATGATTGGGAACTTCACTGTAAAGTCTGACAGCACTGTTAGAGTCAAGCATGAAGCCAAAGTTACCAAATCGGATTCGCGACGGTGACACAAAACATTAACAACGCAGTACGCTTGCGCGCGGGCAAGCATTTTCAGGCATTCGCCGCAGGTTGACATGGTTTTCAACCTTTCATCCAGACAAAACTACCGTTCATCCTTTTTTTAACAATTAGGCACGTCTTCTGGCTGGTACACGGGGGCTTATTTGTTACAATGTTTGTGTGTGAATGCCTTAGAAGGCATTAGCGCGACGAGAGAATTCACTACGGGCCGTTCCTTAGGAGCCGCCCGTTTTTTTTGGCTCGTTCCGTTCGCTCATTCCTTTAGCCCGTTCCGACACAAACCTCAGCCGCAGCAAACAACAAGACTTGCCGGAGAGAGCAAAATCCAGACAGTTGCACAGGCTTGCGGTGCCCCCGAAGTTTGGCTTCCATGCATACCCGTCACTTTCAGCGCAGAAAGTCCCTGCCCCACTTGCACCAGATTCTGCCCCTCAAGCCGGATAACAGCTGCGGTAGGATGGGCAGCGCGGGCAGGCGGGCGGAATCAGGCCGCCAAGCCCCACCCCCAGGCGCTCGCCAAGCAAGGCAAACAGAAAGCGCTTCCATTTCAAATTGGCGACATTGAGCGCATGCAGACGCGGAAAGCACTGTGCGATAAGCGCAGACAACTCATCGCGCGCAGCAAAGCCCATGTCCTGCCACAAATGACGCTCACCATGGCATGCCGCCGCAATGGCCTGCGCAAGGCAGCGGATCGCCACGTGATCTGCCTCTCGGAACCCCCACAGCAAAGCTGCCAGTGCATTGAAATGCGTAGGCACCCATTGGGCCATCAAGACATCTGGCACCTCGGAGACCAGCCACTGTGCCTCCGGCCGCAACAGCTCACGAAAAGCCTGCGTCGGCAAACCCAGCGTCACGGCAAACAAAGGCAGGTCCCCCGCCCCGGCAGCCCGTGCCACGCGCAGGCTCGCCTCCAGCGCCACCACCAGATCCGGAGCCCCTCCGCCAACAGCCAGATGCCGGCGCTGCACCACGCCGAAATTTGAAACATCCACAGACGGCAGGCCGAGCGGCCAATCGTACTCTCCAATCGCTTCCAGATTCGTCCGCATGATTTTCGTTATAGCATTTTTGACATTGCGCAACCCGAAAAACATGCCGCAAAGCGTCGCGCCTCAGGCAACGCAACACGGCAAAGTCTCCATGGGCAAGCTCGGAGTATAAGACCGATTGGGGAAAAACAGCCAATTCTGGCGGGTCGCAAATAGATCAGTCCCCCAAAAAAAACCCGTGCCTGTAAACAGAGGGGCGGCCTTCAGACTTTCGTGTTGGCAAGCAGTACGCTCTCGCCTATCACACTGCAGCGAACGAAGTGGAAAACCCACGCGTGAAAGAGCACAAACCAGAATCGGCACGCCAAACATCAACCACACACAAGCCTGAAGAACCAAAAATGGCTCATCCGACTTTAGTGTGGGTTACAACACAGGCCGACACGTGTTTCGTAGATACAAGGGTGGCGCAGCGAACAATGAGCGTTAGCAAATTGCACCTTCCGCGTGATTTTGCGAGCGCTCACTCGTTCGATGCAATTCGCGCAGCGGAGAGCGCGACAATGCACGCCTGACCCACACTAAAGCCTGAAGAGCCCAAATAAAGCACCTGACGATCACCTCAGTCGCCCTTCACTCTCCTTCCCGGCCAGCGTCAGCGCGCCCGGCACCTGTGCATGGGCCGGGCGCGCCGAGGCAACAATTCATCCGCCGGTCTCAGTCAGCACAAGTGAATGCAGCAGATTTGCTTTGCTGCTGAAGGTTTGCAGGCGATATTGTTGCGGAGACATGCCTTCCGGCTTATCAAGCACCATCGAACCGCCGAGAAGCGCATCACACTTGCCCCCACTAGGCTTAACCGCAAAGGTATTGCCCTTATCAGGATTGCCCGGCTGGCGCAGAGGGCTACCGGTCAGCGTGCATGCATAGCCGACACCGGAAATATGCACCACGGCGTTTTTATTCTCATATCTCAGCGTGAACAGCAGCTTCACATCCTTTTCCATCAGAGTACCCTCCCAGTGCCGCGCCTCCAGGGTGCTCGCGGTGGCCGGTGCCGCAGACGGCGCCGCTTTTGCGGCAAATGCAAACCCGGCTGCACCAATGACCACAAGTACGGCAAGAAACGCATAAAGCATACCTCTGCGGCGGGAAGCCGGGGCGTCAGGCGATGGCACGCCAAACTGCTCAAGAGCACGAACAATCGACACATCATCCAGCAGGAACAGACTTTTTTGACCCATGATCCAATCCCCTTCGCATAAAATAATCCGCAAAATCCCCTTTACTGCAATCTCGCAACGTTGCCCGAGACCTGATTTGCACATGCCGACCAGAACACGCGAAGCTTGCGCCCCGCCTTCACCTCGCGGGCAATTGCCGCACCAATGGCGTGACTGCTGGCCAGCAGCTCGCTGAGACGGATATCCCGATCCACCGTCACCACGTTCAGCCTCGGCCCGATCACCTGGCGCCCCCAATCTGCAAGGCTTTCCAGACTATGCAAAATCAGATCCGGCGCCGACACACCATCACGATAGGGCGCGGCGGGAATCCAATCAGAATTTCCGCTACCGTTGGCGTGATGCAGCACAAGTTTCGCGATGGTTTCCTGCCGGATCAGTGCGGCAGCCACCCCGCACTCAAGCGTGTAACCCACGGGTTGCAGGATGTAGAGCTCCACTTCCGGTGGCAGAAGGAAATTATCAGCACCTCCCAGATAAGAACCATGCCCTATGAGCACAATGTCATTGTTAGTCACTTTGATAGTCATGTTCGAAACCCTTCAAATGGATCAAGTTGGGGCGATAGACAAGCCAGCAATCCCGCTCAGAGAACACCATCGCCATCGTCACTGTTGCTCACCGGCCTTCCAGCGATGTTCTGAAGCAGTTTCCCGTCCAGCAAGACATCTGTTTTCAACGGCTGGCTGCCGTAGAGGCGGATTTGCACAGGGAGGCACTTCGGCGTGCGCCAGAAATGTCTCCGGCACAGTGCCAACCCATATTTCCCGCGTCGGTGATACAGCTCACAATCGAAACTCAAAGTCAGTTCAGAAATTGAAAATGCTGTTGAAGCCGATACACTTGCCGAGCCCAGCACAGATAAAATCTCCAGAGCCCGCCGGGCGGAGCCAGATTCCGCCGGCTCACCGCTCAGTGCGGCCAGACTGTCTGCGTGATCACGGGCGGCCTGCATGCTGTCATACAGCGCCACCAGCAGATCCCGCAGCGAAGGGGTGTTGCGCATGGGCATACTCCTACTCGGCCAGCCAATACGGTCGCCGGACAAATCCGATGTGGTAGCACAGCCATTGCAACACCACCTGATGCTCGCCGACCTGAAGCACCGTGAAGCTCTTCTCCACAGCAATGATGCTGCCATGCGGCGAATCAGACAGGCATCGGTTAAGCAACGCCTCTGCCTCCTCCACTTCCTCACGCGTGCGTATCTGTGCGGGGTTATCACTCCCCACAACAATCCTTTTGACGAATTTGACTTCGGTCAGGTCGAGCATCTTTTTTCCCCTACCGGTGATGGATTACTGAACTTCTGCCGGGGCAGCAACCTTGCGCGGCGCCACAGAGGACTGCAGGATATCCAGCACGCGCGACAGACCTTCCGGCATGCCCTTGTCTTCCGCATGCACGGCAACATGGTACTTGGCCGAATTGTCTGAAGTACGGGTGTTGTCCTTGTGTGTCGACACGGAACCCTGGATGTGCACCTTGGCCTTGAAAATGCCATAGTTCAGCGAGGCATCCAGCGAAGCCGAGGCCGACATGTCGGTCGAGGAATGTTCGGAGAAGGAAGATTTCACTTCCATGTCGAACGTGACATCAACCGTGGTGATGCTCAGCGCCGGCACCTTCACCAAAGCCAGCAGCGGCACTTCGAGCTCAACCTCTTCTTCGAAGAACTTGTCCTTCTGCCCGGCGGGAGAATCCACAGGCCGCTTGAAGCGGAAGCTGGCCGTGCGCGTGGTGACCGCACCTCCCGGCGCAGCAGGTTCCGAAAAACCGATCACCTGGATGAAGTCTGCGGTTGCCTTGGCAAGCTTCACCTGGGCATCGCAGGCTGCGGACAGCGGCCCGCCGATCAGATCGGCCATTGGCAGACCCTTGAATTGCGATGACATATTGACGATTTCGTCAGCCATTTTGATTCTCCTGATTCATGTTGGTTGATTCGCCAGAGTCCTGGCAAACTTGGATATGTACTGCGCAACCAGGGATTACCCGGCTGCCTTCACCACCCCCTGTGTCTGAGCCAACTGGTTCGTAAGCTTTGCCATCCCGGAGGATGTCTCCGCGCTCTGCACCTTGACTTTCAGATGCACCGAACCAGCCGACTTACCCCGCCCGGAATGCGCATCGATCTGCACAGTCTTGCGCGGAGTACCGCCGCGCCATGGGGTATTGACGCCAGCATTCTCATTTGTGGAATCCTGGGCACTCTCATCACCTGGCTCATCCCCCAGCTCTCCAAGCTCCACATCGAACTCGATATCCACCTCCCTTATCTGCAGGGGGTTGGCGGGAACCAGCGAGAGCAGCGGAGCGCGATAGAAATCTTCCTCCCCCTCCTGCGCACCCGGACGCATGGAGGGAATTCGCACCAGCACGCTGTGAGGCCGGTTATCCTCATCGAAATATCCCGATAGATTTGAAAGCTGATGCTGCTCAATACGATCCTGAGCGCCGATCACTGCGCCAGAAAGGGCTTCGAGCAGGTCTTTGAGAGTAAGTGGTTGTGCCATTTCGAATTGCCTTTATCGTTGAATTTGTGAATACGCAGTGGAAAGTGCTGCCGACTCATGCAGTCTGGTTGAAAACATCACTCGCCAAAATCGGAAAGTATGGAAACGCCAGCCGGGAAAATCCCTAGCCCTCGTCGGTCACATCCAGGATCGTGAGAACACGCTGCAGCGACATGCCATCAGCGGCGTAAGGAACTGCACAGCCCCGGAATGCAATGGGCTCAATCCTCGCCGCCAAGGCAATGCCAAGCCATCTCGTAAAGATCTGGGCAGATTGAGATATCTCCAACGCAAGCGATGGAGATGGAGACCGAGGTGGCGCACACCATGAGAAAATGCAACCAGGATTGCAGGGAAACTGACTTTACAGGCAGCACCATGCTCCTCTCGCTACATCGTTGAAGAGAATGCCATCCCGCTGGAGAAGCCTCGCACCGGGATGAAGACACCCGGCGCTCAGCGATCAGGAAAGCTGTCCGTGCGCCGTAGCCAACCATTGAGGAACTTGGCCAGTGCAGGTTTTTGCGCCACCAGACTCTGGTAATACGCCCTGCGCCCGGCCTTGTAACGACGATAGAGATCCACGGGCTCTGCCTTCAACAGGGCGGAGAGTGTGGCCGGGCCGAAGGCTCCGTCCACCACGATCACCCCGGTCACACTGCTCTCGGCCAACAGGCGCTGGAGCAAACGCACGGCATTGCCCCCGGCGTTCACGTAAAAATCGAAGATGATCTCGGCAAGCAGCTGATCACCTATCTCATCGCAGTGAAGCTTGTCCCAGTACTCTTTCTTGTAGATCTTGAAGGCCTGCTCATCCGTGAGTACCCGCAGGTTCTCCAGCGTCGGTTCGATGTTGAGCAGGGGCTTCGCATAGGCAGAAAAAGTCTTCAGGGTGACCCCCTTGTTCGTGGCGCCACCCGGGTCTGCCGGGTCATTCACGTATCCACCTTCATACGCAAGAAGCTTCTTGAAATACAGATTCATGTCGGCCATGGAATTCTCCTGATTGATTTTTGCTCAGCAATCCTTGCTGAATGCATCACCATTCTTGGCCCACCATATTCACAATGCCATAGGCATTTTACTGATACACGCCAGGATTTTTATGCCACCGAACACCCATTACAAAAGATCTGGGTTCAGAATTCCTGACCCTCCTGATATCAGCGCCAACCCCGCTCGGCAAATGCCTTCTGCGAACCCTTAAGGATCAATCAAGCCCTCACGGATCGCATAATGGATAAGGTCCGACGTGCTGCGCATACCCAGGCGCTGAAGAATCTGATCCTTGTGACACGCCACCGTCTTGCTGCTAAGTTCAAGGCGATACGCAATCTGTTTTGTGGAAAGGCCCTGGGCGTAAAGAAGCAGTATCTGAAGCTGGCGGCACGTCAGGGCATGGTGCCCTGAGCGCGGGGCCTTTGCCGAAAACAGGGCATTGGCAGATGGACTCAGATACAGCCTTCCCTCCCCCGCTGCCAGAATGGCGGCGACCAGATCGCCTGATCCGTCCTGCGGCAGGATTACCCCACTCACACCGCAATCCACAACACGGTGCACCCAGTCTGAAGATTCATGATTGCCTCCGATCAGTACCGTATGGGGAGCAGGAGCAAGCGCATGCAAGCGGCTCACAAACTCCAGCCCTGCGGCCCCAGGTGAGCGGTCTCCCACAACAATCACATCTGGATGAAGACTTCCGGCCAACTCCAGACACGCCTCAGCCTCTTCGGCCTGGCCTACTATCGAGACGCTCTGCAGGTTGCACAAAAGGCTGTAAAAACAATCGCGCAGCAACTCCCGTGGTTCCAGCAGAATCAGGTCAAACACTTTCCCCTGCGTGTTCACATCGGCTGATTTCATAATTCCCCCAAACGATTGTCATACCAGCAGACATTCTTTAGGCATACGCAACACTCCGCAATACCACAAATGCCTTAGGTAATATTCCGACAAAGCCCCCTACGCATCAGGAAAAATCTTTGCGTACCAAAGGGCAGAAAGTAATCAGAACCAAAGGAATTTCGGGAAGTCTGCCGAATCAAGCCCCTTGCCGAGCCTTGGCAATCAGCTCACCGAGGTGACTAACATGGAGTTTCCGCATCAGATTCTCCCTGTGTTTACGCACAGTCGCCACGGAGAGATTGAAGGCCAAAGCAATGGATTTGTTGCGCTCACCCGCAACAATCCGGATGGCCACCTCCCGCTCACGGGGGCTCAGCATTGTCAGGCCTGGATAGTCATCCAGCCTTTTGGGGAGAGTTTTCCCAGGAGGCTGACAAGATCACCTGCCCCGGTTTTTCGGTAGATATTGGCTCGATGCTTGCGCAAGGTCCCAACGCTGATGCCAAGAAGATTGGCAATTTTTCGGGGGGCAAGCCCACGGCAGAGACACTCTGCGATCTCTTTTTCACGCGGAGTCAGCGCACTCTCCGCGCACCTTCCGGCTGAGGCATTATAAGAATGTAAAACCATCCACCATGGTAATAGGGTGATATTAATTTAGCCAGTTTGCCGTTGCTATTTCAGTACGGCAAAGCATGGCACCTGCAGTTTTTGAGTATTTTTCCCAAAAGAGTTTCTGCTCAAGGTCATCAGCAGCGCTTGTCAGGTTGCACTGCCATACAAAGCCGCGTAATGAGAACTATCCTAAAATCAGGAATACGCCTCTGATCAAGAGTTGCCAGATATCCCACAAAAACACAATTACATGACGAAAGACTATCCCATAATATACAAATGTAGTACTTGGAATCAACGTAGCCCATACTCATAGACAGCATCAAACTTGCACTGCAGCACACCGATTGCAGGCAAGGTGTCATGGCACGCTACAATCACACCAGGCTTAAACAACCAAGACACCATGCCCACCGACGAACTCCTCACCCATCTGAAATCACTCGAAGTCCATTTGCACCAGACTGATGCATGGAATGATCCATCCGGGATCTCGGCGATCCTGCATGCGCGCTTTGTGGAGTTTGGCAGTTCAGGTGCTACCTATACGCGTGCGCAGATCATCGAGTCACTGGGTGGCCCAAGCGCTGGCCCGGCAGTGCGCATCTGGTCGCAGGACTATCGGCTGCATCTGCAGGAATCCGGTCTGGCCCTGCTGCTCTACCACTCGGCACATATCGGGTACGACGACCGACTGGTGCGCCATACCCTGCGCAGCTCACTCTGGCAGAACACGGCTGATGGCTGGCAGATGCTGTTTCACCAGGGCACCCCCACCCTGCCATTCGCCGCAGCGCAGCATAACGAATCCGCAGGCACTCCGCCCGCCCCCTGATGCTTTATGCCAAAACACTAAAAACACATCTCCATTCAGGCGCATCCGCGCTTACATTTTCAACTCCCTGCGGGCGAAGGTTTACGACCGGTGCAATCCGCTTATCGCTCATTGTTCGCTTCGCCGCCCTACACCAGAAGAAATGCTGCTCATAACAGTTGACCTGACCGTGCATGCCAAAGAAGTAGGGTGCTAATGAGCGCAGCGAATTGCACCTTCCGCGTGCATTTTGATCTTTTCCATGCCAAGCCATCATAAGCAAAAGCTGCGGTGGACGCCCTATCCGCTCTGCCCTGAACGCTTAACAAGGCCCTCCCTGGCGCACGACGCTCATCTGCCTCAGATCTGCCCCGAATTCGCCTGGCTGCTGAATGCCTCTATTATCCACGCGCTTCTGTTCCATTGCGTCAATATGTGTCGTATTTTTCGTACTTCTTGCGCTTATCCCCTCTCACAGCCCTTCGCTCCCCCTTTTTCAAACCATTCATCCCCAAAAATGGCATTGGTCTGATTTCGATTGTAAGATTATGCAAAGGCATTTATGCCATCCAAAAACCATATAAAACAGATTTAAATCCGGGGATTCGTCGTGAGCGAAGAAATCGAGTATCAGGTCAGGCAGGATGACATCGCGCCGTTCTGGCAGAAAATGGCGTTTTTCTTTCTGTTCCCATTCCGCACCGGGCCAATCGTCACGCTAGGCTGCATCACGGCAGTCTCGGCCCTGGCCGGGCTGATCATGGGCCCGATGGGTCTGGCTTTCAAAGGTCTGCTGGTGTATGCCGGCCTGCGCTATGCCTTCAAGGTGCTCGATCTTTTCTCCAGCGGAAAATTCGAAGGTGAATCGCCGGAATTTACCTTCGGCGGCTCAGAGCGCCGCCCAGCCAAGTTCGGGCTGGTGGTGGCACTGTTTCTGGTGGCAGGCAGTACTCTGGGGGCAGTTTCGGTTGGCACCCGGCTTGCCACCGATAAGCACCTGCAGGAACGCTTTGTTGAGCAGTACAAGGCAGACCGCGCTGCTGCCAGCGCACGCGAGGAACAGGAAGACGCTGCCCAGCGCAAGCGCCTGGGGCTGGATGCGGCCACCCCGGATACCAGCACACAGGACACCTCAGGCGCACAGAACGAGGATGACCCGCAGGCAAACGCGGACGACGCCTCGCAACCCCTGATGCAGACTGCCACCCCCCAACGGGCGGAACCCGAAGTCGATATTGCCGAGGCCATTGCACTTTACGCACCGCATCCCGGCCAAGCCGCCTGGTTCAAACTGCTGCCGGGCTGGTACTGGCTGGTGATGATTCTGGCCAGCCTGATGCTGCCCGCCGCACTTATCGTGATTGCGATGGAGAACAAATTCTTCAAGGCCCTCAATCCGGCGCATGTCATCTATCTGTTCAAATCAATGGGTGGCGCATATTTCGTACTGTGGATTTTTTTCCTGGTGCTAGTGGGCTCACGCCTTATCGCCCTCTCAGCAGGGGCCGGTCTGCCGGTCTATATCCGCTTTCCCCTCGAAACAGCGCTTTCCACCTACCTCGGCATCGCGCTCTGCGCCATGGTCGGCTACACCCTGTATCAATACCATCAGGAACTTGGGCTTGATGTTGCCGTGGATTTCGACACGCATCGCGAAGCTGGTGGCGCGGAAAACATCGCCAGGGTCGGCACCGCTGCCGCGCTGCGCCAGAAACTGCCTGATGATCCGCTGGAGCGCAAAATCCAGCCGCTGCTTGCCGAAGGCAAAGTGCGTGAGGCTATCGACGAAATCAAGGATTTCATGCGCTACGACAAGCTCAACCCCGAGCTCAACACGCGCCTGCACCCGCTCTACGTGCAGCTTGGCGATGCCGCAGCAATTGCCACACACGGCCAGCAATGGATCAACGCGCTGATCCGCGCCGGGCGCCCTGCAGAAGCCTGCTCCGCATTGCAAAGGCTTGTCGGCGTGGTGCCGGATTTTGCCGTGGAAGACAGCAACGCCCTGCTTCCCATCGCCCAGGTGGCGGTGGAACGGCGCGAATACAAACTCGCCTTCCAGCTCATTCGTGGCTTCGACAAACGCTACCCCAAACACAAGGATACGGCAGCAATCTTCTTCATCGGCGCACGGCTGACCAGCGAATACCTGCGCAAGCATGAAGACGCCATGAAGATCCTGCGCACCATCGTGCGCGCCTTCCCCGAAGACCCCATCATCCCCGAAGCGCGCACCTATCTCGGCGTGCTGGAGAAGGTGACCGCCCAGGGCTGACGCCCGGCTCCGGGGCTCTGCCCCGGTGCATTCGAGCTGGATTGCGCAAGCTGAAGATACCCCAAGCGGAAGGTTTAATTGTGCACCGATGCAATAGATAGAAAGATCCCATCGGGCGAGTTTTTGTGCAACAGACCACACGGCATACGACTATCCATCAGCAATGAGGCACAACACAGTGGTGAGAGAAAACTGACTCATAGCATGAGTCAACTTACACAACACCTCACCTGGTAACACGGCAGATCGAGAAATTGCGTGCAGCAATCTGCAGCACACCACCAAACATGTTTACCTTGAACAGCAGCAGATTATCGAGAGCAGCAAGCTTCAGCGCCAGAGGGTCGATGCTCTTCTGGTAGGTCACATTCCACCCCTGTCTGTGGCGGCGAACAAGCTTCTCCAGCTCAGCGACATCCGTACTTGCATCAAAGCAAGCGGTGTTATTGGGGGCATTTCCAAGGAGTACGTCTGCATCCAGCACAACCTGAAAATTCGCGCAACCCCTGAAGACGACTTGATAACGCCGGTTTTCCCAATGACGAAAGAGAGTAACTATCACCTTCGCCGCAGACCGTCGGTTTTTTGCCGGCACAAATTCAAAACCTTCAACCGTATCGTCGTGCGCATCGATGCACCGGAACTTCTCAGCAATGTCACAGGTATTCATTACGGGTACCAAAATTCAGGTTAGCCTACAGCATACGCCTGCACAGTCATTCAGAAAAACCGCGTAGGCCCACGAAACTTTCTCATGCCAGCCCCTAAGGCGTGGAATTTCGCCACCCATAGCCTGGAGGACGCTTTTTGAATAGACTCACATCCAGGCTCTCCCACTCCCCCACCATGAACAACACTTCCCAAAACCCGGAACTCCCCTTAAAGACCGCCACCTACCAAATCACTTCTTCTGCCCTCGATTCCCCCGATGCATTAATGCTGTTGGAAGCGCTTTCCAAAACCCTTGAAACCATCACGGGCAGCAGTGGGAAAGCTTCCTTTGATCCGGCGGAAATGCAGGGCGAACGCACCTGTTTCGTGATTGCCCGCAATGCCTCTGGCGAACCCGTCGGCTGTGGCGCGATTCGCCCCCTGCAGGAAGACATTGCAGAACTCAAACGCATGTATGCCGTGCCAGGCTACCAGGGCATTGGCAGCGCCGTGCTGGCCCACCTGGAGCACGCCGCACGCCAGCTCGGCTACCGTACTATCTGGCTCGAAACGCGCAAGGTCAATACGCGTGCCGTGGCTTTCTATGCACGCAATGGCTATGCCCTGATCCCCAACTATGGCCGCTACGCCGGGCGCAACGAAGCGGTATGCTTTGGCAAACCGCTCGCCCCGCAGGAGCAAGCCCGCATGCCCACCGCCATGCGCCAGATCGAAGCCGGCACGCTGCACCTTGAGCCCCTGACCTCTGCGCATGCTGCAGAAATGTTTGGCGCACTCAGCGACCCGGCCATCTATGAATTCGAGAACGCCCCGCCTGAGTCAGAAACCTGGCTGCAGGCACGCTACACCCGCCTCGAACAGCGTGGCCCGGCTGATGGCAGCGAAATCTGGCTGAACTGGGTGATCCACCTGCCCGATGGCACTGCCGCCGGCTATGTGCAGGCCACCCTGCTGCCCGAAGGCATCGCGCTGATCGCCTACGAACTCGCCAGCCGCTTCTGGCGGCGCGGCATTGCCAGCACAGCCGTGGCCGCGATGCTGGGCGAACTGCACGAGCACTACGCCATCCACACGGCACTGGCCGTGCTGAAATCCGCCAACTTCCGCTCCATGGGGTTGCTCCGCAAGCTGGGATTCACCCCGGCCGACGAGGCCACGCTGCAAAGGTACCGCGATACCCCGGATGAATCCGTAATGCAGAAAACGCTCTGAACACCCGGCTTTTCAGACTGATCCGGCATGTTTCTGCACCCCGCATGAGAGCCCGCCGGCCTGAGCACACCCTGCCCGATTTTCCCGCAAGTCGCACTCCGCAGGCGGCGGCAAAACGCATAAAATCACTTCTGGATACAAGCCTGCGCCATTCAAGGGCCAGGGAAATGGCGCTGGCAGGTTTAAGGCTCAGTTTAGGCTCATGCAAGGCCCACCAAAGCACGGCAAACAGATTGAATCGCATCGTATTGCAGGAGACTGTGTTCAATGGAAATCATTCTCGCCCTGGCCCTTTTCCTGATTTTCCTGATCATCCTGGCGCTCGGCCTGGTCGTAGTTGTGCTTGGCACGCTGAAAAAAGGCAAGATGGGCATCAATCTCGCAAAGACAGGCTGCGCCCAGTGCGGCGAGCCCATGCCCGCTATCCGCAAACCCGCCAATCTGCGGCAGGCGCTCTGGGGCGGGTGGACCTGCAAACAATGTGGCACAGAGAACGACAAATGGGGCAGGCAGATCCGGCCATGACATCAAGCTCCAGCCCCACAAATCAGAGCGACTGCAGAAAGCTGGCCTTCCGACTTTGGTGTGGGGTTGATCTTTCGGTTCTTCAGGCTTTAGTGTGAGTCGCAAATCGCTTCTGCAGGCGCCTATACGGGGCCGACACCGTAGGGCGGAGGGAGCGTAGCGATTTCCGCCGCAAGCTGCCGAGCGGGGACACCGCCTCCAATTGGGGAGTCTGCTTTGAAAAAAGCTTTCATGATAAGGGCAAGTTAACCTCTTAACCCGCCAGACTGGATGATCTGTGTTCGGCGGAATTCGCTCCGCTCTCTCCGCCCTACCCTGAACGCCCGCCACGCCTGGCTGAAGACATGAAGACATACCCCACGAAAATTGTTTGACCTGCGGTTATTTGTCACGAAAAACCCTGCCTTCCCCGGCTGGCCGCTTGTCGTAGGCCGCGCGAAGCGGAACAATGCAGCGAAGCGCAATTGCGCCGATCAAGCCTCCGCCCGGAGGGTGCAAACAAAGACAGGAGGAAGTCAACATGTCTGACCGTGACCGAAAGATAAAACCGTTCATGCTTTTGCCCCGTTCTAACGCCGGGTTAACAACTATCGAACAGCCGAATGATTCGCGGGATTCAGGACAGGGCTACAATTCTGCACGATGAAATTGAGACGCTTCCAGCGTTTGCGGCGAGGGCCTGTCGCGCCGCATCACTGTAAGCAGCACTACACTACGAGACCTATAGGACCCTTTCCATTATGGCTGCGAAAATACCTAAGGATTGCAATGACATTGAGCTTGGAACAGGTTCTCGTGTTCGTCTTTTATCTCTGTCGGGCCAATGGCTCAACGAACTACCGCCCGACGAAATCGCTGACGTCAAATCAATGATCGGGAAGTTGTTTGTGATTGAGGAAGTCGACAACTACGGGCAGCCTTGGATTCGAAAATCCTGGATAGATTCAATTGAAGGCACTTGCCACGGGCACTCCATTGCTTTGGAGCCTCATGAGGCAAAATGCGTTGGAGGGCAAAGCAACTTGCCACCGCTGAAGGTGATCTTGAATTGCACAAGCGGATACCACGCAGAAATTGACCCAGTCGTCGAACGACTTATTGCTGGCGGGCTGACTTACATCGGCATTATTGGAAAAGATTGTGCAAAGATTGAAGACATCATTGACGAAATAGCAGTCGGTGACGGCTCCAACCCTAGGTCCGTACTTACAGCCTCGCATCCTGAATGCTCACTTGAAGATGCAATCGAATTGGCGCTATCACTTACTGGAGAGCATGCAGGTTAAGTACAGGTCATTACGTTATAACCCCGCATGCGCGCCCCTGAGAAATATAACCGTTCACCCCGGAAAATCACTAGCAAGCAGGTGCTCCATGATTTCAGGCATCGTTCCATCATGAATAACAAGTGCTTTCTGGCCATCAGTTCGTTTCTCATTCTTTGCTCAGGCGCAGCATCGGCAGAACAACTCTCTGCCGCCTCGATTCTCGCCGAGGTAGCCGAATCCGGCCCCGGAGAAGTCATCTCCAGGCACTTTGACAAGCCTGAGTGGCAGGCCATCCTGAATGGAATCGGCACCGCAGACGACAACTGGCTGAAGGTGTACGTAGCGTTAAGAAAAGGCTCTGATGGTGCTTCGGGTGAGGATCTGTCTGCGGCACTTTGGGATGGAGCCCTGCTGAAAGCCCCGTTCAAGGTATTCGCTATCGAGCACGAAGATTCATGTGAATTCACCTTTGAGTCAGATTGTCCGCCTAGCGGTATAGACAGCTATCTCAATCATCTGGAACAGGCCCTTGACCAGGCATCAGCTCCCGACCAACATGTGATGAAAAATTGCTGTCTCGCAGGCATCAGAAAGACGCAGGCTGCATTTCCGAACCCTGAAGCTTATTCCCCAATCCAGAATTTCTGGGGACGCAATAAAATGAAGCCAGCTTCGCCGGCGACTTCAAGCGCCCAGCATCAGCCTCACCATTCACAACAGATCACTTAGAGTCGCAACCGAGACCACACAGCCCGAAAGGAGCGAGAAATGGGATTGTTCAATTTCTTCAAGACGCCAGCGCCAAAAGTCCCGCAATCCGACGAAATGGAGTGGATTCAGGTTGCAAGCAAGATCGCCAGCACTATTTGGCACCTTCTTCAAAACGATCCAAAGATGATCGCTAGTCCATTCGCACGCATTCTTTTGCGAGATGATTGGAACGTTGGAGTGGCGAACACTCAATGCGATCCTGAGAAGATATTAGGCAAACATGACGTAGCGTTTGTTATTCTCAGAGAGGATCAAGCAGCTTACGAGAAGTGGGTGGAGGGGCTAAAAACTGGTAGCCCGACCTTCCAACAAATAGAAACAGAGCAGTTTGCCAAGGCTCTAACACGTAAACTACACGAGAGAGTGGAAGTCATCGACTGATACATACGTGTAGCATTGTAGTCGAGCATGACAGCCAGCAAGCTGCACTTGTGGGCGCCCTCGGCTAATGGATCCTCACTTTCAAGCTAAGGATGCGCTGAACAATTCAAAATTCTTAGCGGACGGCATTTTTACGCGCAGATAGCGGGCCATTTTTTGCCTTCCGTACCTCCCGAGCAGATTTTTTTGCCGATCTGCCAGCCTCATTTGGGCGATTTTCTTCGCCCAGGGGCTTTTCAGCCACCCTGTACCTGCGCTTTGGTACGCAGTTCAAATAGCGAGCGCTTGGCAATGAGCAAATTGGCCAGGCTGAACAGGGTCATCAACTGCGCGTGGTTTTTGGCGAGCCCTTTGTAGCGCACCTTCCGTAGTCCGAAGAGGTTCTTGATGATGTGGAAGGGGTGTTCGACCTTGGCGCGGACGCTGGCTTTGACTTGCTCACAGAACTCCTGCATGCGGCCCGCTTCAGTGTCCGGCAGGTTCTTGCGTTTGCCCGGACGCATGGCGATGAACCATCTGACCTTGGACCTGGCCATCTCTTCGCGTTTATCCACGCCCTGATACCCAGCATCTCCATGCCCGTATTGCTCTTGACCGTGAAGCAGTGCATGGGCCTGGGTGACATCATGGACGTTGCCTGCAGTGCTCACGACGGTATGGATCAGACCAGAGTGGGCATCGACACCAATGTGGGCTTTCATGCCGAAGTGCCACTGATTGCCTTTCTTGGTCTGATGCATCTGGGGATCACGCTCGTTCTTGCGGTTCTTGGTGGAGCTGGGGGCTTCGATGATAGTGGCGTCTACGATGGTGCCCTCACGTAACATCAGTCCTTTGTCGCTGAGCGTGGCGTTGATGCACGCAAAGATCCGCTCAGTCAGGCCATGCTCATTGAGCAGGCGTCGAAACTTCAGGAGTGTGGTGGCGTCCGGCGCACTCTCACGGGCCAGATCGATCCCGACAAAGCCCCGGATCGCCTGACTGTCGTAGAGCGCATCTTCGATGCCTTCATCGGACATCCCGAAGCACTGCTGGGCAAGATACATGCGCAACATCCGCTCCAGCCCGATCGGCTGGCGTCCGCGTTGCCCGGCCTTCGGATAGAAGGGCTCAATCTCCGCACACAATGCAGCCCACGGCACCAGGATCTCCAGCTCTCCTAGAAAGCGGTCACGCCGGGTAAGGCGTTTCTTGGCCGCGTACTCCAGATCGGCAAAGCTCTGTTGCATGGCACTGCTCCGGTAATGCTTATGGGATAT
>DBTS01000106.1:0-18585 GCA_002307175.1 Rhodocyclaceae bacterium UBA1310
CCACACTAAAGTCGGATGAACCTTATTTTTTATTTCCGGAACTGTCCTGATGTGTTTTGATGCGGGTTTAGTGCGTTTTGCCCTTGCCAACAGCGAGGTCTACGAACCATGTCAGCACACTGTAGACGATGGCTCCCGCCATGGCAGCCCAGAATCCGCCAATCTCGAAGCCGGGTACAAGGCTTGCCGCCAGCCAGAACAGCAGGGCATTGATGACCAGGTAGAAAATCCCCAGCGAGAGAAAGGTGATTGGCAGTGTCAATATGACCAGCACCGGGCGGATGATCGCGTTGAGCAGGCTGATGATGATGGCGGCCACGAGTGCCGTCGTCAGGTCATGCACCTGGATGCTGCTGATCAGTTCCGGCACAATGGTCAGGGCGGCGGCATTGAGTAGCCAGCGCAGCAGGCTCCGTAGCATGTTCAGTGCCCTCCCAGTTTCTGGGCCGTAGCAGCCCGGACCTTGAGATCTGCCGGCGCTGGTGGCGGGATAGCCAGCCAGTCCTGCATCGTTCCCAAGGTAATATTGCGAAGTGCCGTAATGAAGTCATCCTCCTCATTGAGGGCTGGAATGTAGCGGTAGGATTGCCCGCCAGCCGACAGGAAGGTGGCTTTGCCTTCGAGAGCGATTTCCTCCAGCGTTTCCAGGCAATCCGCCACGAAGCCGGGGCAGACCACGTCGACTTTCTTGATGCCCTTGGCGGGGAGTCCGCGCAGGGTGGATTCGGTGTCTGGCTTGAGCCATTCGGTGCGCCCGAAGCGGGACTGAAAGGTCAGTTCGTACTGCTCCGGCTTCAGATAGAGCTGGGCGGCGAGCAGACGCGCGGTCTTATGGCATTCACAGAAATACGGATCGCCGCGATCCAGGCAGGCCTTGGGGAGGCCGTGGAAGCTCATCACCAGCTTGTCCGGCTTGCCTTCTCGCTGCCAGAGCCGTTCGATCTGCCGGGCTAGCGCCCGGATATAGTCAGGATGGTCGTGAAAGTTACGCACAACGCGCAGCTCGGGCAGGTTGCGAATCCGCGCGGCAGCTTTTGCTACCGCATCGAAGGCGCTGGCGGTGGTGCTGGCGGCGTATTGCGGATACATCGGGAACACCAGGATGCGCGTGGCGCCGCGTGCCTTCAGCCGCATCAGGGCGGATTCTGCATTCGGTGAGCCGTAGCGCATGGCATATTCCACAGAAATGTCGGGGTGCCCTCCCTGGGTCAGGTACCCCGCCAGCAGTTTGGTCTGGCGAATGGTGTGCACCCGCAGGGGCGAGCCTTCCTTGTCCCAGATGGCTGCGTATTTGGCGGCAGACTTCCTGGGACGGAATGGCAGCACGAAGAGGTTCAGGATCAGCCACCACAGGGGACGCGGCAGTTCCACCACACGGGGGTCGGAGAGAAACTCGCGCAGATAGGTTCTGACCGAACTGGCTGTGGGGGCTTCGGGCGTACCCAGGTTGATCAGCAGGATGCCGATACGCGAGGGGCTGTCGTGGGAGTAATCAGGTTCCGGCAGAAAACGTGACATGGCTGCGAGAAAGGTGGCTTGATTGGGCCTAGCTTATCCCACATTGCCCCGGCGGGCCAGCAGGGGCCAGATTGTTGCCTTCGCCGCCGGTGTTTCTTTGCGGGAGTTCCTGAGCGGTCTCTAGTTGCTTGATGACAATGCGCTGGAGAGCAGTTTGGCGGTGATATCGACAATCGGGATGACACGCTCGTACGCCATCCGGGTGGGGCCGATGACGGCAATGGTGCCAACCACCTGACCATCCACCTCATAGGGGGCAGTCACCACGCTGCACTCGTCGAGCGGCGTGAGGCCGGATTCGCCACCGATGAACAGTTGTACGCCGTCGGCCCGGTTGGAGATGTCCAGCAACTGAACCAGCGAGGATTTCTGCTCGAACATGCGGAAGAGTTCGCGCAGGCGATCCATATTGGAGGAGATGTCGTCGACTTCGAGGAGTTTGCGCTCCCCTGAGATCAGGTAATCGCCGGCCTGCTCGTCGATGGCTTCCTGGCCGGCGGTGATGGCGGCGGCCATCAGTTCGGTCATGTCCTGCTTGAGCTGGACCAGTTCTCCGCGCAGACGCTCAACCATCTCCGGGAAAGCCAGCCCGGCGCAATGGTGGTTCAGGTAATTGGCTGCCGTCACCAGATCGTTTGCCGAATAGGGGCGCTGGGTGAACAGAATGCGGTTCTGCACGTCCCCGCCCATGGTCACGATGATCAGCAGAACACGTGTCTCCGAGAGGCTGACAAACTCGATCTGGCGGATCTTGTTGGCTTCGCGGCGTGGTGCCGCCACGATCCCGGCAAAGCTTGTCAGTTCCGAGAGCAGGCTGGAGGCGGCGCTCAGCACGCGACGCGGTTCATCCGGATGGATATGGGATTCCAGCTCCCGCACTTCGGTTTGAGCCAGGGGCCTGACAGTCAGCAACGTGTCGACAAACAGGCGGTAGCCCAGTGCGGTTGGCACACGGCCCGCCGAGGTATGGGGGCTGGAGATGAGCCCCAGCTCCTCAAGGTCGGACATGACATTACGGATTGTTGCGGGCGAGAGTTCCAGGCCGGATTGGCGCGACAAGGCGCGCGAGCCCACTGGCTGGCCTTCGGCAATGTAACGCTCGACGAGCGTTTTCAACAGGAGCTGGGCACGGGTGTCGAGTTGCGGCATAGCGGTGATTGTAAGGGCTGTTCATGTCTCTGGGGAGGGGGCAAAGCGGGTTGGTCGTTGCGTGAACGCCATGACCGGCAAGATTTCCTGAGCGACGGGGCTACCATAATGCGCCTGCTGTGGTTTAATCCTCGCCCATGGACGAAGAATTCCAGATAGTTGCCCTTGTCGGGAAATATCAGAGCGCGGATGTGGCCGAGGCCCTTGCACGCATGGCCGCCTTCCTGCGTAGCCGGGGTGTTGAGGTTTGGCTGGAAGCCAATACCGCAGAGGCTGTCGGCTGCAACGGCAATGTGCATATCGCGAGCTATGACGAAATTGGCGAACGCGCCGACCTGGTGATCGTGATGGGTGGAGACGGAACCATGCTGACGGCCGCGCGGGCCTTGGCAGGGTTTACTTTGCCGCTCGTCGGGGTGAATCAGGGGCGCCTGGGTTTCCTCACCGATGTGTCGCATGCGGATATGTTCAAGTGCGTCGGGGCCATCCTGGATGGTCACTACCTGCGTGAGCGCCGTTCTCTGCTTGAAGCCGGCGTCTGGCGCAATGAAGAACTGGTTTTCTCGACCACGGCCTTGAACGATATCGTGCTCTCGCGCGGCGAAATCGGCCGCATGATCGAATTTGAACTGCACGTTGATGGCGAATATATCTATTCGCAGCGCTCTGATGGCATGGTTATCTCGACGCCGACCGGCTCGACCGCATATGCACTGTCGGCCAATGGACCCATTTTGCACCCGCGCCTTGCCGGAATCGTGCTGGTTCCCCTGTGTCCACATGGGCTGACCTACCGGCCCCTGGCACTGGCCCAGGAAAGTGTGGTTGATCTGGTTATCCTGGGCAAGCGTAAATCTGTTGTACACGGTGACGGGCAAACGCTGTTCGAGACCCGTGAGGGAGACAAGTTGTATATCCGCCGCTCCGACCGGGGGGTTACCCTGCTGCATCCGGAGGGCTACAGCTATTTCGCGGTGCTGCGTGAGAAACTGCATTGGAGCACGTTACCGCACCTGACATGATCCGGGACAGAGAATATCTATGCTGCGTCGATTGTTGATTCAGGATTTTGTACTGGTTGATCGTCTGGAACTGGATTTCCGCACCGGCTTTGGCGCCTTGACGGGCGAAACGGGGGCGGGCAAATCCATTCTCCTGGATGCACTATCCCTCCTGCTTGGCGAGCGGGCCGATGGGGGTGTGGTGCGCACCGGGCGTGAGCGCGCCGATCTGGTTGCCGAATTCGAGCTGGCGCCGGATTCTCCGGCCATTGCCTGGCTGTTGGCACAGGAACTGGTGGGCGACGAGGGGGTTTTGCTGGTGCGCCGGGTGGTGGATGCCGGTGGGCGTTCGCGTGCCTATATCAATGGTTTTCCGGCCACCGCCACGCAATTGCGTGAGGTGGGGGAATTCCTCGCCGATATCCATGGTCAGCATGCCCATCAGGCCCTGCTCAGAGCCGATGCCCAGCGCGAGTTGCTGGATGTGCATGCGGGCTTGCGTGAAGCCGCCCGCGAGGTGGGCAATCTGTACCGGGAGTGGCAGGCTGCGCGGCGGGTGCGTGAAGAGGCCGAAAAAGGCATCGAAGCCCTGCAGCACGAACGTGATCTGCTGGCCCACCAGGTGCACGAACTGCAGGCGCTGGATTTCAGCATTGAGGCGTGGGAAGGGCTCAATCAGGAACATGCCCGTCTGGCCAATGCGGCCTCCCTGCTCGAAGGCGCGGAGATGGCTCTGAATGCCGTCTCCGATGGCGAAGCGCCGCTGGCGTCTGAAATCGAGCGGATTGCCACGCGCCTGTCGGAACTCAGCGCGTATGACCAGAGCCTGGGCGAGCTCGCACAGTTGATCTCCGAGGCGGCCATCCGCCTGGAGGAAGCCGGGCACGGTTTGCGCCGCTATCGTGACCGGGTGGATCTTGATCCGGCACGTCTGAATGAAATTGAGCAGCGTATTGAGGCGGTGGTCGGCGCTGCACGCAAGTATCGTGTACCGCCTGATGGGCTGCCCGAATTGCTGGCAGTGTCGGCTAGTCGCCTTGAGAGCATCAGCACCCAGGCTGATCCGGCTGCCTTGCAGGCGCGCGAAGAGGCTGCCCACAAGGCGTTCCTTACGCGGGCGCACAAACTCTCCGCAGGCCGCAGCAAGGCTGCACAGGAACTGGGCAAGGCAGTGACGGCTGCCATGCAGGATCTGGCGATGGCCGGCGGGCGTTTTGAGATTGCGTTGCTGCCGGAGCCAGATGGCAGTGTAAACGGGCTCGAACGTATCGAATTCCAGGTGGCAGCGAACCCGCAGCAGCCCCTGCGTGCGCTGGCTAAAGTGGCTTCCGGTGGCGAACTTTCGCGTATCGGCCTTTCCATCCAAGTCATCACCTCGGAATCCCAGGCTGTGCCTACCCTGATTTTCGACGAAGTCGACGCGGGGATTGGTGGTCGGGTGGCTGAAATTGTGGGCCGACGCCTGCGTGAGCTGGGCTCAAACCGCCAGGTGCTGTGCGTGACCCACCTGCCACAGGTGGCGGCCCAGGCCAACTGGCAATGGCGTGTGCAGAAAGAATCGGGCAAGGCCGGCACTGTTTCTCGCCTTGTCGAGCTCGATGATGCCGGCCGTGTCGAAGAGATCGCACGCATGCTCGGCGGCGTGCAGATCACCGAGACGACACGGCACCATGCGGCAGAGTTGCTGGGGCTCTGAAAAGGGCTTCGCCATCTTGCGCCAGACCCGGAATAGCCTCAGAAGGTCGGTGGCGGATGGCGTCAGTTGCCCTCTATTACCGTTTTGCCGGTGCGGCCATGCTCCGGACATTCCTGCGATGTCCGGCAGATCTGCTGAATTTTCATGATGATTCTTCCAAAAACACCTGAAGCAGCAATTCCTGTCAAGAAAACCGGGTGAGAGGTCTGCGACAATACCGGGGTGCCGGCATGGCCGGACTGGTTCATTTCATGGAAGCAAATCATGTCTCACGGTCTTACCCATCTACAGGAAATCCCCTTGTGGCCGGACGTGCCTCCAGGGTCGGAAGGCGTCTCCCTCACTGAAATCATTGAAGAACGCAGCCCTGATACCACGATCTTCATGGATCGTGCGGTCACTGGCATCGGCAATCCGCGCCTGATTGCGTGGGTGCCTGAAAAGCCCAATGGCACCAGTGTTGTGCTGGCGCCAGGAGGCGGCTATGTGCGCGTGGTGCTGGACAAGGAGGGCATCGAGATTGCCCAGTGGCTCAACAGCCTTGGTGTCACGGTCTTTATTCTGCTGTATCGCCTGCCGGGCGAGGGGCATGCCAATCGTAGCCTGGTTCCACTGCAGGATGCTCAGCGGGCGTTGCGACTGGTGCGGGCGAATGCGGCGGTATGGGGGCTGGCGGCGGATCGCGTTGGAGCAATGGGCTGCTCGGCCGGTGGGCATGTGATTGGTACGCTGGCAACCATGTACCAGCGCGAAACCTATACAGCACAGGATGCAGCAGACGCGGTGTCGCCGCGCCCGGATTTTGTGGCGCTGATCTATGCGGTGCTGACCATGGACGAGCGCTGGGCACACCCTGGCTCAAGACTCAATCTGCTGGGCGAGGCGCCGAACACTGCAGAGGTCGATGCGTGGTCATGCGAAAAGTATGTGGGCACCCACGTGCCGCCATGTTTCATTGAGCACGCGGCGGATGACGCGTCGGTGCCGGTGGAAAACTCCGTGCATCTGTACAATGCCCTGCATCATGTGGGGGTTCCCACGGCGCTGCATGTATTCGAGGCGGGCGGGCATGGTCATGGCATCCGGCTGGCCCGCGGCAAGCCGGTGGAAGCCTGGACCGGTCTGTTCGCTGACTGGCTGCGCGTGCATAAACTGCTGTAGACCCAAAGGAGAAAACATGGCGATCGAACAGGATCTGGAACGCTTGGTTGTGCAGGAAGAACGCCTGCAGTTTGCGCATTTCGATGGGCAGGCAGCCTGGGAACTGGGTTGCCGGATGCGTCAGACGGCTGTTGATCGTGGCCTGAAGATCGCCATTGAAATCCGCCAGATTGGTTTTCCGCTGTTCTTCTCGGCCTTGCCCGGCACAGCCCCGGACAATTCGGACTGGATCCGCCGCAAGCGCAATGTGGTGGAGCGCTTTCATCGTAGCTCCTATGCCATCGCGCTGGATACGCAGAAGCGTGGCACGACGCTGCCTGAGCGCTATGGTGTGTCTCTGGCTGACTTTGTCACCAGTGGAGGCGGATTCCCGATCCGCGTGCGTGGAGTTGGTGTGGTCGGGGTGGCGGTGGTCTCCGGTCTGGCGCAGCGTGATGACCATGGGTTTGTCGTCGAAATGCTGGCGCTGACTTTGGGCGTGCCGCTCGCCGAGATTGCACTGGCCGCAGCCTGACTGAGAGCCGGAACAGCATTGCCGGCTGCTGGCAATGCTGTTCCGGCTATCGTGCTGATATTCGGGTGCCTGTTACACAGGGCTGGGTATTTTTGTTCTAATCGGAGGAACTCCATTTCGCGATTCCGATGATGTTCCAACTTCCCCGCATTGCCACTGCGCCATTCTGCCCTTCCGAAGTGCAGGGCAGCGTGCAGGTGCCGCCCGGCGCATCCTGGTGGCGTCGTCTTCTGGTCTTCTGCGGGCCGGGGCTACTGGTGTCTGTGGGTTATATGGACCCCGGCAACTGGGCAACGGATATCGCGGCAGGCTCCCGGCACGGCTATGCTCTGCTCTGGGTGGTGGGGCTGGCAAGTCTTGCCGCCATGCTGCTGCAGGTGCTTGCCAGCAAGCTGGGAATCGTGGCCCGGCAGGATCTGGCACGGGTGTGCCGGGCCCACTATGCGCCCTGGGCCAACCGGTTCCTCTGGCTGATGGCAGAGCTGGCAATCGTGGCGACCGACGTGGCCGAAGTGCTGGGTGCGGCACTGGCCCTGCATCTGCTGTTTGGCATTGCGCTGCCCTTGGGCATCCTCATCACGGCCTTCGATACGGTGCTGGTGCTGGGTCTCAAGGGGCATGGTTTCCGGCAGGTGGAGGCGATTGTGCTCGGCTTGGTGGGGACCATCGGTGCCTGCTTTGCGGTGCAGCTGATTCTGGTCGGGCCGGACTGGGGCGCTGTGCTGGATGGCTTTGTGCCGCGCCTGCAGCAGATGCAGGAGCCGGACAAACTCTATCTGGCAATTGGCATTCTGGGGGCCACAGTCATGCCGCATAACCTGTATCTGCATTCCTCGATTGTGCAGACCCGGCGTGTGGCGAGGGATGAGGCTTCGGTGCGTTCTGCCCTGCGGATGACGAGGCTGGATACGCTGGCGTCGCTGGCTCTGGCGCTGGTCGTCAATGCAGCGATCCTGATTCTGGCTGCTGCTGCTTTTCATGCCAGCGGGCATGCCGAAGTGACGGAAATCCAGGATGCCTACCATCTGCTGGATCCCATCGTCGGGAGCTCTGCAGCCGCTATCCTCTTTGGTGTGGCTTTGCTTGCCTCGGGGCAGAGTTCCACCTTCACCGGTACGATTGCCGGGCAGGTAATCATGGAAGGCTTTCTCGACCTCAAGATTCCCTGCTGGCTGCGGCGCGTCATCACTCGTGGGCTGGCATTGATTCCGGCCATGCTTGGCGTGCTGTGGTTGGGGGAGGGCGGTGTGGGCAGGCTGCTCGTGGCAAGTCAGGTGGTGCTGAGCCTGCAACTGCCATTTGCCCTGTGGCCACTGATCCGCTTTACAGGGAATGCGGAGATCATGGGTTCATTTGCCAACCGCCTGCCCACCCGGTTGGTGGCCTGGGGCCTGTTTGGCGTGATCAGTGCTGCCAATCTGTGGTTGCTATGGGATTTGCTGGGCTGAGTCCGGGTTCTTGGAACAGGCTCTCATAGCCAGCGCCTGACCTTCTTGCAGTAAGCCTCATAGTCTTTGCCAAAGCGCTCAAGCAGCAGGCGTTCTTCAGGCTGGATCTGAAAACGGGTGAGGTACACCACAAACATGGCTGGCCCGAACAGCGCGACGGGTGCGCCGAGCAATATGACCCACCCGATCAGGAGCAGACACAATCCCAGGTACATGGGGTTGCGGGTATGACGATACAGGCCGGTGACAACCAGGCACGAAGTTTTGGCCGGGTGATGCGGATCAATGCTGGTGCGGTGACGGATGAATGAGCCGAGTGCGGACATGCCACAGAAGGCACCGAGCAATACAAAGGGCGAGGCTGGAAAGATTCGCACAAGCTGAAACGTTTCGGTGACGGACTGTGGTGGCGAGATTCCCCACATGCCGGTGGCGATGATCAGGGTGACGACGGGGGGCGGGACTTTCAGTTCAAGCCAGCGCATGTGGGGGGCGAAGCCAATGAGAATGCAGCGTTTTGTGTGGGGCTGGATTTGCCAGAGAGTCTTTGACAATCCGCCTGTGCAGGCAAGCCTGAACTTCGCGCGCTGTTCGAATACTCGTGTAATCCAATACACTCTGATTCTATGCCGGATACTCCATTGCGATAGATCGTAGCCCGGTTTTGGTCAGCCCGCCTGAATTTCCTGAAAGATGATTTGATGCCGACAGAAAACCGGAAGATCCCCGCATGGTTGTGGCTGGCCCTCGTTGCTGCAGGGGTTCTGGCGGTCACAATGGGCGCGCGTCAGTCCCTCGGGCTGTTCGTTTCGCCACTGAATACGGCAACCGGGCTGGGTATTGCCAATATCAGCCTGGCGATGGCTGTGGGGCAGTTGATGTGGGGAGCAATCCAGCCGGTGGCAGGAGCGGTGGCCGATCATCACGGACCCGGGCGGGTTTTGGCCGCCGGGGTGATTCTGCTGGCCGCCAGTTTTGCGCTCACGCCTTTCATGCACTCAACCCTGGGTTTGAGCGTGGTACTGGGCATGATGATGGCCTGTGGTTCCGGCGCGGCAGCCTTCTCTGTGTTGATCGGGTCGGTCGCCCAGCGTGTTCCGGCCCAGCAGCGTGGCATGGTCTCGGGCATCATCAATGCTGGTGGCAGTTTCGGGCAGTTCATTTTCGCCCCCATCGTGCAGGGCCTGATTCAGGCGCTTGGCTGGATAGGCGCCTTGTGGGCACTGGCAGGGCTGACGCTGACGGCTTTGCCGGCGACGCGCATTCTGCGTCGCCCGGCCGGAAGCGCTGTGGTGACGACGGCTACACCTGTTGAGGGAGCTGGCTTGTGGCAGGCATTGCGCACGGCGCTCAAGAACCGTAGCTATCTGCCGCTGCACGCAGGTTTTTTCACCTGTGGCTTCCATATCGCTTTTCTGGTGACGCATCTGCCGGGCGAGGTGAGCCTGTGCGGGCTGCCTGCAGGGGTGGCAAGCTGGTCCCTGGGCATCATCGGGCTGTCGAATGTGTTTGGCAGCCTGTTTGCGGGTTGGGCTGTGCAACGCTGGCGCTGCAAGATGGTACTGGTGGCGATGTATGGCTCGCGGGCACTGCTGATCGTGGCGTACATGATGATGCCCAAGGCCGCACTGACCTTCTACCTGTTCGCGATTGGACTGGGCATGACCTGGCTGGCGACTGTCCCGCCCACGGCAGGCATCGTCGGCAAACTTTTCGGGATGCGCTATATGGCTACCCTGTTCGGGTTGACCCTGTTGTCGCACCAGATTGGCGGCTTTCTTGGTGCCTGGCTGGGTGGGTTGGCGATTGTGCATTGGGGAAGTTTTACCCCTATGTGGTTGGCCGATGCGGTGCTGGCAGCAGCTGCCGCAGTGGTCAATCTGCCGATTCGTGAAGCACCGGTGGGGGAAAAGAATGCGTTAGCCTAAGGCTGTACCTGGCGTCCCAGCGGTTTCAAAAACCGCAATTACGGTCAGACCGCCGCTGACGGGGCTCTATACACTTGATGTTCTCAAATATCCGGAGTTCATCATGAAGCCGATTACCCGTCGCTGTTTCCTGAGTTTGTCAGTATCCCTTGCTTGCCTGGGGCTGACTGCCTGCACCACGCTTGGCAGTGCGGGCACCCGGGTCACTGGCGTGGTGGCCGTTGGCGGGCCGCTGCAAAATGCCAGCGTCACCATTGTGGACGCCCATGGCGTGAGGCGAACTGGCGTTGCGGATGCACGAGGGGCGTATTCGATAGATGTGGATGGCCTGAATGCGCCGCTGCTGATTTCCTCTGTGGAAGCCGGCAGCAATACCAATTGCCGCTTCAACGCGACTTTGCGGGCCCGCTGCATGGCTTCGGTATTGGCCAGCGTGCAGCCAGGGATTAACGTTGCCAACGTTAATCCCCTGACTGACCGCATCGTTTCCGACGTTGCCGTCAGGCTCAAGTACATCGGCCCCCAGCAACTGGTGGATGCCGGGCGCGCGGAACAGATCAGGCCGGAAGCCATCCTGGCAGCCAAGCAGACCTCCATGGCCGGGCTGGGGACTGCTCTCCAGGAGGCAGGCGTGAGCGATCTGGCGCATTTTGATGCGGTGACCACGCCGATGAAAGCCGACCATACCGGCGTGGATGCCGTGCTTGACGTGATCAACCACAACCGTAATTACGATAATCCGACCAGCGAATCTGCCTATACCGTACTCACTGACATCAGTTTTCGGCCCATCGTCGGTCTGCTTGGGGTAGGGCCGTATGAGCCGCTGGATTTCAAACGTGCCACCCGCGAACTGGCAGCAATCAAGGCGGCGAAGCTGCGGGTTTTCGTGGTCGGTGACTCCACGGCGGCTACGTATGAACTTGAACGCCTGCCGCGCATGGGCTGGGGGCAGGTTTTCCAGGATCAGTTTAGGCCAGATGCAGGTGTTGTCGTGCTCAACGGCGCACGTTCCGGGCGCAGTTCCAAGGATTTCTACATGGGGGGCTGGTATCAGCAGATGGGGCGTTTTCTTCGCCCTGGCGATCTGGTGCTGATCAATCACGGGCACAACGACCAGAACTGTGATTCCACGAAAAAGGAACGTGGCCCGGCAGATGTGGCAGGCCTGTGTTCCTATCCCAACGATGCCGCTGGCAAACCCCAGTATCCGGAAGGCAAGCCGGACATGAGTTTTCAGAAATCGCTTGAGCGCTATGTGCAGATCGCCCGTGCCGCGGATGCAACGCCGGTGCTGATCACCCCCACGACGCGGGTCTGGAACAAGGAGCGCAAGGAAGGCTTCCCGGTGGTACACCAGCATCTGACGCAGCAAAATGCCACGAATGGTTTTGCCTTTGTCGGAGACTACAGCCAGACCGTCAAGGATACGGCTGCCGCCAACAAGGTGCCGCTGATCGATCTCGAAGCCCGCACCATGGCATTTGCCAACGCCCATGAACAGGACTGGAAGCTCTATTGGCTGGCCGTGGCAGACATCAAAACCTATCCGTACTACGCTACCCAGACCTCTGGCATCTTCGACAAGCCCGATACCACCCATTTCCAGGAAAAGGGCGCACGGGCGGTGGCCAGCATGGTGGCACAGGGGATCAGGGAAACCCAGGAGTTAGGTGGATATGCTGAGCTTCTGAGGTGAGTTTGGTTTGAAGTGAGCTTTGCAAGTGCAAGGCTTGGAATTACATGCCTTGCACTTACCTTTGCCTTCGTGCCGCGTCTCCATGAAGCTTTGCCGACGAAATCTTGCGACAGATGCCACGCCTCCTTATAAGGATTGCCGGATATGGAGCGTCGAGGCTTGAAAACCCGGCCGGCGGATTCGTGTATCTGACTGAAGACGACCGATATACAATCGTCCGGCTTCGCTTTTTTCTGTCAAGCCAATTGGCTCTTGATGGGAAATAGGGGGCGGATTGTTTAACTGGATGTTGGTCGGGGAAGAGGGAATGATGAACCATGGGAGTATTTACCGAGGGCAGCGCGTCGCACTGATCGTGCCCTGTTACAACGAGGAAGCCGCAATTTCCCAGGTGATCAAGGCTTTCAAGTTGGCTATGCCTCAGATCAAACCGTATGTCTTTGACAACAATTCGATCGATCAGACAAGTGCTGTCGCTGCTCAGGCAGGTGCAGAAGTTGTTCGCGTTACGCTTCAAGGCAAAGGCAATGTTGTGCGCAGAATGTTTGCGGATATTGATGCTGATGTCTACGTCATGGTTGATGGTGATAATACCTACGAGGCGGCTGCGATTAAAAGGCTTGTAGATAAACTGCTTGATGAGCGTCTGGATATGGTGGTTGGATGTCGTGTCACAGGGGCTGATGTGGCTGGAGATGCGTATCGGCGGGGGCACCGCTGGGGTAACAGGATGCTGACGCAAGGGGTGATGAGGATATTTGGCGGATATTTTACGGATATGCTTTCGGGTTATAGGGTTTTTACCCGGAGGTACGTGAAGTCATTTCCAGCGTTGTCGCGGGGGTTCGAAACAGAGACTGAGCTCACTGTGCATGTGCTTGAACTGAGAATGCCCTACGGAGAGATGGAGACCGTTTATGGCGCCCGTCCGGAAGGGTCTGTCTCCAAACTATCTACCTATCGGGATGGATGGCGCATCCTCAAGACGATAGGAAGACTATATGTGAGCGAACGCCCCCTGGCTTTCTTTGGTGGGTGCGGAATCGTTCTGGCAGTGATCTCTGTTGCGTTGTTCATTCCTGTTTTTGCCGAATATATGCGTGACGGCTTGGTTCCGCGCCTGCCCACAGCGGTATTGTCGGCTTCCATCATGAGTTGCGCGTTGCTGTCTTTTGTCTGCGGGCTGGTATTGGACAATGTGACGCGTGGTCGCCAGGAAATGAAGCGGCTGGCCTACCTGAATATTTCTGCCCCTGTCATGAAATCGGATACTGAATGAGGTTCTGGAAGCGTTTCCTGTGGTTTTTTTTGGCTGGATTGATCGGGTTTGCAGTCGATTCAGGCGTGTTGTACCTCATAAAAGGAATGTTGGGACTGCTGATCGCCCGTGTGGTTTCCTTTGCGTGTGCCGTATTGGCCACATGGTTATTGAACCGGTGCCTAACGTTTCGTGATCGATCCGCTCGTCTTGGACTGTTCCGGGAGTTTCTAGGCTATCTCGGACTGATGCTGTTTGGCGGTACCCTCAATTACGCTGTTTATGCGTGGATGGTTTTGTATGTCAGAATCGCTCAAGATTCACCTGTGCTTGGTGTGGCGGCAGGGAGCCTTTCCGGAATGTTGTTGAATTTTATGACTTCAAGATATTTTCTGTATCGGCATAGGGGAAGGTGACAGTCTTTCTACGTACAGGAGGTCGAGGTTTTGGTGTGCGCAGGGATTAGTGTTATGGCGCGGATAAAAATTTAGGTCGAGGCTAGTGGGGCCTTCTCTCCGAACAGATTTCAAAGTTTATACCGGTTTGTGTGCGGAGCTGCGTGAGGTGAGTTTTTTGTGTTTTGAATACGTATAATAGGTATGATTTTGTGTTGCTCCCGAAACAGGTGAGCGCTTTGGTGGGAATCATGACAAAAAGAACCGAATGGTTTTTGCTTTTATGTGTTTTGCTGCTCGCGGCTGTTTTGCGGATACAGGCGGTCAGTACGACGCAAATTGATCATCCGGTCAGAGCGGATGCCAGGGAGTATTACCTGAGTGCCTTGAATTTGCAGCGCTGGCAGGTCTTTTCCGGTGCAACTCCGGACATTTCTGCCCCCGCCCCTGATGCGGCCAGGCCTCCGTTGATGCCGGTTTTATTGACGCCATTCGTAGTTTTCCCTCCAACAGATGTGATGTTGTTTCACTTTAATTTGTTGCAGGTTGGAATGGATGTTTTGACGGTAGGTTTTACATTTTTGTTGTTTCGTCTTTTTAGTGGGGCTTTATTGGCGCTTAGCGCAGCGTTGCTGGCGGCGTGTTCTCCCCACCTTGTTTCGATGACGACATACTTATTGACGGAAACCAGTTTCACCTTTTTTTTAACGGCAGGGCTTTGTCTGACTGCATTTGCCCTGAAGCGTGAAGTGCTGTGGGGGGCATTGCTTGGGGGCGGGGCTTTGGGACTTTCTGCGCTGACACGCGAAACCACAGAGTATTTGCCCATTTTTATGCTGTGCAGTCTTTGCTGGTTCTTGGACAAGAAGCTTGTATTTCGTATTTTAATGCCGACGGCGATTGTTGCCCTTGGGGTCGTTTGGGCCTGGAAATTCCGCAATCTTTCCGCAATTGGTTCATTTTCGGATCCCAGTCTGGCAGTGAGGACGATCCATCACGGGATGTACCCCGGTTTGATGTATAACGATGATCCAAATTCTTTTGGGGTGCCATACCGGCTTGATCCGCTTTCCCCCCGGATGACCGATCTGGGGGGCGTTCTTGGTGTTTTATGGGAGCGTTTCATCGCCGCACCTGCGAAGTATTTATTCTGGTTTCTAATTGGCAAACCGCTTGCTTTTTTTCAATGGAATTTGCAAGATGGAACAGGGGATGTTTTTGTATATCCTCTGATATATACGCCTTACCTTGATAATCCGTTGTTTGTTTGGACACATGCGTTATTTAGACTGCTTCACGTACCCCTGATGATTTCTTCCATATTGGGTGCTGCGGTGGTTCTGTGGCGCCCGAAGCTTCTCGGCTTGATCGGGAACGCTCGTTTGCCGGCCTTGTTGATTGTTTGTGTGATTGGCTACTTTGTCGCGATACACATGGTGGGGTTCCCATTAGCGAGATACAGCGTGCCCCTCAGGCCCTGCATGTATGGATTGGGGTTGTTTACTATCGTGATGTTGATTCGGCAGGCGTGGGCGCAATACCGCGCAGGAAAACACCCAATGGCGTAATAGGTTGTATTCTTTGGATTGTAACCAAGGGCAAGTCGGGCGCACGTCGCCCCGACTTGCCCTTGTCTGTTAACATGGCGGGTCTGGGGGCAATATGGTCGCCCCGCTGACCGGACGTTACACATGCTTCGCCTGACTGATCTGAAACTCCCGCTGGACCATCCTGAAACCGCTCTGCACGAGGCTATTCTTGAACGCCTCAAGGTCGAGCCGGAGCAGTTGCTGCGTTACAACATTTTCAAGCGCAGTCCGGATGCCCGCAAAAGGAGTGCGATCAGCCTGATCTATTCGGTGGATGTGGAAGTTAGCGACGAAGCCTCGGTGGTAGCGCGTCTGAAGGGCGTACCGCATGTGGCGCCCACACCGGATATGGCCTACCGCTTTGTGGCCCGGGCACCGGCGGATTTGCAGGAGCGCCCCGTGATCATCGGTTTTGGTCCGTGCGGGATTCTCGCAGCACTGGTGCTGGCCCAGATGGGCTTTCGCCCCATTGTGCTGGAGCGAGGCAAGATCGTGCGTGAGCGTACCCAGGATACCTGGGGCCTGTGGCGGCGCAACAAGCTCAATCCGGAGTCTAATGTCCAGTTCGGCGAAGGTGGCGCCGGGACTTTTTCGGATGGCAAGCTGTACACCCAGATCAAGGACCCGCGCTTCCTGTCGCGCAAGGTGCTGACTGAATTCGTCAAGGCTGGCGCGCCCGAAGAAATCCTGTGGATCAATCGCCCGCATATCGGCACCTTCCGCCTGGTTGGCATGGTCGAGAAGATGCGCGCCGATATCCTTGCCTTGGGTGGAGAAATCCGTTTTCAGAGCAAGGTCGAGGATGTCGTGATCGAGGATGGTGAGGTGAGGGGGCTGGTCGTCAATGGTGAGCTGATCACCAGCCGGCATGTGATTCTTGCCGTCGGCCACAGTGCCCGCGATACCTTCGAGATGCTCCATGCACGTGGCGTCTACATTGAACCCAAGCCCTTTTCGCTGGGCTTTCGCATCGAACACCCGCAGAGCATGATTGATGAGTGCCGCTATGGGCGTTTTGCCGGGCATCCTATTCTTGGCGCGGCCGACTACAAGCTTGTGCATCACGCCAGCAATGGGCGGGCGGCCTATTCTTTCTGTATGTGCCCGGGTGGCACGGTGGTGGCGGCAACTTCCGAAGAGGGAAGGGTGGTCACCAATGGCATGAGCCAGTATTCCCGTAACGAGCACAACGCCAATGCCGGTCTGGTGGTGGGCATCAACCCCGAGGATTACCCCGGCTACCCGCAAGACCCCCTGGCTGGCATGCGCTTCCAGCGCCACTGGGAATCACGGGCCTTTGAACTGGGAGGTCGCAACTACAACGCCCCGGCCCAGCGCGTGGGGGATTTTCTGGCGGGCCGTCCCTCCACGAAACTTGGCAGCGTGGTGCCATCGTACAAGCCCGGTGTGACCTTGACCGATCTGAGTACAGCCTTGCCCGACTATGCGATTGCGGCCTTGCGTGAAGCGATTCCTGCCCTGGCCCGCCAGATTCGCGGGTATGACATGCCGGATGCTGTACTGACAGGCGTGGAGACACGTACATCTTCGCCCATCCGCATCAAGCGCGGCCCCGATTACCAAAGCCTCAATACACGTGGCCTCTATCCTGCAGGGGAGGGGGCGAGCTACGCAGGCGGGATCATGTCAGCTGCGATTGATGGGATTGAGGTTGCCGAGGCCGTTGCGCTGGCAATGACGGGTACGGGAAAACCCTAGTAAATCAAGTATTAATGTTGCCTGACTTTTTGTTTGGTTGTCGGGCAAATGTCATATTTGAAACCCTTTTTTGCATTGCGGCAATTTCTTTGCCAAGGGTCTGAAAAGGGTTTTTCTCAGTTTGCAAGTATTTGTATCCAAATGGTTATTTATAAATAAGAATAATTTATTTTGAAATAGAAACATTCTCCGGGGTTTGCCGAAATAAGTCTTGCAAACTCCCTTTGGGGTAGTCATAATTTGTCTGTGCTGATCGACATGCGATGCATGTGCCGGATCAGAAGTTTGTCTCCTCCACCCTCCTCCTTTGGTGTGGACTTGGCGCAGCCCCACAAGGGCTGCGTTTTTTTCGTCCGTAGCCATGCGTGCCGGTTTTGCGAAGCCTCTTTGGGTCGCTGGCCCGCCAGGCTGAAAGCCCTGCGAAGCGGGACTGGAACGATTTGAGGAATGTGTTTGACACAGCGACTCACGAGCGCATATACTTGTGAGCTTTCCGCGCTAGGGTGCGTTTAATCCCCTGGTAGCGCACACAACAGACAAAGACTACAGGAACTCTGTGATGAAGACCTTTTCTGCCAAGCCGCATGAAGTGACGCACGACTGGTTCGTCGTCGATGCGACTGACAAGGTGCTTGGTCGTCTGGCCAGCGAAATTGCCCGCCGTTTGCGGGGCAAGCACAAGGCTATCTACACCCCGCACGTTGATACCGGTGACTTCATCATCGTCGTCAACGTTGAAAAGCTGCGTGTGACTGGCGACAAAGCGCTGGACAAGAAGTACTACCGCCATTCAGGTTACCCCGGTGGCATTTACGAAACCAATTTCACCAAGCTGCAACAGCGCTTCCCGGCGCGCGTGCTGGAAAAGGCCGTCAAGGGCATGCTGCCCAAAGGCCCGCTCGGCTACGCCATGCTCAAGAAGCTCAAGTGCTATGCCGGTGCTAGCCATCCGCACGCCGCGCAGCAGCCCAAGGTGCTGGACATCTAATCAGGAGCGAGAGCAATGCCCGTCGGTCAATATAACTACGGTACGGGTCGTCGCAAGACGGCTGTGGCCCGTGTCTTCATCAAGGCTGGTTCCGGCAAGATTGTTGTGAACGGTAAGCCCGTTGATGAATTCTTCTCCCGCGAAACCGGTCGCATGATCGTCCGTCAGCCACTCGAATTGACTGAAAATGTCGGCACTTTCGACATTCTGGTCAACGTGATTGGCGGTGGTGAATCCGGTCAGGCTGGTGCTGTGCGTCATGGCATCACCCGCGCCCTGATTGACTACAATCCCGAGCTGAAGCCGGTGCTGAAGAAGGCCGGTTATGTGACTCGCGATGCCCGTGAAGTCGAACGTAAGAAAGTCGGTTTCCGCAAGGCACGTCGTCGTAAGCAGTTCTCCAAGCGTTAATTCGTTTCTGCGAATTTCACTTGAGCAAAAAGCCCGCACTGTGCGGGCTTTTTGTATTGGTGCGCCCAGCATGGGCGCTCTCCTGGGGGTGCAAGTCCCGCCGTAAGTTGA
>DBTS01000106.1:18910-22860 GCA_002307175.1 Rhodocyclaceae bacterium UBA1310
CGATTGTGGGGAGGAAGCGTGGAGCATAAATCGCGAGCCGATGGACAAGAACTGCATAGAAGGCGCTGCCGAGCAGGGCGAGCGGGCCAATATCCGTAAAGCTCTCGTGATCAAGGTGAGGTGGCGTAGATGCAGCGGTTGTGCGATGAAGGAGTGCGCCCCTTACCTGGGGAGATCTCGCCTTGCGTCTGAAAGGGCGACGGTGCGTACCGGAGCGAGAAGTCAGCAGAGGTCGTAGTAGTCAAGGACGGGCTGGTGAAGCCGAAAGCCTAGGCGAAGGGCCAAACGAGAAGGAGTGGCGTACGCCATGTCGATGGGTCAAGCCCTGCGTCAGAAGCCCGCGCAAGCGGGGCGGGAAGATGAAGAAGGCGGTGAAGCCGTCCAATTCGTTAGCCGTGACGAAGCAATACCCCCGCGACCTGAAACTGTGCCCACGGGGTCGGCGCTACTCAAAGCGGCGCTGACCAGAGAGAATCTGCAACAAGCGTGGAAACGAGTCAAAGCCAACAAAGGCACCGCAGGCGTGGACGGTCGGGACATTCCCGAAACCGGCCAATACCTGAAGGCGGCATGGCCCACCCTTCGTGAAGCGCTCCTGCAGGGGACGTACCGACCCAGCCCGGTGCGACGGGTGACGATTCCCAAACCGGACGGAAGCGAGCGCGAACTTGGCATCCCCACGGTAACGGACCGACTGATCCAGCAAGCCCTACTACAAGTTCTGCAACCCCTGATAGACCCCACGTTTAGCCCGTACAGCTACGGATTTCGACCCGGGCGTAGTGCGCACGAAGCAGTCGTGCGTGCTCAGCACTACGTCCAGTCCGGACGCCGAATCGTGGTTGATGTTGATCTCGAAAAATTCTTCGACCGCATCAACCACGACATCCTGATGGGACGCCTACACAAACGCATCCAAGACGCCGGGATTCTTCGGCTGATCCGAGCGTACCTGAAAGGAGGTCTCATGAGCGATGGCATTGTCCAGTCACGCGAGCAGGGTACCCCGCAAGGTAGCCCCCTGTCCCCACTACTGGCAAATGTACTGCTCGACGAAGTCGATCAGGAACTGGAGCGTCGGGGCCACTGCTTTGTGCGTTACGCCGATGATGCCAACGTCTATGTCCACAGTCTGCGGGCTGGGCAACGGGTGATGGCCCTGCTACGCAAGCTCTACGCCAAACTGCGCCTGACGCTCAATGAGCGTAAAAGCGCGGTCGCCAGCGTGTTTGGTCGAAAGTTCCTTGGATTTAGCTTCTGGGCTGCCCCGCAGGGGCAGATCAAATGCAAGGTGGCGGACAAACCCATGACCACGTTCAAGCAACGGCTCAGGCAACTGACCCGTCGCTCAGGCGGACGCAGCATGACAGAAATCGTCGCTAAGCTACGTGCCTATGTACTGGGCTGGAAGGCATACTTCCGACTCTCGCAAACCCCCAAAGTCTGGCGAAAGCTCGACGAGTGGATGCGACATCGGCTGCGAGCCATTCAACTCAAACACTGGAAGCGTGGCACGACGATGTATCGGGCGTTGAAAGCACTGGGTGCGTCAGAGTCAGTGGCGCGACAGGTAGCTGGAAACCCAGGTAGCTGGTGGCGAAATGCTGACCGGCTGGTGAAAACGGTACTGACCATCGCCTACTTTGATCGGCTCGGCGTTCCTCGGCTCTCATCACCTTAACTTCTCGAACCGCCCGGTGCGGACCCGCATGCCAGGTGGTGTGGGAGGGGTGCGGTCAAGTTTGGCCGCCCCCTATCCCGATTGTTTTGCTTATGCAGTAGCTGTGCTGCACCTTGTGCGTCGCACTGTACCTTATGCCGCGCCTTGTTCCCCGGGTTGCCTGAAGAGAAGGGTACAAACTTGCGCGTAAAAAAGCCCGCATCGGCGGGCTTTTTTACGCCGTGGGCGGGCTACAGGGGGTCTGAGCGCTTGTTGCGCCGGATCAGTGCGTATGCCGAGTGATTGTGAATGGATTCGAAGTTTTCCGACTCCACCACATAGGCATCGACACGCGGCTCCGCATTCAGGCGCCCGGCGACGTCGCGTACCAGATCTTCGACGAATTTCGGGTTGTCGTAGGCCCGCTCGGTGACGAATTTTTCATCCGGGCGTTTGAGCAGGCCATAAAGCTCACAGGAGGCCTCTGCCTCGGCAATTTCGACGAGCTCCTCAATCCACATCAGGGCATTGGTGTGTGCAGTGATGGTGACGTGCGAGCGCTGGTTGTGGGCACCATAATCAGAAATTTCCTTGGAGCATGGACATAAACTCGTAACAGGAACGATGACTCGCATCGTCAGGGAATACCGCCCGCCTTCCGTGATCTCCCCGATAAACGCGATATCGTAATCCATCAGGCTGGCCACGCCTGATATCGGGGCTTTTTTGCTGATGAAGTAGGGGAAGCGCATTTCGATGATGCCGGTTTCTGCTTCAAGGCGACTGAGCATCTCCCTGAGCATCGGTTCAAACGATTCTGCGGAAATTTCGTGTTCCTGATTATTGAGGATCTGCACGAAGCGCGACATGTGGGTGCCCTTGAAATGATGGGGCAAGCCAACGTACATGTCGAAAGTGGCAATGGTGTGCTGTACGCCCGCGCCACGATCCATTACCCGAACCGGATGGCGGATGGATTTGATGCCAACTTTGTCGATGGCCAGATGGCGCTGATCCTGGGTGCTTTGAATATCGGGAATGTCAGGCATTGGGCTTTGCTGCGGCAGTGTATGGAAATGGCGACCAGGTAGAAAAGAACGTTGCAAAAAAGGGCGATGCCATGCAGCGGCATCTGTGCTTGCAAGATGGCAGACCTCTGTATCGTTCTCGTGGAAGCTGCGCATGATCTTACTGCGAAAAGCGGGTGGGAGCTGTGCCGCCCTCTTTGCCTTGCGCTACCAATTGATGCCGCGCAGGAGATAAGTTCGCCGGGTTTTTCTCGGTTTTGATGGATCAGATCGGGAGCAGGCAAGGCTTTCAGGGCATTGCGTCAGGGCACTGTGCGGTTTTTCAGCGAAGCCGTGCCGAAGCGTCGGGAGCAAAAGGGTGGCCCGTTGGTCTGGCGTTTTTAGGGGAGTGTCTTGCGGACCGGAGCAATGCCGGTGGGAGGTGCTGGCGAGGATAACTCTGGGCTTGCAGCGGCAAGCCCAGAGTGCGTAGATCAGCTGGTGATCTTCAGCTGGTGCTCAGGCGCGCTTCAATCTGCCGGCGAATGCCTTCTGCATCAAGAGAGACGTCGCGGAGCAGCTGGCTTTGGTCGCCATGATCCACAAAGTGATCGGGCAAGCCCATGCGCAGCAGCGGGGTGTTCAGTCCGTTTTCTTCCAGCACCCTTGCAACTTCGCTGCCTGCACCACTGATGCAGGCGTTTTCCTCGATAGTGACCAGCAACTCGTGGCTGGTGGCCATTTTCCGGATCATGTCCACATCCAGTGGCTTGGCAAAGCGCATGTTGACCACGCTGGCATCCAGCGTTTCGGCGGCCTTGAGTGCCTGATGCAGCAATGGCCCAAAGGCCAGAATGGCGACCTTCTTGCCTTCGCGCCTAAGCTCGGCCTTGCCGATTGGAAGTTCCTGCATGGCCTTTTCTGGCGCCTTGCCGGTGGCGCCGCCACGCGGATAGCGCACGGCCGCCGGTCCTTCGTGACGGTATGCCGTGTACAGCATTTGCCGGCATTCGTTTTCGTCGCTGGGCGTCATCACCAGCAGATTCGGAACGCAGAGCAGGAAAGACAGATCGAAGGAGCCGTGGTGAGTCGCACCATCTGCGCCAACCAGACCGCCGCGGTCAATCGCGAGCGTGACAGGCAGATTCTGCAGGGCGATATCGTGAATCAACTGATCATACGCACGCTGCAGAAAAGTCGAATAGATTGCCACCACGGGATGCGCGCCGTTGCAGGCCAGCCCTGCCGCAAAGGTCAGGGCATGCTGCTCGGCGATCCCCACA
>DBTS01000106.1:23110-48585 GCA_002307175.1 Rhodocyclaceae bacterium UBA1310
TGCTGCTCGGCGATCCCCACATCGAAATAGCGATCTGGAAATTCCTGTGCAAAGCGCACCAGCCCCGAGCCCTCCCGCATGGCCGGCGTGATACCGACGAGGCGTTCGTCCTGGGCGGCCATGTCGCACAGCCAGTCGGAGAACACCTGGGTGAAGGTCAGCGCCCCGGCACTGGCCTGAATGCCGGCCGCGTGGTCGAATTTGCCCACTCCGTGATACAGCGTAGGGTTGGCTTCGGCGAGCTTGTAGCCCTGGCCCTTCTGGGTGACCACGTGGAGGAACTGTGGTCCCTTGAGTTTGCGAATGTTCTGCAGTGTCGGGATCAGTGCATCCAGATCGTGTCCGTCGATCGGCCCGATATAGTTGAAGCCGAATTCCTCGAACAGTGTGCTGCCCGGTGTCACCAGGCTCTTCACGTGCTCTTCGACGCGTCGCGTCAGGGAGCTGCCGAGTACCTTTTCGCCAGCCCGGCGGGCGGCGTTATAGGTATTGCCGGAGAGGGTGCGGGCGAGAATCTTGGTGAGTGCCCCAACTGGCGGCGAGATCGACATCTCGTTGTCGTTGAGGATCACCAGCAGATTCACATCCGTCACGCCGGCGTTGTTCAGGGCTTCGAAAGCCATCCCTGCGGACATCGCACCATCGCCGATCACCGCAATCGAATGCTGCTTGCTGCCACGCATCTTGGCGGCTACCGCCATTCCCAGCGCTGCGGAAATCGAGGTGGAGGAGTGTGCCGTGCCAAAAGAATCGTAAGGGCTTTCACTGCGCCGCGGAAAACCCGAGATGCCGTGATACTGGCGCAGCGAGGCCATGGCTTCACGGCGACCTGTGAGAATCTTGTGGCTGTAGGTTTGATGGCCTACATCCCAGATCAGGCTATCGTCTGGCGTGTTGAACACGTAGTGCAATGCAAGGGTCAGTTCCACCGTGCCGAGATTCGACGACAGATGCCCGCCGGTGCGGGAGACCGACTCAACGAGGAAGCGCCGCAATTCAGCCGCCAGATCAGGCAACTGCTTGCGCTCAAGTTTGCGCAGATCCTCAGGTGAGTTGACGGTGTCCAGCAAGGGATAGTTATTCATTGAAAGGTCCATCTCGATGCTTAGAACTGGCGGCTGACGATGTAATGCGCCAGCTCGCGCAGGCGTTCGGCCTTCTCGCCAAGGTTGGCCAGCGCATCAATGGCAGTCTGCGCCATTTCGTTCGCCAGTGCTTTGGATTCGGCAAGCCCGAGAATGCTGACATAGGTGGGTTTATGGTTGGCAGCGTCCTTGCCGGCCGTCTTGCCCAGTGTGGCAGTATCCGCAACAGCATCCAGTACGTCATCTACCACCTGGAAGAGCAGGCCGATCTGCTTGGCGTAACGATCCAGCGCTTCCAGCGTCGGCTCATCCACATCGCCTGCCAGCGCTCCCAGCAGTACGGCTGCACGGATCAGGGCACCGGTCTTGTGCAGGTGCATGTGTTCAAGTTCTTCACGCGTGAGCTGATGGCCTACCGACGCCAGATCGATAGCCTGGCCGCCAGCCATGCCGCGCGAGCCCGAAGCGCGGGCCAGCACGTGCACGGCGCGCAGCTGGCGTGCCGGATCGGCAAACAGTGCCGGGGTGGAGAGCAGATCGAAAGCCTGTGTCTGCAGGGCATCCCCCACGAGCAGTGCGGTGGCTTCATCGTATTTGACGTGAACGGTGGGCTTGCCGCGCCGCAAGTTGTCATCGTCCATGCAGGGCATGTCATCATGCACCAGGGAATAAACGTGAATGCATTCCAGTGCGCAAGCCACGGCATTGAGCGTGTCAGCCTTTGCCCCGCTCAATTCCCCGGCCGCGTAGGCCAGCAGGGGGCGTACCCGTTTGCCACCACCCAGCGCGGTGTAGCGCATGGCCTCGTGCAGGATTTCGGGTACCACGGTACTGACGGGCAGGGCCTTTTCCAGGGCGGCTTCAGCATGGTTTTGCTGCTGTGCCATCCAGTCCTTGAATCCAGGCTTGAAACCGGGGTGATTCATTGCTTGCGCTCCGTAGGCAGATCGACGAGTTGGCCGTCCTCAAGCAGGCGAATGCGCGCATCGGCCGCATTCAGCGTCGCCTGGCATTGCCGCAACAGGGCCACGCCACGCTGGTAGTTGCTCAAGGCCTGCTCCAGCGGCAGATCGGCGTTCTCCATTGCCGCCACGATGGCCTCAAGCTCGGCAAGGGCCTTTTCGAAGTTTTCGGCGGGAGGATCGGTTCGTTTGTCTGCCATGATGAAATGAAGCCGGTGCGGGCTTTCCTCGGGTAAACTCACAATTATAATTTATTACGGCTGGTTTCCGGCTGAAAAAGGATAGAACTACATGTCCAGCATCCCATCTTTCCAACAGATTTCCCCTTCGTCGCCACAACTGCCCGTCGTGGCGTATTCCGACGCAGCTCTTTTTGAAGCCGAAAAGCGTCTGCTTTTTGATGCCGGCGCCCGATATCTCGGGCACGAGCTGATGGTGCCCGAAATTGGTGACTACCAGACGCTTGGGGTGATGGATCACGCCCGTATGCTGCTGCGCGGCGAAGACGGGGTGTATTGCCTGTCGAATGTCTGCCGGCATCGCCAGGCCATCATGCACGAAGGGCGTGGCAAATTGCGCCATGTCGTCTGTCCCATCCATCGCTGGACCTATGACAAGACCGGCGCGCTGATCGGTGCGCCACATTTCCCCGGCAACCCGTGTCTGAATCTGGACCGTTTCCAGCCTGAATCCTGGCATGGCCTGCTGTTTGCCGGCCCGCGCTCCGCAAATGCCGATCTGGCAGGCATGCAGCTTTCCTCCGAGCTCGATTTCTCCGGCTATGTGCTGGGCCACGTCGAGCAACATGTGTGCAACTACAACTGGAAGACCTTCATCGAAGTCTATCTGGAGGATTACCATGTTGCGCCCTTCCACCCCGGACTGGGCAATTTTGTCACCTGCAAGGATCTCACCTGGCAGTTTGGCGAGCGCTATTCCGTACAGCGTGTGGGCATTACCTCCCTGCGCAAATCCGGTTCCCCCGCCTATGAGCGCTGGCAGAAGGCTGTGCTCGATTACTACAAGGGGGAGCTGCCGCCGCATGGCGCCATCTGGCTTACCTATTTCCCCAACATCATGGTCGAGTGGTATCCGCACGTGCTGGTGGTGAGCCACCTGCAGGCGCTGGCGGTCGACAAGACCCTGAACGTGGTCGAGTTCTACTACCCCGAGGACATCGCCGCCTTCGAGACCGAGTTTGTCGAAGCCGAGCGCGCTGCCTACATGGAGACGGCCGTCGAGGATGACGAGATCGGCGAGCGCATGGATCGCGGTCGCGCTGCCCTGTTGCGTCAGGGCATCAGCCAGGTCGGGCCTTACCAGTCACCCATGGAAGATGGCATGTGCCACTTCCATGAATATTACCGGCGCGAGATGGCTTCAGTGCTGGCGAAAATCGCGTAGAACCTGCTGCGGGGGCGCCAGGCGTGCCCGCAGCTGGCCGCAACCGCCTTCTACATCCTGACCGGCGGAATCCCTGAGCTTGGTCAGGATTCCTCTCCGGTGCAGGCTGCGTGCTATCGCTTCGGCGCGCTCCCAGTCCGGGCGATGGAAAGGCAGGCCGTCGTTGGCGTTGTAGGGAATCATGTTCATGATTGCGTATTTGCCGGTGAGCAGGCGCACGATTTCGTCCTGCTCGGCTTCCGAATCATTCACGCCTTCGAGCAGTGTCCACTGATACTGGATCGGGTAGCCGGTGCTGCGTGCGTAGATTTCGGCCAGCTCCACCAGTTCTTCCGGTGCGATACGTGGGGCTTTCGGCAGCAGGCGTTCGCGCAGAGCCGCATCCGTGGTGTGCAGAGAGAGCGCCAGCGCTGGTTTGACCTGCCCCTGTGGCAGCCGCTCGAAGACGCGGCGGTCGCCCACGGTGGAGAACACCAGATTCTTGTGGCCGATGTCGCCCAGGCTTCCCATGAGTTCTATCGCCTCAAGCACATTGTCGAGATTGTGGGCCGGCTCGCCCATGCCCATGAAAACCACCTTGCGCACCTTGCGGCGCTGCCGTGCATGCACCAGCTGGGCGACGATCTCCGCGCTGCCAAGCTGGCGCTGCAGGCCGCCCTGGCCGGTCATGCAGAATAGGCAACCGACGGCACAACCTACCTGGCTTGACACACACACGCCATCGCGTGGCAACAGCACGGATTCAATCGACTGGCCATCCTGCAGGGCCAGCAGAATCCGTGCCGAGCCATCCGCCCCCGGATGTTCGGATTCCACCCGCATCAGCGCATCAAGGCGGCCCATCAGTTCCGGCAAGGCATTGCGCACAGCCAGGGGCAGGACGTTTTCTGCCGCCTTGCGCCCGGCATCCAGCGGCAGGCCCATCACCCAGGCACGCAGGATGCGCTGGATATGGACTGGCTTGGCGCCGAGTGTTTTAAGGGTTTGGCGGATATCTTCGATGCGCATGGAACGGAGTCAGGCAAAAAGGCGGGAACTGAAGCGGCGAAGCATACCCAAAACGGCATGGCGATGGGACTTTGCCGACCTGAAAATATATATTCTGAAAAGATCTAAGAGAATCGTTATAAGTGATCTTTTCTTGTAAGCACTCCCGGCATAATCAACCACCCCGAGAACCACAGCAGGAGAGACCAACATGCAGATCCATTTTCGTCATGCTGCAGCAGCCGTTGCGCTGTTGCTGGGCCTGGCAGGTGCAGCCCAGGCCGAGCAGAAAGAGCTTCTGAATGTGTCCTACGATGTCGCCCGCGATGTCTTCAAGGACTACAACCCGCGGTTCATCACCGCCTGGAAAGCCAAGACCGGCGAGACCCTGCAGGTCAAGCAGTCGCATGGGGGCTCCTCCAAGCAGGTGCGTGCCGTGGCTGATGGCCTGGAAGCCGATGTGGTGACCATGAACCAGCCCACTGATGTCAGCTTCCTCGCAGACAAGGGCTTGGTCGCCAAGGATTGGAACAAGAAATTTCCCAACGATGCCTCACCCTACACCTCGACGATGATCTTCATCGTGCGCAAGGGCAACCCCAAGGGCATCAAGGATTGGCCGGATCTCATCAGGGACGGTGTGACGGTGACGATCCCGCATCCCAAGAATACCGGTAATGGCCGCAACACCTATCTGGCCGCCTGGGGCTGGGCGTTGCGTCAGCCCGGTGGCAATGACAAGACGGCAGCCGCCTATGTCGGTGCCTTCCTCAGGCATGTGCCGGCCTTCGCCCCGGCCGGGCGGGACGCCACCACCAATTTCATCCAGCGCGGGCAGGGTGATGTGCTGATCACCTTCGAGAGCGAAGCCGAGCTGATCGCCCGTGAATTCGGGCACGGTGGTTTTGATGTGGTGTATCCCAGCCAGTCTCTGCTGACGGAATTCCCGGTGGCTGTGGTCGACAAGGTTGTCGACAAGCATGGCACGCGCAAGGAAGCCCAGGCCTATCTGGAGTATCTGTGGAGCAAGGATGGACAGGAGAATGCTGCGCAGAACTACCTGCGCCCGCATGACCCGGAAGTGTTCAAGAAATATGCCGATCATTTCCCGCCGATCAAGACCTTCACCGTGGCAGAAGTCTTCGGTAGCTGGGAGAAGGCTTTTACCACCCACTTCAAGGATGGTGGCAGTTTCGATCAGATCTATCAGGTCAAGTAATTCCGTTTAGTCACACCTGCGGGGCTGCTTTCGGGCAGCCCCTGGTCACGCTCATGACAAATTCCCGCAAACACAGAGTGCTCCCAGGTTTTGGCCTGTCCCTGGGATTCGCGCTCGTCTATCTTTCCCTGCTGGTGCTGCTCCCGCTGGCGGGGCTGGTGGCGCATGGGGTACACATGTCGTTCGCCGATTTCTGGGCCACCGCCACCACACCGCGTACCCTGGCATCCTATCGGGTCACCTTTGGCTGTGCCCTGCTGGCGGCACTCGTCAATGCCTTCTTTGGCCTGATCGTTGCCTGGGTACTGGTGCGCTACGATTTCCCCGGCAAGCGTTTCATTGATGCCCTGGTCGATCTGCCTTTCGCCCTGCCCACGGCAGTTGCCGGCATCACGCTCACCACCCTGTATGCCAACACTGGCTGGGTGGGGAGTCTGCTGGTGCCGCTGGGTATCCAGATTGCATTCAAGCCGGCCGGTATCGTGGTGGCGCTGATTTTTATCGGGATTCCGTTTGTGGTGCGCACCGTGCAGCCGGTGATTGAGGATATCGAACAGGAAATAGAAGAAGCCGCCGCAACGCTCGGCGCCACGCGCTGGCAAACCTTCCGCCGCGTGCTCTTCCCCGCCCTGGCACCGGCGCTGCTGACCGGTTTCACGTTGGCTTTTTCACGGGCCATTGGCGAATACGGCTCGGTCATCTTTATTGCTGGCAATATGCCAATGGTTTCGGAAATCACACCGCTGATGATCATTTCCAAGCTTGAGCAGTACGATACCCAGGGCGCCATCGTGCTCGCCCTGGTGATGCTGGTGATCTCCTTTGTGCTGCTGCTCGCCATCAACCTGCTGCAGTGGTATGCCGCCAACCGGCACACCCAGCGTCACAGCGAAAGGAAGCCGGCATGACTCCGCGCCGCGTCAATACCGAATCCTGGCCGGTGCGCCTGCTCCTGTGCGTACTGGCGCTGGGCTTCCTCTTCTTCTTCCTTGGCTTGCCCCTGCTGTCGGTGTTTGTCGAAGCTTTCAAGCAGGGCTTTGGCCCCTACTTCGAAGCACTGTGCGACGCTGACACACGTTCCGCTATCACCCTGACGCTGGTGATTGCAGTCATGGTGCTGCCACTCAACATCCTCTTTGGCCTGAGTGCGGCGTGGGCGATTGCACGCTTTGATTTTCGCGGCAAGAGCCTGCTCATCACCCTGATCGATTTGCCGTTTGCCGTGAGCCCCGTGGTGGCCGGCCTGCTCTTCATCCTGATTTTCGGTCGTCAGGGCTTCCTGGGAGACTGGCTGGGTGCGCATGACATCAAGATCATCTTCGCGCTGCCCGGCATGGTGCTGGCCACGATGTTCGTGACGGTGCCCTATATTGCCCGCGAGCTGATTCCGCTAATGCAGGCGCAGGGGCGTGATGAGGAAGAGGCCGCTGTTTCGCTCGGCGCCTCAGGGCTGCAGATGTTCTGGCGCGTGACGCTGCCGAACATCAAGTGGGGGCTGCTGTATGGCGTGATCCTCGCGAATGCGCGGGCGATGGGCGAATTCGGCGCAGTCAGCGTCGTCTCCGGCCACATCCGGGGCATGACCAACACGCTGCCCCTGCACGTCGAGATCCTCTACAACGAATACAACAGTGTTGGCGCCTTTGCTGCCGCCTCCGTGCTGGCCCTGCTGGCCCTGGTCACCCTGGTGGCCAAGACCATCGTCGAGTGGCGCATGGCACGCGAGATTGCAATGCTTTCTGCCGATCTGTCCATTGAAAATCCCGCTGTTGCGGCCAAATCGTGACCTGCCGTCGCCTCTGGAGATAAGCATGAGTATCGAAGTCAAAAACATCAGCAAGCGTTTCGGCAATTTCGTGGCGCTGGATGACGTCTCCCTGGAAATCCCCACCGGTGAACTGGTGGCATTGCTGGGGCCATCGGGCTGTGGCAAGACGACCCTGCTGCGCATCATCGCCGGCATGGAAAGCGCCAGCGCCGGCACGGTGATGTTCCACGGCGAAGAAGCTACCAACGTGCCTACGCGCGAGCGGCAGGTCGGGTTCGTGTTCCAGCATTACGCGCTGTTCCGCCACATGAGCGTATTCGAGAATGTCGCCTTCGGCCTGCGCGTCAAGCCGCGTGGCGAGCGCCCGAGCGAAAAGCAGATCCGCGAGCGCGTGATGCATCTGCTCTCGCTGGTGCAGCTTGAATGGCTGGCCGATCGCTACCCCTCGCAGCTCTCTGGCGGGCAGCGCCAGCGCATCGCGCTGGCACGGGCACTGGCGGTTGAGCCCAAGGTGCTGCTGCTTGATGAACCCTTCGGGGCGCTGGATACCCAGGTGCGTAAGGAATTGCGGCGCTGGCTGCGCCATCTGCACGATGAGATGCATATCGCCTCGGTGTTTGTCACCCACGATCAGGAAGAGGCGCTCGAAGTGGCCGACCGCGTGGTCGTCATGAACAAGGGGCACATCGAACAGATCGGCTCGCCGGATGAGGTTTATAGCGCCCCGGCCACGCCCTTCGTGTATCGCTTCCTGGGCAATGTGAATGTCTTCCGCAGCCGTGTGCATGGCACCTGGGCCGAGATCGACCGTGCCCCCGAGCCCGGCAGCAAGGATGAGGCACTTGCCTTCGTGCGCCCCCATGATATCGACATCCAGCGTGAAGCCTCGGCAGACGCCCTGGCCGCGCGCATTGTACACATCCAGGCGATTGGCCCGCAGGTGCGTGTCGAAGTGGAGCACCAGGGCGAGATTTTCGAGGTCGACCTGACGCGTGAGCGCCACGAGCAGCTTGCGCTTGCCGAGGGCGAAACCGTCTGGTTGCGGCCACGCGCGCTGCGTGTGTTCCAGGGCGAACAGCTCGTCGACGCCCAGACCTTCGATCTTGGCGCAGGAATCTGATTGCGGGTGTTTGTGGATGCGAAAAAGGACGCTTTCGGGCGTCCTTTTTGTTGAGTCAGCTGTTTCGCTCAGGATTTCCTGGATTTGAAGATCTGCGCGTGCATCTCATCGCGGCTTGGCAGTGCATTGGCTGGCCAGCGCAGCACACGCAGCCGTGCCTGCTTGAGAATGCCTTCGACCCTGTCCAGCGTCGGCAGGGGGGTATCCGCACGTTCCAGGAAGATCGCCACGACCGGCGAAAAATCCTTTTTACAGACCACGAAATCGGCCTGTATCCGGGGTAGACCGTTGTCGGAATCAACCAGCGCTGCGATATCGACGGCTGGCAGCGTCGGGTAGCTGGACATGTCCGCCCGCAAACGGAGATAAACCTCCTGCGCTGCGGTGTCGAGCACCTGCTTGCGACGGGTGGCCTGGCCTTCTGGTTTCCTGACGGCGTCACCGCTGCCGTACGCCTGGGCTACCGCGACCGGAGGGCGAGGTTTCTCGGCCTTCGGAAAAACAGTGTGCCCCGTTGAGTTGCGGCGGTTGGAGATCGGGGTGGCCAGAATATCGGCCGGAGCGTCGTCGGAGCCGTTGATTTCCTCACGCTGGGCCATCAGCAATGCCAGATGGTCGGCGTCGAATTCGTGCCGGTTCCCAAAGCGCGTCTGCCACACCGTCCAGGAGCGGTAGCAGAAAAATATGAGCACGCCGAGAATGGCAACCAGGATTAACCAAACCACATAACTCTCCCCGAACTTTTCCGCATTGTAGTGCCAAGCAAGGGTTTTATGTGTGGCAGGCCGTCATAAGGGGGTCGCCGCCCGTCAAATCGGCGCCTCCCGCGAGGTCGGCGAGAATCGGGCATTCGGGGCGCGAATCCCCGGCACAGCAGCCCGTGAGCTGGCTCAGAGTGTCCACCATCCCCTGCAGTTCAGCAATCCGCGCCTGCAGATCATGGATATGCGCTGCAGCGATTTCCTTGACGGCGGCCGATGGGCGCTGGCGATCCTGCCAGAGCCCCAGCAGAGCACGGATCTCCTCGATGGAGAAACCCAGCTTGCGGCTGCGTGCAATGAAGCGCAACACATGCAGGTGCTGGGGCTGATACATGCGGTAATTGGTTGCCGTGCGCGGCACATTGCCCAGTAGCCCCAGCGTCTCATAGTGCCGGATCATCTTGATGGAGACGCCCGAGGCTTCAGCCGCCGTGCCGATATCAACCAGCCCTTCGCTCAGCGCCTGGGCGTGTTCAATCGTGAGACTCATGGCTTGGTGGTCTCCCCGGGGCGCTTGGCAGGCCGCCAGCGTGTCAGCAACAAGGCATTGCTGACCACACTGACACTCGAAAACGCCATGGCTGCGCCAGCGATGATGGGGTTCAGCAAACCTGCCGCGGCCAGTGGAATCCCGATCAGGTTGTAGATCGAAGCCCAAAAAAGGTTCTGGCGGATCTTGCGGGCAGTCTGATGGGAGATGTCGATAGCGTCGAGAATCAGGCGTGGGTCCGGGCGCATCAGCGTGATGCCGGCTGTGTTCATGGCCACATCGGTGCCGCTGCCCATGGCGATGCCGACATCCGCAGCGGCAAGTGCCGGTGCATCGTTGATGCCATCGCCCACCATGGCCACACAACCGTATTCTTGGCGCAGGGCCGTAATCACCTGAGCCTTGTCGGCCGGCAAAACCTCGGCCCGAATATCCGCAATGCCCACCTGGTTGGCCACAGCCTTGGCGCTGGCCGTGTGATCCCCGGTCAGCAGCACCGGATGCATGCCGGAAGCTGCGAGTCGGGCCACGCAGCTGGCCGCCTGCGGCCTGACGATATCGCCAAAGGCGAGGAGGGCCAGCCGAACCGGCTTTTCCGTGATGTCAGCCAGCCACGAGACGGTGTGGCCGTGTGCCTGATAGGCCGAAGCCTGATCATTGAGTGCCGCCTCATCAAGCCCCAGTTCCTGCATCCAGCGCTGGCTGCCCAATGCGTAGTGGCGGCCATTGATCCAGCCTTCGATGCCGCGCCCGGGCAGGGTTTTGAGATTGCTGGAAGCAGGCAGGGGCAGATCCTGGGCTGCAGAGAGAACGGCGCGTGCCAATGGATGCTCGCTGCCGACCTGGAGTGCCGCCGCACGCCCCAGCAGGAACTGGCGCTGGCCGGTGGCCACCGCGTAGCCCAGGCCGGCTGCGCCGAATTGTGTAGGGGCGCCCGGTGAGAGCAATTCCTTGGGCAGGCGTGGCTCAAGCGCTACCAACACTGGTTTGCCCTGTGTCAGGGTGCCGGTTTTGTCGAAAGCCACTGCGCGCAAATGGCGGGCATGTTCCAGCGCCTGTGCGTCGCGGATCAGGATGCCGTAGCGTGCTGCCACCCCCGTACCGGCCATGATCGCCGTGGGTGTTGCCAGCCCCAGCGCACACGGGCAGGCGATGACGAGCACGGCGACCGCATTGAGCAAGGCCTCCTGCCAGTCCCCGCCGAAGAACCCCCAGGCCAGCAGCGTCAGCAGCGCAATCCCCATGACGACAGGCACGAATATGGCTGCCACCTTATCCACCTGTTGCTGGATGGGGGGCTTGGCTGCCTGGGCATTTTCCACGAGATCAATGATGCGTGCCAGCGCCGTCTGGGCGCCAATGGCCGTGGTGCGCACAGTGATGAAGCCATCCGCATTGATGGCCCCGGCAATCAGCGTGTCCCCCACTGCTTTGCTCACCGGCAGGCTCTCGCCGGTGAGCAGGGATTCATCCACTGCACTGCTGCCGTCCACCAGTACGCCATCCACCGGAATCCGTTCTCCGGGGCGCACCAGCACTTTGTCCCCGATGCGCAGGGTGTCGATCGGAACTTCTTTTTCCTCCCCGTTTTCCGTGCGCAGTCGGGCTGTTTCCGGGCGCAGCGCCTGCAGAGAGCGGATCGCTGCCACTGTACGCAGCCGGGCGCGGCCTTCTAGCCATTTGCCAAGCTGCACGAGGGTGATGACGGTGGCGGAAGCCTCAAAATACAGGTGATGCGCCTGGCCGGTCAGCAGCAGATACAGGCTCAGCCCGTATGCTGCCGAAGTGCCAAGCGCCACCAGCAGATCCATGTTGCCGCTGCCTGAGCGCAAAGCGGGCCACGCCGAGCGGTAGAAGCGGGCACCGAAGACAAATTGCACGGGGGTTGCCAGCAGGCATTGCTGCCAGCCAGGGAGCATCCAGGGGGCGCCAAACAGCCCGGTGAGCATTGGCAGCAGCAGCGGAATGCTCAGCACAATGCTGGCGCCCAGTGCAAACAGTTGCCAATGCCGGCGCCGCTGCAGGGTCTCCTCGCGTTCCGCGTCGCCATTGCCACGGATCGCGCCCTGGAAGCCTGCCCGTTTCAGGGCCGCCAGTAGTGCCTGTGGATCGGCATCCAGACGGGTATGAACGCGTGCCGACTCGGTGGCGAGATTAACTTCCGCAAGCTCCACGCCAGGCACTGCACGCAGAGTTTTCTCGGCGCGTGCCACGCAACTGGCGCAGCTCATGCCCTGCACGACGAGGTCCAGAGAGTGCAGGGGAACATCGAATCCCGCGCGGCGCACTGTGCTGAGCACCGTCTCCAGGCTCAAGTCCGGCGTGCCGCTGATGCTCGCGCGCTCACTCGCCAGATTGACCGAAGCCTCCGACACGCCGGTCTGGGCACGCAGCAGCTTTTCGAGGCGGCTGGAGCAGGCGGCACAGGTCATGCCTTCAATTGCTAGGGAATAGTGAATCTCGGCATCCATGATAGGGGTCGCTAAAGACTAAAGACGAGAAAGGCTCTCGTTTGCAGTGAAGATATTGTCTCCCATCATTGGAAGGTCAAGTGCCTTGAACTGACTTTTATTTATCTTGACTCTCCCCCAGTGGCAGGGTTGAAGATCAAACTGTTTCCATCACCCTGATTCAGGAGTACGGCCATGTATGACTTTACCGTGCCCGCCATGCACTGTGGCGGATGTGCCAAGACCATTACGCGCATTGTTGGCGAACTGGATGCCAAGGCAAAAGTGGATATCGATCTGGACAGCAAGCGTGTCAGCGTCGAAACCACACAGTCGCGTGAAGCGGTTGCGGCGCGCCTGGTTGAAGCCGGTTTTGAACCTGCATAAACCTGTTCGTGACCGGGGCCGCTGTGCTCCGGTCGCGGGCGGATGCCCCGGCTGTCTGCTGTTTTCCTTCACGCCGTGCTGAGCCGGGCCTGCCGGTTGGGACTGCCTGGTTTGGTCCACCTGCCCAAGCACATCAAGTCTGCCGTTGCTGACCCGCAACTTGCCTGATACGCACCTGCAAATTTGCACGTGTACGTTGCAGTCTTTACACAAGATTACTCTCTCGTGAGGCCTGCCGGTGACATTGGCGGAAATTCCGCTGAACCGGCGGAGGTTTTGGCAAAAACAGGGGGTTTTTGGAAATTGCGGCTGGTTTGACGTCAGTCAAACATTTACCTGGTGGAAAAACAGGATTTTTGCCGGAGTGCTGTGGCCGCAGGTGGTGTTTTCCGGAAGGGGTAAACGACAAAAGCCGACCAAAGGTCGGCTTTTCCGTACGTCGCAGCTTGCTTACTTGGCAGCGGAAGCGTCGGCAGCCGGAGCGGAAGCATCAGCCGGAGCGGATGCGTCAGCAGCGGGAGCGGAAGCATCGGCCGGAGCAGCGGAAGCGTCAGCAGCAGGAGCGGAGGCTTCGACGGCAGCCGGAGCGGAGTCAGCAGCAACTGGTTCTTCCTTCTTGGAACAAGCAGCCAGAGCCAGAGCGATCAGAGCGGCGACGAGGAGAGACTGTTTCATTTTTAGTTTCCCTTGCAAAATAATGAGAGCGGATAACAAGCCAATAACCTGTTTGAATCGACCACTTGGTCGATCACGCAATTATACCAACTCAAAAAACAAAAGTGGAACCCTCTACAACAATACCTGCATCGAAGACGCGGATGCGCAATAAGGAGTTCCCCTGAATCGGTACTGCCCAGGCGGGATTATATCGATTAACCCTGTTCATGGGTAGCAAAGATTTCTAGCCTTCATTCTAAGGAATTTTTCAAAATCAACCTGAACGCCAGCTTACAAACCCCCGGCGCGACGGCTACAATCGCCCGTTTTCAGGTGGATCGAGGTTGCTATGCCGGTGGCGCAGGTTGAATCGCTGGATAACGAAGGGCGTGGTGTCGCCCACAGCGACGGTAAGGTCATTTTCATCGAAGGCGCCTTGCCGGGTGAGAAGGTTGAATATTCTTCCTATCGCAAGAAGCCCAGTTACGAGCAGGCAACGCTGTCCAAAGTGCTCAAGGCTAGTTCGCTGCGCGTGACGCCGCACTGCCGCTACTTTGGCGTGTGTGGTGGTTGCAGCATGCAGCATCTGGAAGTTTCCGCCCAGGTGGCTGTCAAGCAGCGTGTGCTCGAAGACGCGTTGCAGCACATCGCCAAGCTGCGCCCGGAAATCGTTTACCCGCCGATTCAGGGGCCGGCCTGGGAATACCGCTACCGGGCACGTGTAAGTGCGCGTGTGGTGCCACGCAAAGGCGGCATCCTCGTCGGGTTCCACGAGAAAAAAAGCAGCTTCATTGCAGACATGACCAGTTGCGAGATTCTGCCGCGCAAGATTTCAGATGCCTTGCCTTTGCTGCGTGAGCTGATCGGGGGCCTGTCGGCACCGGATCGCATGCCGCAGATCGAGATTGCCGTGGGGGGCGAGCGCATCGTGCTGGCCTTCCGCAACCTGCTGCCGCTGACGGCGCAGGATGAAGAACGCCTGCTGGCTTTTGGCGACGAGCATGGTTTCTCCATGTGGCTGCAGTCCGGTGGGCCGGATACGGTCAAGCCCATTCGCGCGGATGAGGATGAGTTTCTGTATTACACGCTGCCGGAATTCGGCCTGCGCCTGCGTTTCCGGCCAACGGATTTCACCCAGGTGAATGTGCACATTAATCGTCTGCTGATGCGCCGGGCCATGCAGTTGCTTGATCCGCAGCCGGGTGAGAGGATTGCCGATCTATTCTGCGGGCTGGGCAACTTCAGCCTGCCGATTGCTTCGCGTGGTGCTTCGGTGATTGGTGTTGAAGGCAGCGTGGCGATGACGCAGCGTGCAGGGGAGAACGCCGCCCTGAACGGTTTGCAGGAGCGTTGCGAATTCCGGGCCGCAAACCTGTTTGAAGCGACCGAAGAGAGCCTTGCTGCGCTTGGTCCGCTGGACAAGATGCTGATTGATCCGCCGCGCGATGGTGCAGCAGCGGTGTGCCAGGCGCTCAACGAGCGCTCGCCGCGGCGTATCGTCTATGTTTCCTGCAATCCGGCAACTCTGGCGCGGGATGCGGCAACGCTGGTCAATGAAAAGGGCTATCGCCTGCTCGGAGCCGGGGTGGCCAACATGTTCCCGCATACCTCGCACGTAGAATCGATTGCACTGTTCGAGCGTGATTGAGCAAATTCGGCCGCGTCGTGACGCGACCTGAAAAGCTGAACGCCAAACGACAACGCCCGCATCAAGCGGGCGTTGTCACATGCAGGAGTGGGAGCTGTTTAGTCGCGATCTCCGCCAAAAATCCCCAGTAGCGCCAGCAGATTCTGGAAGATATTGAACACGTCCAGATAGATGGCCAGGGTGGCAGTGATGTAGTTGGTTTCGCCGCCGCGCACCACGCGGTTGATGTCGAACACCAGGAAGCAGCAGGCGATGGCCAGGAAGGCGACGAGGATGAACAGCGTCAGGGCCGGAATGTGCAGGAAGATGTTGGCAACCACGGCCGCCATCACGAGGAAGAAGCCGATGGTGATGAACGAGCCCAGGCTGTTGAGATCGCGCTTGATGCCGGTTGCCACGGCAGCCAGGCCGAAAAAGGCAATCGCCGTGCCGCCACCGGCCAGCGTGATGAGGTGGCCGCCATTCGAGAAGCGCAGCACCCATTGCAGCATCTGCGAGAGCATCAGCCCCATGAAGAAGGTGAAGGCGAGCAGCAGGACGACGCCAGCGGCGCTGTTGCGCTTGGCCTGGATGGCAAACATGAAGCCGTAGGCGATGCCCATGAAGGCCAGAAAGCCCAGCAGGGGGCTGCCAGCGAACAGGCCTGCAAAATGGAATTGCACACCCAGCCAGGCACCGGCAATGGTAGGCAGCATGGACAGGGCGAGGAGTGCGTAGGTGTTGCGCAGAACCTTGTGGCTGCTGGCGCCTGCGTCAAGCGTGGTGGTGTTGAAAGAAGGGGTGTTCATATTCGGGGGTCTCCATCCTTTGAACCCGGTTCCAGTCTTGCTGCGGGCATCCGATCAGCCCTCATGCGATCAGCTCACAAATGCAGCGACAGACCATCGCGGGTTCCTGCAAGGTACAACGGGCAGCAGCAGATACGCTGCCATTCATAGACAAGTATAGCGACGAACGGTTCTCTGGTCAGCTTGAGCTCAGGCCGCGATTGCACAGGGATAACTGGTCGCGATAGCCCGCCTTGAGCCGGTAATATTGGGCAGGGCGGTTGGCGCGGCCGGTTTCCATCTCGCCCTGGATCGGCTCCAGGATATCCAGCTCATCCATCTTGCGGCGGAAGCTGACCTTGTTCAGCGATTCGCCGAGCAGGGATTCATAAACGGTCTGCAACTGCGGCAGGGTGAAGCGCTCACCACACAGATAGACGGGCAACGACGAGTAGGTGCTCTTGCTGCGCACGCGTTCGACGGCCGCAGCAATGATTTCGCGGTGATCGAAGGGCAGGGCGCGCGGCACGTCGACGGGCACCAGTGTTACGTCGGGCTGGGCGGTGAGGTCGAGCAGGTCGGGTGGCACCAGGGCATAGTAGGCAATCGATACCGACCAGCCACGGGGATCACGCGCCTGCCCTGAAAAGGTGGCGAGCTGCTCCAGGTACGGGCTTTCGAGGCCGGCTTTCTCGCGTAGCATGCGTACCGCTGCATCGGAGGTGTTCTGGTCGAGTTCCGGACGTACGAAACCGCCTGGCAGGGCGAGCACTCCGGCGTAGGGATTGTGGTCGCGGCGCAGCAGGGCAACGTGCAGGCTGCCGGCCTTCAGACATAGCAAAACTACGTCTACGGTGCAGATGACATTGCGGGAGTCAGGTACATTCATTTGCTTAGTATAGAATTTAGACAAAGCTATTCAAGGACTGAATGTGGTGAATTCTACCCCTTTAATCGTCAGTCTTGAAGTAAGTTGCAATTCTGTACGAAGTTAAGTACACTGCTGACATCATATCCGGTTTATTCGGCTGGAACAGGGAAACGAACAGGAAACGAATAATGGCGCAACGTGCATTGCATCTTCTGGTCATCGATCCGCAAAACGATTTCTGTGATTTGCCGCCAGCGTACTGGCCCACGGACCCTGAGTCCGGCACCCGTCGCGGTGCTGCCCTGCCAGTGCCGGGCGCCCACGCCGACATGCAAAGGCTGGCTGCGATTGTCGAAGAAGGTGCCGCCGGGCTGACGGGTATCACTGTCACGCTGGACTCCCATCACCATGTGGATATCGGGCATCCGGCGTTCTGGCAGACTGCAGAGAAGGGGCCGGTATCTCCCTTCACGCAGATCAGTGCCGCCGATGTGCGTGCCGGCAAGTATCGTCCCCGGCCCGCCGGTTCACTGACCAGGGTTCAGGCCTATCTGGATTCCCTGGAGGCCGCCGGCCGCTATACCCACATGGTGTGGCCGCAGCATTGTGAAATAGGTTCCTGGGGGCATAACATCCACCATGACCTGCGTCGGGCACTCAATCGCTGGGAAGACCGGCTGGCCGAATCGGTGACAATGGTGGTCAAGGGCACCAATCCCTGGACCGAGCATTACAGCGCCGTGATGGCGGAAGTCCCCGATCCGGCAGACCCCGCGACACTGTTCAACACCGATCTGCTGCTGCGCCTGGAAGGGGCCGAGCGGCTCTTCATTGCGGGCGAGGCGGCCAGCCATTGTGTGAAAGCCACCTGTGAGCACATTGTTGATGCCCTGCCGCCTGAAAGCCTGCATAAACTCGTTCTGATCGAAGATTGCATGAGCGCGGTGACAGGGTTTGAAGCGCAGGCAGCAGAATTCATGGCTGCCATGCGCAAACGTGGTGTGCAGATAATGCGCAGCCCGGAAGTGGCTGCCGAACTGAAGGCGAATGCCTGAGCAGAAAGAGCTGAAGAATATGAATCACGAACCCATAGTTCAAAGCCTGCTGGAAAATGATCTCTACAAATTCACGATGTGGCAGGCGCTGCTGCATAGCCATCCCGGTGCGCAGGCGGAATACCGCTTCGTCTGCCGCAATACGCCGGAGTTTCCGCTCTCACGCCTGAAGGCCGAACTGGAACACGAACTTGAACGGCTGTGCAGCCTGCGCTTTGAGCAGGACGAGCTCAACTACATGTCGAGCCTGCGTTTCATCAAGAGTGACTTCGTTGATTTTCTCTCGGTGTTCCGCTTCCAGCAGCGCTTCATCGAGGTCAAGGCCAGTGGCGACACGCTGGAGGTGATTGCACGCGGCCCGCTGGTGCATGTGATGGGCTTCGAGATCTTCGTGCTCTACATCATCAACGAGCTGTATTTCCGCCATCTCTCGCAGGATGGCGTGATCGACACGGCGCGTGCGCGGCTTGCCGCCAAGGTTGAATTGCTCAAGGCACAGACGGATCTGCAGGGCGAGGGTCTGAATGCCTTTACCTTTTTCGATTTCGGTTTGCGCCGCAGATTCTCCGGGGCGTGGCACGAAGAAGTGGTGCGGACTTTTGCCCGCGAGGTACCGGAATATTTCCGTGGCACCTCCAACGTTCATCTGGCCCGCAAGCTCGGTATTACGCCGATTGGTACCATGGCACATGAATATCTGCAAGCCTACCAATCATTTGGTTCGCGTCTGCGCGATTTCCAGAAAGCCGCCCTCGAAGGCTGGGTGCAGGAGTTCCGTGGCGACCTTGGTGTAGCCCTGACTGATGTTGTCGGCATTGATGCGTTTCTGCGCGACTTTGATCTGTATTTTGCCAAGCTCTTCGATGGCCTGCGGCATGACTCCGGCGATCCCGTGGTGTGGGGAGAGAAGGCCATTGCGCACTACTACAAGCTGCGTATCGATCCGGCCACCAAGCGCCTGGTGTTCTCCGACGGCCTCTCGATCCCGCGTGCCCTGGAGCTCTATCGTCACTTCAAGGGGCGCATCTTTACGAGCTTCGGGATTGGTACCGATCTGAGCAACGATACACCGCATCCGGCGCTCAATATCGTCATGAAGATCACCGACTGCAATGGCCAGCCGGTAGCCAAGCTTTCCGACGCAAAGGGCAAGACCCTTTGCGACGACGAGACTTTCCTGGCCTATCTGCGCCAGGTGTTCAATCATCCGGCATGAGTTTTAATATGACAGAAACCTGTACAGAAGATTTCCGCATCACGCTTGCCCAGATCAACCCGACCATCGGCGATATCGCCGGCAACATTGCGCTGATGCGTGCTGCTGCAGAGAAGGCGCGGAACGAAGGCGCCCGTCTGGTGGTGTTTCCGGAACTGTCGCTGACCGGCTACTATCCTGCCGACATGCTTGACGAACCCGAGTTCCGGGTTCGCATTGCGCAGGGGCTGGAAGAAGTCTGCCAGACGACTTTGACCACTCCGGGCCTGCACTGGGTGCTTGGCGTGCCGATGCCGCATGAAGGCCCGGGCAAGACGCTGCAGAACTGCCTGCTGGTGGTGGCTGATGGCAAGATCCGCCTCGATTATGCCAAACAGCTTTTGCCGACGTATAACGTTTTTGACGAGCACCGCCATTTTGCTCCCGGTCCTGATGTGGCCAAGGTGTTGCGGGTAGGCCAGACGCAGGTCGGCTTCATGATCTGCGAGGATGGCTGGAACGATGATGGTCGCGAGTATTCCGTCAATCCTTTCTCCCGCATGGTGGATGCGGCGCCTGATCTGGTGGTGCTGATCAATGCCAGCCCGTCCAACGTCGGGAAACGCGAGCAGCGTCACTCCCTGTTTGCCTCTGCTGCCAAGCGGCATGGCCTGCCATTGCTGTATGTCAACCAGATCGGCGGGCACGATCAGCTGATCTATGATGGTGCATCCTTTGCGGTTGAACCCGCGCGCGGGGTTGTCTTCGAAGCTGCCCGCTTTGCCGAGGAAGTGCGCACGCTGGTGTTCAGCGACGGGCGTTTTGCTGCCATCGAGGCTGAGCATCTGCCCGATGTGGCGGCCGGTGGCCTCTCCAAATCCGAGTTCTACCGGCGCCAGATCGTGCTCGGGCTGCGCGATTATGCGCGGCGCAGCGGCTTCTCACGCGTGGTGGTGGGCTCCTCGGGGGGTATCGACAGCGCCCTGACCCTGGCACTGGCGGTCGAGGCGCTGGGTGCCGAGAATGTGGTCGGGGTGACCATGCCCTCGCGCTTCTCCAGTGCCGGCAGCGTCGATGATTCTGTCGATCTGTGCCGCAATCTGGGCATCCGCCTCATTGAGCATCCAATCCGCGAACTGGTGGAAAAATACGCAGCGGGTTTCGAGACTGCGTTTGGCACACCGCTCAAAGGGCTGGCGCTGGAAAACCTGCAGGCACGCATTCGTGGAACGATTCTGATGGAATATTCCAACGCGTTCGGCAACCTGCTTCTGACCACCGGCAACAAGAGCGAGATTTCGGTTGGCTACTGCACGCTGTATGGCGATACCAACGGTGGCCTGGATCTGATCGGGGATCTCTACAAGACCGAGGTGTTTGCGCTGAGCCGGCACGTCAATGAGGCAGCCGGGCGTGAAATCATCCCGGTGGCGATCATCGACAAGGAGCCGTCCGCCGAATTGGCGCCAGACCAGAAGGATAGCGACAGCCTGCCGCCCTATCCGGTACTCGATGTGATCCTCAAGCAGCTCATCGAAGGGGAGCGCCTCGGGCGTGAAGAGCGCGAAGAAGTGGTGCGCGAATTTGCGCTGCACACAGCAGGTGAAGCTGGTGCTGTGCTGCTGGCCCGCGTCAAGCGCCTCATCTCGCGCAACGAATACAAGCGGCGCCAGGCCCCCCCGATTCTGCGCCTGCGTGCGCGTGCCTTTGGCAGTGGTCGGCAGATGCCGATTGCCGCTAAATACGACTTCTGAAAGGAACTGTTCCCGTGAGCGATCTCCAGACCTTCGATGCTGCCGTGCTGATCGGCCGCTTTCAGCCTTTCCACAACGGGCATGCGGCGCTTCTCGCGCGTGCCCTGGAAATAGCAAGGCATGTCATCGTCGTGCTGGGCTCGGCGTACGGTGCGCGCAGCCCCAAAAATCCCTTCAACTGGGAAGAGCGTGCCGCGATGATTGGTGCCACGCTGAACGAGGCACAGCGTGCCCAGGTAAGTTTTCTGCCGATGCGCGATTACTACGATGACGCGCGCTGGGCACAGCGGCTGACTGATCTGGTGCGTGCCGCCGGGCATAAGAAGGTGGCGCTTGTGGGGCATCTCAAGGATGCTTCCAGCCAGTATCTGAATCGTTTCCCAGAGTGGGATTTTGTGGCCGAGCCGCGCCGTGGTGAAGTCGATGCGAAAACCATTCGCGGTATCTGGTTCGAAGGCGAGGATGAGAGCGTGACCCGTGCCCTGCTGACGCCCCTGCTGCCGGAGCCGGTGCTGCATTATCTGCGTGGCTGGCAACGCCTGCCGTATTTTGCACCGCTGGGGGAAGAGCACCATGCGCTGGAGGAATACCACAAGCACTGGGGGCGTGGGCCGTTTGTGACGGTGGATGCCGTGGTGCGCGCAGCCGATCAGGTCTTGCTGGTGCGCCGTGGCAAGGCCCCAGGCAAAGGTTTGCTGGCACTGCCAGGGGGGTTTCTGGATGGGCATGAGCGGGTGCTGCAGGGCGCGATTCGCGAGTTGCGCGAAGAAACCGGCTTTGCCCTGCTCGACAGCGAACTTGAAGCTGCACTCGCCGGAATCGCAGTGTTTGACCACCCCGAGCGCAGCCTGCGTGGGCGCACGATTACCCATGCCCACTTTTTCGACCTGAAAATTTCACGCCCACCCGCAGTGGAGGGCGCCGATGATGCCGCCGAAGCCCGTTGGGTACCGGTGGCTGAACTGGCCGCGCGGGAGAGTGAATTTTTCGAGGATCATTTCAATATTCTCAATCACTTTTTAACCCTTGCCCCGTAGTTTCTCTATCACACATGCCGATTGGAGAGTGGCTGCGGGGTTCTGATTTATGACAATAACAACAAATTCATATTCCCTGCAGTCTTCGGTATGGCCCGCTGAGGGCGAACATGTTCTGGCTAACTACGATGCGGATAGCATTGTTGTGTATCAGGCCTACAAACCCGCCATTGGGGATTATGCGATCCGTCACGGGCGCCTTGATGGGCCGGAATTCAGTCTGGCGCGGATGAGTTGGGTCAAGCCGAACTTTCTATGGATGATGTATCGCTCTGGCTGGGGTACCAAGCCAGGGCAGGAAATCACCCTTGGTCTGCGCCTGCGGCGAAGCTTTTTTGATGAGCTGCTGACGACCGCGGTGCCTTCCTCGCATGCGGCAGCAGGTGATCTTGCCCATGCCGACTGGCAGGCTGCCGTGGCGCGTTCCGAGGTACGCCTGCAGTGGGACCCGGATCATGGACCGCGCGGCGAAAAACTCGTGCGCCGTGCCATTCAGATTGGTCTGCGCGGGGAGTGCCTGCGCCGCCTCTCTTCTGCAGAGCTTCTGGAGGTGATAGACATGACTCAATTTGTCGCGACTCAGCGGGCACACGTTGAATCCGGCAATCTGCATCGCCTGGAAACTCCGGAAGAGCGCGTGTATCTACCATTAAAGGTTTGATTGATAATGTGAATTTTCACGCATCGGATCAGCGAGACGGGCGCTGTACCAGAAGCCCGCTTTTTTCCTGCGTATTTCTCTAATCAGCTCATCCGACTTTAGTGTGGGTTAATGTTTGGCATGCCGATCCTGGTTTGCGCCCTCCGCAAACCGGCGCGGTAGGCCAATGGCGTAGGTTGGGAAAGCCGTAGGCGTCTCCCAACGCTTTGTTACGCCGCATTGCGCCCTTTCACTCTACCTCGTTCGCTGCGGTGTGATACGCGAGAGCGTACTACTTACCCACACGAAAGTCTGAAGAACCAAAAAGCATGACCAAAGCCGCTCAGAGAGGGGCCTGCACAGTGACCGAAATTGCTGAGTCATGCCGCGTGAACCGCATGATTCCACAGTGCCCACACCACACGTCAATCCCACCAGAAGAACCAGACCGGCGCGTTCAGCAGGGTGGCGGCAAGGACCTCGATGCTCTCCACGCCCTGATCGACAATATCGCTACAGTAAAGATAATGCTCGCGGGCGAGCTGCAAGGCTTCTTCACGGGTCTGCGGCGGGCGGTCGACGGTAAACTCGACAACATCGCTGGTGATGCTGGCTACCGTGGCACCGTACTTCTCGCCCCAGTAGCGCCACAGCGCTGCATGCTCTGGCGCGACAGGCATGGCATTCCAGCCGCCGATCTTGAGATAGCAGGCGGCTTGCCAGGGCTGGCTGGTGGGCAGCGTGGCGAGATAGACCCTGCCGTGAGGCTTTTGCGTGAGCACATCCACGTGCGCTGACAACTGGTCCGTCGGCGTAACGCCCTCTTCGGGCCACTCTGCTGCCTCCGGCTCGCATTCGTCTTCAGCATATTCTTCGGCACGGTCGGCAAACCACGCCTGAACGTCAATGTCTTCCGCCTCGGCCAGAAGATCCTCGGGGCTGGCCTCTTCGCTGGCAAAACATTCCAGCGTGCGCTCGGTATCGTCCTGATCCCCCAGCATCACCACGGTGCCCTCTCCACGTGCCCGCAACTCCGCAAGCCTTGCCAACGCGGCACGGCCATCGACAATTTCACAGGGATACGGAAAAACCAGCTCAGCCACTTCTGGCTCGGCATCCACCTTGGCGCCGTCTTCTTCCACAGGCAGGTCAAGCAGGCTGGCTGTTGCAGATTTGACGAGCGCAGCGAAGACCTGCCTGTGCATGGAGTTCATGCCCAGGATTTCGACGTCGCGATAGCCTTGTGCGCGACGGATGGCGCGGGTGTCATCCTGCAGCAGATTGTCGATGGCTTCCATGCCCGCCAGCCCGTCAACAGGCAACACCGTGAGGCCAGGATTTTCCGCCAAATAGCGCTGCAGGCGGGCGCGGTGGATCTGCAGCTGAATGCTGGCCGGCGTGTTTCGGAAAACCCAGAACCCTCGTGAGCGCGGGCCATCAAGGAAATACGTGGCACCCCTGGCATTGCCGGTACAGACGACACTGCCATCACTCAGGGGGCTGAATATCCGGCGCAGACGGATGTTCCTGACGGCTTCGGCAGTGATTGCGATCTGCCCATCCTGGCCGAGCCACAATTGCCCCAAGGCGCGGTCGCCCGTTTCGCATTGCGTATTGTAGGCAAGGTTTTCATACCAACACACCAGTTGCATTCCCTGCGCCCGCAGTTCCACAGCCAATTCATCAAACCACGGCAGGAACGGTGCCTCCGCAAACTGCGCGCAATCCACCACCTGAAACTCCGCACGGTCTCCGGCAATCAGTTTACGCATGCCAGCGGAGATTTTCTCGGCCTTGTTCTCAAGCAAGGCATAGGTCGCCGCATCCGGCGCGGATTGAGCCTTTTCGACCTGCGCCTTCCATTCATCGAGCATGCCGCGCAGTTCTGGATCGACAGCCATCCCGGCAGCAGCTCCGGGATCTTTCTCTGCCAGGAATCCGCGCAGACGCTGCCGCGCCTTTTCGACTTCGTCAAGTGTGCTGTACATATCATCCAGCTTCTGGCAGGCTTGCGCCGCAGGTCCGCCCTGGCACACCACCAGCTTCGTGCGGGCCTGGTGAAGCTGCTCGGCGATCTCCTCCTGTGCCTCTTCATCGCCCTGCGCCTGAAACATCTCCAGGCTATCGATCAGGCGGGTATAGGCTTCCGCCGCTTCATCATAATGTTCGATGACCACCAGCAACTCTGCCTGCACTTCGCACAGCTCGACATCGTCAGGCTGCTCGTCCAGCAGTGCAGAGATCAGCTCCAGGGCACGGCTGATGGTGATGGCGTGATAGCAATTGCCGAAAAAGTCGGCAAAATAGCCTAGCGGTACCTTGCCAGATTCGTCTGGCAGGATGCTCGCCAGCTCGACAAGAAACAGCGCTTCATGCCGGCGCAGCAAAAAGCTGTCCGGATGCGCGGCCAGTGGTTTGAGCAGCAGCAGATAGTTCTGCCAAGGATCCAGCCCCCTCATCGAATCCCGCGCGGCAAGCACCTCGAGCACAAATGCCTCGTCAGCTACATACTCCTCAACCAGCTCGGCCAGCCAGCCCAATGCCTGTTCGCGAAGTTCTTCGCTGCGGCTTTGTATTGCCTGGAAGGCTTCTTCGTCGGCGGATTCATCCTGCTCCGCCCTCTCGCGCACTTCGCTGACAGCCACGTTGTACGCAGCTGCATACTGGTGCAGGGCGCACTTGAGCCGGGTTTCACGATCCGGGGTGATCTCCATGGCACGCAGGTAATCATGCCATGCCGCCCTCAAGTCGAACAGCGCCTCTGCATTGAGTGCTGCTCTCAACAGATACAGATCGGCCTGTGCGGGCTGGTCTGCGATGGCGGCACAAAGATCGGCAAGCACGTCATCAACGTCTCCCTCTCCTGCCAGCACCCGCTCCACCTGAACGCGTAGCGCCAGAGTCATCTGATTATCCTGTTCCATGCTACATCCGCCGAATGGTATCTGTTTTCATGCTACCTGTTTTTCCAGGTAGCGCCAAACATGCACTATATCCTTAGGATATCATTTATTCATAAAAATTAATGCCAAAGATATTTTGGAAAGTGTTGCAGAATTTTTTCAATACATACTGATTTGCGTGCCATGAATTAGGGGGGCAATACGCCTGTGGCCCAATGCATTGGGCGGAGTTCCGTTTTGTTGCTTTAGCATTTTCACGTTTCATTCAGCGCAAGTAGGACAGGGGAGCGCTAGTGTTCTGTCCCAGTGATACGT
>DBTS01000051.1 GCA_002307175.1 Rhodocyclaceae bacterium UBA1310
TCCAAGCGACCGGAGCCAGCTCTCACGATCACGCCACATAGCTCCGTGCATTATCGTGACGCAATACTTTCCAGGCTTGACCTGGGAGGCTCCGAAACGCTAGTGCTGTATGGATACTTTGCGGAAGATCCGGAAGTCACATTCCGCATCGAGTTCCAACTGCGGGAGGGGACTCTTGGCTTTAACGTGCGGACAAGCGATCCGCTGATCAACCATCTCGTTTTGTGCCTGGACAGCCCTCCGGACGAGCAGATATTCGGTCTCGGAGAGCAATACAGTTTTCTCGATCTGAAAGGGCAGACAGTTCCGATCCTCAGCCAGGAGCAAGGGCTGGGGCGCGGAGACCCGGTAGTGACGCCCAAGATCAATCGCCTGAGCCCTGGCGTCAGCGGTACGCCGGTAACCAGTTACACGGCTTTCCCGCATTGGGTCAGCAGCACACCACGCTCTTTGTTTCTGGAAAACACCGAATACGCGGTATTCGATTTTTCTGATCCGCGAAAGATCCGCATGGCGGTTTTTTCCGCAAGCCTCACAGCCCGCCTGCCCGCAGCGGATTCATTGCTGGGGCACATCACCGCCTTCACATGCTATTCCGGACGCATGAAGATGTTACCGGAGTGGCTGGACCGCGGCGCTATCGTCGGCCTGCAAGGCGGCACACGGGTGGTGCGTGAACATGTTGCGGCACTCCTTGCTGCAGGCACGCCAATCGCTGCCATCTGGCTGCAGGACTGGGTCGGCAAACGCACCACGCTCGGTGGCGCAGCCTCGCAGCTGTGGTGGAACTGGGAACTCGACGAACAGCATTATCCGGACTGGCCGGCTCTGCGCGCTGAACTGGCGGCACAGGGAATCCGGGTGCTGGCGTACGTCAATCCATTTCTTGTAGATGTCTCCACACGCAAAGGGGTACGTCGCAATCTCTATGCCGAAGCGCGGGCAAACGGCTATCTGGTGAGGCAGGCGGATGGCACGGCATACCCGATCACCAACACCGATTTCAGCGCCGGGCTGGTCGACCTGCTCAACCCGGCAGCGCGCGATTGGCTCAAGGCTTGTATCCGCGACAATCTGCTGGGGAACGGATTCTCAGGCTGGATGGCGGATTTCGGCGAATCCCTGCCCTTCGACGTCACCCTCGCGAATGGCGAAAACGGTGCCGCATGGCATAACCGCTATCCCGTCGAATGGGCACGTCTGAATGCCGAAGTTGTCGCCGAGGCGGGTCGCAAAGATGACGTCGCATACTTCATGCGTGCCGCAGGCACACAAAGCCCAGGGTTGGCCTCCCTGTTCTGGGCGGGCGACCAGAACACCACCTGGGATCACTTCGACGGCCTGCAAAGCGCGCTGATCGGCATCCTCAACGGCGGCTTTTCGGGCATGAGCCTTAATCACAGCGATTGCGGCGGCTACACATCCCTGAATCTGTGGCCGCTGTTTTCGCTCAGGCGCAGCGAGGAATTACTGCTGCGCTGGGCAGAAGTGAATGCATTCACGGCTGTGCTGCGCACCCATGAAGGGCTGGCACCGAAAGCCAATGTGCAGGTCTACACCAGCGCCAGAACATGCGCTCACTTCGCGCATTGCGCCCGAATCTACACGGCACTTGCTGCCTATCGACGGGGCCTCTTCAGGGAAGCAGCAGAACACGGCTGGCCCGTACTGCGCCATCCGCTGCTACACTTTCCAGACGATCCATGGTTTGCCCGCATGCCGCCCGATACACTGGAATTCATGCTTGGCGCCGACATCCTCGTTGCACCGGTGCTGACACCTGATGCGACAGCTCGCCGCGTCCATCTGCCTCCGGGCAGATGGTTCAATGCCTGGAATGGCAGGCAGGAAGATGTGGGGCCTGGCGGCAGAACGTTCGATGAACCCGCCCCGCTGGGCTATCCTCCTGCCTTCCTCACCGAAGCCTTTGTGCTGGCGCATGGCAAGCCGATGATGGCGTTACCGGAATTCAGTCTGAACTAGACGGATATCAAGAGGCCACTGCGAGGGAGCAAAAATACGCCTGCAGTGACCATGCATGAACCGCCCTGCGAGTGCAGGACAAGGCTATTGATCCTGTCCGATGCACAGGTATTTGACATCCAGATATTCTTCCAGCCCGAGCCTTGCCCCCTCGCGCCCCAACCCCGATTGGCGAATGCCCCCAAAGGGGGCTTCGGGCAACGAGATCATGGCGGAATTGATGCCCACCATGCCATACTGCAGCACTTCGGCGAAGCGGAAAATCCGCTGTGCGTCACGGCTATAGAAGTACGCTGCCAGCCCGGCTTCCGTGGCATTGGCGAGTTCGGCAGCTTCGGTCTCGCTGCTGAAGCGGATCAGGGGAGCCACCGGCCCGAAAATCTCTTCCTGGAATACGCGCATTGCCGGGGTGACGTCTGTGAGTACTGTCGGTTCATAGAACGTGCGGCCGAGTGCGTGAGGCTTGCCTCCCAGCAGCAGCCTGGCCCCCTTGTCAATGGCATCATCCACAAGCGCCTGCACTTTTTCAAGCGCCCTTGCATCGATCAGTGGCCCCTGCTCGACACCAGCGTCGAGGCCGTTTCCCACCTTGAGGCGTGCTGCCGCCGCGACGAATTTCTCTGCAAAAGTGTCGAAGATGCTCTCGTGCACCAGGATACGATTGGCGCAGACACAGGTCTGCCCGGCATTGCGGAATTTGGACACCAGTGCGCCTGCTACTGCTGCATCCAGATCCGCATCCCCGAAGACTATGAAGGGCGCATTACCACCCAATTCCAGCGCCAGACGCTTCACCGAATCGGCGGATTGTGCGATGAGCTGCCGGCCCACGCGCGTCGAGCCGGTGAATGACAGCACGCGCACGGCGGGATTGCGGCAGAATTCTTCGCCAATGGCCGGCGTGTTGTCCCGATCCGCGGTGATGACGGGCAGCAGGCCATCCGGCAGCCCCGCATTGCGGGCCAGACGCGCCAGTGCCAGGGCACTCAGCGGCGTCTGTTCGGCAGGTTTAATCACCATCGCACAGCCTGCTGCAAGTGCCGCCGCAGCCTTGCGCGCAAGCATGCTGACGGGAAAGTTCCAGGGGGTGATGGCGGCCGCCACCCCGGCAGCCTGGCGAATCGTCAGCAGACGCTTGTCGCCCTGTGGCGCAGGGATGACTTCACCATACGCACGACGGCCTTCCTCGGCAAACCATTCGAAAAATGATGCGGCAAAGGCAATTTCACCACGCGCTTCAGACAGTGGCTTGCCCTGCTCACGCGTGAGGATCAATGCCAGATCATTCTGATGCTGCAGCAGCAACTCCGCGAGACGGCGCAGAATCCGCCCACGCGCCAGTGCCGGGTGTGCGGCCCAGGCAGGCTGCGCTGCCGAAGCGGATTGGATCGCGGCACGTGCTGCCGCCACATCGTTGTTTGTGACCCTGCCGAGGATTTCTCCAGTGGCAGGGTCTGCCACGGCAAATGTGTTGCCGGCAGACTCTGCGGGCAGCAGAGCTTCGAGCAGATCAGGATATTCAAGCGCGATCATGCGGCGGGCCTTTCTGCCAGTTCGCGGATCTGCGCCAGTAAGGCATCCGGGATTTCCACCCCCTGCCCCTGCGCCTTCTGCTCAAGGGTTTGCCGGCGCGCGCCCGGAAGGCGCACCCCTTCATCCTGCAGCATCGCCGTAAGCAGGGTTTCGATACGTTCGAAATAGACGGCCTGCCCGATACGTGGGCGGTTGCCTTCATCCACAAAGAAGGAATCTGCCTCGAAACCGAAGGCTGCTCCCGTGAGGGCCACACAGAGCAGCTCGACGACCAGGGCAAGCATGGCCCCCTTGAGTCCGCCCGCAGGGCACATCATGCCCGCCAGCCCCGCCTTGGGGTCGGTGGTGGGATTACCATCCTTGTCGAGAGCCCAACCCGGCGGAATCTCGCGGCGTTCACGCGCCGCCACCATGAGTTTGCCTCGCGCCACTTCGGACAGACTCAGATCAATCACCAGCGGCTCGGCATCCTTGCGCGGAAAGACAGCTGCGATCGGGTTGGTGCCAAACAGTGCATGCTTCCCACCCCAGGCGGGAATTGCAGCCGGCGAGTTGCCGAAGAGAAAACCCACCAGCCCAGCCTGTGCCAGCGGAGCCAGATGATAGGCCGCCGCCCCGAAGTGATGGCTGTTGGTGACGCCGGCAAACACCACCCCCTGGGTGGCAACACGTTCGATGGCGGTTTTCACCGCCAGTTCCAGCGCGGGAAAAGCAAACCCACTGTGGGCATCCACCACAAACGCGCCGCCCCGGCTGTGCGTGATTTCGGCTTGCGCGTTGCCATCCACCCGCTGCAAACGCAGATGTGCGGCATATTGCGGAATCCGCGATACGCCATGCGAGGCAAGCCCCTGGGCATCCGCTGCCACCAGGGCGCGGGCGGTACTGACTGCAGCAGCGGAGGCCGCGCCTGCGCCTTGCAAGGCCCTGGCGGCAAGCGTCGTCAGCGTTTCCAGATCAATGCTTGGCATAGGGTTCTCCAGTGCTCTGCAAAGCAGCCGCCACCTTCTCGGCAATCAGATGGCTGACGCGTTCATTGGATTCCTGTGTAACTCCGGCAATATGCGGCGTCAGCAAGAGATTCGGCACATCGGCAAACACATTCCCGGCGGGCAGCGGTTCAGCATTGAAGACATCAATCGCGGCCCCCCCGAGGTGACCGGAGCGCAACGCATCGGCAAGCGCCTGCTCGTCGATGACACCGCCGCGTGCCGTATTGATGACGATGGCCCCCTGCTTTGCCTGCGTCAGACGCGTGGCATCAAGCAGATTGCGCGTCTGCGCGGAGAGTGGCACATGCAGGCTGATGATGTCGGAGCTGGCCAGCAGCACATCGAGTGACACAGACTGTACGCCGGTTTGCTGCCACACCACGGCATCCGCCGGCAGCGCCGGGTCATAGGCCTGAACCTTCACGCCAAGCGCACGTGCCAGTTGTGCTGTGAGCTGGCCGATGGAACCGAAACCGATCAACCCAAGCTGACGCCCGCCGATCTCGCGGCCATTCGACAGCGCGCTGCGGGGCCAGTCTCCCGCCGCAACTTCAGCTGACGCGAAATAGCTGCCACGCAGTAGCACCAGTGCGGCGGTGATGACATATTCGGCAACGGAACGGGCATTCGCCCCGGTGGCAGGAATCACCTGGATTCCGCGCACTGCTGCCTGCGTGACATCGATGTTGTCGAGACCGACACCCAGGCGCCCGATCACCGAACCCTGGCGCAGGGCAGCGAGCAGATCGCCACGTACCTGCGTGCGATTGCGGACGATCAGTGCATCTGCCTCTGCGGCTTTGGCAAGCAGTGCATCGGGGTGATCGACCAGAAGCGGATCGTAGGTGACCTCAAATTGCCGGGCAAGCAGTGCAACAGCGGTTTCATCCATGAATTCGGAGATCAGAATCTTTTTCGGCATGATATTTCCAGGCAAACATAAATTCCACAAAGGGGACTGCAGACTTGAGAGGATCTTCAGTATCCGGGCAGCAAGATCATGACGGGCTTCTCAGGTCAGCCCCGCATCAACGACAAAATTCTGCCCGCTACAGCCATCGCTGTCATCTGCGCCCAGAAACAGCGCCATGCGGGCGACATGGCCGGCATCCAGCACCACCGGCAGTGATTGCAGGCGCAGGAATTCTTCGGTGTCTTCAGGCTTGCACCACAGTCTGGCCTGCCGCTCCGTGAAAATGGCGCCGGGCACGATGGAATTCACGCGGATAATGGCGCTCCCCAGCTCACGCGCCATACTGCGCGTAAGGCCGTTGATGGCTGCCTTGGAAGTGGTGTACCCGATCAGGCCGGGGCGGCTGCGCATCCACGACACAGAGCCCAGATTGATGATCGATCCCCCGCCCGCGGCACGCATGCCCGCCGCCACATGCTGGCTGGCAAAGAAGTGGTGACGCAGGTTGATTGCCAGCGCATTGTCCCAGTACTCCGGCGTGACTTCCGTATAAGCATGCCGCTCATCGCTGGCGGCATTGTTGATCAGGACCCGGATCGCGCCAAGCTCGCGGGCGCTCTGGTCAATTGCCCCCTGCAAGGCAGCAATATCCCGCACATCAACCTGCAGGAACAGCGGCTTCGCCAGCCCTTCCGCAAGCACCGCCTCCTGGCGCTGTGCTGCGGCGCTGGCATCAATATCGATAAATGCCACGCGCGCGCCCTGGCGCGCAAAAGCACTGACCATCTCGCCGCCGATTCCGCTGGCACCGCCACTGATGAATACCACGCGCCCCTCCAGACTGGGGTAACGCGCGGCCTTGTTTCCCTGCGTCATACATGCACCTTTCTGCTTACAAAGCGGGGCTCCGCACGCCCCTTGATACCTGCCCGGATACGAAATACCCCACCCGAGAGCGGATGGACTGCCAGCTCTGCGGCATCGGCACCAGCGCGGGCAGATGTCACGTAAATCTCGTCGAGCGCAGTACCACCAAACGCCAGCATGGTGGGGCGGCGTACAGGCAGATTGATCCGCCGCAGGCGCGTACCATCCGGCGCAAACTGCTGGAAGCAGCGGCGCCGGGAAAGTGCGCCACTAGTGTTCTGTCCCATTAATTACT
>DBTS01000161.1 GCA_002307175.1 Rhodocyclaceae bacterium UBA1310
CAGCTGCCGCGACAATACCCCTCCCCGCGGGCGTCCACTTATCGGTCAGGAAAAACTGTCGCGGTGACCGGAGCCAGCTCTTTGTTCCGTGCGTGGAAAGCGCATCAATTATCTTCTGGCAGTAGGCCTCCATTTTCTTAGAATTTAGTTCTGGCATCTTCTCCCCAGCAATGATCACTCGAACCAGCGCAAGGATGTGCCACTTGAATTTGCGCATATTTTGCGGAATCGTGCCATTGGAAACGAGTAGGTGAAGCCGATAGAGAGCGAGGGAAGAACAATAGAAGACACACTCCTTATTGCCCTCGGCAAACATTTTCTCTCCAATCAGTTCGTACATCTGTTTAGGATACCGATACGCGAGCTCCGGACGGTGATAGAACATGGCCGCGACACACTTCGCGGCCGTGTGAACCGAAAAAACTCGCACGGCGGGAACGTCTCTCCCGATGAATTGGCGATCACGACGTTCGAAATACAGGCGCCCATCTTGTTCTTCGAATGAATCGAAGTATTGCTCCACTCGTTTGACAATTGGTCGAAGGGAAAGGAATTGATTCTCTTCGATCTTGGACTGACTGTTTGTTGCCCGAACTAGTTCGGCGAAGACATCTTCATTTGAAGTCTCAACGATCTTGAGGTTGACCATGATCTTATCGGTCAGGATATTCCGGTTCTCATATAAAACATTTGACGTTTGGCACCCATTGACGATCTGATAGTTCTCAAGGTGTAACACGTTTCCCTGTACGCGAACATCTGGGCTGACAATTGTTATTCCGTTATTCATCACGGGAAATCGCGTTGAAGCCTGCGTATCGTTGAGGGTCTCCGCGATGGAGCGATTTACTGGATTCTCATTACCCAGGAAAGATCGAACGTTTTCTTCAAACACTTGAGTCCGAAGATTCCCGTCCTCAGTCACCAAGAGGTTTTCAACTACGTCTTTGGCGCTTGCGACAACAAGGTAGGCTTCTTCAATTCCGGCAATTTTTGGGAGCGGCGCATTGCTGAAGATTGGTAACTGCGCCTGAATTCCGGAATACGTCGAGACCCACAACGCAGTTAGTTCATCGCGACCAATGAATCGGACGTCAATGGCGGAAAAGTAGCCAACCGATTTCAGATCGCGCTCGAATTTTTTGCGGGCAGTCTCCAGCGCTTCCGGCTCTCCATATACACCCGTCGTGACGAATCGGGCCGTTAACGAAGGCTTTCCTCCTCTGAGTTTTGGCACATTCTTCAGACACACGTCGTAGATGGTATTTGCGTTTTTCTGCACGTCGTCATCGACTTCGTAGTCATCTGCATTAATGAACTTCTGAACTGACTCCTTGAATTTTAAGAAATCTCCCAAATCGAAGGAATCGCTACGCTTGGTTTGGACGAAGACGATCTCCATATCGTGATTTTTTCTATCCGATTTGAATATTGACTTAGCGTCTTCGTCTGACACAAGAAGTTCTTCATCGACGATGATTGCCACTCCATCGATCCCATCATCACCTTCACTAGTTGTCACGTCCTCAAGCTCAAAGGTTGTGCTTACCTTTGGCGAGAGTACAGCGTAGTTAACGAACATCTCAAACTGGTCCGACTCATCCAGATCCTCAAGACCGAAGCTTTTAGAGAAATTCTCCAGATGAGATTTAATAATTCGATGCATTTTGTCGTGTTCCTGTTGTGGTGATGACGCGGTGGAAGATGGGAACTTTGATGGGGCTAACGTTGGAGATAACCGGCGGCTTGAGTGCGCGGCGCGAAAGGAACCAACAAGCGCAGCATGTTGGCGATCCGGTTGACTGGGGCGTTAGATTTCATATCTTCCCATTGTGCGCGGCATCGAAGCAGTACAACTGCTCGTCAACATCAGACAACGGTCGATTGAGACGCTTTGCAATATCCGCCAGCGCCTTGGCGTAGCTGATGTAATTGGTCAGCGTGTAAGTCGAATAGTAGGGCTTCGTTCCCGTTAGAGCCCTATAGGCACGCACGTCAATGATGGGGAACACGTCTGGCCGCAGAAACTTCAACATTGCGCTTGCCATTGGGAACCCAATGCCTTGCGAATCAACCAGCATCTCGATTGCTCGCTTTGAGATCGGGGCATCCACAGATAGGTCTTCTGCTTTGGCAACTTTCCTTAGGCAAGAAAGTGTTTCGTCGGATACGGCCAATACTCGGTCAAGCTTCCAAAGTGAGACTCTACGAAGATCGTTGATGTCGACGTTCGCATTGCCTTTGAGCTCTTTGCGCAACAGTGCCGTCTCTGCACTGTTGTAGTTGAAAGGAAACTTGAGTGTGTCACTGGCGACGTTGTATTTTCGGATTGACATCGGCACGTGCTCCCTAACATGGTGCGACCGCATGGCGAAGAATAGCTTCCAATCTGACTTTGCGCGATTCTGCTGTACAGAAGAACACCATTAACAGAATCGAGAAAACCTCAAGTAACAGATTTCGGCCCCGGCATGCAAAGGGCTGCCATGAGGTTGCCGCTCTGAACGCCCGTTAATGACCAAGTAGGGGTATTCTATCCGCTTGGCATCGGTATTCGCAAAAAGCTAGCAAGGGTTACTTGGTTCGCGTCATGAATGGTCGCTATGCATCGATTTTTTGTCGCAGACTCGTCAATAAGACGAGCGTCCGGATTGGATTGGAAGCCACTGCTCATTCGAAGCACTAAGATCGACGGCTTTGACCGAAAGCGAGACGTTGCATGCATAACAACCTGTCTTCCGTTGCGCTCAAACCTCCACACGCCTGAATTTAGCTTGGACGACCCGTCGCCGTTTTGCTTGTAACCCCCGCTTCCGCCCCAAAGGCGATGGTCAGCCGATCGGAAAGCCGCTGTCAAGCATAGAAGCTTCATGATTATTTGGACAATTATCAGCTCAGGCAAGTCTGGCATAGATGCAGGAATCGACGATCCGGCCATTCACGAGCCGCTTGTGGTTGTGCAGGATGCCTTCGAGCGTGAAACCGGCACGCTCCGCGACATTGCGGCTGGCGTGGTTTGCCGCACTGCAGTGGATTTCCACGCGCAGGGCGCAGAGTTCCTGCAGGGCAAACAGAGTGATGCCATTCACCGCCTCGAGAGCCAGCCCTTTCTTTTGCTGGCTGGTGCGCAGCCAGTAACCGATTTCAAAGCGGGGTACTTCCCAATCCATCCGCTGCAGGCTGATGCAGCCTGCGAAGGTTTGATCCGCTTTCAGGAAAGCTAGCATCGGGAGATCCGTGCGCGCCAGAAATGCGGCCTGCCCACGCCTGCAATAGGCTTCGGATTCTTCCAGCAAAGGCTCTGTTTGTGCCCAGGGCATGACTACGGGCCAATCGCGCAATTGCGTGTGGGTTTCGATTCTGGCTGCGTGCACGGCAAGCCCGTCTCCGCTGCGCGGGGCGCGCACGATCAGGCGCTCGGTTTCAAAATGATCGCGGAAATCTTTCAGGACAATCTGCATTGGTTTCTTACGGGTTGCTTGGATGGTGAATGAAGAACCCACCAGGGCCTTCATGTTGAATCAATATTGGCAATATTAGCACCATCAGATGACCGGATGGACGACGCGCTTATTTTCATCGCGGAGTTCGGGTATCGTGGCGGCATTCCATTCTGCGAGATGAGGTGGCTATGACGGGCGTGGATAGCAGTCCCTGGCGCATATTCCTGGTCTTTCTGCGGCTGGGGCTAACCTCATTCGGTGGGCCGATTGCGCATCTGGGGTATTTCCGCGATGAATTCGTGATCCGGCGGCGCTGGCTGGCCGAGCAGGATTACGCGGATCTGGTGGCGCTGTGCCAGTTTTTGCCTGGCCCGGCGAGCAGCCAGGTGGGAATGGCGCTGGGCCTGTCACGCGCAGGTTATGCAGGGGCTTTCGCCGCCTGGGCGGGATTCACCCTGCCCTCGGCGTTGATGCTGATACTGCTGGCGCAGGGCATTGAGCTTTCCGGCCAGTTTGTGCCGCCGGGCGTGTGGCACGGCCTGAAAGTGGTGGCTGTGGCAGTGGTGGCCCAAGCGGTGTGGGGTATGGGCAGAAGCTTGTGTACAGATGCTTTGCGCATGACGCTGATGGTGGGTGCAGCGTGCGTAGCGCTGTGGTTTCCGGGCGCCTGGGGGCAATTGGGAATCATTGTGGCGGCAGGCTTGCTGGGAATGATGGTTTTCCGCCCTGCCCTGCCGCCTGCGACGGAAGCTTTGGCCGTTGGCATCAGCCGCCGTGCGGGGATCGTCTGGCTGGCGCTGTTTTTCGTGTTGCTTGGCGGTCTGCCATTGTTGAGAGGCTTATGGCCGAATCACGTTGTGGCGATGACGGATGCTTTCTATCGTGCAGGTGCACTGGTGTTTGGGGGCGGGCACGTGGTGCTGCCCCTGCTGCAGGCAGAGGTAGTGCCGCGCGGCTGGGTGGGGATGGATGTGTTTCTGGCTGGCTATGGCGCGGCGCAGGCCGTGCCGGGGCCGCTGTTCACATTCGCCGGCTTTCTCGGCGCTTCCATGCGTGAAGCACCCTCAGGCTGGGTTGGCGGCCTGATCTGCGTGGCAGCCATCTTTTTACCTGCGTTTCTGCTGGTGGCAGGGGCGCTGCCATTCTGGGCAAGGCTGCGCGGCCACGTGCGCACGCGGGCGGCGCTTGCCGGCGTTAACGCTGCCGTCGTGGGCCTGCTGCTGGCGGCACTGTATCAACCACTCTGGACCAGCGCAATTCTCTCACCGAAAGACTTCGGGCTGGCGTTGGTTGCGTTGGTGACGCTGATCGCCTGGAAGCAGCCGCCGTGGCGGGTGGTGCTGGGGTGTGGGTTGGCGGGATGGGTGATGTGAAAGACGTCAGATGGGCTTTTGCGCCACAATATTTTCGTGCTGCTCGCCTTCCATTTCAAACATCAGGGTGCCGCAGCGGCTGTACTGATGGCGGGCATAGAATTTCTCTGCGCGGGCGTTGGAAACCAGGTAGGAAAGCCAGAGAACATCCGCGCCGGATTCCACTGCATGTTGTTCTGCGGCGGCCAGAAGACGCGTACCCAGCCCCTTCCCGGTAAATGCTTCCTGGAGGTAGAGGCGTTCCAGCTCGGCAGGATGGGCTCCGGTTACACCGGTTTCTCCCGCGCCCAGTCTGACTTGGGCAAAGCCGATGAGGTGGCCGCTGCGCTCCACAACCAGCACGAAGGTATCCGTCCGCTGCAGCAGATCTTCGACCTCCTGGGTATTAAACGCGCGCAGCACTTCTCTGGCCAGGGCAGCACGGATACCTGATCCGGCATAGGTATCCAGAAAAACCTGGGTGCCCAGCACCCCGAGACATAGGGCATCTTCGGCGTGCGCCCTGCGGATTGTGATAGCAATGTCGTGCGGGGCTGAAGACATCTTGGGTGGCAAAAGGTGTTCCTTGGGGGGCGGTGCCGGAAAGTGTGGGAGGTGCTCTGGTGTTTGGTGGTGGGTACGTGGTCTAGCGGGAGACTGGGGGCACGCCATAGCGAAAGCGTTTTTCCAGTCGCGCCTGCAATATTTCAAAAATCAGCGAGAGCGCCCAGTAAATCATTGCGGCTGTCAGCAGCATCTCGATATAGCGATAGGATGATCTGCCGTAGCTCTGCGCCAAGAACATGATTTCCCACAAGCCCATGACCGAAACGAGTGAAGAATCCTTCAGCATGGAGATGAACATTGCACCAATTGGCGGGATCGCAATTTTCATTGCCTGGGGCAGTATGATGTGTCTGAGAGTCATGTTTCGTGACATGCCCAGGGCATTGGCGGCCTGCCACTGCCCCGCGCCGACAGACTCAATGGCGGAACGAAAGATCTCGCTCAGATAAGCACCGTAGCAGAGTGCCAGGGCTATGATGCCGGAGGGAATCGCTGGTGGCACGGGCCCCAGCTGCGGTATCCCCAGGTATATCAGGAGGATTTGCACAAGCAGCGGCGTGCCACGAAAAAATGAGGTGTAGAAACTCGCCACGCCATAGGCGATGGCACTCTGCGAGATACGGCCAAGCGCAGAGAGCAGCCCCAGGACCAGGGAGATCAGCATGGCTCCCAGGCATACCAACAGGGTGAGCGGCACCCCCTGCAGCATTCCCTCTGGTGTCAGGCTCAACCCGAGAAGGATAGGCAGCTTGTCACGCACAAAGCTAAACTGCAAATCAAAGCCCGAAACGAACGCGGCAAACCCTGCAAGCAAACCCAGCCACACAAGCAGTATGCGCCCCCTGAACCACCACGTTTTGTTCATCACCAATGAATCACCAACGGAACCCGAAAAAATCCGGGATTTCTCCCGGATTGAAAAAAGCCACACAGAATCCGCTTAGTGCGTGATGTCCTTGCCGATCCATTTCTGCGAGATCTTCGCCAGGGAGCCATCCTTCTTCATATCGGCAAAAATTTTCTCGAGCTCGGATTTCCACTCGGCATCGCCCTTGTCGATAGCAACCCAGTTTGGCTCCTCGTAGAGCGCGTCTCCGACGATTCTGAACTTGCCGGGATTCTTCTTGATGCGCACGCTTGCCGTCACGTAGTTAGAAACCACCCCATCAATGCGCTTGCCTGCGCCCAGGGAGAGATCCTGATACGCCAGGTCTTCACTGCCATATGGTGCAATCACGACACGCTCAAACGGATAGCTGATCGCGGGGCCGTCGGGCGCTTCAATGGTCAAGCCTTTTTGCAGGTAGCGTTCATAGCTGGAGCCCTGCTCAACGCCAATGCGTTTTGTGTTCATATCCTTGACAGACCGGATCGCGGCATTCGCCTCAGTGGTAATCAGCACCGCAGGAGAACTATAGTAACGCGCCACAAAATCCAGCACCCTGGCCTTCTGCTTATCCGGCGTCATCGAGCAGATGCACACATCCCAACGACCACGCCAGTTGCCGGCAGTCACAACCTCCCAGGAGGGGGTTTCGATCTTCAGCTTCGCACCCAGGCGCTTCGCAACTTCCCGAGAGACATCGATATCGAAGCCATCCATCTCATTTTTATCATTGAGAAAGGAAAACGGCGGGTAGCTCTGATCAACAACTTCGACCAATGTCTTGGTCTTGTGAACACGATCCAGGGTTGCTCCTGCCTGAGCCGGCTGGGCTACCCAAAACGCGCTGGCCAATACCATCAACAAAAACGTTTTTTTCATTATCGTCACATTCCCTTGAACACAAAACATCAGACAGACTGATCAATGCGTTGGCGAATTTCAGCAATATGCTCAGGTCCTATCCCGCAGCAGCCACCCACCACGCTTGCGCCGAGCGAGAGCCACTCTTTCACCCAGGCCAGATAGCCATTCGGAGTGAGGTCGGCACGAATCTCATCCAGCCCTGAGTTTGCTTCAGCATCCTTTGGTTGCGGGGCAAACGCATTGGCGTACACGCCAATGGCAAGCGTTGCGCCCAGCGCATTACGCTCCGCGATAGCCGCCTTGACAGCGTCGCCCATCACTTCGGGCTGACTGCAATTGAACAGCAGGCTCTCTGCCCCAAGCTGCACTGCCGCCTGAACGGCATCACGCACATCCTCGCCAGAACGCAGGCGCGGTCTACCGGCAATGACCTCGTCATCCTTCAGCGTAAAGGAGAGCCATAAAGGTATACCGTCTTCCCCGATTAATTCTCGCACCAAGCGAGCTTCAGCGATGGCGCTCAGCGTTTCAGCCTGCCAGTGGTCAATATAGGGGCGCAGCCCGCTGATCAGCACGTCCAGTATCGGGCGCGCCGCAGCCACATCAAACAGGTCAGCCCGATAGGAACCACATACCGGTGGCAAAGACCCCGCCACACGCACCCGCCGCCCTGCCGCATTGGCCGCTTCGCGGGCAAGGCGCCCTGCCAGTTCGACAAGCGCTTTGCCCTGGGTGGCAAAACGCTCCGCGCCAATATGAAAGGGAACAACGGCATAGCTGTTCGTGGTGATAATGTCAGCGCCTGCATCGATATAGCGCTGATGCACCTGGGAAACATAGTGCGGCGCTTCGATGAGCGCCAGCGCCGACCATTCCGGTTGCCGAAAAGGTGCCCCGGCACGAGCCAGCTCCCGACCAGTACCCCCATCAAGCAGCAATACCTTGCGGGTCTCGGATAATGAATTGGATGCCAAAATTGTCTCGCCCCAATAAAAGAGCGCAATTGTAACTGCATGAGACCTGCATCCAAATACTTCGCGCTTATATGTTTAGCACCAACCAGACCTATAGAAAATGCCTCTTCAGAGCTTTGTGCGGGCTATTCATCCGCTTTCATGGCTGAGCGAAGGGGTGTCCCCGGTGAAAATGCAGACAGGAGCGCTGGCAAAATCGGCCATAGCGCATTCCGCCGAACACATCGCGTGGCCGGACAAGAGAGTCTCAAGGCCCCAGAAAACATTCCCTCGGAGTGGACGGCAACCCCCCAAAGCGGAGCCAAGGGCAACTGCGTACAGCCCGTATAATCCGTTAACAGGCAGCTGTTGGAACACCGGCTGAAGCGGGCTACAGAAAGATTGACATCGCGGATGACATCAATCCATTGCGCCGCATTCCGATACCCATGGTGGCAGGCATCGCGACAACCGAGACTTTTAGGGAGCCAGACAGCCCGCCATGTCGGCACCGACGACCCGCAGTTGCGGAGTGGGCACCGGATTCCCAGCCTCATTCCAGCGGCCCGCAACACAGCTCGCTGGCGCACCTCTGGCCACGAAACTCAGGCTTCATCGCACCACCTGACCGAGGTACGGCTACCAAGGGCTGCTTGGGCTGCGGCAAGCGAAGGATATCCACCACCGCCGGCATTGAAAATACTCCGCTCGGTAGCAGAGCCATACCCAACATAAAACGCAGGGGCTGCAATGTCTTCACGAACTTCGACAGGGTCTTCGTCGTCACCGCTACCGAAGCGAACCGGACTGAAAACAATCCGGACATTGCATTCTACGGCTCTGGCGTAGCTACATCGGAGTAGAGACTGCTTTTCGGCAATTCAGACGCTAAACCGTGTCGGCCATCAGCGGCAGAAAACTGAGTACAGCCGACATGTCAGACGACCGGTTCTCCGGCAAGTCATCGGGCAAAGCGGATAGTCATGCCTGCGTGATAACATGGCTGTTATCGGTTCACAAGCAGCCATAACAAGAGGGAATCCAATGTCTTGGGGCATTACCGAGCATATCAACCACCTGCAGAAGCTACTGGGCCCTGGTGTAATTGGCAACTACAACAGCTTCGAAGTAACGGAAATATTTGGTTTCCACCGAGATAGGTCGCAGCGGACAATAAACTTCATGAGCCTGCTAGTTGCAGAACCGAGCCTCCCACCAGCAACTCAGATCGCCCCTGGAGACTTTCTCAATGGTAACAGGCCCATAAAACTGCGTGGAACTCCCTGGAAATTTGGGATTGAGCGCTATCGCATATCTGCTCAACAAGTTCTGCAAGCGCTTCAGAATCTCGGCGCCACTGGCGAGTGGAAACCAGGCACTTCAGCGTTGAATGTCGGGACACTTACCCCTTCGCCTCCACAATTCGTTCCCGCTGACACAGCGGTACCACACCCTTGGAACAGAGTGCTCAAGAACAATTTCTGGGAAGGCTCTCATGTTCTTGAACTGGTCGATAAGCAGAAAACTGATGTGAAATTCCTTTTGGATGAACCGAAGCTTCTCAAGCAACTGGCGGAGAACATCACGGCCTTCGTGAGGATGAGCATTGATGGTCTGTCCGACCGACTTGGAAATATTCTCATCCAGCTACCGGTAACCGTTGTGACGGCAAAGGTGTCCAGTTCGGAAAATGGAGATTTTCTAGTACAGCCAATCTGGCGCAACGGTACTCCCCCACGACAGTTAAGAGTTTCGTGTGAGAAGTACGAAGACACAACAGTGGAAGGTTATGGCTCCGAAGATGTTACCGGTACGCAAGCGACCTTCCCGATTTACTCGCCTAGCGGTGGGGCTCGATACGTACTATGGGACGACCAGCACCAATTAGTGCTGGGAGCATCTGCCCCAACAGCGTTCATCACGAGCATCAGCATGAACATCCATGTTGTGGGGGAAAGCATCAGCACTCGGGAGTTCTCTCTCCCCTTGCCAAATGGTGAACTGAAGCTGGTCACAGTCCCGCTTATTGAAGAACGGACACCCAACATCGTTGGCACACCTACATCCACACCTGGGGTGCCATGGCGAACAAACAGAATTTTCAGAGATAGCTTAAAGAGCCTCCGTGAGCGGAGAGAATTCGTTCAATATGGCGGCAACTCTGGCGGAGGCACGGAAGACGCGCTCAAGGACATTCATGCGCTCATTCGTGAGCATGGCAAGGTTGGTGCTTGGTTATGGGATCCATATCTCGATGCCAGGGACATTCTTACTACGCTCTTCTACTGTCCACACAAAGGGGCTGACTTGCGAGCGCTTACCGCCGGGGCTGAACCACCGATAGAAAAGGAGAAAGAGAGTTATTCCAAGACCACCGCCTCTTCAGAAGTCACACCACATCTCAAGCAATCTTGGAAGGATATACAGCTTGAGACGTTCAATAACGCGATGGGCAACTGTAAAGACCTGTGCTTAGAGTTCCGCATACGAAAAGGGAGCGCTGGCTGGCAGTTCCATGACCGTTTCTTGATTTTCCCTTCTGAAACTGGACCTGCGACAGCATGGTCCCTTGGAACGTCAGTCAATAGTTTAGGCCAGAAGCACCACATCCTCCAAAAGGTCGCCGATGGAGAGCTAATTCGACAAGCATTTCTGGATCTCTGGGATGAGCTGAGCGATAGCGACTATCTAGTTTGGAGCACGCCATGAATCCGATCGCCATGAGCTTGGCGCAGGCTCACTTTCAAGCAGCCTTGAATTCTGGCCACTCTGCTGCGCCGGTAGCACTAAGCCAACTGCTTGCTCAGCTCAGCGCGGACTCTCAGTTCCAGGTCTTTGATGCCGAACCTATTGTGCATAGCACTGGCGATGAATTTCCATTTCTACGAAACATGATTGCTTCAGGGACGCCGCCCGATCTGGATGCCTCTGCAGCCTGGGAGGGCGCAGTAAGCTGGGTCCTGAATGTACTTCGCAATTGGGACACTAGCGAAAAAAATTCGCTCCACAAACTTCGCGCGTTACTCAGTGCAGTAACGGCTCTAGATGCTAACTCGGCGGGAATTTCCTGTATTGCGTCTCAAGTGACCTCACATCAGCTGATAGCAGACTTGCGACGTTTAATTGAAAGCTCTGACGTAGCACCTTGGTTGAGTGAACGACGGTTCCCTGAACACCGTCGTCAAATCGAGTCCTTGGTTAACTGTGAGAATTTGAACCAGTTGGGACGTATGGTCCCGCACATGAATTTATTCCCAGTCCCGGATCTCTGTGCAGCAGTGGTATTCATGTACAGCGCTGAACCATCGGTGCTTGCCAGCATTATTGAAAAGCGAAATGACATTCTATTTTCGCTCACGATTTGCACCATACTCGAAACCCGAGCCATAGCCCTTGCAACCAGAGTTAATAACCTTATTTTCAAGTTCGTTAGCGTTGTAAATCTTCGGCAAGACCCTTCATCAGGCACACAACTAAGTTTACAGAGCCCCCTTCAGACTCTACTACTTCAAGTGGCTCAAACGCCTTCAGCAACCTGGAGCGCATGGATGCAAGCACTGTTCAGTTCCCCGGGAAACAATGCTTCTTTAGATTCCGCTTTGGCCGTGGTACTTCAACAGCTGTCACCGGACCACTGGACGTCATTTTTCAAAGCGCTATCACTCAATTATTCACACAAAACAGCCGCACCAGTCGCAAATATCCTTATCCCGTTTGCCAATTCGACCAACGTGGAAGGCAAGACCTTGATGTGGGCCACCGCGTACCAAGTGTGGGCTGACTGGAGCTACGGCCAGCATGAAAGTGATCGTGCTATGTTTGCGCCAGCCGCTTGCGCATTGGATTTTCCCGTGGCCATGTATTACGCATCACAGCCAAGTGATGAGCGTTTAACAGTGGAACGCAATCTTCTCGAGGCAATCGAGGCGGTAGAACAACAGTGGTTCAACTCTGTGACGGACCTAGTAACTGAGCGGAACAGGCTAAAATCCCGTCTGCGACTTGTTCAGCATGGGACAGAACTTGCAAATGGGAGTCCCAAGGTGCTGCCACCTGACGTTCAGCCGGATGCGGACCTTTACGCCAGGACAAGGTATTACTTCTACAACAACGTAAAATGAATAACCACTGCTTCTACGGCGGAAATTAATACAAAAGCGGACGTCGAGATGCTGGCTGTGACTGCCCGCTCTGGCCGAAAAGCTGAAGATAGCATTTCATTTACGGTGCACTCAGCGCGGTGCAATCCGATACCAGTAGTGGTAGGCGTAGCGGTAGCCGAGACTTTCATAGAGACGGATGGCTGCCGTGTTGGCGCCGACGACCTGCAGGTAGGCGGACTGGGCGCCGGCTCCCCTGCCCCATTCCAGCAAGCCGCGACACAGCTCGCTGGCGAGCCCCTGGTTTCGATGCGTGGAAGCCGTGGCAATATCGAAGAGCCCCAGGCATCCGTTGGCGACAACGGCGAGGCCGCAGCTTACTGGCGTGCCGTTCTGGTATTTCACGGCGTAAGCCGAGGGGTGCGTGATCCGGCGCAGGATTTCGAGGTGTACGGCCTGCCCTTCGATGGGCTTGCCCGATATCTGCTGGAAGAGTTCGAGCCATGCGGCGGGATCATGCAGGAAACACAGCTCTTCAGATGGTGCGGCGGCTGTCAGTGGTGCCGTCATGACCAGCGACAGATCGGTAAAGCGGTAGCCGCGTTCGATCAGCAATGAATCTGTGCCGGTCAGCGCGGGATCGGAGATGAGGCGGAAAGTGGGTTGCAAGCCTCGCTCCCGATAAGCCGCTTCGATGCCGGCGATTTGCGCTACGTCCAGTTCCTGTGCCGTGGCGCCGGCATTGGTGGAATTCGCCCGTTTGGTGTAGCCCTTGCCAAAGCGCAATAACCAACCAGCGCGGGTTTGCGTTTCCAGTGCGGGCCAGGATTCAAAGGCGGCTTCTTCACAGAGGGCGATCATGTCCGATATTTTGCTCATTGCTTCAGTACCACTCTTTACCCATGCAATTTGCGTGATATGTCGAATTCGGTGACGTACACGCAGGTATCCCTGAACGATCCATCGGGTGCGCGGCGTTCGTTGCGCTGGATGCCTTCGAGGATGAAGCCTGCGCGCTCGGCGACGTGGCGGCTGCGGGTGTTTTGCGCGTCGGTGACAATTTCCAGGCGGCGGACACGTAGTGCTTCTTGGGCAAAGGTAATCAATCCCTTGATGGCTTCGGTGATGAAGCCCTGCCCTGTGCGCGAGGTGCGGCACCAGTAGCCGATTTCGAGCCTGGAGGCGTCCATGTCCATGCGATGGAAGCCGGTGCAGCCGACGAGGCCGCCATCTGCCCTGGAGAAGATCAGCATGGGCAGATCGGTGCGCGCACGGAAGTTGGCCTCGCCGTTACTGCAGAAGCTCTCCGAGCTTTCGAGCCTGGGTTCGGCAGTGGCCCAGGGGAGCGAGGCGGGCCATTGGCGCAGCGCAGCAAGCGTTTCTACAGTGGCTGCGTACACCAGGGGGCCGTCTCCGGCTCGCGGGGCTCGCACAATGAGCCTTTCCGTTTCGAAATGATCAGGGAAATCTTTTGAGATGGGCGACATGATGATCTTTTGGCAAGGGAATGCAGTTGCTTTATGTTGCTTTATGTTGCCTTGGGTTGTCTTATGGGTGGCAACATGTATCCGGCATTGTGATGTTTTGAAATCTAGGCACTGGTGCCCATGTTAACACTTCCGCGGTACGGCGCTGTGCGCGGGATAGTGTGTGCCCGGGAAAAATTCTGGGGATGAAAAAGCCCGCCGGGCTTGCGCGCGGCGGGCTTGATACGAAGCGTTCCGATACTCAGGTTGCTTCGGATTCCATCTTGATGGCGCCACAAGGACATTCTTCCGCGCAGATGCCGCAGCCCTTGCAGTATTCGTAGTTGAACTCGAATTTCTTGCCAGGGCCGAGCTTGATTACGGCGTTATCCGGGCAGACACCATAGCAGTTGTCGCATTCGAAGCAGTTGCCGCAGGACATGCAGCGACGGGCTTCGAAGAGCGCGTTGGACTCGTTGAGCCCGCCCTGCACTTCATCGAAGGTGCTCTGACGACGGATGATGTCCAGCATCGGACGCACTGTCTTGTCAGCATCGGTGTAGTACCAGGGGTTGAGCTTTTCGTAGTTGGCGAGCTCTGCCTTGCCGGGTTCTTCGTAGCGGGAGCCACGCAGCCATGCATCGATGTGGCGTGCTGCATGCTTGCCGTGGCCGACGCCGACGGTGACAGTACGGTCGGAGGGGACCATGTCGCCACCGGCGAAGATGCCGGCGTAGCCAGTCATCATGTTGTCGCCAACCTGCACGACGCCATCCTGGAAGGTGAGATCGGGCACGCCGTCGAGCAGGCCCAGATCCACGTCCTGACCCAGGGCGAGAATCACGGAGTCGGCTTCGAGGGTATCGAATTCACCGGTCGGTACGGGCTTTCCGCTTTCGTCGAGTTCCATCTTTTCGACGGTGATGGAGCCGCCGTCGCCAACCTGCTTGATGGTCGACAGCCAGCGCACCATGACGCCTTCCTGCAGGGCTTCTTCAACTTCGAAGTCGTGGGCAGGCATCTTCTCACGCGTACGGCGGTAGACGATGATGGCTTCTTCGGCTCCCAGGCGCTTGGCGGTACGGGCCACGTCGATGGCGGTGTTGCCACCACCATACACGACCACGCGGCGCCCGAGCATGGGCTTGTCGGCGCCTTCCATGCCACGCAGCACCGATACGGCATCCAGGATGCGTGAGGATTCTGTGGCGGGGATGGCGGTGCGCTTGGCGATGTGAGCGCCCACAGCGAGGAAGGCTGCGTCGAACTTGTCTTCCTTCATGGTGGTGAGGATGTTGTCGACCTTGGCGTTGAGCTTGAGTTCAACCCCCATCTCGACAATGCGCTGCACTTCGGCATCGAGCACTTCACGCGGCAGACGGTACTTCGGAATCCCGAAGCGCATCATGCCACCGGCCATGGGGCCAGCTTCGAAAATCACGACCTGGTGACCCATGCGGCGCAGCTGGTAGGCGGCAGACAGCCCGGCAGGGCCGGCACCGACAACCATCACGCGCTTGCCTGATTCCTTGGCCGGCGCGGCGAACTTCCAGCCGTGCTTGATGGCTTCGTCACCGAGGAAGCGTTCCACCGAGTTGATGCCCACGGCGGAATCAAGCTTGCCACGGTTACACGCACCTTCGCAGGGGTGGTAGCAGACGCGGCCCATGACGGCCGGCATCGGGTTTTCCTGCGTGAGGTGGCGCCAGGCGGTTTCGTAATCACCGGATTCGGCGTGGAACAGCCAGCCCTGCGTATCTTCACCGGCAGGACAGGCGTTGTTGCACGGTGACAGACGCTTGGTGTAGACAGGGCGGAACGTGCGCCACGTACCGGTCTTGTTTTCCAGCGAACTGCCAACGTTCAGCGTAATTGCAAATGGTTTGTTCATCGTTCAGAGCTCCGTTACCGCCTTATTTCCGGTGTTCGCTGCTGCGGAAGCCGACGGTAACCTTCTCGTCAGCAAGCAGACCGAAATTGCGGATGTTCTGTTCGGCCATCTGTTGGAAACGTTCGATGACATCCAGGCGTGCCTTTTTGCCGAAGAGGTGGGCAAAACGGCGTTGCAGGCGCAGGTAATCCTCCACCGGCTGACGCTGACGGATCTTCGAGACGTTAACCACTTCGCCATATTCAGCTTCGAAAACCGGGAACAAGCCTGTTTCCTTGGCCAGACGGGCGATCTTGATGGTGTCGTTGGAAGCCGAACCCCAACCCAGCGGGCACGGCACGAAGATGTGGATGTAGCGTGCGCCACGCATGCTCATGGCCTTGGTGACCTTGTATTCGAGGTCACGCAGATCCGCCACGGTGGCAGTTGCCACATAGGGGATGCCGTGGGCCATGGCAATCATCGGCACATTCTTGCCCTGGCCGAAGGTGTTGCCCGGCTCCGGGCCGACCGGCATGGTCGTCGCGGTGCGTGCGGCAGGCGGCGTGGCTGAAGAGCGTTGCACCCCGGTGTTCATGTAGGCCTGGTTGTCGTAACAGATGTAGAGCACGTCATCATTGCGCTCAAACATCCCGGAAAGACAGCCCAGCCCGATGTCGGTGGTGCTACCGTCGCCACCCTGGGCAATCACGCGCACTTCGCTATCGGGAAGCCCTGCCTTGCGTGCCCGGACACGGTTGGCGGCGGCGACACCGGTTGCAACAGCGGGTGCGTTGCCGAAGAGTGAGTGAATCCAGGGAATCTGCCAGGAGGTTTCCGGATACGGCGTGGAGAACACTTCGAGGCAGCCTGTGGCGTTGACCGCGATGAGCTTGTTGCCGCTGGCGTTCATGGCGGCATCAATGGCATAGCGGGCGCCGAGTGCTTCACCGCAACCCTGACAGGCGCGGTGGCCGGAGTTCAGCGCGTTGGCGCGTTCCATGCCGGACTGCACCGAGCGTTGCTCGGGCGGCAGCAGACGGTTGCCGACGGTGAAGGTACCGGTCTGGTAGAACTTGATCGGTTGGAATCCCATGTGCATTCTCCTCAGCCGATCTTCGCGGCGTTGGCAACGTCGCGGAGAATGTTTTCAGCAATCGGGCCGGAACGGCGGGTGGCGCGTTCGCGGTCCAGCTCACGGTTGATGATGGACCATTCCAGATCGAGGAAGTGGAGCGGTTCGAGCTGATCGTGCATGGCCATGCGGAACACGCGGTGCAGCGAGGAACGGGTGATGTTGCGCCCGCCCAGGCCGGCAACCACGGTGTAAATGCGCTGATCCAGACCATCCAGAGCCATGCGCACGTCGGTGGCGACGATACCGCCAATGCCCACGGCGAAGCTCTTTTCGAGCACCACGATGCGGCGGGCATGTGACAGCGCACGACGCACGGCAGTGATCGGGAACGGACGGAAGGAGGTGATGCCGAGCACGCCGATGGAGATGCCGTCAGCACGCATTTCGTCGATCGTGTCCTTGATCGTGCCGAGCACGGAGCCCAGTGCGATCACGACAGTTTCGGCGTCGTCGAGCATGTAGGGACGGATCAGGCCGCCGGATTCGCGACCAAAAATGTCCTGGAACTCACGCGAGATCTTCGGGATCAACTCGATAGCCTGCATCTGCTTGGCATGTGCCAGATAGCGCACTTCCGAGAAGGCTTCCGGGCCAACCATGGCGCCGATCGACACGGGATTGGTGGGGTCCAGCACCTGCCGTGGGGAGTACGGCGGCAGGAAGGCATCCACTTTTTCCTGTTCGGGAATGTCGACACGTTCGTAAGCGTGCGTGAGGATGAAACCATCCATACACACCATCACGGGCAGCGACAGTTCTTCACCCAGCTTGAAAGCCTGGATATGCAGGTCAGCCGCTTCCTGGTTGGTTTCCGCAAACAGCTGGATCCAGCCGCAATCACGCTGACTCATGGAGTCGGAGTGGTCGTTCCAGATGTTGATCGGGGCACCCAGGGCGCGGTTGGCCACCGTCATGACAATGGGCAGGCCCAGGCCGGAAGCGTTGTAGATGGCTTCGACCATGAACAGCAGACCCTGCGAGGCCGTGGCGGTATAGGTACGTGCACCGGCAGCCGAGGAACCGATTGCCACCGACATGGCGGCAAATTCGGATTCTACGTTGATGAACTCGCAGTCCTTGAGAGCGCCGGACTTGACGAGTTCGCCAACACCCTCAACGATGTGGGTCTGCGGAGAGATCGGGTAAGCACAGACTACTTCCGGGCGTGACAACGCCACGGCTTCGGCAATGGCGTGCGAGCCTTCACATTGCTTAAGCATTGACAACCTCCATTCCGGCCTTGGCGATGTTGTAGGCCTCGGTGGCAGCAGCAACGTTACCTTCGGCAACCTTGCCGGAGAATTTATCGCGGATGGCGGCACACACCGAATCCAGCGAGATCAGACCAGACACTGCTGCGAATGCACCGAGCAGCGGCACGTTGGGCGAATTGCGGCCAACATGCTTGAGTGCCAGATCCGTTGCGGAAACAGTGATGACGCGGGCCGGATCGAAACGCTGGACGAATTCGCCCAAACCAAGCTCCTCGAAGGTATGCCCGGTATTCAGGACGATGTAGCCGTTTTCCGGCAGCCCTGAGAATACGTCGATCTGGTTAAGCAAAGTGGCGTCTTGAATAATCAAGGCATCAGGTTGCATGACCGGCTCGCGGAGCCGGATTTCCTTGTCTGCGATACGACAGAACGCTACAACGGGCGCTCCTGTCCGTTCTGAGCCAAAGCTCGGGAATGCCTGTGCGTGACGGCCTTCAAGGAAAGCAGCGATCGAGAGCATTTCTGCACCCGTCACCACACCTTGACCTCCACGCCCGTGAATCCTCACCTGGAACATCAATCATCTCCCTGATGTGAGATTAACTGCGGTAGTACGGAAACAACCTGCGTGCCATACCTCCCCGGCACGGGTAGTCTCCTGCTGGATGCCGGGAAAACGACACACTCCACGGCAATCTTGGGAAACTATTGCAAGTCGGCAATTTTCTCTATGCGCCACATCAAGCTTTTGACCATACCCTGACTGGAATTGTGGCTTTTATGCCAATTTTTCCCGATTCAGGTGCCGGCACAGCCGCCTGCCGTCACGCTTAGAGCCTGTAGGGGTGGCGCCGCACATTTTGTGCATGCACCACGCCACCCCTGCTGTAAGCAGTGTCAGCAAGAGCCATGCCCAAAGGGGAGAGGCTCCCTGTCCGGCATGACTACTGGATTGGTTGCAAATTTCGCGAATTCAGATACTTGCGGATGTTTTCAGGGGGTTTGCCGGGGGCATAAAAAAACCCGCCCGGGTTCTCCGGGCGGGTTCGAAATACGACAAATTGTCTGAATTCTGTGACGCCAGTGTTACTTCAGCTGGTCGAGCAGCAGGCTCAGGATCGACTTGACGGATTCTTCCGGCGCCTTGCCGCCATCCTTGGCAAGCACGGCAACCGTGGTCTTGTTGGCGTCCTGCGCAGTCACCTGCACGGAGAACTGGCCGGTCACGGAAGGCTTCTTGCTGCCGAACCAGCGCGCAAACCAGTTGCCGCGTTCTTTCTGCGTGGCAGAATCTTCTTCCTTGATGTAGCGCACGTAGTAGATGCCCTTGGAGCGGTCGCGATCTTCCACGACAACACCGGTGCGATCGAGTGCCAGCCCCACCTGACGCCATGCACGTTCCATGGAGTCATCCACCACCAGCTGCTGCGTACCGTTGGCGCTCACGATGTGGGCACGGGCGGTTTCCGGCGCTTTGGATTCCTGAACGATCTTCTGGGCAACCTTTTCTTCCGTGCCCAGACGTACCATGATGCGCTGCAACATGGCGGCTTCCAGGTCGGGCTCAGCTGCACGCGGCTCCCAATGAGTGCCGTCGTTGTTGTTGCCGTTGTTGACTTCTTCCATGCGGCGGTGCGAGACGTAGATCTCGACTGCGCCTGGCGTTGCCGTGCCTTCCAGGCGGATGCGGAACTTGTCGCGTTCACCAGAGGCATAGTGGGTGCCCAGTGCGCGGCGCAGCAGATCCTGGAACGGATCGCCCTGTACCTTGGCGTGATTTTCAGCCCAGTCGGTTTCCATCAGGCCGGCGCCTTCGTTTTCGTTGATGACAACGAAACCCATGTCACGCCAGAAAGCCTGCAACTGCGGCCACAGATCGGCCACTTTGGCACCCTTGACGACCAGCCAGCGCTCGGTGCCGGCACGCTCAATCTGCATCTTTCCGGCCAGATCGGTAGGGACCGACACTACGCCCGAAGCATTGGCGACCGGTTCTGCAGCAGGGGCAGAGGCCGTGCCCTGGCGGTCGGCGGCATAGCTTGAATACGTGGCAGTGGTGCGCGGGGTGCCATCAGGCACCACAAAGCGGTCGTCAGTGGCCGGGGTGATCAGATCAGGCGGCACTTCCAGCTTGTTTTTCTTGGATGTTTGCTCGGAGCTGGCACCCGGCGTGTAATAACCCAGATCGCCGGGTTTGTCTTTCTTGCCCCACAGGCCGCAGCCGGCCAGCATGGCGGCAATTGCGCCGACCAGAACGATACGCGAAGTTGAATGCATCAAAGACCTCTCAGGACAGAAGATCGGCTGCGCGCATCGCGGCGCGCACACGCTCATGGAAAGATTCGGACAACGGAGTCAGTGGCAGGCGGATCGTGCCTTCCAGCAACCCCATCTGCTGGGCCGCCCATTTCACAGGAATCGGGTTGGCCTCGACGAACAGATCGCGGTTGAGCAGATAAAGTTTCCGGTTGATTGCGTTGGCCGCAACAACATCACCCTTTACCGCTGCTGCACACAGATCGCGCACCAAGCGCGGCACGAGATTGGCGGTCACCGAGATGACGCCGTGCCCGCCGAGCAGCATGAAGGCCAGCGAGGTCATGTCGTCCCCGCTGTAGAGGCCGAAGTTCTTCGGCGCCCGCATGGCCAGATCGGTAATGCGCTCAAGGTTGCCGGTGGCGTCCTTGATGCCGATGATGCCATCGACCTGTGCCAGACGCAGCACGGTATAGTTGGCCATGTCGGCCACGGTGCGACCCGGCACGTTGTAGAGGATCACCGGCAGATCGGTGGCTTCGGCGATGCTGCGGAAGTGCTGGTACAAGCCTTCCTGCGTCGGTTTGTTGTAGTACGGTACGACGGACAGGCCGGCCTGGGCACCCACTTTTTTGGCAAAACGCGAAAGTTCGATAGCCTCTGCCGTGGAGTTGCCGCCCGTGCCCGCGATAATGGGGATACGCCCGGCGGCGTGCTCCACTGCCACGCGGATCACCTCGCAGTGCTCGTCGACGTTGACCGTCGGCGATTCACCCGTGGTGCCGACGACTACCAGACCATCGGAACCTTCGCGCACGTGGAAATCAATCAGGGCACGCAACCGTGCCAGGTCAAGTTGCCCGTCCGCCGTCATCGGCGTGAGCAGTGCTACAAGAGAACCTGAAAACATGGCAAGCCAGCTCAGTGTGGAAAAAACGCGATTGTACCCGAAGCGGCGCGGGGTACGAGGGCTTTACGCTTACAAGGACGTGTTAATTCGTCTGCAAGGCCCCGTTTTAGGGAGAATACCTATCCGCTCAAGGCGTGTGCGGCACCCTGCCCCATGCTCTGCTGGGGTTCATTTCCGCCATTTTTCCTGCCGCACAGGCCCTTGTCAGTGACGCACAAACCGTGCAGTCTCGTGCCACAAAAGCCTCAAATCCGCGCCACGGCGAAACAGCGGTGCGTTCGGGATGTGGCGTGGTGTGCGGTGGCTTGCGTAGTGCACCACTGATCGTTCTCATGCGTTCAAGCCGCAAGTTTTTCCTGTGATCCATTCCCATGGCGCTGTCCGCCAGCGTGCCAAGGATGGATAATCGGGGTTTTGGCACCTGCATTGCTTCATGACTGCTTTTACAAGAGGGCTGCGCGAAAGCCTGCCCATCGTTCTGGGCTATCTGCCGATTGCCTTCTCTTTCGGCCTCACCGTGGTACAGGCGGGCTTGAGCCCGTGGCTGGCAATAGCCGCCTCGGTGCTCGTGTATGCAGGTGGCAGCCAGTTTGTGCTGATCGGGCTGCTGACAGCCGGTACCCAGATGCTCACCGTGGTGGTGACGGTGGTGCTGATGAACGCCCGCCACCTGCTCTACGGCGCCACGGTGGCGGTCTCCCTGGACGCGCAGCGGCGCGTGCCACGGCCCTTTCTGGCTTTCGGTCTCACTGACGAAGTGTTCGCCAGCGCCATGAACCGTATCACCTCAGTCCCCGTGCCGCAGCGTGAACACTGGTTGCTGGGCATGCAGCTTGGCGCCTATTCCTCATGGGTGGCCGGCACCATTGCCGGGGCTGCTGTGGGCGCCAGTCTCATGAAGGGTTGGCCGATCCTGCAGGAGACACTGACATTTGTGTTGCCCGCCCTGTTTCTCGCCCTGCTGCTGGGCGGCGACTGGCGTGGCAACCGTCGGCCCATCGCCGTCACCGTGGTTGTGGCAGGCATCTGCCTGGTCTGTGGCTTTCCCGGCCATGTGGCGATCCTGCTGTCGATGATCAGCGGCGCCGCCAGTGGCGCATTCACACGAGCCCGGAATCATGACTGATACCACGATAGCCATCCTCACCATCGCCTGTTGCGGTGTTGGCACCTTTCTGCTGCGCTACCTGCCACTCTTGCGCAGTGCACCCAAGGGGCGCCGCCACCCTGCATGGAACGGTTTTCTGCAGGCTGTCGGCCCCACCGCAATTGCCGCGCTGGTGGTGGTCAGTCTGTGGGGCATGGTCAGCACCCAGGCGCTTAGCCCGAAAACGCTGGCCGTTGCTATCGGTGTGCTTGGCACCCTGCTCGCCCACTGGCTGACGCGCAAAAACCTGGTGCTCACCGTACTTGGTGGCACCCTGGCTTATGGTGTGGCAATAGCTTTTCTACGCGTTGCGGGATGAAAAGACGTTTCTGGCTTTAAAGTCTGGTTCTTCAGACTTTCTTGTGGGTCAGGCATGCGTTGTCGCGCTCTCAACTGCAGGGGATACGCCCCAAATGTAGGGTGC
>DBTS01000141.1 GCA_002307175.1 Rhodocyclaceae bacterium UBA1310
CGCTCATTGTTCGCTTCGCCACCCTACGAAAATCGTTTGGTATGCCAATGATCCCGATTGCATTCCTATTCTGTGCCCTCACCTGTGTGCTGCCACGGGGGTGGCGGGGCGGTGAGGCGGGGTTCGTCGGGGCTTTGCACGGGGCCGAAGCGGGAGTTGCCACTTGCCCAGTCGGCCTGGGCGAGGCTGATGGTGTCGCGCTCGAAGGCGACGAAGTTCCACCACATCTGTACGGGGTGCGCAAAAGTTTCGCCGCCGATGAGCACGAGCTGTGTGCCTGCACCCAGGGTAATCGACAAGGTTTCACGGCCACTGCCGAGATAGGCGAATTCGTCGGCGGTGAAGTGCTCGCCGGCAATGTTGATCTCGCCGCTGAGGGGGAGCACGGCGTATTCGAAATCAGGCTGCAGGGGCAGTGTGAGTTCGGTGGCGCTGGCGCTGCGGATATCCAGGCCGAGTAGCGGTGAATGGAGATGCGCGGGGGCGTGGCGCCCGCCAAGGCTGCCGGCGAGCAGGGTGAAGTGCGCGGGGCCTTCCTGCCAGTGCGGCAGATCGGCGTGGTGGGCGAAGGCTGGCGGGCAGTCGGCGGCTTCAGGCGGCAGGGCGATCCAGAACTGCACGGCATGCAGGCGGCCGCCGGGGGTGACGGAATCTTCGGTGTGCGCAATGCCGTGGCCGGCAGTCATGAGGTTCACTTCGCCGGGGCGGATGATCTGGTGGTTGCCCAGGCTGTCGTGGTGCAGCGCTTCGCCCTCTATCATCCAGGTGAAGGTCTGCAGGCCGATGTGCGGATGTGCGCCCACATGCATGCCGCGATCCGGCGGAAAATCCACGGGGCCGAGATGGTCAAGAAAGCACCAGGCACCCACCATGCGTTGCTCGCGTGTGGGCAGGGCACGCAGCACGCGCATGCCATCGCCCAGATCGGTGCTGCGGGGGGTGATGCGTTTCATCGGGCTCACGGTGGGGTCTCCAGGCTGGCGGTGATCGGCCTCATTGTCGCGCAGTGTGGGCCTTCTTTCCAGCGCTTTGCGCAGGGCCTGCCTGAAGGTGCGGAGGGAGTTCTGCCGGCAAAAAGACAGATCAGGCTTGTCGGGAGGCAGCATTTGAGGCGAAGGGCCGGTACAATTGCGTCCCTGCGCCCGTCGTGGTGGAAGTTGGCGCACGCAAGCGGCCGGATGGCCTGGGTGAGTTATCGGAGGGGATCGGTAGATATGAAATTCCGGGAAATGGCAGTGATTTCGCAGGCAGTCGGGCGCAAGGATTTTGCAGCGGTTCAGCGCCTGTGTCAGGAAGCCCTGCTGCGTGAGCCTGGCGACTGGTTTGCGTTGGGCATGCTGGCGCAGTCTTATGCAAACGCCAAACAGTACGACAAGGCGATGCCGCTGGCCGTGCGCATGCTGGAGATCCGCCCGGATGATTTCATGGCCTTGCAGATTGCGGCGTTTGCCGCCCGCGAGCGTGCAGACCGCACTGAAACCTATCGTTACGCCCAAAAGCTTGCCGGGCTGGATCTGGCGGCAATCGAAAAAAACGAAGGCCGATCTCTCCGCCTCTTCAAGTGGCTTTCCTGGATTCCGCTGTTTCGCAACGCCTACCGCAACCACACCAGCCAGCAGGCCCAGCAAAAAGCATCACGTGTGCAATGGGTGCGCTGGGCAAGAGAATACGTCTCCGCCGTGAATACCCGGCCCGCAGCGAATGATTGATGGGGCAGGTGCCAAAACCGGTGAGTATGCCAAAAGAGTAGGTCGGAAAAACGTAGCGCCTTCCGACGCATGGTCATTGCGGCAATCGGGTGATGTGGCTTGAGCCGGTACCGGTATTGATCGCTCCCACGGTCCCCCGTGGGAGTGTGCGTCTCACCGCTCTGCGGTGGATCCCGCTTACGAACATGTCACACCGCTGAAATAGGCTGCGGTGGTTTCTGGGTTTGCCTGTAATGCGGGAAAGATCGTTAATCGGGCAGGCATGGTGGCGCGGTCACCGCGGAGCGGTGAGACAGGCATTACCACGGAGGACCGTGGTAACGATCAGGCGGTTAGCGCCCTTCGGGCGGAGGGTGGATCGGCGCAATTGCGCTGCGCTCCATTGTTCCGGCTGACGCCGCGCCCTACGCAAACCGGTGGGTATGCCAATGATGTAGGGTACCAATGAGCGCAGCGAATTGCACCAAACGCGCATTCCTCACGATGGCATGGTGGTGCGGGTGCGGTAGACGCGGAAGGTGCAATTCGCTTATCGCTCATTGTTCGCTTCGCCACCCTACGCAAAATCGTTTGGCATGCCGATGGTGTGTTGAGTGTTGGGGAGGGTGGGTCGTCGCTTTGCGCCAGACCCCACCCCAGGACAATTGCCTTCAGCCTTCCGTGCAGGGCTGCAGCCACACGGCAGTGTCGTGGTAGGCGGCGCCGGCGTTGGGGAAGCCGGGTTCGGCGCTGACCAGGGTGTTGATGCCGAGGCCGTCGAGGAAGGCGCTGTTGGGCCATTGGCTTTCCACCACCACGGTGTTCTCGCGCATGCCGTCGGCCAGCCGGGCGTGGATGCGCAAGGTGCCACGCGTGTTGCCCAGGCGCACGATGTCGCCTTCGCGAATGCCCAGGCGCCCGGCGGTGGCAGGGTGTACGATCACCGTGGGGCGGCCTTCGAAGCGCTGCGAACTGGGCGTTTCGGTGAAGCTGGTATTGAGGAAGTGGCGTGCCGGGGCGGCCACCAGCCGGAAGGGGTGGGCGCTGTCGGTATCGTTGATCACATTCATCTGATCGGGGAAGCGCGGCATGCTGGCAGCATCCGGGCCGATGGCGGACCAATCGGGCGTGAAGTGGAAACGGCGGTCGGTGTGGCCGAAGCCATTCAGGTAGTGGGCGTCTTCAAAGGAGGCGGCGCAATCGAGCCAGTCCATGGCCTGCACTTCGTCGGCACCAGGGTGGCCGGAATCGCGCAGCACGCGGTCTACCAGTTCCCAGGCGCTGGCCTTGAAGGCGGGGTGCTCCACGCCGAGGCGTGTGGCAAGCTGGCTGATGAAGACGTGGTTTTCGCGGCAATCGGCATGCGGCTCGATGATGGCGCGCGAAGTCTGCAGGAAGGTGTGGCCCGAGGCGGTGTAGACGTCGTCGTGCTCAAGGAAGGTGGTGGCGGGCAGTACGAGGTCGGCGTACTTCGCGGTGTCGGTCATGAACTGTTCATGCACGCACAGGAAGAGGTCTTCGCGCAGCAGCCCCTCGCGCACGCGGGCGCTCTCGGGGGCAACCACGGCGGGGTTGGTGTTCTGCACGATCATCACGGTGACGGGGGCGCCGTCGCCCAGGTCGCGTTTGTTGCCGGTCAGCACGGCGCCTATGCGGGCCATGTCCAGAATACGTGTGTGTGGCGTGCAGGCATCCAGGCCATTCAGGAAATCCGTGTTCAGCTTGAAGATGGCGCCGTGGCCATACAGCGCACCGCCGCCGCGATGCTGCCACGCACCCGTGACGGCGGGCAGGCAGCTCGCCGCATGCATGGCGGCAGCGCCGTTGCGCTGGCGCGTGAAACCATAGCCAAAGCGCAGGAAGCTGTTCGGCGTGCGGCCATACAGGCGGGCGAATTCGATGATCTGCTCGGCCGGCAGGCCGGTGATTTCGGCGGCCCATTGCGGCGTGCGGGTGGCAAAGTGGGCTTCCACCTCGGGCGAGAAATCGGTGTATTTGGCCAGATAGGCGCGGTCTGCCAGCCCTTCGGCGAGCAGTACATGCATCACTGCGCAGGCCAGCGCGGCATCGGTGCCAGGCTTGAGCGCCAGATGCAGATCGGCCTTCTCGGCAGTGGCGGTGCGGTAGGGGTCCACCACCACCACCTTGGCGCCGCGTGCGCGGCGGGCCTTGGCGACCCAGGTCATGAAGTGCACCTGGGTGTGCACGGGGTTGCCGCCCCAGATCACAATCAGGTCGGATTCCACCACCTCGCGTGCGTCCACCCCGTAGCGCACGCCGGTGCCGGCCTTCCAGCCCGCGTTTGAGAGGGCGATGCAAAAAGTCTCCCGCTGGCGCGACCAGCCCGCCAGATTGCCCAGGCGACGCAAGCCCGCGCACTGCACCAGGCCTTCCGTGCCGGCATAGTGATACGGCCATATCGTCTCCGGGCCATGCTTCGCCTCGGCTTCGCGGATGCGCCCGGCCAGCAGATCCAGCGCTGCATCCCAGGATATCGGCTCAAACTGCCCGCTGCCCTTCGGCCCACAGCGCAGGAGCGGCTGCGAGAGGCGCTCCGGGTGATGCACACGCTCCGCGTAGCGCGCCACCTTGGCACACACCACCCCATCCGTATAAGGCATCTTCGCCCCCCGCACGCGGCCAATGGTGCGCGCATCGATGCGCTCCACCTCCAGCGCACAGGCACTCGGGCAATCATGCGGACACACGGCACGTTCAAAGCTGGGCATGGCGAATCTCTGGGCCAGATAAGGGAATGCCCCAATTCTAGCAGGCTGCGGGGTGGGGAAGGCTATGTGAGGGGTGTGGGTTTATAAAAGGGATGTGATTGGTGGTGGCGCCGAAAACATACGGCGAGTGAGATTCGGCAAGCGGGCGATCAGGCCAAAGTGTTCAATGTGACCACGCCGAGAATTCTGACTATAATTCATTGTCTTTACGGCATTTTTGAATGTTAAAAGTCCACCTCGCGTTCAGAGTTGCAGAGGAAATGTAATGAAACCGAATTCCAAAGGCCAGGCTACCGGCGGTGCTGGTGAGATGACTGCGGTCTCTGCTGATCTGATGCAGGCTGTCAGGAAGGTTGCCAATGGCGAATCCAGAGAAGTGATTGTTGAGCTTGAAGGGTTGCCTCCAGTCCGGGTGAGTTATTTGCCGCAAAAGGCGGTAGAAAATGAAGATGGTCTTTCTGCGGCTGTGAACGCTATTAAGCAGGCAGTTGCTGCGGCCAACGCACCGTATGAGAGCACAGCACTTGGGGTTTCCAGACGCCGTCTTGGTCAGGCCCACGGCAAGTTCTTCGTGCCGGAAGATATCGATGCTGCCAACGCCGAAATTGCCAGCATGTTTGAGGTGGGTGGGTTGTCGGGGCAGGCATGATGCGCCTCCTCCTTGATACGCACATTGCGCTCTGGGCGGTTACTGATCCGCAAAAGCTGGATGATGGAATCCGGGAGCAGATCATCGATGGCGAAAACTTTGTTTTCGTGAGTGCAGCAAGCCTCTGGGAAGTTGCCATCAAGTATTCATTGCAGCGCCCGGATTTTCGGATTCTGCCGGAGGTGGCGCTTGAAGCATTCCGTGAAGCGGAAATTGATGTTCTGCCAGTGAGTGCTGCAGATGTCATGTATGTCGGCAGAATGCCTTTCATGACTGACGATGAAGGCAGGCTGCACAACGATCCGTTTGATCGGTTGTTGATGTCGCAGGCTGCCGCTACCGGAATGACCCTGGTGACACATGATGCGAAGATCGCCAGATATCGGCAGTGGGTGCGGGATGTTTCCAGTGCTGAAATTCTTTTTACGTAGCTGAAACAGAGATTTCCTGAGGGGCCTAAAGCGCTTCGCTTTGTCCGCCTGTGCAGGAACAATAAGGTCGGTTGGCAAATGAGCCACGCTGCACTTCGGTGCGGCCTTTCGTGGCCCGAGACGTACCGCGATCTTCGCTAAATCTTGCGGGTATGCCAAAGAAGTAGGGTGCCAATGAGCGATAAGCGAATTGCACCGAACGCGCATTCCTCACGATGGTGAAGTGATGTGGGTATGGTTGACGCGGAAGGTGCAATTCGCTCTCGCTCATTGTTCGCTTCGCCACCCTACGAAAAGCGGTTGTGTATGCCAAAAGGGTGGTATGGAAAAGCGAAGTTCCTTCCGGCGCATGGCCATTGTGGCAATCGGGTGATGCCGCATGGACCTGTGCTGATACTGGAGCGTTGGATGTCGGTTTTTAGCGCCCTTCGGGCGGAGGCTTGACCGGCGCAATTCCGCTTTGCTCCATTGTTCCGGCTTCGCCGCGCCCTACGCAAACCGGTCTGCATGCCAAAGAAGTAGGGTGTCAATGAGCGATGAGCGAATTGCACCGAACGCGCATACCATCACGATGGTGCGGTGATGTGGGTATGGCTGACGCGGAAGGTGCAATTCGCTGCGCTCATTGTTCGCTTCGCCACCCTACGAAAAACGGCTATGTATATAAGCATAACCATACTCTGCTTTATGATTGGATCGGCCACGCGGCAGGTTTTAGGCTGAGGCCTCCAATACAAACAGAGAGAGGTTTCACGTGCGCCTGCACTCCATTCAATACGCCAGAGGCATTCTGGCACTGGCGAGCGTTTTTTGTGTGAGTCTGTTCTTCAATACCACGGCCTCTGCACAGGCCCAGCCTAAAGAGATACGCATCGGCTTTCAGAAAGGCTCTGCCATTCTTGTGCTGGCGCGCAAGCAGGGCGTGATCGAGAAGCGCCTCAAGCCGCTGGGGGTGACTGTGAAATGGTCGGAATTCCAGTTTGGCCCACCCATGCTGGAAGCCATGGGCGCGGGGGCGGTGGATCTGGGCTCGGTGGGTGACACGCCGCCGGTATTCGCCCAGGCAGGTGGCTCAAACCTGGTGTATGTGGCGGCGACGCCTTCGAGCGAACACGCCGTGCTCGTCCCGAAAAACTCGCCAATCCGCACCCTTGCAGACCTGCGGGGCAAGAAGGTGGCGTTCGGCAAGGGCTCCAGTGCGCATAACGTGGCCTTGAAAGCACTGGCGCTGGGTGGGCTGACGCTCAAGGATGTTGAGCCGGTGTATCTCTCTCCCGCCGATGCCACGGCGGCGTTCAATGGTGGCAACGTTGATGCGTGGGTGGTGTGGGACCCCTACTATGCGATTGCCGAGCGGCAATATGGCGCCCGCGTGATTGCGGACACGTCGGATAGAAGGCTGGCGAGCGCTTCCTATTACATGGCCTACCGGGATTTTGCGGAGAAATACCCGCAGGTGCTGGCAGCGGTGATCGACGAGCTGACCAAGCTCACGGTAAAAGCCGGCGAGAACCGCGCCGAGCTTGCCGCTGTGGCGGCAGAGGCGACGGGCACCGATGCCGAGATCTGGAAGCTCGCGTTCAGGCGTGCCAGCTTCACGGTGGGCCCCGTCACCGATGCCAACATCGCCCAGCAGCAACAGCTGGCGGATAGCTTTGTGGCCCTTGGCATCATCCCGCGCAAGATCAACATCAGCGAGATTGTGTGGCGGGCGCCGGCAAAGCGTTGATGCGTGTGTGTGCCAAGCAATCTGGGGCATTCAGATGGCTTGTGATGCGGGAGCGGGGGACGCGGAAGGTGGAGTTCGCTCTCGCCCATTGTTCGCTTTGCCGCCCTTGACGAGTTGTTGATCGCACGGCGAATGATGAGACTGTTGCAGGGGAATAGTCGGGCGAGCAGTGGTAATCATGGGCAATCCTCTGTGCTTACGCCTTGGTAGTTGCCTCAGTCGCCCGCGCTTTCTCCAGCAATCGGGCCAGTAGCTGCACACCGGGATATTCCGCAATCTCACGCAGGGCGCGGTTCTTGATTTGCCCCAAGACGTTGAGGTCGCGCAGCACACCATGAGTCAGCAGGAAGGCAGCGTCATCAACGAGATGCATGAGTTCCTTGCGCGTGATATCCGGTTTGCGGCGCAGGTCCGAATAGCGCCGCAGGCGTCGGCGCACTGTCTGTGTCTGGCGACGGCATTCCGGGCAGTGCACGCAATCGGCATCCACGTTGAAGCGCAGCGTTTCAAACCAGTATTTCTGCTCCCGCGCGAAGAAGAGAAAATCCCGGCCGCACTGGCGGCAGTGTCGAAGGACGTCTACGTAATAGCGGCGCGGGTAGATGCTGAAATCCTGGCGAGACGTGTCGGCAAGCAGCACCGTCTCGGGATAGATCTCGTCATGGCCCAGGCGCCAGTAGCCGTTGCGGATTTCAGCTTCCGGTATGGCGATGCCAGAAGGGCGCGGCGCTGAGCCGTAGCGCGGGTGGGGGACGAGGTTGGGGCGGGTTTTGTTGGTGCGTTTACCCATGATGTCGAGTGCTTGGCCGAAATTCTTTCGTGAGTCTGGCAGCAAGGAAGCTTGCTTTGGAGGGCAGGCGTGTCAGGCAAAGACGATGGCTGATTTGTGCTCGATACTTAATCGGGCGGCTTCGTACAGTGCCAGCCATGCCGCATATTCGCGGGACAGACCTTCATCACTCTCCAGTATCGAGTTGATTCTTGCCGCTTCTTGATCGGCGAGTTCTCCGTTTTGGAGGGTGATGCCCAAGGCCGGTGCAACCAGCACGAGTTCTTCCAGCAGGCGGTAAGACGAGCCAAGCATGCCGCCGGGGAGTTCGAACTCGTCTGATTCTGCGAACAACACTTTGCGAAAATCGATGGGAACGTAAAAGCCTTCCGCGTCGGAGTGGCAGATAAGGTGGCTTTCAAGCCGGTCGCTGACGCTTTGGAAAACCGGATCAGCGATTGGTATTTCACCCGCGGCCAGGGGTGTGGCGAGCCAGTTGGGGTCAGACAAACGGCGAGCGTAGGCTCTGCGCAGATAGTGAATGAAGGAGTACGGAAAAGAGCAAAGGGAAGAGCGGCTATTCAATGGCGGTAAAGTCCGTGGCTCTGTGTGTGCAGGCAGACCGGCCGCTCTCAGTACCTGATTTACGATACCGAAGCTCTCTTCAAGCCAGTCTGCCCCTTCTGGATCGTACTCAAGCAATTCTGCCAGATAGCCTATGCTGATCGATAGCCCCAAGATGATCTCCTGTCAGAATCCATAAACACGCCAGCCTGCTTTTCAAAAGCAGAGTTGTACTCTTGTGGCGAAGAGATGATTGGGCATTATGCCTCAGTGCCCGCCATTCTTGCGCGTGCGTGAGGCAGTGATCAGCACCTGTGCGTCACCCTGCAGTTGCAGCAGGTAGATGGCCTGCTGGAGGGGGCCGGCATTCAGCGGGGCGCAGTCCAGTCTGTGACATTGTGCGCTCTGTGTAAAGGTGGCGTAGCGGTTGATGAGGTCAATGAGGTAAAAAGCCAGGCGTTCGCGCTGGTCGAGCACGAGCAGGTCTTCAACGAGATGGCCGAATTCGAGGCTCCAGTTCTCGATCCGGGTCTGCCCGCCGGGGGGAGTGCCGAGCGCTGATTCGACGGTTTCTTCTGGCGCCAGGTGTCTCACGCTGAGGGTGTAGAGCACGTCGTCGGTGGAGAGGGCGCGCCCGACAGCATCCATGTAACCGTTCAGGTGGTCGGTGTGGCGGGGGATGGAGAAGTCCGCAGTGATGGTGTCTGACATGGCTAGGCTGGATGGCATCGGCATGTGTGATGTGCGTATGGTGCCACAGGTGCAGAGGCATGCGTGGGACGACGACAGGCGGTTGTGATTTGGCGCAGAAACCTGCCCGTGTGGGCTGGTGTTTCGGTGCGGGTGGAGATTTACATTTTTTGCGAAGTGCTGAGGGAGATATGAGATTGCGCCCTCCGGGCGGAGGGTGGATCGGCGCAATTGCGCTGCGCTGCATTGTTCCTGCTACGCAGCGCCCTACGCAAACCTGTTGGTATGCCAATGATGTATGGCGTCAATTCGCTTGCCGCTCATTGTTCGCTTCGCCACCCTGCGAAAACCGGTGGGCATGCCAAAGGTGATCGGGTCGAGCTGACGGGATGTC
>DBTS01000068.1 GCA_002307175.1 Rhodocyclaceae bacterium UBA1310
GCACCCTACATTTGGGGCGTATCCCTTGCAGTTGAGAGCGCGACAACGCATGCCTGATCCACAAGAAAGTCTGAAGAACCAAAAAAATACCCCTGTGCCCGTCACCTGACACAGGGGTTGCTGCTGCAATCTTTAGGCTTGGGGTATTTTACCCGCAGGAGCCGACCGCGCCGCAGGCTGTGCAGAAATCGCAGCCATCTTTACGGATCATCGTCGAATTGCCGCATTCTGGGCAAACGGCGCCCTGCATCAGTTTGGGCTCATCCTTTTCGCGCGGGGATTCCAGAATGCCCATCTCGCGCATGGGGAATCCTTCTTCGTTGAGCACACCAAGCATGGCGTAGCGATGGATCACCAGGCGTGCCAGATAGGCCACGGTGGAGGGCCAGTTCTGCTGGCGCCGTGTGCCGGGCACGAAAGCCATGAAATCGCCGAGAGGTTCCGGGTAGTTCAGCAGCTTGCGCAGCTTCATGCCGATCCAGGCCGGGTCCACCACGCGCATATCCAGCGAGAGCAAGCGGGCCAGACCATCGAGGGCACGCGGATAATTGCCGGAGAGCCACATCGAATACGGGCGAGTCACCCCATCCGGCATGGTGATTTCCTTGAGGCCCAGCACGAAGTCTTCACCTGTGGCCGGGTTCTGGATATCCACCGTCCAGGAGAGCGTGCCATCGGCGCCGGTTTTCGGTTCCGTTACGCTGAACACAGCGTCGCGTACCGGCGTGGAGCCGTCGATCTCGAACGCATGCAGGGTTTCGCAGCGATGCCGTACGATCTGTGCGAAAGCCGCCACCACGCCCGGCACGCGCTTGCGTTCGCCATGCGGGGGGAAGGGCAGTTCAAAAGAGGTTTCACCCACCGTGTGGGCCAGCATGTCGAGCTTGAGCTTGAGCCAGGCCCGATCATTGGCGCGCATGTCCATCGACAGGGTCTTGGCGACTGCGCCCAGGCCACGCGGCTGGTCGGCGCCATTCACCCATACTTCAAACGGAAACTGGCTATGGCGTGTGCTGTTCTGATCCAGTGCGGAGGAATCCGTCTGCCCCACAAAGATGGCGAACGAGCCCTGCGGGCTGTTCAGCATGTAGGTCCACGACACATTGCCATCCGGCAGTTCCGGGCGGTTCGGCCAGCGCAGGCTGGAGAGCACGGGCGCAGGCAGGCTCGGAATCGTCAGGCGGCGGTTGGCGTCACTGACCGGTTCCTGTGCCTGTTCGGCAGCCGGGGCTTCGGCAGGCTTGGCCGGGGTCACAGACAGCACGGCGCCCAGCACACTGTTCGGGCGATACGTGGCCAAGCCCTTCAGGCCGGCCTTCCAGGCCGACATGTAGAGATCTTCGAAGTTTTCGTACGGATAGTCTTCGGGCACATTCACCGTCTTGGAAATGGCTGTATCGATGCACGGTGCCACGGCCGCCACCATATCCTTGTGGGCCTGTGCGGAAAGCTCCAGGGCCGTCACGAAATACTCCGGCAGTTTGCCGGTGTTGCCGCCCAGGTGGCGGTACAGACGCCAGGCGTAATCTTCAACCGCGTATTCCTTGTGTGTGCCATCCGCCATGCGCTTCTTGCGCGTATAGGTCCACGAGAAGGGCGGTTCAATCCCGTTCGAGGCATTATCGGCAAAGGCCAGAGAAATCGTGCCGGTCGGTGCAATCGACAGCAGATGTGAATTGCGGATGCCGTGCTTGCGGATAGCGTCCTTGATGTTGGCGGGCAGGCGCGAGGCAAAGTTGCCGCCCGATAGATACATGTCGCCGCTGAACAGCGGGAAAGCGCCGCGTTCTTTGGCGATATCCACCGAAGAGAGGTAGGCCGCATTGCGCATCACTTCGCTGATGTGCGTGGCCATGGCGCGGGCTTCCTTGGTGTCGTAGCGCAGGCGCAGCATGATCAGCGCATCGCCCAGGCCGGTGAAGCCGAGGCCCACGCGGCGCTTGCTGGCAGCTTCCTGGGCCTGCTGCGGCAACGGCCAGTGGGTGGCATCGAGCACATTGTCGAGCATGCGCACAGAAACGCCCACCACCTTCGAGAAGCCCGCTTCATCGAATTTGGCCTTGGCCGTGAACGGATGCTTGATGAAACGCGTCAGATTGATCGAGCCCAGGCAGCAGCAGCCATAAGGCGGCAACGGCTGTTCGGCGCAGGGGTTGGTGGCCTCGATGGTCTCGCAGTAATTGAGGTTGTTGTCGCGATTCATGCGATCCAGGAAGAGAATCCCCGGCTCCGCGTGATCATATGTCGAACGCATGATCTGGTCCCACAGATCACGGGCGCGCACCTTGCGATAAACCCACTGCCCATCTTCACGCTGATACGCACCATGGGATTTGATTTCGGTTGAAGGTTCAGCCTTGTGCGAAAGCTCCACTTCGCTATCGCTTTCCACCGCCTTCATGAACACATCACTCACGCCGACAGAGATGTTGAAGTTGCGCAGATCGCCACTATCCTTGGCGTGGATGAAGGCTTCGATATCCGGGTGATCGCAGCGCAGCACGCCCATCTGGGCGCCACGGCGGGCACCGGCAGATTCCACGGTCTCGCACGAGCGGTCGAACACGCGCATGTAGCTCACCGGCCCCGAAGCACGGCTCTGCGTGCCACGTACCTGGGCGCCAACGGGGCGGATCGAGGAAAAATCGTAACCCACGCCACCACCGCGGCGCATGGTTTCTGCTGCATGCGAGAGCGCCGTGTAGATGCCGGGCCGTCCATCGACCTCTTCGGTGATGGAGTCGCCCACCGGCTGCACAAAGCAATTGATCAGTGTGGCCGCCAGCGAGGTGCCTGCGGCCGAGTTGATACGCCCGCCGGGCACAAAGCCGGCAACCTGGGCGTCGTAAAAGCGCTCCTCCCACTGGGAACGCTTGTCTTCCGGTTCGACAGCAGCCAGAGCACGTGCCACACGGCGGCGGACATCGGTAACAGAGGCTTCTTCTCCTTTGGCGTACTTCTCCAGCAGAATTTCGCCGGAGATTTCTTGTTCGGTGAGGGTCGAAATGGCCTCGTCACGGATTTCTGCATCCATTGTGTGGGACTCCCTTTTTGAATTGATTGGCTCTGACGACAGAGCCCTGTGTGACGGGCTCTGTGTGGCGTTCTGGAAACGCTTGGGTACTAGATATAGTATGATCTCTATGAAGAGTTACTATATACGGTGTTAGATGGGCGTGTCCACCATTGCCCTTTTGACCCTGCCTGTCGGCGAGGGTTCAGGTCAAACCGAGGGAAGTCATCACAGAATCAAGCTGCGCTTCGCAGTGCTCGGCGAAGACCGGTAACAACGCGAGGTCTACGCCACTCAGGTCGGCAGCATCCGGAAACAGCAGCGGACAAGCTGCCGTAATGGTTTCGCGCCGATTGAGTGATTCTGCCACCGAAATTGCAAGATTCAGACGAGCGGTTTCCGCCACGCGTTCCTCTGCATCTTCCGGGGTGAGCTGATTGCCGATGATATTGCTCATGGTGTCCGGCAATTGCCATGCGACGCATAGTGCCGCACCAACTTCGCAATAGTCGCAACCAATGATGCTGCGCTCTTTTTCTGCGCGGGCCAGAACGTTGTCTTCCGAGGTATCGAGCACGATGCCCATCAGGTCGGGCACAGCGTGATACATCACCAGATGGCCCATGTCGGAGAGCAGGCCCACCACAAACGCCCGCTCCACATCGCGCTCTTCGAGATGCCGGCTGAACTGCCGGCAGAGCAGCGCACGGCGGATGCTGCCACGCCAGAAGCGGTTCATGTCCATCCGCTGCGGGCGTATGCCCTGAAAGGTGGCGGCCAGCGTACTTGCGAGCAGGATGTCGCCGAGCTGCCCGAGGCCAATTAGCGTGATGGCGCGGGAAAGTGTCTCGACTTTGCGTGGAAAACCGTAGAAAGCGCTGTTGGCGATACGCAGCAACTTGCCTGTCAGGGATGGATCAGTTGCGATCAGATTGGTCAGGACGTCAATTTCCAGGTCTGCGTCCTGCAGTGCGTCTCGCACCTTGTAATACAGATCGGGCAGGCTGGACAGGTGTTCCTGGCTGGCAACAAGTTCCTGTGCAAGTCGCATGCATGTTCCCCCGGAGTGGTTCTTGACGGCCCGGACATACAACACCCGGCCGGCTGATTTTGGATGCCCATTATGGACCTGAATGTCCCTAATGGGTACCCGGGGGAAGGGGTCTAATTTTGGGTGTGGTTTGAGGGCAGGCGCGAGCGCTGGTTTTCTGGGGAATGAAAAACCGGCGAAGTCCGCTACTATGAGAGCGGGGGTACGAACTTTCGCCCCGCCTGGTGGCAAATCATCAGGCTTTGTTATCCGGCTCAAGCATGTGTTCGATGATGTTGATGCGATCCCGGATCAAAAGCTTGCGCTTTTTCAGTCGTCTTACAGTCAATTCATCATCGCGTGGGTCTGAACACAGGCGGGCAATCGCTTCGTCAAGTTCCCGGTGTTCCGCGCGCAGGGAATCGAGTCGGTAGTGCAGACTCATTGCCTGTTCGAACATATTGTTCATTGGTTGGCTCCTAGTTGTTCTCATCTTACCGGGATCTGTGGCAGACGGCGAAACTGTCGGTCGGCAAATAGCGACCGGCCAGACGCTTCCGGTGTAGGGAAGTCGGAAATAAGAGGGGAACAAAAGTACAGGGACACAACTCTTAACTATCGTGCTCTTGAGAAATTGCCGAGGAGGGCCGATATAGATTGTAAGGGTACGTGCACGACTCTGGATCCGCCCGAAAAAACCTTTTAATCAAGGAGGGTCACACCATGCAAATTGTATTGAACAATCCGGCCTGGTATATCGTGGATTACCCTTCTGTCGGGGCAATCGAGATCATTGACAAGCGCCGCGCACGCGGCGGCATGCTCGCAGGAGAAACGGCAATCCGCTTCCGCCGTGAACTCCAGGACATGATGGATCAGGGTGAGGATTCCGATGACGTCGATCTCTGTCTCGAAGATTACGACTCGCTGCTGTTGCAGCCCGCCATCTACCAGTGATTTAAAGTAGGCAAGGGCTTTCACGCATGCCCTCGTTGTGGCATGCTTTCTTCCATGAACAAGGCGTTTACCCGTGAAGACAATGGGGATGAGGATGAAGAAGTCCAACCCGAATCCCCGTTGCCTGCCGGAACCAAGTACTACATCACCCGCACCGGCTTCAACAAGCTGCGGGGTGAACTCGACCATCTGGTGCGTGTAGAGCGCCCGGAAGTGGTTTCTGTTGTCTCCTGGGCAGCCTCCAATGGCGATCGTTCCGAAAATGGCGATTACATTTATGGCAAGCGGCGTCTGCGTGAAATTGATCGCCGCGTCCGGTTCCTGATCAAGCGCCTGGAGTCAGCCACCGTGGTGGACCCCGAAACCCAGCAGGGTCTCGAGCAGGTATTTTTCGGGGCCACGGTTACCGTCTGCGATCAGGATGGCGAAGAGGCCACCTACCAGATCGTAGGGGTCGATGAAACCGATACCTTCGCCGGCAAGATCAGCTGGATTTCACCGCTCGCCAAAGCGCTGTACAAAGCCCGCGAAGGGGATACCGTGCGGTTTGCCAGCCCGGGCGGCATGCGCGAGCTCGATGTCGTTGCCATCCGCTATATCTGATCCGCATGATGTTGCCGGTTCTCTTGTGGAACCGCTAACATCCAGCACCTGAGGCGTAAACGTCTGTGTCGCAGCGCGTCCAGACGGTATCCCGAAAGCCTTTGCCCGCGCGTGTTCTAGCATATTGCATAGGGGTAAATACCTATGCCGTTTTTCCCTGCGTACCCTTCAGCCCCCGTTTTTTCTGCCGATACCTAGCCCACATGGGAGCCCAAAGCCACTCTTGGTTGTGGTTCCTTCGAGCGGGAGAGGGGCATGTCGATTACAAAGAAAATATCGTTGATGGTCATCCTTGCGATGGTCACCAGCGCAGTGGTGTGTTCCGTCACTGTTATCGGTCTGAATCGCGTATCGGGAAACATCCGGGATCTATCCGGCAACACCCTGCCTGCTGTGCAGGCGGCTGGCGAGTTGCGTGCCATGTATCTCACGCTGAGTACATCGGCATTTGAGCGGGCAACCACCACCGATGCGGCCAAAGGGGAGGAAGTCTCCAAGCGCATCGAGACGCTCAACGAGGGGCTGATCAAGGAGATCAACCTCTACAGCGAGAAAGCCACCGACCCGGAAGAAAAGAAAGTGCTCGACGAAGCCAAGCATGGGCTGGCAACGTACATGAGCAAGATGACGCAGATTTCCAATCTTGCCTCTGCCGGTGAGTCCGAGATGGCCGTGACCATCATGCAGACGCAGGTAGCTCCATTGCATAAATCCCTGAGCGAGAGTTTCAACAAGATGCTCGAGTTCAAGGGCGTGCAGGCCAACGCCTCGGCAAAAGCTGCAGATTCCGCCTATAACGCCACGCTCTCCGGCACCCTGACGGCGGCTGTCGTCGGCCTGCTGATCATCGGTGGCATGGGTTTCCTGCTTGGGCGCTCCATTATCCGGCCCCTGGGTGCCATGCAGGCAGCCATCGAGCACACCGCCCGCGAACTGGATTTCCGCACCGAGGTGCCGGTCACGAGTCGTGATGAAGTGGGGCATACGCTGAAAGCCTACAACGTGCTGCTTGCGCGCCTGCGGCAAAGTTTTGCCGATATCCAGCGCGCCGTTTCCGGCATGCAGCAAGTGAGTACCGAAGCGGATGAAACCGCGCGCCAGATTGCCAACAATTCGCGAACCCAGAGCGAAGCCTCGGCCGGTGTCGCAGCGGCAGTTGAAGAACTTACAGTGAGCATTTCGGTGGTGGCGCACAAGGCCGACGAAGCGAGCCAGCACACCCAGCAATCCCGCGATAGTGCCACACGTGGCGCGGATGTGATTCTCGATGCCGTGCGCGGCATCCAGGCCATCTCCACCACCGTGCGGGAAGCCGCCGGGCGTATCGACAACCTGCGCTCCGATAGCGACAGCATCTCCGCTGCCGCCAACATCATCCGCGAGATTGCCGACCAGACCAATCTGCTCGCTCTCAATGCCGCCATTGAAGCAGCGCGTGCCGGTGAGCAGGGGCGCGGGTTTGCCGTGGTGGCCGATGAAGTGCGCAAGCTTGCCGAGCGTACGGCGCGCTCCACCAGCGAGATCACCAGCCTGCTCGTACGCATGCAGGAGAGTGCGCGTCAGGCCGTTGATACGATGAGCATCGCAGTGCGCGAGGTGGATGTCGGTGTGGAGAATGCCCGCAGTGCCGGCGAATCCATTGGCGTCATCCAGGAAGGTTCGAGCACCGTCGTCGGGGTTGTCGAAGAAATCTCCGATGCTGTGCGTGAGCAGAGTTCCGCGAGCACGGCGATTGCCCAGCAGATCGAACAGATCGCCCAGGCCACTGAACGCAATTCCGGCGCAGCCAGCAGCTCTGCCGAAGCGGTGAACCGCATGGCCCAGATGAGTCGTGAAATCGTCGAGACCCTGGCTGCCTACAAAGTCTGATCCCTCTGTAACGCCGACTACGGATCGCTGAACACTTCACCACTTCGCCACATCACCCCTTGCAGCCGGCTTGCCCGGCTGCACTTCATAGTGCTTCCCTGGGTTTATCCGCACGCAGGGGAGAGCGCAGCGGAATCTCGATGATGAATTCCGCCCCCGCACCGGGTTCGCTCACCACCCAGATCTTCCCGCCCAGCAGCCCCGTCACAATGTTGTAGGCAATGCTCAGCCCCAGCCCCGAGCCACCCCGGCCAAGGCGGGTGGTGAAGAAGGGGTCGAAGATATGCTGGCGGATCTCCTCGCTCATCCCCACGCCATCATCCTTGATGCTGAGCCGCACCATGTCCTCATTCGTGAGTTTGGCACTGAGCTGCAGATTGCCCTCGGCACGCCCGTCGAACGCGTGAATCAGGGCATTGAGTTCAAGGTTTGCCAGCACCTGTCCCAGCGGGCCTGGATAACTATCGAGCTGCAGATCGGCATCAATATCCAGATGGAGTTTGATCGGCGTGTGCTTGAAGCGCGGGCTCAGCGTCATCTGCAGCTCATCAATGAAACTGTGGAGCTTGAAGATGCGGCGCTGCTCGCTGGTCTGGTCCACCGCCACCTGGCGGAATTTATCCACCATGTCAGCGGCGCGCTGTACGTTGCGCTGCATGATCGTCAGGCCTTCCCCGATATCCGCCATGAAGCCCTCGAACGCCGCCTTGCGCAGGTTCCCCTGATCCACATCCGCGCTCAGGCTGCGATAATGGTCCATAAGTGTCGAAGCCACTGTGAGGCTCGATCCCAGCGGCGTATTCAGCTCATGCGCAATGCCGGCCACCATGCGCCCCAGCGAGGCCAGGCGGTCAGCCTCGATCAGCTCGCTCTGGGTTCGCTGCAGGTTTCCCAGCGTTTCGGAGAGGCGTGTGTTGCTCGCCTCCAGCTCATGCGTGCGCTCGGTCACCCGTTGTTCCAGATCGGTTGCATGCTCGGCAATGAGCCGGTTCTTCTCCTCCAGATCGGCGAAGGCCCCCGCGAGCGCGAGTCGTGTGGATTCCAGGCTGCCCGCCAGCTGCCCGAGTTCATCATTGCGGCGCAGCCCGATGGGTTGCGACAGATCACGTTGTGCCAGCCTCGAAGACATCCGCTTCAGATATTCGATCGGCTTGACGAGCTGCCAGTGCATCACGATGAAGATCAGGAGCAGCGAACACACCAGCCCTACCAGCGTGCGTACAACAATCTGAGTCTGGGCAGCCCGTGCCAGCTTTGATGCAGACTCCGTCGACATTATGATTTTCACAGAGCCGATATTGCGATCCAGATAGTGGATTTCACGCGTCATCGCAATGATGTCGTCACCGGGGTCGATGGGGCGCGAATAACTCAAAAAAGGCTTCTTCTGCTGCGCATCGAGAACCATCAGGGAGGCGATCCGCTGATCTGAAAAAACAGCCTGTGCCACAGCCCGCCCCAGTTCCGGCGAAACCTGCCAGAGCGGATCGCGCATCCCCTCTGCGCTCACCTCGGTGTAGCGGCGCAGGTCTTCCTGCAGACGCGTGAAAGCCTCCGTGCGCACGGAAACGCCCTCCTGGCGGGCCAGTAACAGGCCCGGAATGGCCAGCCCGAGGGCTACCGCCAGCACAATCAGCAGGCGCAGGCGTGAAAGATGCTCCACCCACCAGTTCAGATTCAGCCAGCGCGTCAATCGCTTAGGCATGGCGTGGCTCCGTTAAAGATCGGGATGCAAAGTCAGAAAGCATGGTCACTGCTGTCAGCCCGCGCATTCAACAGGTCTTATACTGCAGGGGCTGTGAATCCAGGTTGAATCCATTGTGTTTTTTCCCAACAGACTCAAGCTCTCATTGTAGAACCCTCCAGCCCTAAAAAGCAGCCCTAATGCACATCAGGCCGTCTGACGGGTTTGCCGTGCTGCAAAGCGCGATTTGCCTTATGCTGTGGCTAGTCTGGAAGGCTGCGGCGTTTGCGGTCGCAGCGCTGGTGGCAGGCTGGCCCAGGCCAGTCTCCCCGCCGCCGGAACCGTAGTGCTGCCTGCTCCGCCGGTTTTCGGGCCGGGCTTCTCCTGTTTTGCCAAATCGAGGATGTTTGATGCATAAGTATTCGAGCCTGCTGCTGGGGTGCCTGCTGGCTGGCCTGAGCGCAAGTGGCTGGTGCGCCGAAGCGGATTCCGCTGCGGTGGAGAAGGCAATTCCGGCCAAGGGGGCCGACATTTTTGCGCACGTGCGCCCCTCGGTGGTCGCGCTGCGAACCTCGCTCACAGACTCCGATCACTGGAGCTCCGCAGGATCGGGCTTCCAGGTGGATGAGCGCGGCTGGGCAATCACCAACTTCCATGTGGTGGCGGAATACCTTTTCGGCCGCGATAAATACGCACTGCACTACCGCCTTGCCGATGGGCAGGATGGGCTTGCGGATGTCATTGCGGTCGATGTCATTGACGATCTGGCCCTGGTGGCCCCGCGCAAATCCCTGGCCCGTGAGCATGTGCACTCGCTGGGCCTGCCGGATATCAGCCGCCTGCCAGCCCCCGCGCAGGGCGATTCGGTGTTTGCCATCGGCAACCCCCTCAATCTCGGCGTCACCATCACCAGCGGCAGCTACTCCGGCATCGTCTCGGGCAGCTTCGAGCGGCAGATCCACTATACCGGCGTGCTCAACCCCGGCATGAGTGGCGGGCCGGCTGTCGATGCGCAGGGGCATCTGGTAGGGGTTAATGTCGCCCATCAGGTCAATGCCGAATCCGTCAGCTTTCTGGTGCCCATCGAGCATGCCGTGCGCCTGTATCAGAGCGCACAGAAACTGAGCAAGCCGCTCGGCGATTTTCGCGCTGTGATCACCCACCAGCTTGATGCCGAGCAGGCCCGGCAATCGCGGCTGGCCTTTGCCAAGCCCTGGGAAACCGAGCCTTTCGGCAACTACCGGGTGCCCGATATTCTTACTGACTACAGCGATTGCGGCGCCGCCAGCAATCAATCTTCCGATGCGCCACCACCCGTTGAGCGCAAGATCATCAGCTGTTCGTTCAAAACCTCGACGCAGCCTGTGGATGGTGAGATCAGTTCCTTTGTCACCTACAAGTACACCCTGGTGCAGGCCCGCAAATCCTCGCACCTGAATGCCTTCCAGCTTGCCGCAGCGGCTGATCCGGTATTCCGCGAAGGCGTCAGCTCGCCGCAGAGCACCACCGCCGCCCCCCAGCAGTGCCAGGATCGCCTCACCTATGCCGGCCCCAGGCAGGATCTGCCTGTTCGCCTGCTCTGGTGTGCCCAGGCCTACCGCGATTTCCCCGGCATCTATGATTTCCAGATTGCCGTCTCCGCCCGCAAGAAAAACGATGCCGTGCTGGTCACCCGCCTGACGCTCGCCGGCTTCAACTGGCAGAATGCCCTGGGCTTTACGCAACGCCTGCTGGAGGGCATCCAATGAATCTGTGGATCGAACTGATCTCCGAGCGCCATGGCGTGCAGACGCGCACGCGCTTCGAATCCTTCCCCGTGCGCATCGGGCGCAGCTATGCCTGCCATTTCCTCGTGGATTCGGCCGTCGCCGCCCCCGAGCATCTGGAGATTGATCTGGGCGAAGATGGCGTGCCGGTGGCCCGCGCCCTGGGCGACAACACCTTCGCCGTCGAAGGGCTTCCCGGCACTCACCGGGAATTCTCCGTGAATGCGGATAACATGATCCGGCTCGGCCACGGATTGATCCGTGTGCGCACCGAGCGTGATCTGCTCGAAGCCAGCGATCAGGCCCCCGAAGTTCTCACTGCGGTGCAGCGGGTCCGTCGCTTCGCCCTGGCAGCCTCTCCGGCCCTGGCCGCACTGGTGATTGATGCTGCAGACAAGTGGCTCAACAGCACGGATGGCGATTTCCTCGTCGAAGTGCTTACCACCGGCTTCTGGCAGATCATCATCGTGGTGGCCTGGGTGGCTGTCACCGCCATGATCGCGTATTCCCTGCACCACGACAGTCGCCTCCTCAAGCTTCTGCGCGCAGTGGGCTACGGCATGCTGGGTGTCGCACTGGTGCATGGTGTGCTGCCCCTGGCGATGGCAGCAGTCAATGCCGGCACAGGGGAGCGCTTCTCCCAGTTCTTCGTGCCGTTTGTGATCAGCATCAGCGTTCTGCTCAGCTTCTTTTACATGCTCAGAAAGCGCCCGCTCACACGCATGTATGCCACGCTGGGCCTGCTGCTTGCCGCCGCAATCGGTGGCGTCAGCTGCTATCAGGATTACCGCGGAGACGCCGTGCAGGCCAGCCCGCAGATCGCCAGGCTGGTGCCATCCTTTGTGCAGCTCTCGCCCACGCAAAATCGTGGCGATGTGCTCAAATCATTTGCCGGCATGGAAAAAGATCTCGCCGCCTCGCGCACAGGAGAGATCCCCGACGAAGTGCGCTGAGCAGGGCAGGGGGTGCTAGAGGTCTTGGGCATTCGCACTCCCCGCCACAAAGCACCAGTGCCACGGTTCATACAGGAATCCTGCCGGATTGTTTTCCGGGTATGACATCCGAAACCCGGATTCGCCCGCATGCCGGCAGAGCCACGCAAAGGCCGCCGTCTGCGCGAATCCGGTTTCGAGTGCCTGTGATTCCGGTGTGCCAATATCAATCGCCAGCCCCGTATGGTGCTCGCTGAATCCCGGTGGTGCGCTCACCTGCAGAATTTCATCCAGGCTCAAGCCCTGCGCAAGCTTGCGGCGGATGATCTGCGCCTGCCTGTCAATACTGCGGAAGGCGGATACGATCAGGAGTGGCAATCCTTCTGCCTTTGCCGCCGCCTGCATGGTTTTCCAGGCCTGCGCAGCTGCAGGCGCCAGAAAATGCTCACGCCCGTCCGCCCCCAACTCCACGAACACCAGATGCGAGGCCTCCTCGCACCGGCTCAACTGGCGCGCCTCAAAGAATTCAGGCGGAATGCCCAGATTCCGCAGATCATCAGGATTTTGGTTCATCCGGTTTTGCGTGGGTTCAAGGTGGCAGATGCAATATCCCTGCGCGTTTTACTGTGCCACCATTTCTCATGCGGCGCAATTCCGCTTACGCTCCATTGTTCCTGCTTCGCAGTGCCCTACGCAAACCGGTGGGTGTGCCAAAGATGAAGGGTGACAATGAGCGAAAGCGAATTGCACCGAACGTGTACTCAAAACGATGATAGGGTGATGCGGGTTCGGTATACGCGGAAGGTACAATTTTCATGCGGCGCAATTCCGCTTACGCTCCATTGTTCCTGCTTCGCAGCGCCCTACGCAAACCGGTGGGTGTGCCAAAGATGAAGGGTGACAATGAGCGAAAGCGAATTGCACCGAACGTGTACTCAAAACGATGATAGGGTGATGTGGGTTCGGTATACGCGGAAGGTGCAATTTTGATCGCTCCGACGGTCCTCCGTGGGAGTGTAGGTCCCACCGCTCTGCGGTGGCCCTCGCTTGCGATAACGGCACGACTCCAGAATAGACGGCGGAGATGGGTTCCCTGTCCTAGGGGTGTATTGGGAAAAATCGTGAGCCGGGCATACATGAGAGCGCGGTCACCGCGGAGCGGTGAAACAGGCATTCCCACGGAGGACCGTGGGAACGATCAAAAACCGTGGCGACAACAAATGCCAATGGCGTAGGGTGGGAAAGCCGAAGGCGTCTCCCAACGCTTTTCTACCCTGTCGCATACCCTTTGCGCGCAGATAGATTATTCTGCGGGGAAGTTTAACGCCCCATGCGTCGGAAGGCACTGCACTTTTCTGAAATACATCATTGGCATGCCGCGCCAGCTTGTCTTAGGGCGCGGCGAAGCCGGAACAATGGAGCGCAGCGCTATTGCGCCGATTGTGAGACTCCGCCCGTGAGGGAAGAAAATGTTTCTGCTTCGCAGCGCCCTACGAAAAACGCGGCGAAAATTGATGCCAATGGCGTAGGTTGGGAAAGCCGAAGGCGTCTCCCAACGCTTTGCTACCCTGTCGCTGACCCTTTGCGCGCAGATAGATTATTCAGCGGGGAAGTTTAAGGCCCCATGCGTCGGAAGGCGCTGCGTCTTTCCTACCACATCATTGGTATACAAGGCCGGCTCTTCCGCCTTGCATTCCAACCCGATGGCGAAAATCTGTCACAAGCCCCGCATCCACACAAGCGGATTCCATTGCGTGGATGCGGCATTGCCTTTATCGACCGTACAAGCCCTGCAGTGTCGCCGTGCCCAGGCGGTTGGCATTGAGCGTGAAGCCGATCAGCGCTGCCGTGGCGTCAGCCGGCACTTCCAGCTTATCCACCTTCAGCGCATACACGGTGATGATGTAGCGGTGCGGCTTGTCGCCCACTGGCGGGCAGGCCCCGCCGAAGCCCTTGCTGCCATAGTCCGTGCGCCCCTGCTGCGAGCCTGCCGGCAGCTTGCTGCCATCGGCAGTGCCCGCGCCCTGGGCGAGCTGCTGCACAGAGGCCGGAATATCGTAAGCCAGCCAATGCCACCAGCCCGATCCCGTCGGCGCATCCGGGTCATACACCGTCACGGCAAAGCTCCTGGTGCCCTGCGGTGCGTTTTTCCAGGCCAGGGCGGGGGAGATATTCGGGCCAGTGCAGCCAAAGCCGTTGAACACATGGATGTCGTTCAGGCGCCCGCCCGGCTGTATCGTTGGGCTGCTCACCGAAAAGTCCGCAGCACTGGCTGCCCAGGCCTGCCCCAGCAACGCGGCGCCAAGCGCCAGAGAAACGAGTTTCATGGTGTCACCCTGTGTAAAAGTAAAACGCCAGTCTGCCAGCCACAGCCCTCACCGGTTATTCAGTTTCGGTCAATTCCTGTGCAGATTCTTTCAATCTCGCCCGCACCACCGAAGGGCTCACTCCCCAGCGCTCCTGAAACACTGCAGAAAAGCGGCTGTGGGAATCCCACCCACACTGCCTTGCCACTTCCCCGACCGGCGTTGCTGTCGTCTGCAGCAGCGCCAGCGCGCGCTCCAATCGCGCTTCCCGCACTACAGCCGCCACGCTTGTGCCCTTGCCATCCAGGCGCCGTCGCAGCGAAGATTCACTCAGGTGGAAACGCTCCGCCAGCATCGGCACATTCCATTCTGCCTCGGGCTGTTGCCACACCAGCTGGCGGATACGCTCGCTCCAGTCCATCTCCGAGGCCGGTGCAAAATAAAGGCCCCGCTCCGCCAGCAGGATCAGCACTTCCTGCAGGCGATGGTGCTGAATGCGTGCCGAGCCCGGCTGGCCCGATTGCGCCGGCAGCGTGCGCTGCATTGCCCCCAGCAGCTCCTCATCCAGCGTGATGAGCTGGTTCGCATGCACCGCCTGCGCCCCCGCTTCCAGCGCGCAGGGCAGGTTTTCGCGCACCAGCGCATCATCGAAGCTCAGCACAATCGCCTCGTAGCGCAGATCTCCGGCAGGATCATTGATCACATCCCACTGCGTATTCTGCGCCACCAGCAAAGCCTGCCCCGGCTTTGCCGCCACGTGCCCATGGGCTGAGTGCAATTCCTTGCGCCCGGCCTGCACCCCCACCAGCAGATGCTGCCGAATCGTCAGTGTGGCAAGCCTGTAGCTCTGCGTGGCGAGAATCCTCGCGCCCGCGCGCGCCGTAGCGATTGCAGATTCCTGAAAGGCCGAAGTTTCCATGAGGGGGCGGGTTGGTGGCTGGGGGGAAGGCAACTGTAGCAAAGGGAGTGCTACACAAGCATAGAACATCCAGGCGCTTGCTCGGGGGCGTGTGAAAGCCCGTCGCAGGGGCAGAGCAACTGCAAGATCTGTCAGCGGGCTAGCCATCCTCTACCGGTTCAAGCCCGGCAATGCCCTGGCAATCAGGCGCCCGTGTATCCGGGCAGGCGCCTGATTCACCTCATCGGGCTAACGGGCCTGATAGGGCTGATTTGCCGTGCAGGCCCCGCCCGCATAACAACTATCGTGCTTGCCGTTCCCATCCTCACAGAGGCGCCCCTGCTGCTGTGGCTCCCCATCCGTCAGGTACCACTTTCCAACCCCATACAGGTGGTACATGCAGCAGCTGCCGGCCACGCCAGCCTGGCTGCAATATTTTGCCGCATCTGCGGGCGAGTCCGAATTATTCATGCTTCCCGAAGCCAGAATTCTTCCGCTGCAACTGGTTTGCGGGCTATTCCATTCGGGTACCTGGCAACTGATGCCATAAGGAGCAGAAAATCTTTTGAGCGGCGTCCCTTCAATTTCCGTGGCGCCAGTATTGGCCCCGATATCGATGCGCCCCCTGGCCGATATGACGACGCCGTCCACGACGCGCGTCAGCAGTTTGCTCACAAAGCGGTAAACACCCTGCTGGGTTTCCTGCTGCGCATCAAAACTGCCACATGGTGCGCCATTTTCATCAGTACTCACCAGAACCGGCGTTTGGCTGGGCAACCCCTCCAGCAAGCCAGTTCGCTGCCCGGATAGCACCACGCCGACAATCCGCCCACCAGCAACGGGCCCGATCTTCCAGGTTACGGCTTCATTGGCAGCAAGCACCAGCAATACGTTTCTGCCCGGTTTATTCACCTGGACGTGCATTTCGCCACGACCGCTTAGCCCGACTGGCAAAGGTCTGACCGCCGCGTAAATTTCGTAGTTCTCCGGCAGTTGCTGGATAAAGCGCGAGCAGCTGAGGTCATCGCTTTCCCCGCTGCGCGGAATGCTGCGGGGGATTTCAGTGCGCACCGGCGGTGTCGGGTTCAGGCCGACTCCCGGCGTGCGGGTCTGGTGCGGTTCCGCCGGCAAAACGTTAGGCTTCGAGTGGCTTCTTCCGCCTGAGTGGTAGAAGAAAAACACCACCATCAACCCGGCCAGTACCCATACCCAGGTGCGATTGGTGCTGGGGGCTTCCCCCTCTGCCGCATAAACAGCGTAGTCCGCATCCGCCGCCTCATCCACGGCATTCGCCTGATTGACCCCGACACTTCCACTTGCCCCATCTGGCGTATTGACTGCGGCATTGGCCGCGTGTGGCGGGCGAGGTGAAGAAGGCGGGGCAGGCTGGGGAGGGGGTGGCACACGCACCCTTGCCTGTGTCGGCGCCGGGGCCGGTGCTTCTTCCGGGATTTCGCGTTTCGGGGGGAAAGGCGCTAGCCAGGCCACCGCCATGAATACGCCACCCGCCGCCATCATTGCCAGAATGTTGCCAAGCTGGCCCAGCGAGCCAAAATCAAACAGCACCAGCTTGATTGCCGCCACCACCAGCAACAACGCCCCCAGCACCCAGAGCCAGCGAGATTCGGTGCGCTTGGCCCACCAAGTCATCAGCCCCCCGATCACCGCCCAGAAGAGCGACACCACGGCCGGCAGCAACATCTGGTTGATCGCCAGAATCGTCAGCGTGCCCGGAGGGCCGAAGGCCCGCAGGAACATTGCCGCACTGGTTGTTGCCACCGCCAGAATCACCACAAGGCTGAACAGGCGCGCATCCCGGTTTTGCGAACGCTGCAGCGAGAGCACGGTGAGCGCAATGTACAGCAGCGCAATCAGCTCATACACAACAGACCATGAACTGCGGTCAATGTGAAAAAGCGTCTGGTAAAACAGCCACAGGCCAAACACCACAAAGCCAACGGGCGACAGGGTGTTCGGCCAGAAACTCCCCTTCGGCATCGTGAGCTGTGCATGTAATGACGCGAGCAATGCACTGCTCACCAGAAAGGTCATCACAACAGTCAGGTGTGGCGCCCTGATTTCCGCGCTATATGCACCCACAAGCGGCAGCATCAGAATCGGCAACAGGCTGCGCGTGATCCCGGCGATAGCCTCGCCATCCGCTTTCAGATGCCGGCCTGCCGCATGTGCCAGGCCCAGAAATACCAACTGCCCCGCCGCCACTGCAGCAAACAGCGTGGGTGTAGAGAGCAGCCGCGCGCAGAACACCCCCGACAGATACATCGCAAACCCGAGCAGCAGCGTGATTGCCATGCTCGCCGGGCGCCTGATGGTCACCACCGCATACACAGCAGAGCCCGCCAGCACGATCAGGTACGCAAGCTGTGGCAGATAGTCCAGATCCAGAATGATCAGTTCGCGCACCGAAGCGATCACCAGCCATGCAATCGCGAACACCAGATACACCGAAGTGAACGTGCGGCTCTGATGCATACGCGAACCATACGCCGCCAGCAGCAGCGAAACGCCCAGGATCACATGGCACAGATACGCCGCATTCAGAAACGGCGGGGGCACCGCAGGCTTCAGCAGAGACTGCATCACATAGCAGGCAGAAGATGCCAGTGCCACCACTGCAAGCGCTGTTGACCACCCATCCGATAGCCGCAGCATCCGCGAAGCCGCCAGCAGCACGCACGCAGCAGATGCTGCCATCAGGAAATACGGCACATCCTGAAAAGCCAGCAGGGCCGCCACAAACAGCAGCGTCAACGCCACCGCAATATACCGGCCAGCCCCCGTGCCAAAGCGCCAGCGCTGGATGCCGGCGGCCAACCCCCACAACACCCCCAGCTCAAGCAGCCCGATCGCGCCATCCACCGCATCATTCGGTGCCAGCAGAATCATCAATAGCGCCGAAACAAGCGGCAGCAGCAGGAAATAGCTATTGTCAAAGCGGCGCAGCCAGGCCTCCTGGGTGGAGGATTCGCGCTGCTCCAGCAGGGGCATCAGCAGATGTATCGCCACCAGCCCCAGCAGCAGAGGATGCATCTGCGAAAAATATGCCGGCTCATAGAATTTCTGCGTCCAGCCGAAAAACAGCGCCCCGGCCAGCGTAAACAGAAAGCTCAGATGAATCAGCGGGCGCCAGCCACGCAGCGCCACCATCAGCAAAACCAGCAGGCTGGCCAGCAGATAGTAGCCATACACAGGCAGCACGCCCGGAGAATCCAGCGCAAAAGCCGGCGCAATGAAAGCGCCCGCCATCGCCAGAATGGCAATGGATTGTGCCCGCGCTTCCAATGCAAAAACCGTTGCTGCGCAGGCAACAAGAAACAGCAGACCGAGCGCCTGGATGCTGCTGATAAAACTGAAAAACCCGTAGGCACTGTAGGCCGTGAGATACGCCACCCCCAGCGCCGCCCCGCCAAGCGCCAGATAGATCGCCCGCCGCTTCGCGTTGCCATGCAGGTAAGCGGATAATCCCCCCAGTACCGCCACGGCAAGAATGCCGGCGCCAAGTTTCCAGGTGGGCGGGAACTCCGTCGTCACGATCAGATAGCGCAAGAGCGCTCCGGTGCTGATCAGCAGCAGCGTGGCGCCGACCTTCGCCGGCCAGTTACCGCTCGCCAACCATCGCAGCAGCCCCGCCGGGCGAAGCGCAATCCCTTCTTCGTTGCCGAGATTCTCCCAAAAGAAAACCAGAACGAATAAAGCCGCGATACCGCAGACAAACGCCAGTCCAGTCATGAAGCCCCCAAGGGTCTAGTGTTGTTTTATTACCCGCCATCAGGCGGTGTCTTTTATACACTGAATTTGTCGTTCCAAAACACGCCGCAGTTTAAATCATGCCGATCCGCACGGCATCGGCTCGCCCGAACGGCCTTGCTGCAGCTCAAGGAAGTCATTCTGGTCGGGTTTCGTAAGGCTTTAGTCCGATGGGATGCGTTGTCATGAAACGACGCGCAATGTCGCATGAATCGGCTGGCTTGCTATACCCAAGTACAGAGGGATCCGCGAGTGTTCCGCAAGCCGGGATGTCGTTTCTCTGGCAGGGGATACGCAAAAGCCCGCAATGCTGCCGGGCTTTGTGGGATGTTACGTGGGGATCTGCGGCGCCGCTGGCGCCCCGACAGGATTCACAAAGACTTTATAAGTTATTGTGGTTGTTGAATTTAAATAAATTTAAAAATGGTCCTTCAGACTTTTGTGTGGGTAAGTAGTACGCTCTCGCGTATCACACCGCAGCGAACGAAGTGGAAAACCCACGCGTGAAAGGGCGCGATGCAGCGTAACAAAGCGTTGGGAGACGCCTGCGGCTTTCCCAACCTTGTATCTACGCCATTGGCCTACCGTGCTGGTTTGCGTAGGGCGCGCGTAGCGGAATTGCGCCGGTCAAGCCTCCGCCCAGAGGGCGCAAACCAGGATCGGCATGCCAAACATTAACCCACACTAAAGTCGGATGAGCCAAAATAATCAAGTGCTTACAAATTTAACTGTCGAACTCGGGAGCCCAAGTCCGATGCGCGTTTCTTCCGAAAGAAGCTAACCGAGCTCACGTTCGAACACCGCACGGTCTATCGCCCTGCTCAAATGCACTAGTTCATAACCAGGGTTGATCAGGCTCCTCCGGAACAGACCTTCTTGCACTCCAGATTCCTAATGTCTGGGTTTTATCGCGGCTCACTTAGTTTGCAAGATAATGCAGGGCAAGAATTGTAGGCCTGAAAAACAATACGGCATATTATCTCGCCCAAAACCAGTCGTAGTGCGTTTTCTGACAATTTTTAGGAGCTATTGTTTGCTTTGTAAGGACTTTTTGCTGATTCCTAAAGTCCGTTTGGCGGAGTAGAGATCTTCAATCGCAACGACGAGATTGTCGATTTCCTTAACTACTAAAGTGCAAATTAATACGAATTCAATAGCCTGAGATGTTTTTAATATAAGAACAGGAGCACTTAAAACAGAAAAACCGAGAATTGAAACTCGCCCAAGTGAGAATTGTTCAAATTTTTTCAGGCGCCACTTTGCCCCAACAAAGCCAATCAAAACAGTACACATATTTTTATCAGAATTTACGGTCCAATTAAGAAGAGCTTTCTTTCTCGCTCTTAACCAAAACAGTAATTTAATTGCTCTGTTTCGCTGATATTTGATATAGGGGAATATTATAATAACCCCAGACACTGCCCATATCCCTGATGAAAAACTAATTGAAAACAAAGATCCAATATAAATACAAAAAGGAATGACTACACCGGGCAATACAATCCATGTTTTAAATCCCATGGAATAAATAGGTACGTCATTAAAATGGGTTGCGACATCTCTATGTCCGTTATTATACAGCCCAACGTGAATTCCCTTTTCATATAAATAAACAAGCCAATCTGTTAACACGCTCGAGACCGCTTCGGTTGCTAGCTTAACTATATAAATAAGACATAACACCAAAACAAGGCGTATTGATAATTCGCCTGGGTTAAATTTAATTAAATTTCGAATGCCAACAATGTTTACTACTGCCTCAATGGAACTCAACAAAACAGCTGTAAGGACTACTGTTTTGTTGTTTTTTATAAACGTTATAACTGAAATGTCCGGGTGCATGGTAATGTGTGTATAAATTTAATTTAAATGTGTGTCATACTCTACAAGCGGACAGCAAGGATCAGAACCAAAAATACTTCCAGAACTATGAAAAGCCCGACATCTACAGCCGCCACAGGCATCCTTGTATGAACACTTTGCACATGTTCCAATAAGATCAGAACGAGATTGAATTTTTGTGAAAGTAGAATTAATAATTTCTGCCTTTTCAGCGGTCAACTGATCGACGTGCCCAATTATATCGTCATGTGCGGTACAAAGCTTCATGCTACCATCAACAGAAATATGCAAAACTCCCGCATTCATATTACATCCATGTGTGTATTTATTTTCGCGCGGGAAATAATACTGCTGCAATGGTTCCATTATGCTTATACGCGGATCTATTTGTGAACACTTTTTTGCTGCAAAAATAATTTTTTTGAGCAATTCTAAATCAGTCGACAATTGCCCTCCACGGCCACTCGGTCGTACGGGTGAGATAGAAATATTATCAGGGTTGAAATTTAACGCCGTCTTAATGGTATTGTCTATATCATGGTAGTTTTCACTAAATACAGTTATATTAAAACCAAAACTAATTTTTCTATTTGATAGTTCCGTTGCAAAATCTTTCACCCTTTGGAAGGCTCCGGGAAATCCCCTTATCTTATCGTGCAATTCTGAACTGGATCCGTCCAAGGATACAATAGAGCCTCTTGCAAAACAAAAAATAACTTTTAAACGAGCCTCTGCAGAGCGATTACCGCACGTTTGGTGCCAAGAAGCCAAGACATGCCAAAAGTCGCCACAAGCCCGTTTGACGCGTTTTGGAGGATTTTCATTTTTTAATAAGATTTTTGCGCAACGCAAAACTGCATGTTTCGCAATAAAACTATGGATAATTGATCATTTTTTGAGCAATCTTGTCAAAAAATAGTTTTGCAAGAGCCTCAATAGTAAAAATATTGTTGCGTTTTAATGAATCGAAATAGTCATCTGAAAATACACTACCATTTGTTGTGAGAGAACAGCTGATGCCGCAGTCTCCAATTAAATTGAGCATCATGTTTAGTTGGGGATGAAGAAAAGGCTCTCCGCCAGTTAAAGCTACAAAGGAAGAATTGTTGAAATATTTCCTCAATATATTCAGTCGACCCTCAAGTTCCACGAATGATAATTGATGAAGACCTAACGGGGATGATGATCTAATGCAAAATTTACAGTAATAATTACAGCGCTCAATAATCTCAAGAGCAAAACCATTTACAGCAGGCATGATGAATATCCGAATTCAGTTTTTACACAAATTACCTGTCATTGATTGGCGATGCGAAAAGGTAATTTTTCGAGGCGCGATTTTGAAATTACATTTTCAATCTTTTCTTTTTTGTAAAGATTGAGCCTCTTGCAAAAGTCTGCG
>DBTS01000029.1 GCA_002307175.1 Rhodocyclaceae bacterium UBA1310
GACGAAAAACAGAGGGAACCTCAATATTCCCTCTAAAAAAACCCTGGGAATTTCAAACATCATGGCTACTTAAGATTCATTTAAGGTAGCGCGATTAATCTGACACTCATGGACAGTCGCTATGCCCGCCCCCAAACAGATTAGTAAAGGATGTCATCATGAACGCACGCAATGCACTCGTTATCGCCGCCTCCCTTGGTCTTGCCTTCGCAGCACAAGCCAGCTTTGCCGCTTCCACCAGCTACCACGTCACGCAGGCACAGATCGACCAGGTGCGCGCCGGTACTGACGCTTCCGAAGTAACCCAGACGCTGGGCGCCCCGGAAAACGTCACCCGCTGGATGAGCGGCACCCACTCTATGGTCTATGAACTCGCCAGCCCCAACGATCAGCAGGAACTGGTCTACGTTGATCTGGACAAGGACAACAAGGTCACTGACGTTCAGGTTGTTGACCGCTGATAAGCGGCATTCATTCCTGAGGAATTTATGGGAGCATTCGCTCCCATTTTTTTGCGAAATCCTCTGCCCTGCAGAACCCATCGCCACTTCACCTTCGCTCGGGGAATTGCCCCCTTCTGGCGAAAAGTCACACCAGTCGTCGCCTTTCTCACACATCACAGTGTCGCCACATATCTACATTAAAACATACCCTTGCATCAAAACAAGAAGGCAAAAACCGGGCAATTCTGGTCGAAGGCAGCGCCCGGATGAAGTCCCCGGGGCACTGGCCCACGCACAGGTCACTTGAACCACATATAATGTGATCCAGGGTATCGTGTGCCCACATGTGGCTCGACCCGTGACATCAGCTTCGCAGCAAAACTCAGCCCGCTTTTAGGCCTTTTACCCTCTCCCCTTTCTGGCCTGCCACACATTGGTATTCCCACTCCCGCCAGACAGGCGATAACAGTCGCCTTCGCTTGCCACCGCTTCCACCGCATCAAGCATGCAGGAAACGTATCTTGCAGCCATCGTATACAAAACAGGTTCTCCCGCAGAATGCGCCTGCACTGCGTTCAATCCTGCTTCGACCTGAAGGAACGCCAAACGGCTTTCTTTGGCACGCAAATGTAAACACATAAAGCACATAAAACGTTTGGCATATTTTGTATTCTTGTTTTTTGCCGGACACCAGGCAACACCACGCAATAATTCAGCACTGGAGTTCACTCATGCAGAACAATCGCCCCCACAGCACGCCGATAACCTTTGTCAATCGAATTGGCTCCGCCATGTGGGGAGCCTTTACGGCCACAATCATCGGCATATGTCTGTTTGCAGTAAGCAGCACATTCAAAAACAATTCTGAATACGCCCTGATGCGATGGATGACCGCGCACCTCACCATCCATTCGTTTCTGGCTCTCCTGATGATCTTCACTGTAATGGGTTTTGTGTTTGGCACGAACTGGGTCGGTGCCCTGTTCAGCGTCTTCTGGGGTGCCGACAGCAGCAAGAATGCTTCGAAGGGAAAGTCATCCTGGAACATCGGCACCGTGCTGATAATCATTGCAGTCATCGTGTGGCTGCTATGGTACTTCGCCTGAAAGATCCTTCAAACTTTTGTGTGGGTAAGTAGTACGCTTTTGCTCATCACCCCGCAGCGAAAGATGTAGCGTAACAAAGCGTTGGGAGGCGCCTACGGCTTCCCTACTTACTCTATTGACATGCCAACCGATTTGCGTAGATACCGTTTTTACTGTCAACACTTGGAAACTTCCAAATCGACTTGTGCGACGTAAAACCATGCGAAAGGTGCAATTCGCTGCGCTCATTGACACCCTGCGAAAAACGCGGCGCGAAAGCCTGTCAATCCCATAGGGTGGAGTCCGGAGCGTAGCGACGACCCACCACCCACGAGCCATAAAAACCGCATCAAATTCATGTGCAGAATAGTGGTTTTTCACACAAAACCACCCAACATCATTGGCATATTAATAGGTTTGCGAAAGGGCGCCTCGCCAGAGGGCACAATGGAGCGACGCAGAGTTGCACCGGTCAAGCCTCTGCCCCGAGGGCGCAAGCATCAGATATTGGAAGATTCAATACCGGCACTGATTCATGCAGCATCATCCGACTGCCCCAACGACCATGCGTCGGAAGGCGCTTCGCTTTTCCAACCTACGCCTTTGGCACAAACAGACGTCTTTCAAGGGTGACGAAGCGAACATTGAGCAAGAACAAATTGCACCTTCCGTGTTTTTTTACGTCGCACAAGCCAAACATTGACCTGCAGCAAAGTCGGATGAACCTCATTCATTAAGCTGCCGAATCAAATATTGATCCATGACAAAAGTACATTGCAGAGTATCGTTACGTACGCCTTGTACATCATGGGTTTAAGCCAAATTTAAAAAAACACGCCTGATTTGGATAGACGAATTAATTAGTTCCAGCACGTATGGCGGTGTCGGTAGATTAAAAATGTCATCGATACCTACCCGGAGTGCATGGAAATGTCTATCTCACAGACTGCCAGTCTTTTGGGCCACCCTTCTGCCGAAGGTCTTCCGAACACAGATTCCTCCCGCCCGGAAACAACGAAAGCCCCTATCCGGATTGCCATCTCCAGTGCTGACGGAAAAACCGTCCACCAGCATTTCGGGCGAACCACCCAGTTCGTTGTCTGCGAGATTGAAGGCCGACTGGTGCGCTATCTGGAGCGCCGCAGCAACCAGCCAGCCTGCGGCACAGCGGTGGAAGAAGGCGAAGGCCACGATGAAGACCGCATGGAGCAGACTATCGGTCTCGTTGCCGATTGCCGCGCGGTAGTTTCCGCACAGATCGGCTATGGTGCGATCCAGCGCCTCGCAGCACGCGGAATTCAATCCTACGTCATACCGGATTTCATTGATTCGGCGCTGCAACGCCTGATCAGAAGCGGCGCCCTGGAAGACGCCTCGCACACTGTCGTCCGCCGGACGGTGGCCTGAACCATGCGCCGCATCATCTCCGTCGCCCAGGCCGAAGGTTGCGAAGGGGCCTCAATGTGCCCCGGCCAGCAACTGCGCGTTGCCACCGCCCCCGCCCTCTCTCCTTCTCCCTTTCCGCACCCCTTTCCGCATCTTGAGGGCCGCCATCCATGCTTCAGCCTCAGCCCCGAAGCCCATGCGCAAAGCGGGCGCCTGCATCTGCCGGTAAGCCCGGCATGCAACATCTTCTGCGCTTTTTGCAAGCGTGGTTTCAATGCCCGCGATCAGCGCCCGGGCGTGGCACACCAGCTATTGCATCCGGCGCAGGCAGTAGCTGTGGTGGAACGCGCACTGGAGCTGTGCCCGGAAATTTCAGTGATTGGCATCGCAGGGCCGGGCGACACCCTGGCCACGGATCACGCCATTGAAACCTTTGAAAAGATTCATGCCGCCTATCCGGGCCTGATCAACTGCCTCTCCACCAACGGGCTGCTGCTTGCAGAGAAAGCTGAACGTGTGGTGGCAGCCGGCGTCAGCACCGTGACGGTAACGGTCAACGCCGTTGATGCCGCGATAGCAGCGAGGATCGTACCGCGCATCGCCTATCGCAAAAAAGCGGTGGAAGGCGAGGAGGGCACGCGGATTCTCATCGCCAACCAGCTCGATGGAATCCGTCGGGTGGTTGCAGCCGGTGCCACGGTGAAGGTCAATACCGTGCTGGTGCCCGGCATCAACGACAACCACGTTGCCCAGATAGCCGAGACCGTGGCAGCGGCAGGTGCTTCGCTAATCAACATCATTCCGCTGATTCCACAGCACCATTTTTCCAACATGCAGGCGCCCGATGCGAACACCCTGCACACTGCCCGCACCACGGCAGGCCACCATCTCACGGTATTCAGCCACTGCCAGCGCTGTCGTGCGGATGCCTGTGGCATCCCAGGTATCAGCGATTTTTCCGAAGCACTCTACGGTATTCCTCCTGCCGCATTTACGGCCTCCACCTTTTCACACGGCTGACAGCCGGCAGATCCGCTTGAGCCAGCGCGAACCGCCACAAAGATCATCAAACCCTTTTAGCTCGCAACCGACCACGCGAAAGGAAGCACGTATCATGGGAAAGAAAACCAAGCAAATCGCAATCTACGGGAAGGGTGGTATCGGCAAATCCACCACCACCTCCAACATCAGCGCCGCACTCGTCGAGGCTGGCTACAAGGTGATGCAGTTCGGCTGCGATCCCAAGGCCGACTCCACCAACACCCTGCGCGGCGGGGAGTACATTCCTTCGGTACTTGATCTGCTACGCGAGAATTCCCGGGTAGATGCCCACGACGCGATTTTCCAGGGTTTTCGCGGCGTCTACTGCGTGGAGGCCGGTGGCCCACAGCCTGGCGTGGGCTGCGCCGGGCGCGGCATCATCACGGCCGTACAGCTGCTCAAGCAGCAGGATATCTTCGAAGAGCTGGATCTCGATTACGTGATCTTTGATGTGCTCGGCGACGTTGTCTGCGGGGGCTTTGCCGTGCCAGTGCGCGAAGGCATTGCCGAACATGTGTTCACCATCTCCTCGGCAGACTTCATGGCGATCTATGCCGCCAACAACCTCTTCCGCGGCATCCAGACCTATTCCAACAAGGGCGGCGCACTGCTCGGCGGTGTCATCGCCAACTCGATCAACACCGATTTTCACCGCGAGATCATCGACGACTTTGTGGAGAAGACCCAGACACAGGTGGTCGAATATGTTCCACGTTCGCTCACTGTCACGCAGGCCGAGCTGCAGGGCAAAACCACCATCGAGGCTGCCCCCCACTCCGAGCAGGCAGGCATCTATCGGCGGCTGGCCAAGCGGATTGCCGGGCATACCGAATCGAAGGTGCCCTCGCCTCTTGACGCCAAGGAACTGCGCGCCTGGTCTGCCGGCTGGGCCGACCAGCTCATTGAGATCGAACGCCGCTCCGAACGCCTCGTTGCCAACGCCTGAGAAAAGAGTCAGCCATGCCGATCAATCTTAAAACCGCCGTGGTCGAAACCCGCGAACAACGGCTAGGTACCATCATCGGGTGGGATGGCAAAGCCTCCGATCTGTCACACGAATCAGCGTATGCCCGTGGTGGCTGCGCCTCCAAGTGCGGCCCCAAGGCCAGGCGCATCTGCGAACTCCGGGGGCCTTTCACCCAGGGCTCAATCTGCAGCGAACAGATGGTGGAATGCCAGGCCGGCAACGTGCGCGATGCCGTACTCATCCAGCATTCCCCCATCGGCTGCGGGGCCGGTCAGGTGATCTACAACTCCATCTTCCGCAACGGGCTGGCGATGCGCGGACTACCGGTGCAGAACCTGCACCTGATCAGCACCAATCTGCGCGAGAAGGATATGGTATTCGGCGGCATTGCCAAGCTTGAGCAGACGATCCGGGACGCCTGGGAGCGCCACCATCCCAAAGCCATCTTCATTGGCACCTCCTGCGCCACCGGCATCATTGGCGACGATGTGGAAAGTGTTGCCACAGCACTTGAAGCGGAACTGGGCATCCCGGTTATCCCGCTGCATTGCGAGGGCTTCAAATCCAAGCACTGGAGCACCGGCTTCGACGCCACCCAGCACGGCATCCTGCGCCAGATCGTACGCAAGAATCCCGAGAAAAAGCAGGAGGATCTGGTCAATGTGATCAACCTGTGGGGCTCCGATGTGTTCTCACCAATACTCGGAGAATTGGGCTTGCGCGTGAACTACGTGGTGGATATGGCCACTGTGGATGAGCTTGCACAGATGTCTGAAGCGGCGGCCACCGTGGGCTTCTGCTACACCCTGTCATCCTATCTTGCCGCCGGGCTGGAGCAGGAGTTCGGTGTGCCGGAAGTGAAGGCGCCGATGCCTTATGGCTTCGCCGGCACGGATGCGTGGCTGCGCGAGATCGCACGCGTCACCAACCGTGAAGGCAAGGCCGAAGACTATATCCGCAATGAGCATGCGCGTGTAAAGCCCAAACTGGCGGAGCTGCGCGAAAAGCTCAAGGGCAAGAAAGGCTATGTGGCCACCGGCTCAGCCTACGCCCACGGGCTGATCGGCGTACTGCGCGAACTGGGGGTGGAAGTCGACGGCTCGCTGGTTTTCCACCACGACCCGGTCTATGACAGCCAGGACCCCCGCGAGGATTCCCTCGCCCACCTGATCGACCAGTATGGTGAGGTGGACAACTTCACCGTTGGTAACCGCCAGCAGTATCAGTTCTTCGCACTCCTGCAACGCGTCAAGCCAGACTTCATCATCATTCGCCACAACGGGCTGGCACCACTCGCGGCTCGGCTGGGCATCCCGGCTATCCCGCTGGGTGACGAGCACCACGCCGTCGGCTACCAGGGCATGCTGAACCTCGGTGAATCGATTCTGGATGTGCTTGCACACAAGAAATACCACCAGGATCTCGCCGCGCATACGAAGCTGCCGTACAAAAAATGGTGGCTGGATCAGAAAGACCCCTTCCTTTTCGCCCGCAGCGTCTGACAGGAGAAATCTTCAGCCATGTCCATCGTAGAAACCAAGATTCGGGATCTCCCGCCCGCCAGCCTTGCGCCGGCCAAAACCAATTCCATCGAGCAGATCCGCTACGGCTGCGCCATCGGCGCCCTGCAAAGTGTGGCGGCAATTCCCCGGGCCATTCCCATCACCCATTGCGGGCCGGGCTGCGCCGACAAGCAGTTCATGAACCTCGCCTTCTACAACGGCTTCCAGGGCGGCGGCTACGGCGGTGGTGCTGTAGTGCCCTCCACCAACGCCTCCGAACGCGAAGTTGTATTTGGCGGGGCAGAACGCCTTTCAGAGCTGATCGAATCCGGTCTCAAAATCCTTGATGCGGATTTGTTCGTGGTGCTCACCGGATGCATCTCCGATCTGGTCGGCGATGATATCGGCGCCGTTGTACGGCCGTTTCAGGAACGCGGCATCCCCATCGTGTACGCCGAGACCGGTGGCTTCAAAGGCAACAACTTCACCGGCCACGAACTGGTGACCCGCGCCATCATCGACCAGTTCGTCGGGGACTATGCCGGGGAGCAGCAAACCGGGGTGGTCAACCTGTGGTCACTGCTGCCCTATCACAACACCTTCTGGCGCGGCGACCTCACCGAGATCAAGCGTGTGCTAGAAGGTGCCGGCCTGCAGGTGAACGTGCTGTTCGGGCCGGAATCAAAGGGCGTTTCCGAATGGAAAGCCATTCCTACTGCGCAGTTCAATCTTGTGGTCGGGCCGTGGCTAGGGCTTTCTACTGCGCGGCATCTGGAGCACAAATACGGCCAGCCTTTTCTGCATGTTCCAGTACTGCCTATAGGCTCCAATGAAACGGCGCGCTTTCTGCGTGAAGTGCTCGATTTCGCCGGCATCACTGCCGGCCCGGCACGCGACAAGGCAGAAGCCTTCATCGCCGATGAGGAAGCCCGGTACTACAAGTATCTGGAGGACTTCACCGATTTCTACGCCGAATACTGGTGGGGCCTGCCGGCAAAGTTTGCAGTGATCGGGGACGCCACCTACAACCTCGCCCTCACGCGGTTTCTCGTCAACCAGCTCGGCTTGATCCCCGCCCGGCAGATCATCACCGACAACCCACCCGACGAATTCCGCGAAGAGATCCGCGCCCAGTACCGCAGGATTGCCGACGATGTCGCCACCGAAGTCGATTTCGAGGAAGACAGCTACGCCATTCACCAGAGCCTGCGCCAGACCGATTTCGGCCACAAGCCGCCCATCATCTTCGGCACCACCTGGGAGCGTGATCTGGCCAAGGAACTCAAGGGCGTGATCATCGAAGTCGGCTTCCCGACCTCTTACGAGGTGGTTCTGTCGCGCTCCTACGTCGGCTATCGCGGCGCGCTGACGCTGCTGGAAAAGATCTACTCCACCATCGTCAGCCGCTCGGCCTAGCCGGGCATAGTTAGGCATAACGGGGCTTTTGGGGACATCATCAGAACTGCGTCCTGATTCTGGCGATGTGCCCCGGCATCCTTGCTCACATCACCAGAGTCGATTGCGCGGCCCAGAGGTGTGCAGCCACCAATGCCCGCCACGGCGCAAACTGCGCCAGCCAGGTCTGCGTTGCAGCTTCCGTGATCTTTTCCGGAGAGGCCAGCAGGGATTGCAGGCTTCGCCGCACGGCGACATCCCCATGCAGAGATCCATCAAGCCAGCCGAATCCGCGCAGCAGGGCGTAATTGACGGTCCACGGGCCAATTCCACGCACCGCCAGCAATTGCTGGCGTACCCACTCGGCATCCGGAAAACGCTGCGCCCAGGCATCCAGTGGCAAAGAGCCATCCATGACACGCCCGGAGAGCGCCAGGAGGGTACCCGCCTTGCTTTGGGAAAATCCTGCTGCACGCAGCGAAGCTTCAGTCAGACGAGAAATCTGCTCCGCCGCCGGATAGCACAGCAAACCCTCTGCGTTTCCATCCAGGCATCCACCAGCGCTTTCACCCACGTATCGCATGCCAACCGCTTCGATCAGCCGACGTCGCAGCGCAACCGCCGCATGCACGCTGATCTGCTGACCGGTGATCGCCCAGGTCAGCGCCTCGAATGGCGTCGCAGCCGCCGGCACGCGCAGCCCCGCCTGCCGCTCCAGAAGCACACCGAGTTGCGGATGCCCGCGATGCCGTGTCTCGAATGCCTCCACATCCTGTGTCAGCCCCAGCATGCGCCGCACCATCGCCTCAAAAGCCACCTGCCCGTCAGCAGCAGGCTCACCGTAGCCTGCCAAGCTTGCATCCACCCGCCCAGGCTCAAAGCGGATCAACAGGCAGGCTGGCGCACCCTGCCAGATCAGGCCCTTTTCAAAACAGAATTCCCTCACCCGCTCAGCGATTTCCTGTGAATCACGACGATGAAACGCGAGGATGTCTTCCTTGCGGAAACCATCGGGAAGCCTCAGTTGCACATCAAGCTTCATCGGCATTATCCCGCTCACGCAGCAGCAGGGCGCGCTTGCGCTCCACCCCCCAGCGATAACCGGAAAGGCTGCCATCAAGACGCAGTACACGATGGCAGGGAATCGCCACCGCCAGCAGATTCGCCGCACAGGCGCCTGCCACCGCCCGTACCGCGCGGGGTGCATCAATGCGCCGGGCAAGCTCGGAATACGTGGTCGTGCTGCCCGGTGGAATCTCACGCAGGGCCTGCCACACCCGCTGCTGGAATACCGTGCCGCGCACATCCAGTGGCAGATCCAGCCCCAGGCCGGGCTGCTCCACAAAGCCCACCACCCTGGCAACCATCTGCTCGAAACCGGCATCACCACCCACGAAGTTGGCGTGCGGAAAGTTATCCTGCATATCACGCACCAATCTCTCCGGGTCATCGCCCAGTGAAATTGCGCAGACTCCCCGCCCGCTCGCCGCCACAAGGATGGCACCCAGGGAACATTCGCCCACTGCAAAGCGGATCTCAACGTTCGCACCGCCCTTGCGGAAAGCGCCCGGCGTCATCCCCAGCATCTGATCCGCATCGGCATAAAAGCGCCCGCTTGAACTGTAGCCAGCAGCATAGATCGTCTCGGTGACATGGCTGCCTGCGCTCAGGCTCCCACGTACTTTCCGCACCCGGTGTGCCATCCCGTAGGCCCTTGGGCTAAGCCCTGTTGCCGCCTTGAAGCGTCGCTGCAAATGATATTTGCTGATGCCCGCAGTGTCCGCCAGAGTCTGCAGACTCGGCATGGTGTCGGAGGCTTCGATCAGCCGGCATAGTGCGACGATCCATTCAGCGTACCGCCCTCCCTCGGAGGACTGTTCCGGGTGGCAACGCCGGCAGGGCCGGAATCCGGCTTTTTCGGCCTCATCCGGCGAGAGGAAGAAAACCACGTTTTCAGGGCGCGGCGTGCGGGCTCCGCATGAAGGGCGACAATACACACCCGTTGTTCGCACCGCGAAGAAGAACTGCCCGTCAGCCTCCCGATCACGCGCCACCACCGCAGCCCAGCGCGGATCACCCAGTACCACTGCAGCGAGTTCCTGTTTCTGCCCCACCATGTTCAGCCTCCGATACGCAGCATTGGTGCTCCATCGAAAATCATTCTAGAGGCAGAGCAAGGCAACAACACTCCGAATCTTGCGCCTGAATTCGCCATCTGGATTCCGAGCTGTACGGCTAAACCAAAATCCGCATGCACCCAGGAAAAATTCACCTCAGGGCGTTACAGAATGCGCCCGCTTCAGGCATCTCAGCGCAAAGGTGGAACGGCTCTGGCGTATCCCCGGCAGCTTGTGCAGCTTCTGGCGCAAAAACCGCTCGTATCCCGCCGTGCCGGAAACGGCCACCTTGATCAGGTAATCATATTCTCCCGTCAGCAGGTAGGCTTCCATCACTTCCGGCAGCTCTGCCAGCGCCGAGCCGAAGCGCGCCAGCAGATCTTCATCATGGTGATCCAGCGTCACCTCGATGATGACGATATCGGGCAGGCCAAGTGCAGCCTGATCCAGTATCGCCACGTAATCGGTGATCACGCCCGCGTCTTCCAGCGCCTTGACGCGGTTCCAGCATGGCGTGGGCGAGAGATTCACCGCCTCGGCCAGCTTCTGGTTGCTGATCCGCGCATCTTTCGCAAGGGTCCGCAAGATCTTGCGGTCAATTTCATCGAGCTGGCCGTCTTTCATGAACGCTTTACCCTGTTCCAAGCCTAGTGAAGATATTTTATCTCCTGAAAATATTAAATAAAGAATTTTCTTCTGATTAAAGCACTCCCAGCAGGTGATTACAGAATCCAATTCCGGGCGTTCAGGCATACCATGCCGCTGTGCTCACAAGGCACAGAGATGAGCCCGCAACCACCTTCCCCTATCCGGAATGCGTGCGTGCCACGGACTTTCAGCACTCTCACCACCCCCGGAGTCATTCGTGTCAGAAATCGCAGCCAGCCGTGGCAGTTCCACCTCCTACGCGGACATCAGCCTGATCCTCGCCACCCCGGCCATGTTCGCCGCCAACATGGTGGCAGTGCGCTGGGCTGCCAGCCTTGCCATGCCCCCTGTGTTTCTGGCTTTTGGGCGCTGGCTGCTGGCATTTCTGATCCTCTGCCCGATGGTGGCTCCACTCGCCTGGGCCTACCGCCGCGTGCTGCTGGCACACTGGAAACAGCTGGCCGTGCTCGCCGCGCTTGGCATGGGGTTGTCCGTCGCCCCGCAATACGTGGGCGCCAGAGATACGAGTGCGATCAACGTGGCGCTGATCTTTGCCGCCTGCCCGATTCTGGTGATGCTTGCCGAATCAATTCTGTGGGGGATGCGCCTGGGCCTGATGCGCGTCTCCGGCATTCTCGCAGCGGTCTGCGGCGTACTGCTGGTGCTCACCCAGGGCAACCCGGAAGCACTCGCCCACCTGCGCTTTGGCTCCGGTGACCTGTGGGTGCTGCTCGCCGCCTGCGGCTGGGCCGCCTACACCGTGCTATGCAAAAGACATCCCCTCCCCACCCTGCCGGCAACCGTCCGCCTGTTTGCCCTGGTGGGCGGCGGCGCCCTCTCGCTGGCACCGTTCGCATTGCTGGAGAGCATGCACGGACACGCGCCGGATTTCGGCGATGCCCGCCTGTATTTCCTGCTCGCCTTCCTGGCACTGGTGCCCAGCCTTGCGGCATATTCGTTTTACGACAGGCTGGTGAAATCCATCGGCCCCAGCAGCGCCAGCGTCACCATCTACCTGATTCCGCTGTTTGCTTCGCTGGAATCCTGGGCAATGATCGGTGAAGCACCAAAAATCTTCCACATCGCCGGTTTCGGGCTGATTCTCGGAGGTGTCATCCTCACCGGCATGAGCCGCCGGCAAGCTACCGGCCAGATATAAAGGCCCTTCAGACTTTCGTGTGGGTCGGGGAATCGCTGCTGCAACAGACGCGGCTTTTGTACAAGGGTGACAATGAGCGCCAGCGAATTGCACCTTCCGCGTGAATTTGCGGACGCCTACTCGTTCGGTGCAATTCACTGCGTTCATTGCACCCTACTTTTGGGGGCATTCCGGGACACATCACTCATCATCCGGGCCTGGCGGAATGTGCTGTAGCCGATTTTCCACCACTCCCTAACTGAGTAAATGCACTCCAGCCTGCCCTGTGCCCCACCAAGCCGGATGAACCATAAAAAAGTTCCTGATTTTGCTGCAAAGGCAGGATCGAGCCTCCTCAGGCAGGCTCACAGGCTGCTTGAATTCCTTATATGAGCACGCGAACCTTCGTACCAGCCCTTTGACGCATTGACCACGCGCACCACCAGCAGCATCACCGGCACTTCGATCAGCACGCCGACCACGGT
>DBTS01000125.1:0-1758 GCA_002307175.1 Rhodocyclaceae bacterium UBA1310
CGGTGCGCATGCTGCGCGCCGTGCGTCTGGCCGCTAAGCTGGGGCTGATCATCGACCCTGTGACGAGCAAGCCGATCCGCGAAATGGCCGGGCTGCTGCAGAACGTGCCCAGCGCCCGCCTGTTTGACGAAATGCTCAAGCTGCTCGCCAGCGGGCACGCTGTCACCAGCCTCAAGCGTCTGCGCGATGAAGGTCTGCATGATGGCCTGCTGCCGCTGCTCGACGTGATCCTCAAGCAGCCGCAGGGCGAACGCTTCGTGTGGCTGGCACTGGAAAACACTGACTCCCGCGTGCGCGCCGGCAAAGCCATCTCGCCGGGATTCCTGTTCGCCACACTGCTGTGGGGCCAGGTGATCGTGCGCTTTGAAGCACGCAAGGAAAATGGCGAACACGCCCAGCCGGCAATGTTCGCCGCGATGGATGATGTGCTCGCCTCGCAGGCTGAAAAGCTGGCGATCACACGCCGCATCGCTGCCGACATCACCGAAATCTGGGCATTGCAGCCGCGTTTCGAGAAGCGCTGGGGCAAGGCGCCGTTTCGCCTGCTCGAACAGCCACGTTTCCGCGCCGGTTACGATTTCCTGCGCCTGCGTGCCGCATCCGGTGAAATCGAGGCTGAGCTGCCTGACTGGTGGGATGCCTTTGCCAACGCCGATACGGATGCCCGCGAACAGATGCTCGTGGCAGACCGCCCCACTGATGCCAACCGTCGTCGCCGGCGCCCGCGCCGCAAGCCGACGGCTTCCGCCGAGGCGTGAGCATCGTGGCAACCCAGGCGTGGATTGGCCTCGGCGCCAATCTGGGGGAGCCCCTTGCAGCACTGCATGGGGCGCTTGAAGCACTTGCGACACTGGATTCCTGCACGCTGCTGCGGCACTCCTCGCTGTACCGCACCACGCCAATTGGCCCCGGCGTGGAAAACCAGCCCGATTACATCAATGCCGTGGCAGAGATTTCCACCACGCTCAGCGCAACGGCCCTGCTTGAAGCCCTTTTCGCCATCGAAAGCCATTTCGGGCGCCAGCGCAGCGCGCGCAATGCTGCGCGCACGCTCGATCTCGATCTGCTGCTCTACGGAGATGCACAGATCAATACGCCAAGCCTCATCGTGCCGCATCCGCGCATGCATGAACGCGCCTTCGTGCTCAGCCCGCTGGCCGAACTGGCCCCCCAGACATTGATCCCTGGGCGTGGCCGCGTTGCAGACCTCATCGCCACGCTGGATGACCAGGGAATCCAGCGCCTGACGGATTAACCGGGAGACACCCACCATGCCCATCTGGATGAAAACCGCCGGATTACTTGTCGCATCCAATGTGTTCATGACTTTTGCGTGGTACGGCCACCTCAAGAACATGCAGCACCGCCCCTGGATCGTTGCCGCGCTGGTAGCCTGGGGCATTGCCCTCTTCGAATACCTGCTGCAGGTGCCGGCCAACCGCATCGGCGCGCAATCCCTCTCGCTGGGCCAGCTCAAGATCATGCAGGAGGCGATCACCCTGACGGTGTTCATCCCCTTTTCCATTTATTACATGGACCAGCCCTTCAAGCTCGACTACTTATGGGCCATGCTGTGCATGCTGGGGGCTGTGTATTTCATCTTCCGCGCATGATGAAGAGGCAGGGCGAAAGATTCCGTTCCATCCCGAGGGGGCATACACACGCCCGGCCTGTTGATGGTTCAATACCTTTGAGAAGCTGTTCACGATCTGTAGCGAGAAGGCGTCAGTGGGCTGAAGAGCAGCGCAGAAACCGGAG
>DBTS01000125.1:2071-19233 GCA_002307175.1 Rhodocyclaceae bacterium UBA1310
GTAAGATCATGAACAGCTTCTAAGCTGAAGCTGCGCATCCCTGACGAACCGGGCCACTGCCGCCCATCCGTCACTATCCGCGTTTGTTCTAGGTTTTATTCCTTGCCTATTCCTCTTTAATTCCTTTTTTAATTCAAACAATCAACCTCCTCCCATGTTAGACAAAGCCCGCTACATCGTTGTCGAAGGCCCTATCGGCGCCGGCAAGACAAGTCTGGCTCGGCGCCTGTCGCTGCATCTATCCACCGAACTCGTGCTCGAAGAGCCAGAGCGCAACCCCTTTCTGGGCCGCTTCTATGCCGAGCGCGAACGCTGGGCGCTGGCCACGCAGCTCGAATTTCTCTTTCAGCGCACTGAATCGCTCGCACGCGCCGGTACTCTGCTGGATGCGGGGCTGCGCGTAGTCAGCGATTTCATTCTCGACAAAGACCCGCTGTTTGCCAGCCTGAATCTCGGCGAAGATGAAACCCGCCTGTACAAACGCATCTTCGAACAGCTGCGCCCTGCCCCACTCAAACCGGATCTGGTGATCTACCTGCAGGCCCAGCCCGAAACCCTCATTGAGCGCGTGCACAGGCGCGGCTCCGATGCCGAGCGCAAAATCACCGAAGCCTATCTGGCCACTGTGTCAGAACGCTATGCGCGCTTCTTCCACACCTATGATGCAGCCCCCCTGTTCGTGATCAATGCCGAAGTGCTCAACCCCGTCGATGAGGATGATGACTTTGAAATGATCGTGCAGCGCCTGATGGCCATGCGCAGCTATCGCGAATACTTCAGCTACGCGTGAAGCCCCGGAGACACTCATGAGCTATCTCGAAAACACCAAGCCCGTCACCCTCACCACGCTCGCCAGACTGCGCGCCGAAGGCGAAAAGATCGCCATGCTCACCGCCTACGACGCGAGCTTCGCCGCAGTTGCCGACCGCAATGGTGTGGACACGATCCTCGTGGGCGATTCCCTGGGCAATGCCGTACAGGGCCAGACCTCCACCCTGCCGGTGACGATGGAGCACATGGTCTATCACACCGAATGCGTGACACGTGGCATCAAGCGCGCCTTTCTGATCACCGACATGCCCTTCGGCAGCTATCAGGAAAGCCCCGCCCAGGCCATGCGCAATGCCGTGCGCCTGATGGCTGCCGGCGCCCAGATGGTCAAGCTCGAAGGTGGCGCCTATATGGCCGAGACCGTGCGCTTCCTCGTGGAACGCGGCGTGCCGGTGTGTGCGCATGTGGGCCTCACCCCGCAATCGGTGCACCAGCTCGGTGGCTATCGCGTGCAGGGCAAGACCGAAGCTGCCGCCGCACAGTTGCGTACCGACGTGCGCGCCCTGGAGCAGGCCGGTGCAGCGATGATCGTTTTCGAGATGGTGCCGGCACAGCTTGCCGCAGAACTCACCGATTCACTGACCAGCATGGCCACCATCGGCATCGGCGCCGGTGCTCACTGCCACGGGCAGGTGCTGGTGATGCACGACATGCTGGGCGTGTTTCCCGGCAAGACGGCGCGCTTCGTACGCAATTTCATGCACGGCGCCGAGAGCATCGATGCAGCCTTTGCAGGCTATGTGAAAGCCGTCAAGGATGGCAGCTTTCCGGCTGCCGAACACACGTATTAAGCTCTTTCACTCTCGCGAAAAAAATGCCGCCTTGATGGCGGCATTTTTGATTGAGTGTTTGAGTGTCATTCCCAATCTTCTTTCACCCGTCCGCGGGGCACTTCCGCGCCAGGAACAGGATACTCGGTCGCCAGCGCAGCAACCTCCATTTCATCGCCACGCACGCGGAAATAGGCGCCTTCCTCCTCGGAACGCTCCTCCAGCACCGCGCAGCTCGCGTAGATCCGGCCACGTGCCTGCTGGGCCGACCACGGCAGGAAGATCTCGGCCTCCTTCAGATCCTCCTGAAAGAATGCCACGATCTTCGCATGCATGGTTGCCACATCTTCGGCCCGCAGCGCGCTCATCACCACGCAATCGGGGTAGGCGGCGCGCAGCTCGGCTTCACGCTCGGCCTGGGCGGCAGCATCACCCACAAAGTCGATCTTGTTGAACACGCGCAGACGCGGCACCACATTCGCACCGATTTCCTCCAGCACCCTGTCGGTCACTTCGCGCTGGCGCTCGAAATCCGGATCTGAAGCGTCGATCACATGCAGCAGCAGATCAGCATCAAGCGCCTCTTCCAGCGTCGATTTGAACGAGGCCACCAGCCCATGCGGGAGATTCTTGATGAAGCCCACCGTATCGCTGACCAGCACACGCGGCACGCTCTCCGGGTAGAGCGCACGCACGGTGGTATCCAGCGTCGCGAAAAGCTTGTTCGCCACCAGCACCTCGCTGCCCGTAAGCGCCCGCATCAGCGTGGATTTGCCGGCATTCGTGTAGCCCACCAGGGCCACACTTGCCAGCCCCTGGCGCACCATGCGGCGCGAGCGCTGCGTGCTGCGCTCGGCATCCATGATTTCGAGTTCCTTCTGCAGCTCGGCGATGCGGTCACGCACCTTGCGGCGATCCAGCTCGGTCAGCGACTCACCAGCACCACGCCCCCCCACACCACTTCTCTGGCGCCCCTGCGAGCCCGCCAGCTTGGCCTGCTCGCGCAGGCGCGGCGCCATATAGCCCAGGCGCGCAATCTCCACCTGGGTCTGCGCGGCACGGCTGCGCGCATTGCGATGGAAAATCTCGAGGATCACCATCGTGCGGTCCATTACCGGGCAACCCACCTCGATTTCGAGATTGCGGGCCTGCGAAGGGGAAATTTCGTGATCCACGAGCAGCGCCTCGATCTCGCCGTCAAATGGTTCAAACCACACAGTGGAATCCGGCAATTCTGCGGACTCTGCCATCCCCTCGGGCAAAGGCTCATGGTTGACGTAGCAGCGGATCTCCTGCCGTTTGCCAGTACCCAGATAGCCCGTGGTATCGAACCCGCTGCGCTTTTGCACAAAGGTTTGCACCACCGTATAGCCCAGCGTCTTGGCGAGTTCCCGCAGCTCCGTCAACGACGACTGGAACTCGATATCACTGACCCCCGGCAATTGCACGGCGGCGGCAATGGCATAACGTCTGGCTTCCTGGACTACTTTTTCCATGCGTGGCTGTTTTCACTCGAATTGACAAGGGCAGATATTAACCGGCAAGCGCACTGAAATCGCCTTTTTCAGCCCTGTGGACGCAGAAAAAGACACTTTTCAGGCTTTTGACGCACCGAAGGACGCGGGAAGAAGGGTCTGCGCCAAAACCTTTGCCTCACCTGCATTGCTAAGTGTCGATAAGGTTTCGGCAAGTGCAGCAAACTGTGCAGCCTGCGTCAGCTCACCCTCCAGCCGCAGCACCGGGCAATGCCTTTGCCCCAGCCAGGCATTGTGTCTGGCCAGGCTGCGCCCCTCCTGCGGCCCCTCATCATACTGCGCGGCCCAGACCAGAAACTCCCGATTCACCCTGCCATATCTCGCCAGCTCGCGCTGCTGCAGGCGCTCCAGCCGCACCGGCGTCGGTACCTGCAGAAACACCACGAGATCAAAGGAATTCTCCAGTGCCTCGCCCCAATCCATGACACAACCTGCAAGCACCGCCCGGGCGCAGGGTTGCAGATCAGCCAGAATTTTCCCAAGACGCTCCTGTGCCGGGCGTTTCTCCACGAAAGGGGGATCACCGGGCAGCCAGAAATAGTCGTCACTATCGAGAAACCGGGCACCCCAGGCGCGGGCCAGTGCCGCACCAAGCGTAGAGGTGCCAGAACCGGAGGCCCCGGTAATCATTATGCGCATCGCGTGAATAAAGACCTGACAGTTATTTCAATCGTAAGCCTGCTCGCAGGCAAGGCAGGGCCTACGGTGCGGCCCTCCCCCTTCATTCTAACGCCCGGGGAAAAAAACTCGCTCACCCCTCACCCGGCGCCAGCAAGCTCACTTGTCGAAGCCAACCCCCTATTTGCGGGCAACGGGGGCCACTTTCGGGAAATAGATGTCGCGGTAGTACGCGCTGATACATCTGTTCGATTGCGGGATTCATGGGGATACTCCAGATCTCTGTTGCTCGGGAAAGCGCATTCACCAGCAGGCCCTGGCGGACGGGCTGACGATACTATTTCGGCGTAGATGGGGCGGAGGGGAGAGGATCAAGTGAAAGATAGCATCCATACCACAGCCGCAATCTGGCGCCGCAGGAACCGCAACGCGTGCGTCGGACACTGGCTTTCGTGAAAAGCAGAAAACCATGATGTATTCTTTCAGGATGTGTCAGAGTCTCATTTAGACAAAGCAGTGAGGGCAGCAAATCATGGGAAGAAAACCGATCCTGAGCGAACAGGCCATGCAGCGCCTAGAGCGCAGCATTCCTGAGTCAGCCGGCGCAGCTTTCAAACGCGCCTACCAGCACGCCCTAAGCTCCGGAGGCAAGCTGGTGGTCGCTGAGGGCGGAAATCTGGTAGAAACCTCTGCGGATGGTACGCACCGGATCATCAAATCTTTGCCTAAGCACATCCAGGTCGCCCCGGGTTCAAAACGCGTGTTGTCACGCCCCAAAAAATGAATCGGGCGACGCCACGTCTGCGCATGTTTGCCGGGCCGAATGGTTCAGGCAAAAGCACGTTGAAGGAGTACCTGCCGGCAGGCTTGCTCGGCGTATATGTAAACGCCGACGAGATCGAAAAAGCACTAAAAACCGATGCTGCCCTCAATCTCGCGAATTTCGAAGTCTCGGCTACCCAGGATGAACTTCTGGCGTTTGTGGCAAACTCAAGCTTGCTAGCGCGACAAGGCCGGCTGAAAGAAGCCCAAGACCTGCGTCTGGAAAACAACTGGCTGCAGTTCGGCACAATCAGACCAGACTCGTATTACGCTTCCGCACTGGCCGATTTCATCAGACATAAGCTACTTGAGACCGGTACTTCATTCACCTTTGAGACGGTGATGTCGTTCCCCGACAAGATAGAGTTCCTTCGGAAAGCCCGTGCCTGCGGATTTCGAACATATCTCTATTTCGTGGCAACCGAAGACCCTCAGATCAATATTGACCGGGTACGCTATCGCGTCGAGACCGGAGGCCATCCTGTAGATCAAGACAAGATCGTCAGTCGTTACGGAAAATCTCTCGATCTGCTTTTTGACGCAGTCATGAACACCGACCGCGCTTACATTTTCGACAACTCTGGATGCGACAAAGTCTGGCTGGCAGAAGTTACTGATGGTATTGAGCTGGAACTGAAAACCGACCAGATACCTGCCTGGTTCAACAAGGCGCTCTGGGACAAATTCAAAGAATAAACCCAGATTGCATCAAACATCCCTTCTCCACAGATAAATCTGTAGGGCGCTGATCCACAGAATCGAACTTACCGGGCATCCAGACATGCTGGGATGCTGAAGCATTTCCATTGAACCTGATTTGGCCCTTGGCCGTGTGATCGACTGCATTCATGTTCGCACGTAAGCTCTCAATTTCAAACGCAGCTCAGGCGGTCGGCTCCATACATGACAAAAGAGTATCTTGAAGTATTTAAAAACTCGAACCTGAGTGCCTCCGGTGCACGGAGTTTGATCTTAGCCACAATGTTTACGCCCTCCCGGCGGAGGGTGGATCGGCGCAATTCTGCGATGCTCCATTGTTCCGCTGCGCGCGCCCTGCGCAAACCAGCGGGTGGCGAGGCTTGGGGCGTGGCGGTGGCGGATTCGGGTTCGAACGTTGGCTGGGTTTGCGCAGCAACCCACCATTCCTCACGTGAAATTGGCGCGGTGTTGGTAGCCAGAGATGGTGGATCGTCGCTTCGCTCCAGATCCACCCTACGTTCGTTGGCAATGCCGGTTGCGGCGCTTTGGCAAAACCAGTCGGCAAGAAGGCCTGCGGTTTCCTCGTGGCATGCCAACGTCGAAGCTGGCGGCAGGCAGCGGGGTTGGGGTGTCCGCGGTGTTGGCAGCGTGAGCGGTGCGGCGAGCCTGGGCCGCGGCGTAACGGGGTAAACCATCCCCTCCTCTCCTTGATCCCTTCCTAGATCCTCTCCTAGATCCAGGGGGGAATCCTCGCGAGGATTCGCGAGAGGCAAAATTTTTTGGCTGTTTTCGGGGAAACGCGAAGCCGTGGGGTGATCGATTTTCTGATGTTTTCGCCACTGGCAGATTTCGATGTAGTGGTGCCCATCGGCTTTATACCGGGCGATGCAGCCCTCTTGCACCAGCTCGGCAAGCCAGCTTTCGACTTTCTCCCCGGCATCGTCATCACAGGGGAACAGCAGGCTGGCGATGAGCCTGGGGTGGCCTCTGAGGCGCCCGGCATCGTCGGCCATGGTCCACAGCAGGATGAAGGTGAGGCGAGCGTCGCGTGAGATGCGACCCATGCTCTCACTCTGCGGAAATTCGGGTTTGATCGTGCGGATACGGCCCATGCAGACCTCCGGATGAGATATCGGCCAGCAAGCACCAGCCACAGAAATGCCACTCAGATGAGCATGATCAAACTTTGAACCATCGCAGGCATACCCTACAGGGGGAGGCACGCCCCTGGGATCAGGTCAAATATCCTGCATTGCCCCCAAACACTGCCCCCGCCTTTCCTCCCGCCGCTGAATTAATGCCATATAAATTCACTGAGCAATCAGGCTTCTATTTCCCGGCCCTCTGCACCCGCCTCAGGCGTGCTGCCCGGCCAGGGCGCGCATGGCGGCCTCCGGTTCGCGCTCCAGAATCCGCAGCAGTGCCAGGGAGGTACCGGTCGGCATGCGGCGTTGCTGCTCCCAGTTGCGCAGGGTGCCCACGCTGACCTGGATCCGGTAGGCAAACTCTTCCTGTGAGAGCCCCAGCCCTTTGCGCAATGCGGCAACATCAGGAATCTCCACACGGGTGACGGGCGCCGGCCTGAGCATGCCATTCTTGATGCCAATGGCTTCCTTGACGCTTGCAAGCAGTGAATCAATCTGTTCGGCTTCCATTCTTCAGTTCCTTGATACCTGATCCAGCAGCTTCCTGGGGATCACAGGCAATCCCCCATGAAACCGAATGCTGCTATCGGGCCGCGATTTTACGCCACCTGCGCCATAGCCCCCGGCTTTCGTGGGGATTTCCGGCAGCAAAAACGTCCTCTTGCTGCTTGTAGTACGGTGAATTTGCCCTATTTCCAGTCATTTATGGTTAAATGAGAATGATTCCTGTTTAAATTCATTGTAATCAGTCAAAGTCCTGCAGAAGCCATGCTGGTTCTGCAGCGATAAAAGCCTGGTGAGTGAATCCGGGCACAGGAATCCAAGGCAATGCCCGGAAGAGCATCAAGACTCTTCCGGAGGGAGGCGCAGGCGGGGGCTTGGCCGGGGGCATCATCAACACATGGATTCCGCTGTGCTGGAACTTCATTACCGCGAATTACTGAATTTCCTGACCCGCAAGGTCAACGACCGGGATGTGGCCGCAGATCTGCTGCAGGAGAGCTATTTGCGGGTGCTGACGCTGCAGGACAATGGCGGGGCTGTGCTGAACGTACGGGCCCTGCTCTACCGCACAGCCCGCAATCTGGTGATCGACCAGTACCGGCGCGCCGAAGTGCGCGAGCATGAGGATCTAGACGCGCTGCCAGAGGCCCAGCATCCCGTGGCGCCACAGCATCTGCAGCCGGAGGAAACACTGGCTTCGCGGCAAGTCATTGAGGCCTACGTTGCGGTGATAGAATCGCTGCCGCCGCGCTGCCAGCTCGCCTTCGTGCTGTATATCTTCGATGAGCTGAGCCATGCCGAAATCGCCCGGCAAATGGGCATCTCGGTAAGCATGGTGGAGAAGCACATCGTGCGCGGCATGGTGGCCTGCAAGGTCTGCGAACGCAAGCTACGCGGGGATGCCGTCTGAACAGGATGCCTGCCTGGATACGCCCCCTTCCCTGCCAGCCCGCTTGCCACCTTGCAGATGAGCTTGAGGATGAGGAATCCAGGGCTCCGTGCGTCTACCTGAACAAGAGCCCAGCACAAACCGGCGCCCTCCATGAAGCAGCAGGCACACAACCATTCTGATGCATACATCATGAAAACCACCGATGATGACGAACGCGAGTTCGAGGCATTCGCCCGGGAGCAAGACCCGCTTGATATCGAAGCGGCCACCTGGGTGGTACGCAAGCATGAAGGGCTGGATGCACAGGCCGAGGCCGAGCTGCAGGCGTGGCTGGACGCTGACCCGCGCCATGCGGAAGCTTTTGCAGAGATGGATGCCTTGCGCGGCGACGTGCAGCAGCTCCCCGATGATGATGTAGCCGCCTTGAAGGCCACCCTCAACGAAGGGCAGCAAAGCCTTGCAGTGCCACTCCCTGCACGACCGGACGCACACCCCGCTGGACGTGCGCCTCGCCAGCGGCGGGCAGACACCCGTTGCGGGCAGCCATGGTGGCAGGCCTGGCTGCCGCGGGTGCTGACAGCCTGTGCCGCAGTGCTTGTCGTGGCAAGCACCTGGCTGGTGTGGCAATACTGGCGGCAACAGCCGGGTTTCGAGCAGACCTATGTCACCGCACGCAGCGAGTTGCTCAGGGTCACCTTGCCGGACGCTGCCACCCAGGGCAGCATCATGCAGATGGATACCGCCACACGCACAACTGCACGGCTTTTCCGCGACCACCGCGAAGTCGTGCTGGAGGATGGGCAGGCAATGTTCACCGTGCATCCGGATAAACAACGGCCTTTCCATGTGCTCACCGGCAACATGCGCATCACGGTGGTGGGAACGCGGTTTTCTGTCAGGCATACACAGAGCGGGCTGGAAGCCGGGCAGACGGTGGTTGCGGTGGAACAGGGCCATGTGCGCGTGGCAAGAGATGCCGGCGTGGAGCACGCGCCAGCGCCAGATTCCGGGGAGGCACCGCTGGAGCTGACTGCCGGGCAGATGGTGGTGGCCGACGCCAGCGGCCATCTGGGGCCGGTGAGAAACATTGCACCTTCAGCCGTGGCGAACTGGCGGGAGGAGCGCCTGAGTTTTGATCAGACGCCCCTGGCCGAAGCGATTGCAGAATTTGAACGCTACGTGCACACCGGCCTGGTGGTGCATGACCCTGCCGTGGCGGCCCTGCCGGTAGGCGGCAGCTACAGCCTGAAGGAGTTTCAGCGGTTTACCGAGAGCCTGCCGAAGGTGTTGCCAGTCCGCCTTGTGCGGCACGGGTCCGTGACCGAGGTGGTCGCAGGACTTGAAGCACGCTAAAAATAATGCGAAAAATTCTCATTCGCAATATGAGGATTCCGGAAAGTGATACGTCTTCATTGGTAGAAGGGGTTTGTGCCCACGCTGCAGCCCCTGAACTCACCTACCGAACGAGGAGTTTCACCGATGCAATCCCTGCCGTTGAGCAAGCGCTTCAAGCCCACCCCTCTCGCCCTGGCAGCCGCCCTCATGATCGCCCTGGCCGGCGGCCATGCTCCGCTGGCACTGGCCCAGAGCAGCACCAAAGCCGAAGCCGCCGCCGTCACCATCAACATCGCGGCCCAGCCGCTGGGCCAGGCACTCAATGAACTGGCACGGCAGACCAATCTGCAGATGAGCTTTCCGGCACCGCTGGTGGCCGGCAAGATGGCGCCCGCCGTTGCGGGGCAGATGACCGCACGGCAGGCACTTGATCGCCTGCTGGCAGGCAGCGAGCTGGAGGCCGGTATCGACGGCAACTCGGTACTGGTCAAGAAAGTACCGGCCAGGACTTCTGCAGAAGAGGTGCATGAGCTGGCGCCGGTCGTGATCACGAGCATGCGTGCCAATCGCATTTCCAAGGGGGCCACGGGCCTGGCGATGGAAATCAAGGATACGCCGCAGAGTATCAGCACCCTCAACACCGCTGAACTTAGCGACTACGGCATCACCGAGAGCAACAAGGCGCTGCAGATGGCCACCGGGATCGACGTGGAGCAATACGAAACGAACCGGGCGACATTCAACTCGCGTGGCTTCGAGATCCAGCTCACCCAGATTGATGGCCTGGGCACCACCAACTCCTGGGGCACCGTCGTCGGCCAGCTGGACACCTTTCTCTTCGACAAGATCGAAGTGATCCGTGGCGCCAACGGTTTGCTGACCGGGGTCGGCAATGCTTCCGGCACCATCAACTATGTACGCAAGCGCCCCACCAACAAGGATGAAGGCGAAGTCGAGCTGTCGACCGGTTCGTACGGCAAAAAACGCAGCGCCTTCGACTACAACAAGGTACTCACGCAGGATGGCTCGATGGCCGCCCGCTTCGTAATGACCTATCAGGATAATGACTCCTATACCCGCGACCTGAAGAACCGCGACCTCACCCTCTACGGCGTGATCGACAGCCAGATCGGGGATAGCGGCGTTCTCACGCTGGGCGTCACCCATCAGGATGATCACCAGAAATCCCCGATGTGGGGTTCGCTGGTGCTGAACTATCTGAACGGCGGGCAGGCGGAGTTCGATACCTCTTCTTCCACCTCGCAGGACTGGACCTACTGGAACACCAAATCCACCGCCGCTTTTGTGGAATACACCCAGGTGCTGGGCAACGACTGGGAAGGCAAGCTCACCTACAACAAACGCCACGCCGAGGAAGATACGCGCCTGCTGTATGCCTACGCGCTCAGCGGTGGTCTCAACGATGACAACACGGGGCTCTCTGGCTGGCCCTATGGCAGCTTCACGACGACAGATACCGATCTTGTCGATGGCAACATCAGCGGCACTTTCGGGTTGTTCGGGCGCAAGCACGAGCTGATTGCCGGCGTGAGCTATTCCTCCGAAAAAACCGATACGGATGAATACTCTTTTGATTCCTCTTACATGCTGCAGCCGCTGCCGGCCTTTCCGTATGGCGGTGACGTCTATCCGGAACCCAACTGGGGCTCAGTCGCCACCACCACCACCGGCAAACAGGAACTGGCCCGCGTCTATCTCGCTTCCAGACTCTCGCTCACGGATCGTCTGCATGCCATCGTGGGGCTCAACTCGGTGCGCCTGAAGCGGGAAGGCAGCTCGCGCTACGGCAACACCAGCTCCGCGACAGACTACCCGACCACCAGCAAATCCAGTCCTTACGCCGGCCTCACCTACGACATCACGCCAAACATCCTCGGCTACGTCTCCTACTCCGAGATTTTCCAGAATCAGGATCAGGAAGACATCAACGGCGTGTATCTGGCCCCGATGAAGGGCGTGAACCAGGAAGCGGGCCTCAAGGCTGACTGGCTCAACAAGCGCCTGCTCACCACCGTCGCCGTCTTCGGTGCCAAGCAGGAGGGGCTTGCCACCTATGCCGGCCTGACAGCGTCCGGGCAGTACTACTATGTACCCGTGGATGTAACGTCTAAAGGAATCGAATTCGAGGCCACCGGCAAGATCACGCAGAATGCCAGACTCTCGTTCGGCCTGACCCGCCTCAATCTGACCGGCCCGGATGGCAATGACATCTACGAATGGGTGCCGCGTACGCTGGCCAACCTGCGCTTCGATTCAAGCCTGCCAATGCTGCCTGAGCTGCGCCTGGGCATCGCCACGCGCTGGCAATCGGATGTCAGGAAAGATGGTGGTGCCAGCCAGGATGCCTACTTCGTGTCCAACGCCTTCGCTGCCTACCAGGCCACCAAAAACATCTCGGTGCATCTGAACGTCAACAATATCTTCAACCAGAAATATCTCACCGGGCTGGCCTACGGCGCGCTCTACGGCGAACCCCGCAGCGCAGTGCTCTCGCTGGACTACAAGCTCTGAATCGCATCGGGCCGGCTCCGTGCCGGTCTTCGCCACCATCCCGATCTGGACAAGGGTGCAACACACCTTTGCCCAGATTTTTCTTTTGTGTCGGCCATGGCAACAGCCCGGTCAGCAGATCCTTGGCAACTGATCGCCAGACATCCAGTCGACAATCCGCATGCCTCCCAGCCCTGTGCGCATCTGCACGAAATGATTCGGGTCGGTCTGGACATGGCCGACCAGACTTGCCTCGCGCCCAAGCGGATGCCCCTGCAGCGCCTGAAGTGCCTTGCTGGCATCTTCGGGCGGGCAAATCACGATGATCTTTCCCTCATTGGCAACAAACAGCGGGTCCAGGCCCAACAACTCACACGCAGCCGCCACGCTCGACGACACCGGGATCTGGTTTTCCTCCAGCAGCATCCCGACATCCGACTGCTGACAGATTTCATTCAAGGTCGCGGCCAGCCCGCCGCGTGTCACGTCGCGCAGGGTGTGCACGGTGGGCACGGCATCAAGCAAGCCGGCAATCATGTCGTGCAGGCTTGCCGTATCGGAAACGATGGGGGATTCGAATGCAAGCCCTTCGCGGGCCGACATGATGGCCATGCCGTGATCCCCCATCCGCCCTGACACAAGAATGGCATCGCCGACGCTGGCGTAGGCCCCGGAAACCGCGATCCCATCGCGCAATACACCCAGCCCTGTCGTGCTGATGTAGATTCCATCCACCTTGCCACGCTCCACGACCTTGGTGTCGCCAGTCACCACCGGTACGCCGGCATCCCTGGCAGCCTGTGCCATTGACGCGACAATCCTGTCCAGATCCGCCAGCGGGAACCCCTCTTCGAGAATAAAGCTGGCAGTCAGATACAGGGGCTGCGCTCCCATGACAGCAACATCATTGAGCGTGCCGTGTACCGAAAGACAGCCAATGTCCCCACCCGGGAAAAATAGTGGCGACACCACATGGGCATCCGTCGCCAGAACCAGCCGGCCAGACGCAGCCGGCAGCACGGCACCATCATCGCCCTGCGCAAGGTAGGGGTTGCCAAGGTGGCGCGCAAAGAGTTCTCTGATCAGCTGCGCCATGGCCCGGCCGCCGGAACCATGGGTGAGATCTACGTAACCATTGCGCAGATCAATGGAGCGAATATTTCGAAGGGCTGGCGTATTCATCTGATCCTATCCTGCTGCGGCAACACAAAAACGGCCGTAGGTGTAATGGGCCGCACAGGCACCTTCGGATGACACCATGCAGGAGCCGACGGGATTATCCGGCGTGCACGCAATGCCAAAAATCCGGCAATCACGCGGGTGCTTCTCGCCACGCAAGATGGCACCACATTCACACGCCTTGTGATCTGCCACGGGCTGATAGGGCTGGCCGAACCTGATTTCCGCATCAAAACTCCGGTAGGCAGCCCTCAGTTTGAGGGCGCTCGCAGGCACACTGCCCAAGCCCCGCCACTCAAAGGCATCGCGCAATTCGAATATCCCGCTCACCAGCGCCTGGGCTTTGGTATTGCCTTCCCGTGTCACGGCGCGGGTAAACTCATTCTCGACTTCAGCACGCCCCTGATTGATCTGCAGGATCAGCATATGGATGGCCTGAAGTACATCAAGTGGCTCAAACCCGGCAATGACGACAGGTTTTTCGTACTGGGCCGGGAACTGCTCATACGGCACAGAGCCTATCACCGTGGAGACGTGTGCCGGCCCGATAAAACCGTCAATCTGCACCCTGTCCGGAGAAGCCAGAATGGCGTGCATGGCAGCCGGCGTCAGCACATGGTTGCACAGGATACTGAAGTTCTGCAGGCCTTCGGCCTGGGCAATCTGGACGGCAGCGGCAGTGGGGGGCGTGGTGGTTTCAAAACCGATGGCAAGAAACACCACTTCACGCGACGGATTGTCTCTCGCCACCTGCAGGGCATCCAGTGTCGAATAGACCATCCGTATATCAGCCCCTCGCGACTTTGCTTTGAGGAGCGAGAGCGAGCCAGAGGCTGGCACCCGCAGCGTATCGCCGTAGCTGCAGAGAATCACCCCCTTCTCCAGCGCCAGCGCGATAGCCTGATCAATGCGCCCGATGGGCAGCACACACACCGGGCACCCAGGCCCGTGAATCAGTTGCACGTTGGCAGGAAGCAAATCAGCCAACCCGTAGCGCGAGATGGCATGCGTGTGCCCGCCGCAAAACTCCATCAGGCGATATTGGCGTGCCCGGGAAACATCGTGCGAAATAGCGGCCACCAGGCTACTCGCCAGTCTGCCATCACGAAACTCGTCGACAAATTTCACTGCGCGCGCTCCAGGCCCTCTTCCTGGTGACGGGCTATTTCGCGAAACAGTTCCAAAGTCAGTTCAGCCTCCACGGCGTCAAGCTTTTGCAGGGCATAGCCAACATGGAGAATCACATAGTCGCCAATTGATACGCCATCCACCAAGGCCAGTGAAACCTCTTTGCGCACATCGCCAAGCGCCACGATGGCGCGGTCTCCGGGGTGGATTTCAACCACCCGGGCAGGAACTGCCAGACACATGCCGTGTACTCCCTTGCTTGATTTTGCAGATGAAAGCCGTGTGCATCCTGATGCATGTCACGCCTTGCAATATTCAGTCTTCGCACCCCGGCCCAGATAGGTATAAGCACCACGATTGCTACCCGCCCGCGCCTCGGCAACCCCGTTGTTTATCCAGTCCAACCATGCCTGCATGCCCTCCCCCGTGCGCGCCGAGAGCGAGATGATCTGGAGCGCCGGATTGACCTGCCGGGCGTAGGCAATGGCAGCCTCAACATTGAAATCAAGATAGGGCAGCAGATCACATTTATTGAGCACCATCAGGGATGCCGCCGCGAACATGTCAGGATATTTGATGGGTTTGTCTTCACCCTCTGTCGTGGAGAGCACGACAACCTTGCTGGACTCACCCAGATCAAACTCCGCCGGACATACCAGATTCCCCACATTTTCGATCAGCAGTAACCCGTTTTCCGGCGCCGGCATCTTCTCCAGGGCATGGGCGATCATGTGCGCATCAAGATGGCAGCCTTTCCCGGTATTGATCTGCAGGGCAGGAACCCCGGTGGCGCGAATGCGCTCAGCATCCTGACTGGTTTGCTGATCACCTTCAATCACGGAAACGGGCAGATGCCCCTGCAGGCGCCTGACCGTCTCCACCAGCAAGGTAGTCTTGCCGGAGCCAGGGCTGGACATCAGGTTCAACACAAAACAGGCTTTTGCGGCAAACCGTTTTCGGTTTGCCGAGGCAAAACCATCGTTCTTGCTGAGCAGATCCTGTTCGATCTCGACAATACGCGAAAAGGATCCACCTGCCGGGTCACCGTGATGGTGATCTTCCGTGTGAGGATGAGGCAGGCCGTGCACCCGGAAATTCTCGTCTCCGCACCCACAAGTCATGCACATATGATTTTCCTTTCGGCCATCCCTCAGTACTCAACCTCAAGAGATTTGACACGCATTTCAGAGCCGCCTGTCACTTGCAGCGTATGCCCGCCACATGCCGGGCACCCTGAAGTGCGGCTCGCAATCCCGACACTGCACTGGCAGGTCATGCACCACGCCACACCCGGGCTATCCAACAGTTCCAGGCAGGCACCTTCCGCAATACTGCCCCGCGTCACCGAGTCAAAACAGAAACTCATCGCGTCGGGCTCGACATTGGCCAATTGACCAATCTGCAGCACCACTTTTTTGACCCGCACAAACCCGTTGACCCGGGCACTGTCCTGGATCAGGTCCAGCACACTCTCGACCAGAGATACCTCGTGCACTGCCACTCACTCCTTTGGTAGATACAGCCTGCTCCTGAGCCGGGGGGCAGGCTGCCGGACGCCGGACGCCGGACTAGGCAAAATCGTTGAAATCAACCGTCACGGAAGACTTCCCGTCCGGATCAGTGAGATGCACCGCACAGCCGATACAGGGGTCAAAACTGTGAATGGTCCGCAGAATTTCAATGGGCTGGTCGAATTTCTCAATCGGATGCCCCTGCAGCCCTGCTTCATACGGGCCCGCCACACCGGCAGCATCACGCGGCCCGGCATTCCACTGGCTGGCCACCACACACTGATAATTCTTGATTTTCTGGTTCTCGATCACCACCCAATGCCCCAGGGCACCTCGCGGTGCTTCCGTAAAACCATAGCCTTTTGCCGAAGTGGACCATGTGGTGGGGGACCATTTCGTGTTGTCGAAGACCGACACATCCCCGCCGTTGATATTGGCCATCAGTTTGGCATACCAGCCAACCATGCCATCGCCGACCAGCTTGGTCTCGATGGCACGCGCCAGCGTGCGCCCCAGCGTGGAATGGAACTGCCGCATGTGCGGGCTGATTTCCCAGCCTATCGTCCTGAAGCACTTATGGACCAGATTCTTCGCCGATGTGTTGCCGCTTGCATACATCATGAGCACATGTGCCAGCGGGCCCACCTCCATGGCACGCCCCTTCCAGCGTGGCGACTTGATCCAGGAATAGCTCTCGGCATTGTCGGGCATGGTCGTATAGCCGGGCGCCGGGCCGGTATAGTTGAATGTTGTCTCGCCGGACCAGGGGTGAACTCCGGCACTCTTGCCCGCAGACTGGCTATACCAGGAGTGCGCGATAAACTCCTGGAATTCTGCGGCATTGGTCGCATCAATCGGATAAATCTTGCTCAGATCACGCCCCAGAATCACGCCGCGGGGAATCAGGAAGCTCGCCGGGTCATTGATATTGGTGCTCGGAAACTCCCCATAGCAGAGATAGTTGCCGACGCTCTCACCGATCTGTGACCAGTCTGCGCCGCCGTTTCTGCTACTCCCGGTATAGGCCTTGCACACCATCTCCACATCGGGCAGATAGACCTGATCAACAAAGGTCCGCATGGCGGTGATCAGGTCCTTGACCATGCTGAGCGACGCACTGTTGATCGCGGTGCCGGAAGTGATGGGGCCAGTACCGCCACCCACTGAACTGATAGCGCACGGCATACCGCCGACCACCACATTGGGATGCGGGTCCTTGCCGCCGAAAATGGTATGCAGCTTGACGATATTGCGTGCCCAGGCGAGGCATTCCAGATAGTGCGCCATCAGCACCAGATTCTGTTCTGGAGACAGCTTGTAGGCCGGATGCCCCCAGTAACCTTTGGCAAAGATCCCCAGTTGCCCGGATTTGATGAAACTGGAGAGCTTGCTCCGGACATCGGAAAAGTAGCTGCTCGAATTGTTGGCATAGCTACTCATCGAAGCCTGCAGGCTCGCGGCTCTAGACGGATCAGCCCTGATGGCGGATTCGACATCGACCCAGTCAAGCATGTGCAGCAGATAAAAATGCGTGACGTGATCGTGCAGGTATTGCGACGCAATCATGAGATTGCGGATCATCTCTGCATTCGATGGCACGGTAATACCAAGGGCATTCTCCACGGCACGCACGGATGCGACACCATGAACCACCGTACACAGAGCCGGTGCCGGAATCCTGG
>DBTS01000110.1:0-24169 GCA_002307175.1 Rhodocyclaceae bacterium UBA1310
CTTCGCCGACGCCGATCGAGTCGTGTGTGAAAACCATCACCTGGCGGATGTTCATCAGCGCGGCCATACGGATGGCGCTGCGGCAGTAGTCCGAGAACACCAGGAAAGTCGCGGTATAGGGGATGAAGCCGCCGTGCAGGGCCACGCCATTGGCGATGGACACTTCGGCGAATTCACGTACACCGTAGTTGATGTAGTTGGCGTCAGCCACGCCGGGCAGGAAATCCTTGCTGCCAGACCAGTGCGTGAGGTTCGAGCCGGCCAGATCGGCCGAGCCGCCCAGCAGTTCCGGCAGCGCCGGTGCCAGGGCTTCGATGGAAGCCTGTGAGGCCTTGCGGGTGGCAATGCTTTCAGCCTTGGCAAGGGTCTTTTCGATCAAAGCCTTGGCTGCATTGTCGAAAGCGGCGGGCAGCTCACCGCTGACGCGGCGCTTGAATTCGGCTGCCAGGGCGGGATTGGCTGCAGCATAGGCAGCGAACAGCGTATTCCAGGCCCCTTCGTTCTTGGTGCCGGCGTCCTTGGCATCCCAGGCGGCGTAGATATCAGCCGGGATTTCGAACGGAGCGTGGTTCCAGCCCAGTGCCTTGCGGGCGCCTTCGATTTCGGCAGCACCCAGCGGGGCACCGTGCGAGTCGGCGGTGCCGGCCTTGGTCGGTGCGCCGTGACCGATGGTGGTGCGGCAGATGATCAGACTGGGGCGGTCCTGGTCGGTCAGGGCTTCGTTGGTGGCGGCTTCCAGGGCGGCGGCGTCGTGGCCATCAACCGGGCCGATCACCTGCCAGCCATAGGCTTCGAAGCGCTTGCGGGTGTCGTCGCCGAACCAGCCGGTGACTTTGCCATCAATGGAAATTCCGTTATCGTCGTAATAGGCGGTCAGCTTGCCCAGCTTCCACAGGCCGGCGAGCGAACAGACTTCGTGGCTGATGCCTTCCATCAGACAGCCGTCGCCGAGGAACACCCAGGTGCGGTGATCCACGATGTCGAATCCCGGCTGATTGAATTTGGCGGCCAGCATCTTTTCAGCCAGCGCGAAACCCACTGCGTTGGCAATCCCCTGCCCCAGCGGGCCGGTGGTGGTCTCGATGCCGGGCGTGTGATGCACTTCCGGGTGCCCCGGCGTACGCGAGCCGAGCTGGCGGAAATTCTTCAGCTCTTCCATCGGCAGGTCGTAGCCCGTCAGGTGCAGCAGGGCGTAGTGCAGCATCGAACCGTGACCATTGGAAAGCACGAAGCGGTCGCGGTTGGCCCAGGCCGGGTTGCGCGGGTTATGGCGCAAGTGGTGGCGCCAGACGACTTCGGCAATGTCGGCCATGCCCATGGGCATGCCGGGGTGACCGGAGTTCGCCTGCTGCACGGCGTCCATGGCTAGGGCGCGGATGGCGTTGGCAATGTTGGAACTGGATGTAGGGATAGGATGACTGTTCATTTTCCGAGATGGGCCAGGACTGTGTCGGGAACTCGTCATTATCTGCCAAATATGGCTAACCTCGCTACCGCACTGCGAATGGACTTTTCGTTCAGGGCGAAGAGTGCCCAACCGAACATGTTACAGAGAATGGTTAGATCACGCCTTGATCGAACTCAAAGTCGCCAGCGCACGATCTTCACAAAAGGTCACATGGGCAGCCCGAACGACGGTATTTTGCCGTGATAGCGCCGATATAATGTCCGCTTTGACCACCATCGGGGTGGGATGGAGATGGGGCCTGATGCCTTCGCGATTTCACTGTCCGCAGTTTCTTCAAGCCGGCCCCGCCTTTGTGCTGCCGCCGGAGGCCTCCCATCATGCGATGCGCGTGTTGCGCCTGCGCTACGGCGAGGCTGTATACATATTTGATGGCGAGGGCGTGGAGTATCGTGCGGTACTCACCGAAATCGACGGCAAACCCGGCGTTGTGCTCGGGGAGCGTGTCGAAGAAAATCGCGAGGCCCCGTTTGCGGTAACTCTGGTGCAGGCACTGGCCGTTGCTGACAAGATGGACTGGATTGTGCAGAAAGCCGTCGAGATGGGGGCTGTCGGCGTTCAGCCCGTCGAGGCTGAGCGTAGCGTGCTCCGGCTGGCGGGCGAACGCGGCACGAAACGTGTCGAGCACTGGCGGCAGGTTGCGGCGTCGGCGGCCGAGCAATGTGGGCGTAGCCGTCTGTGTGCGGTGGGAGATCTCCGTTCCTTGCCGCAGTGGCTTGGCAGTGCAGCCGCCGGGCAGCGCTGGATTCTGACACCAGAGGGCGGTACGCCGCTCTCGGCAATGCCGCGTCCGGAGGCCGGGGTATCTCTGTTGATTGGCCCCGAGGGCGGATGGAGTGAAAAAGAGGTGGCGGCGGCGCTAGCCGCAGGTTGCCAGCCCGTGCGTCTGGGGCCGCGTGTGTTGCGCACCGAGACGGCTGGGGTGGCGGCAATCGCGGCCATGATGGCGCTTTGGGGTGATTTCTGAACAGAATGGACACGGCAGAAGGCATGGAACAGGAAAAGCGCGTTCTTAGCGAAAATCTTTCGGCAGCAGTGCGCATGGGCGACGACGAGGCAATCCGCTTCGTCGAATGGGTGCGCGGTGCAGCACAGTACTTTCATGCCTTTCGCGGCAAAACCTTCGTCCTCGCCTTCGGCGGCGAAGTGGCGTATGGCCGGCGCATGGATGATCTGTGCCATGACTGCAACCTGCTCGCGGCGCTAGGCGTCCGGTTGGTGCTGGTACATGGCGCGCGGCCGCAGATCGAGGCTGAGTTGGCCCGACGCGGGCAGCCTTCCTACTACCACAAGGGTCTGCGTGTCACCGATGAGGCTGCGCTGGAATGCGTGAAGGCTGCCGTCGGCGTGACCCGTATCAATATTGAAGCGGCACTTTCGCGCGGTCTGCCAAATACCCCCATGGCGGGCGGCTACATGCGTGTCACTGCCGGCAACTTCATCACGGCGCGCCCGATTGGTGTGGTTGAGGGGGTCGATTTCCAATACACCGGCACCGTGCGCAAGGTGATTGCCGAAGAGATCATTGCCGATCTGGATCAGCAGAATGTGGTGCTGATCTCCAACCTGGGGGTTTCTCCCTCCGGCGAGATCTTCAATCTGGTCATGGAAGAAGTGGCCGAAGCCGTGGCAATGGCCCTGCAGGCCGAAAAGCTTATCTATATGTGCGATGCCCCCGGCCTGCTCGACGAGAAAGGTCGCCTCATCGAAGCCATCACGGCAGACGAGGCTGAGCGCAAGCTGCTTGCCGGCGTGGGCCTGACCGAAGACCTGCACCTCTTCCTGCCGCGAGCGATCAAGGCCGTGCGCAATGGCGTGGCGCGTGCCCACCTGATTGATCGCGACAAGGATGGCGCCCTGCTGCTGGAATTCTTCACGCGGCAAGGGGTTGGCACCATGGTCAGCCGCGAACCCCTGCACCGCCTGCGTGCCGCCACCATCGAGGACGTCGCGGCGCTGCTCAAGCTGCTTGGCCCGCTGGAGGCGGATGGCACACTGGTGCGGCGCGGGCGCGAGCTCATCGAGATGGAGATCGGCCGTTTCACCCTTGCCGAGCACGATGGAATCATTGTTGGTTGCGTGGCCCTGTATCCGTTTGTTGAAGATGGCATGGCCGAAATGGCATGCCTGGCGGTCAGCCCGGATTATCGGCGCGCAGGGCTGGGCGAACGCCTCATGCAGGACATCACCGCCCAGGCGCGCGAAGCGGGCTACCGCCAGCTGTTTGTGCTCACCACACGCACCGAGCACTGGTTCCGTGAGCGCGGTTTCCGTGAAGTCGGGCCGGAGGAGTTGCCCGAGCGCAAACGTGATCTGTACAACTTCCAGCGTCGCTCCAAGGTGTTCATGAAGGAACTGTGAGGACTTTGCCTTGATCCTGCGCCGCTTCATCGTCTGGCTGGTTCCTCCAGGCCTGTCGTTGCGTCGCTGGCGCAATGTGCGGCTCGCCTATGCTGGTCTGGCGGGCATGCTGGCAGGGCTGGTGGATCTTGTACTGGATAGTGGTGCCGAGCATTTCGATACTGATGCACTGATCATCAGCATCATTGTTTTTGTAGTGGTCTTTTTTGGCGTCAACCTTGCATTCCTGCTCTCCCGCGAAGTTTCCCTGCAGATGGGTGAGCGTATGGCCGCAGAGATTGGCCGTGCCATAGCAAATGGCGAAACGCCGGTGATTGATGATGGTGGCTGGCCGGTGGTGCGCCAGTTGCGCGAGGGCTTGTACCAGTTGCTGGAGCCTCGTGAGCGGCGGCTTGCCAAGTTGCAAGGGGAGGTCGAATACTACCGGCAGCTGGCGGAAGATATGCTCGGTCTGGAAATGGTGTTCGAGCTCGATTGCCGCCTGCGCTGGATCAATCCCGCCGTAGAGGCCATGACCGGCTATTCACGGGCCGAATGCATGGTAATCGAGAGCCCTTTCGATCTGTGGGTCTACCACAAGGACAGGCCCATGCTGCGCGCCCTGATCGAACGGGTGCTGCAGGGCGTGCCGCAGGAAGATATCGAGCTGCGCATCAACCGCAAGGATGGCGGCCTGTTCTGGTGCAACTGCCGCTGCTATCTGCTACGCGACAGTCTTGGGCAGGCCTGCGGCTTGCGTCTCTCTGCGCAGGATATCCAGCCGCGCAAGGATGCCGATCTCAAGCTGCTCGAAACCGTAGCCGCCTTGCGGCGGGCCCAGGCGCTCAAGGAGCATTACCTGGGGCGCAGTAATGATGAGAGGATGCGGATGGCATCCCTTCTGGAAATCGTCAACCTCGGCATTCTCTTCGTCGATTCCGATCGCCGTGCCGTGTATGTCAATCAGGTGTTCGCGGACATGTGGAACCTGGGTGACAGGCAGAATGTGGTGGGGTTGCGCGATGAAGTCCTCATTGAGGCCACCCGCCATCTCCGCGTCGATGATGACACCTATCGGCAGCATGTCGAGGATGTCATCGTGCAGCGTAGTGCAGATGTTGTGTATGACATCAATTGCACCGACGGGCGGGTCATTCGTGAGCGCTCTTCCGTTGTGCCGGGGGCTGAAGGCTCCGATGAGCCGATCGGGCGGGTGTGGATTCATGAAGACATCACTGCGGCATTGCGCACCCAGCAACGTTTGACGGAACTCGCCGAGCGCGACCCGCTCACCAACCTCCTCAACCGTCGCCGTTTCCATGAAGATCTCGGGCGCGAACTTGTCACCGCACAGCGTAGTGGCGGTCACCTCGCACTGCTGGTGTTCGATCTTGATGGTTTCAAGGACATCAACGACAAATTCGGGCACGCTGCCGGAGATGAAGTGCTGCGCAGCATTGCCGGGGAGTTGAGCCAGGTGGTGCGGTTCGGTGAATGGCTGTTCCGCATTGGTGGTGACGAATTCGCCATCCTCACTACCCAGACCGGTGCCGAAACACTCACCCAACTGGCCATGCGGATCATCGACAAAGCCTCTTCGCCGAACTTCAATTTTGGCGGCAAGCCGTTTGGCGTTAACATCAGCCTGGGTATCGCCACAACGCTGCACAACGGCCACAGTGCCGAAGCACTCGTGCATGCGGCCGACCTTGCGATGTATCAGGCCAGGAGCGAAGGCCGCAACCGCTGGGTGATGGCGCCCCACCCGTAATCATTTTCAGAAGTTTCCGATTCCATGACCGACGCAAACCCGCAAAAGCCCCGTATCGTCTCCTGCCCGCAATGCGGCAAGCCCACCGAATACTCCCCCGCCAACCGCTGGCGCCCCTTCTGCTCGGAACGCTGCAAGCTGATTGACATTGGCGCCTGGGCCTCCGAATCCTATCGCGTGGCGGGGCAGGAAGAACCGATGTCGGATGACGACAAGACCATCTGATTTAAACCCTGTCTTATTGCCCGGAGCCCGGCGTGTCTTCAAGGCGCTGGCTCATCCGGGCCACCATATCGAGGGTCGTCTGCACGCGTTTCTGGACATTCTGGAGGCTGTAGGCGGCGATACAGTCAAGAACCTTGCCGCGGAAGTTATAGACCATGTGCCGCGGCGTCCAATCGCAGGATTGTTTGCGGGATTCATCGGATGCTGCCATCAGCTGACGGCGCAAATTCAGCGTTGCATTGAGCTTGAACGCTAGCCGTTGTGGGTTGTTTTCCGTTAGCTGATGCTGAAAAGAGCGAAGCTCTGCCGCGAGCGGCTCGCGCAGCAGTTCGTCGGGAGTTCTTGCAGCCAGATTCTTCCAGGCTGGTTTGTTCGCCATGAGCGTTGAATGACTTGCCGGAACCTTGGTGAGCAGGTCGCTGCTCCAGTCGAGGTCGAACTTGATTTGGCCGCTCGCAATCATCAGCCCGATCAGTGAATGGCTTTGTGTGGCCTGGGTGATCCAGTAACGCAGATGGTGCTCCAGTGGCTGCCGTGCCGAGCGGTCTCCATCCAGCAGGCGCAGGCTCAGATCCATGCGGGCCAGACAGGCGGCAGCGGTGATATCGCCCTGATTGGCGGTGACTGCGTGGTGCAGATCGTAATCGGTGGGGCTGAGATCAAAAAAATCCGGTAGTGCGATGGCGGCATAGTAGCGTTGCAGTACTGCATGGTTTGCCCGCAGGAGTTCTTCAACGGTTTTCCGCTGTGCCAGGATGCGGCTGAAAGTGCTGTTCCACTCCCCATTGTTCCAGCAGATCTGGCGGATTGCAGGATTCACCTCCCAGTGTGGGCCAAACTGTGCGTCGAAGCGGTGTTTCTGCAGTTCCATGAACTGCTCAATGCGCTCGGGGGAATTGCCGGGTTTCAGCCCTGTCATGTCATAGGGAGAAATCTTGCTCACGGCGGTAATGAACCGGCGCCCGACTTCTGGCCCGGACTGTTTTTCGAAGCCGATGGCCTGCATGGCGAGCCAGGCGTTCTGCGCATCCGGCACCGGGTTGGCCGGCTCGGTGAGCCACGCCTGGGTTTCCGGCGTCAGGGCTTCGTCATTCCAGTTGATGGCAACGAGCACACCGAAACCAATCAGGCCAAGCACCAGCAGCCCTGCGACGGCATAGGCGGAGTAACGCAGCAGGCGGCGCCAGCCGGAACGCTTCGATGGGGAGGGCTCTGTATCCGGGCAAGTCTTCATGTTGATGTTGCCTTATGGCCTGGACTACAGCGCCGCGACGAATTTGCCGGCTGCAGTCTGGGTGAGCTGAACACGCGAGAAATACCCGGAATAGTAGGCACAGCCAGCAATTGATTTCCCGAGCGGGTTATACAGAATGCTTGAGTTGGCGCCATCGGATAAAGGCGTCGGCTTTTCGCTCAACAGATCAGCGAGACATCTTTGTCGCTGGTTGGCACTGGCGTGAGGGAGATAAAAACTGCGCATGGCAACGCGGGTGAGCCTGTCGGCGATGGCTTCGCCCCTTGCAGGCTGTTGCCTGATTTCTTCAGACATGGTCTGTGTATGGCGGAATTCGCCCTCAATGACCCTGCCCCATAGCATCTCTCGAGGCATCCCGGCCAGCGAGGTGTAGCCGGGCGCGACGGTAGCCAGTGAAGCCTGAGTCTGTTGCGGATACTGGCGTGATAGATCACTGATCCAGTCAATGTCGCTCCGAACCTGGGCATTGGCAATCATGATGGCTATCAGGGATTGACTGTGGGTCAGGGCTGTCTGCCAGTATCGCAGGTGCTTGATCAATGTCTGATTGATGGAGCGATCACCGCTTTTCAGGCGCAGGCTGATGTCCATTCTTGCCAGGCAAGCAGCTTCAAGTGCAGTGACATTGGAAGTCTGTTGAACAGGAATGCCGTATACCGGTGGGCCTTCCTCTGCATAAGCCGGCAGTGCCACGGCAGCGTAATATTTTTCCAGCAATGTGCGATTGGCGTTTACGAGTGCAGTGGTCCTGGCGGAATCCTGCAGGAGACGCCCGAGGATGCCGGGTCCTTTGCCTGTGATTGAACAGATATCCCCGTTTGGCGATGGTGAGAAAGCAGCCTCTGGTGGGCCAAATTCATGTTGTAACTGTGCATCCAGGCGCTCATAGACCAACTGATCCGCTGCAATCAGTGGCGCCGTGCGCAGACGTGCCAGAATCCGGCGCCCTGCATGCGGTCCCGACTGCTGCGGGTATGCAAGCGCCAGCATTGCCAGCCAGGCGTTCTGTGCATCCGGTACCGGGTTGGCCGGCTCGGTCAGCCATGTCTGGGTTTCCGGCGTCAGTGCTTCATCGTTCCAGTTGATCGCGACGAGGATGGCGTAACAGAGCAGGCAGAGCGTCAGCAGACCGCCGACGCTCCAAGCCATACACCGCAACAGGCGTCGCCACAGCGGACGGCGGCTGGGTGTGGAATCAGACATGCTTCATCCCTTGATGCTGTATGCATCTAAGGAGTATGCCACCCGAAACCGTTTACTGCCATGCGCCGCCGATCATCGCAATGCCGTGGGCGCCGTGTGCACGGGCCTCGTCCATGTCTGCGGTGGTGAGTCCGCCGATGGCGAAGACGGGGATTGGCAGATTCGCGACGAGTTCCGCGAAGCGTGCCCAGCCCAGGGGTGTTTCGCCGGGATGGCTGGCGCTGGGTTTGACGTGGCCGAGCATGGCGTAATCCAGCCCGAGGCGGCCGGCGTGTTCGAGTTCCTCGCGGGTGTGGCACGACGCCCCCACCCATTCAGCATCCGGGCGGCAGGTGCTCTGCATGAGATCACGGGCCGTGAGATGAATGCCGTCTGCGTGTTCCCTGGCAGGTGTGCCGTGGCGGCTGCTGAGCAGGCAGAGTGCGCCGGCGGTATGGCAGCGCGCCTGGGCGGCGCTGGCGAAATCCGCAAGAGCGTCAGCCGGCAGGCCGGGTTCGCGGATCTGTACGAGACCCAGGCCATTGGCGAGTGCCCGGTCGAGGGCGGCAAGCTGGGCGGTTGCGCCAGCTTGTGCGGCATGCGTGATGCCGATAATGCGGGGCAGGCGCAGGGCCTTGAGGATGGGGCCGTTGGCCGGCAGCATCGGGCCGACATTGAAATCTGTGGCCTGCTGCCACTTGAGGGCGCCATGCACGCGCATCTGTGGCTCACCCTGCCAGCGATATACCTCGAAGAAGTGCAGGCTGACATGGGCATGCTCATACACATGTTCGCGGGTGAGCCAGGGGTTCGCGGCTTCCACCCTGATCCCCAGTTCCTCATCAAGCTCGCGCACGAGTGCCTGATAGGGTGTTTCACCCGCTTCAACCTTGCCCCCCGGGAATTCCCAGTAACCCGAGTAGAAAGTATCCCCGGCGCGCTGGCCGAGCAGGATGCTGCCGTCGGGGCGCACGATCACTGCCGCCGCAACATGAACGATTTTCTTCATGCTGCCTGCACCTTGCCGGCGTAGTCACGGGCGAACTGCCATGCCACGCGCCCGGTGCGCGAGCCCCGCAGCATGGTCCACTGCAGGGCTTCGGCGCGGATTTCGCTATCCCAGTGGGTGAGGTCCACACCGAAAACCTCCAGCCAGTGGCGCACGATGTCCAGATAGTTTTCCTGGGTGAAACTGTAGAAACTGATCCACAGGCCAAAACGCTCCGAGAGCGAGATTTTTTCCTCGACAGCCTCGCCGGGGTGGAGCTCTTCGTCGCCGTGGCGTGTATCGAGATTTTCCGAGAAATATTCGGGTATCAGATGACGGCGGTTGCTCGTGGCGTAGATCAGCACATTCTCGGGCACCGCTGCAAAGCTGCCATCGAGCACGCTCTTGAGCGCCTTGTAGGCCGGGTCACCGCTTTCGAAGGACATGTCGTCGCAAAACACGATGAAGCGCTCCGGGCGCTGGCTGATGAGTTCCACGATGTGCGGCAGGTCGATCAGGTCGGTCTTGTCCACTTCGATTACGCGCAGGCCGCGATCCGCGTACTCGGTCAGCAGGGCGCGTACCAGCGAACTCTTCCCGGTGCCGCGTGCGCCCGTCAGCAGCACGTTGTTGGCGCGCTTGCCGAGCACGAACTGGCGGGTATTGGCTTCGATGCGCTGCCTCTGCTCATCAATGTCGCACAGATCGGCGAGGCGGATGTGGTTGAGGCGGTGCAGGGGCTCCAGCCAGCCACGCCCCTGGCGTGTGCGCCAGCGATGTGCCAGGGCCGTCCAGTCAGGGGCCAGGGCGGCCGGGGGAAGAAGGGTTTCAACCCGCGTCAGGATATCGCCGACGCGGCTCAGCAGGGTTTCCATCTCGGGGGACATCTTTGCGGCTTTCTGCAGGGTACAGGGGGTCAGAGGAAGCCAGTATACGTCTGCCGCGAGACCCATGGGTGGGCAGAGCATCAAGCATGCCCACTACCCCTGTGGACATCCCTCATGGCGAACGGCGTGTGGAGGCGTATCGTCCTCGCTTGAGAAGATGTCCCTTGTTTTTAAGGGGTTTTGCCCGAGGAGAGCATTGTTCTGAGCAGAAAAGAGGGGTAATCGCGGAAGGATCGCGTTTTTGCTTTGAGGTACCTGTGCCAAAAGGAGAAGACAACATGGAGATGGCTGTAACTGACAAAAAAGACAGCATGGTTCGCTATGTGTATCCGTTTGAAGAGGGTGATGGCAAGAACAAGATGCTGTTGGGAGGAAAGGGAGCCAATCTGGCCGAGATGACGCAGATCGGGTTGAATGTGCCACCCGGTTTCACGATCACCACCGAGGCCTGTCTGGATTATCTGGAAAACAACCGTTTGCCCGACGGTCTCATGGACGAGGTGCTTGCAAGCATCCGGGATCTTGAGAAAAAGACTGGCAAGGGCTTCGGATCGGCAGCCAAACCGCTGCTGGTGTCGGTGCGTTCGGGCTCGGCAATGTCGATGCCGGGCATGATGGATACCATTCTGAATCTGGGGTTGAACCCAACCACCCTCAAGGGGCTGATCGAAAATACCCGCAATCCGCGCTTTGGTTTTGATGCATGGCGCCGCTTCATCCAGCTCTTTGGCAAGATTGCCCAGGGGATTCCGGATGAGGCTTTCGACCAGGCCATGGAAGCCATCAAGCGCAAGCATGGCGCCGAGCAGGACGTTGACCTCGCCGCCGAGCATCTCGAAGAACTCGCCAACCGCTTCCTCAAGATCGTCGAGGAACATACCGGGCATCCCTTCCCGCTTGATCCGTACGCCCAGCTCGAACACGCCATCTGTGCGGTGTTCAAATCCTGGACGGGCAAGCGCGCCATCGATTACCGCCGCCAGTTCAAGATCACCAAGGAAATGGCCAATGGCACCGCCGTGAACGTGTGCACCATGGTGTTCGGCAACATGGGCAATGATTCAGGCACCGGTGTGGGCTTCACGCGCAATCCGGGCGACGGCAAGAACGAAATTTTTGGTGAATATCTCGTCAATGCCCAGGGTGAGGATGTGGTGGCGGGTATCCGCACGCCAAAGCCGCTGGCACTGATGCAGGTGGATATGCCGGATATCTACAAGCAGCTGGCCGAGCTGCGTGACCGTCTGGAAAAGCACTACAAGGAAGTGCAGGATTTCGAGTTCACCATCGAGCATGGCAAGCTCTATTGCCTGCAGACACGCAACGGCAAGATGAATGCGCGGGCCATGGTGGTCACTTCTGTCGAGATGGTGCGTGAAGGCATCATTACCAGGGAACAGGCACTCCTGCGCATCAATCCGACATTGCTCGAACAGCTCATGGTGCCGACGCTGGCGCCGGGGGCCAAGGTCGATGCCCTGTGCGTCGGCCTGCCAGCCTCTCCGGGTGCAGCGTCCGGCAAGGTGGTATTCGATGCGGATACTGCCGAGCATCTCGGCAAGGCTGGTGAAAAAGTCATTCTGGTGCGCGAGGAAACCAAACCCGAAGATATTCACGGCTTCTTTGCCGCGCAGGGCATTCTGACCTCACGTGGCGGCAAGACTTCACACGCAGCTGTGGTGGCGCGTGGTATGGGCAAACCCTGTGTCTCCGGTTGTGCGGCGATCCAGATCGACGTGCATGCCAAACGTGCCAAGGTCGGAGCGATGAGCTTCTCGGAAGGCGACATCATCACCATTGATGGTTCCAACGGCAAGGTGTATCCGGGAAAGATTCCCACGGTGGATGCCGAGTTTTTTGATGAGCTTGATACCCTGCTGAAATGGGCCGACGAGGTGGCCACCCTGAAGGTGCACGCCAATGCCGATACGCCCAAGGATGCAGAGCGGGCGCGGCGGTTTGGGGCTGTCGGGGTTGGTCTGTGCCGCACCGAACGCATGTTCAATGCCACGGATCGCCTGCCCATCATGCAGGAGATGATTCTCGCGGAAACCCCCGAAGCGCGTCAGGCCGCACTCGACAAGCTGCTGCCCTTCCAGCGTGAGGATTTCATTGGCATCTACAAGGCCATGGATGGATTGCCGGTGACCGTGCGCCTGCTCGATCCGCCTATCCATGAGTTCCTGCCGACAGCCTCACAGCTGGAGTTCGAGATTGATCATCTGCGCAATCTCAAGCGTGCCGTGCGTGGTATCGTCGGCCTGCCGGAAACCCTCAAGCTGCTTGATCCACAACTGCACCGGCAGTATGTCGACAGCCTCGACAGTCTTGAGGCCAACCTCAATGAGTACCAGCGCACCCATCGTATTGATGTGCTGATCGAGCGTCGTGAAGCCATGTTGCGCAAAGTCCGCTCGCTCACCGAAGTGAACCCCATGCTGGGCCATCGCGGGGTGCGTCTGGGGCTGACCAATCCCGAAATCTACACGATGCAGTTGCGGGCGCTGGTAGAAGCTGCAGCACAGTGTCAGCGTGAGGGCATCAAATTACATGCCGAAGTCATGGTTCCGCAGGTGTGTACGAGTGAAGAATTGCGGCGTGTGAAATGCATGCTCGACGATGAGCTGGACCGTGTCGAAAAGACCATGGGCATCCGCCCGACGATCCATTTCGGCAGCATGATCGAAGTGGTGCGTGCCGTGCTGCGCGCCGCCGATATCGCCAAGACGGCCGAATTCTTCTCATTCGGGACGAATGACCTCACCCAGGCCACCTTCTCGTTCTCGCGTGAAGATGCCGAGAACAAGTTCCTGCCCTTCTACCAGGAACAGGGTGTGCTCAAGGACAATCCCTTCGAGATCCTCGATATCAAGGGGGTTGGGCGGCTCATGGAAATGGCTGTGAAGTGGGGCCGCGAGGTGCGCCCGGATCTGAAGGTGGGCATCTGTGGTGAGCAGGGCGGGCAGCCGGAATCAGTGCGCTTCTGCCACTTCTTTGGCCTGACCTATGTCTCGTGCTCGGCGCCACGCGTACCGATTGCGCGTCTGGCAGCGGCACAGGCCAAATTGCGCGAAGCGGAGTTCGATCCACGCGTGCTGTTCTGATCCGATTACTTTTGCCCGTCAGTGCATAGGGGGTTGCAGGGAGCTGCAGCCCCTTTTTGTTTGTGTGGCCGGCCCGGTTATACTCGCGCATCCGGCAAATTGAGGTGCGGCATGGGCGTGACGATTCGGCATGGTGTGGCAGTGGCAATTCTGGGGATGCTCACGGCATGCGTGGTAACGCCGCCTGTGGAGCCTGTGGCAGAGGCGGGAAAACCTGCCGAGGCTTGCCCTGCACCCAAATCCGCGCAGTGCCCGGTGTGTCAGGCCTGCCCTGGCGGCGGCAAGCCGGGCGTACCGTCAACTGAAACCTCGGCCCCTGCAGCCGAGCCGTTTGCCACGGCACCGTGGTCGGAACTGCCGGATTGGGGCAGTGATCGTCTGGATGAGGCATGGCCGGGGTTTCTGGCGTCCTGTCGGGCGCTGCGTCAGCCGGAGATGAAGGCAGCATGGGCTCCGGTGTGTGAGGCGGCAAAAAATCTGGGCAACAAACCCACAAGCCCCCAGATACGCAATTTCTTCGAAACCTGGCTGAGCCCCCAGCGCATCGTGAATTCCGATGGTAGTCGCGAAGGTTTGATCACCGGCTACTATGAACCCCTGATTCAGGGCAGCCGTTGGAAGAGCGCGAAAAATCCGGTACCGGTGTTTGGTGTGCCGGAAGATCTGCTGCAGCTCGATTTCGCCGAACTGTATCCGGAAACCAAGAATATGCGCCTGCGTGGGCGTGTCGAAGGGCACAAGGTGGTGCCGTACTGGACGCGCGCGCAGATCGAGGCGCAGGGCGAGGCCTTCCCGGCCAAGACCCTGCTGTGGGTGGCCGACCCGGTGGAATTCTTCTTCCTGCAGGTGCAGGGCTCCGGGCAGGTGCAGCTGGGTGACGGCTCGCGTGTGCGTCTGGCATATGCCGACCAGAACGGCCAGCCCTATAAATCCATCGGGCGCTGGCTGGTCGAGCATGGCGAGCTGAAACTTGAACAGGCTGGAATGGCCGGCATTCAGGCTTGGGTGCGGGCCAATCCGCAACGCCTCTCGGAACTGCTCAATACCAATCCCAGCTATGTATTTTTCCGTGAAGAGGCTGCCAACGGCGAAGGGCCGAAAGGCTCGCTCGGCGTACCGCTGACGGCGATGCGCTCGATTGCCGTGGATACCCGCGCAATTCCCCTTGGCACTCCGGTGTTCATGGCCTTCAGCATGCCTGATGGCAAACCAGTAGAGCGCCTGATGATCGCGCAGGATACCGGTGGCGCGATCCGTGGCCGGGTGCGCGCGGATTTCTTCTGGGGTTTTGGTGCCGAGGCCGGCTCACAGGCCGGGCGCATGCGCCAGCAGGGCGCGATGTGGCTGCTGTGGCCGAAGGGCGCGAAGCTGCCGGTGGTTACAAACTGAGTGTGTCTGTCAGAAGCTTTCAGGATCTGTAGCGAGCAGCGCATTCAGCCCGATCACGCCTTCGCAGTAAGATCATGAACAGCTTCTTAGATCAGTGTCAGCGCGGCACCGATCACCAGCGGCATGCTGATGGCACTCAGCAGGGTCGAGAGCATCACGGTCTGCGAGGCGAATTCGGCATCCCCTTTGAACTCGATGGCCAGCACCACGGTATTGACCGCGGCCGGAGCGCCGGCACAGATCACGATGACCTGACCGGCCACGCCGTGGATACCCAGCGCGCGGACCATGGCCCAGGCTGCCAATGGCCCGCCCAGCAGGCGCAGCAGGGTTGCCACGCATACAGGGAGCGAAGGGCGCTTGAGGCGGGAGTTTGCCAGTTGGGCGCCGAGGGTCATCAGCGCCAGCGGTACGAGCCCTAGGGCAAGACTGTCGAGGCTGGTCTCCATCGGTTTCCAGAGCGTCCAGCCGCCGATCCGGAAAGCGACAGCGGCGATCATTGCCCAGGTGGTCGGCATGCGCAGGAGGGAAAGCAGCATGTTGCCGATGCTTTTCTTCTGCTGCGGGGTGTTGATCACCCCGAAGGTGTTGGTGAGTGCTGATTGCAGGAGCAGCACGATGATCTGGATCGAATAGCTGAACGGCGTGTTGTAGAGCAGCTGGATCAGGGGGATGCAGTAGTTGCCGCTGTTGTAGAGTCCGGAGGCGTTGTCCAGGCCCATCCTGCGCAGTGGGTCGAGCTTGAGCAGGCGCGAAACGATACGGGCGCAGATGACGAGGGCTACAAAGACGCCCAGATTGCACAGCAGGATGTTCATCACCTGCCCGCCTTCAAGTGGCGTGCGATAGATGCTGCCAAACACCAGGGCCGGGATCAGTACATAGAACTGCACCTTGCCCAGACTGCCGATATCCAGCGTAAAACGCTTCTGGATCAGGAACCCGGCAGCGACCTGCAGAAAAATCGGAGTCAGGACATTGAAGAACAGAAAACTGAACTGATGCATGTGACAACGACCGGCGCCTGAGCCAACTGGCGTCTAGTGGATCTCCTGATAGCGCTTTTCGAGTTCCTGGCGCAATTCACGGCGCACCTGGGCAGCCTTGTAGCGTCGCACCTCGTCCGGGGTGGCAGGCTGGATTGGCGGCACAGGCTTGGGTTTGAAATTCTCGTCGACTGCCACCATCGTGAAAAAGCAGCTGTTGGTATGGCGCACGCTGCGTTTCTGGATGTTTTCGGTGATCACCTTGATGCCGATTTCCATCGAGGTGGAACCGGTGTAGTTGACCGAAGCCAGGAAGGTCACCAGCTCACCCACATGGATAGGCTGGCGGAACACCACCTGGTCGACCGAGAGCGTCACCACATAGCTGCCTGCATACCGTGCGGCACAGGCATAGGCCACCTGATCGAGCAGCTTGAGGATGTAACCGCCGTGGACATTGCCGGAGAAATTGGCCATGTCTGGCGTCATCAGCACGGTCAGGGTGGTTTGGTGACTTGGGAAAGTGCTCTCGGTCTCGGTTTCACTCATGCGACGTTGGCTTCCTCGCCCAGATAGGCGCTGCGGACCTTCGGATTGGCGAGCAGGGCTTCGCCGGAATCGGATAGCGTGATGTTGCCACCATCCATGACATAGCCACGGCTGGAGAATTCCAGGGCGAGGTTGGCATTCTGCTCAACGAGCAGAATCGTGACCCCTTCCTTCACCACGGTCTGGACGACCTCGAAGATCGTCTCCACCACCAATGGTGCCAGACCCATCGAAGGTTCGTCCAGCAGCAACAGCTTGGGGCGCGAGAGCAGAGCGCGGCCGATCGCCACCATCTGCTGTTCGCCGCCGGAAAGTGTGCCGGCAACCTGGCCCAGACGTTCCTTGACGCGCGGCAGCATCGTGAACACGCGCTCCATGTCCGCCTCAATGCCGTCCTTGTCGTCACGGATGTAGGCCCCCATGCGCAGGTTTTCTTCCACCGTCAGGCGCGTGAAAATGCCACGGCCTTCCGGCACCAGGGCGATGCCCTGGCGCAGGCGTTGATGGGTCGGCACGTTATTGATGGCCTGGCCCTGATACATCAGCTGACCATCGCGTATCGGCAGAGTGCCGGCGATGGCGTTCAGCGTGGTGGTCTTGCCCGCGCCGTTGGCACCGATCAGGCAGACCAGTTCGCCGCTGTAGAGCTCAATGTCGATTCCCTTCACCGCCTGGATATGGCCGTAGGAAACCTGGAGTTTCTGCAGCTGCAGAATCGGCGTTTTATCGTTAGTGGGCATGGTGGCTGCTTCCCAGATAGGCTTCGATGACTTCCTGGTTTTTCTGCACCACCGCCGGCACGTCTTCGGCAATCTTCTTGCCGAAGTTCAGCACCGCTACGCGGTCGCACAGACCCATGACCAGTTTCACATCGTGTTCGATGAGCAGAACGGTGACACCGTCACCGCGGATCGTCGAGATCAGTTCGCGCAGTTGCGCGGTTTCCGTGGCATTCATGCCGGCGGCCGGTTCATCGAGCGCCAGCAGTTGCGGCTCGGTGGCGAGCGCACGGGCAATTTCCAGGCGGCGTTGGTCGCCGTAGGAAAGGTTGCGTGCCATCGTCGTGGCAAAACGCTCGATCCCCACGTAGCGCAGCATCTCGTAGGCGCGTTCGGTGATCAGGCGTTCTTCTTCGCGGGTCTTGCGGTTCTGCGTGAGGATGCCCCACAGCGAGGCCTTGGAGCGCAGATGGTGGCCGGCCATGACGTTTTCGAGTGCCGTCAGCTCACGGAACAGACGGATGTTCTGGAAGGTGCGCGCGATGCCGCTTTCCACCACCATATGCGGCTTGCCAAAAGGCAGCTGGGTGCCGGCAAAGATGAATTCGCCCTCTTCCGGCGTGTAGGCACCGGTCATTACATTGAAGAAGGTCGTCTTGCCAGCGCCATTGGGGCCGATCAGGCCATAGATTTCACCCTTGCGGATGGTCAGCGATACATCGGTGAGGGCCTGCAGGCCGCCGAAACGCTTGTTGATGCCTTTGGCTTCAAAGAGATTGATGGTCACGATTGCGCTCCTTTTCCAGCGCGTGCCAGTTCAGGGCGTGAGTAGCGTGCATTGGCCGGGATCAGACCGGCAGGGCGGAACTGCATCATGAGGATCATGGCCAGCGAGAGGAGCAGCATGCGCAGCACTTCGGGGTCCAGAATCACCTTGCCGAACAGCTGTTGCTGCACGGGCAGCGCAATGCCGCGCAGCACTTCCGGCAACAGCGACAGGGCAACGGCACCGATGATCACGCCGCCGATGTTGCCCATGCCGCCAAACACCACCATGGTCAGGATGGCGATGGATTCCATCAGCGAGAAGGATTCTGGCGACACAAAGCCCTGGAAGCTGCCGAACAGCCCACCGGAGACACCACCGAAGGTGGCGCCAAGCGAAAAGGCCAGCAGTTTCATGTTGCGGGTGTTGATGCCGATGGCCTTGGCGGCCAGCTCGTCGTCACGGATGGCAGCCCAGCCACGCCCGATGCGTGAGATCTGCAGGCGCCGGATCACGATGACGGAACCTACCACGAAGAGCAGGAACAGATAATAGAAACTCACCAGCGGATTGATGCGGAAAGTATCCGTGATCTGTACCGCATGTGAAATATCCCACCCGAAGAGGTTCATCGAGTCGAGCATGTTGATGCCCTGTGGGCCATTGGTGATATTGACCGGGTAGTTCAGGTTGTTCATGAAGATCCGCACGATCTCCCCGAACCCGAGCGTAACGATGGCCAGATAGTCTCCCCGCAGGCGCAGCACCGGGAAGCCCAGGATGATTCCGGCGCAGGCGGCGAAAGCCGCGCCCAGCGGCAGCACGAGGTAGAAGGGCAGATGCAGGCCGAAATGCGGTGAGGCCAGGAAGGCCCAGGTGTACGCGCCCACCGCATAGAAGGCGATGTAGCCAAGGTCGAGCAGGCCGGCAAAGCCCACCACGAGGTTCAGGCCCAGCGCCAGCATCACATAGAGCAGGGCGAAATCCAGTATGCGCACCCAGGTGTTGCCAAACAGCAGGGCAATCATCGGAGCCAGCAGCATCAGGCAGGTAATCAGGCTGCGCGCAGCTTTCGGATGGCGGTGCCCGAGCCAGGGAATTGCTTCAACAAGTTCGTTCATAGTGGTCTGATTCTGTGTTCATTCAAATGTTGGCAGGCTGCTGTGCTCAAGCGCGGTCGGAAACGCGTTCGCCGAGCAGGCCGGTCGGGCGGAAGATCAGCACAATGCCGAGGATCACGAAGGCAAAGATGTCCTGATAGTTACTCGACAGCAATTCGAAACTCCCGCCGTTGCTGCAGGTCTGGGTCAACGAGGCCCATTGCAGCCAGTGCGGCAGGTTGCACAGATCGGTGGCGGTACCGAGATAGCCCGCGCCGATGGATTCGACCAGCCCCAGTACGACTCCGCCCAGCATGGCGCCGCCAAGGTTGCCGATGCCCCCCAGCACTGCTGCCGTGAAGGCCTTGATACCGGGAGTAAAGCCCATCGCGTAGTGTGCTACCCCGTAGTTCGAGGAGAACATCACTCCGGCGACCGCCGCCAGGCCCGAACCGATGATGAAGGTGGTCGAGATGATGCGGTTGGTATCTACCCCCATCAGCGAGGCCACCTTGTGGTTTTCAGCCGTGGCACGCATTGCGCGCCCCAGGCGGGTCTTGTTGACCAGCAGGATCAGCCCGCCCATGAGCAGCGCCGAGCTGATCAGAATGATGATCTGCACAGGTGTGATGAACACGCCTTCAACCGGCTGCAGTGGCGCGGTCGAGATCAGTTGCGGGAAATTGTGATAGTTGCGCCCCCAGATGATCATGGCAAGGGTCTGCAGCAGGAACGATACCCCGATGGCCGTGATCAACGGTGCCAGTCGCGGGGCATTGCGCAGGCGCCGGTAGGCGGTGCGCTCAATCACGTAGCCGAGGATCATGCAGGCCAGCGCTGCCACGACCAGACCGATCAGCAGCATCAGGACCGGGCTCATGGTCGGGAAATGTTCCTGCAGGAACGAGATGACCTGCAGGGCCACCAGGGCGCCGACCATCAGGATATCGCCGTGAGCAAAGTTGATCAGGCCCAGAATGCCGTAGACCATGGTGTAGCCAAGCGCGATCAGAGCGTAAACGCTGCCGACCACCAGGCCATTAATGATTTGTTGAAGCAAGGTTTCCATGTTTGGCGTGAATAATACTTTCCGGGCAAAAAAGAAAAGGATTGTATGTAAAACGCCCCGCTTGCAACGGCTGGTGGCCGTCCGCGGGGCGCAGGATCATGTTGCTCAGGGCTTGATTGGTTCCCAGGCACCAGCCTTGTAGCCGTAGACCGTGATGGCACCGTACTTGGTGTCACCCTTGTCGTCGAAGGCTACATCGCCAGTCACACCCTTGAAGTGAATCTTCTTCAGGGCCGGCAGGTACTTGGCCGGTTCCGACGAGCCCGCCGCCTTCATGGCCTCGATCAGTGCCGCTGCTGCATCGTACGAGTACGGTGCGTAGTTCTGGATATCCACCCCGAAACGCTTCACGAAGCGGGCCTTGAACGTCTTGTCAGCCAGTTGCGAGACCGGCAGGCCGGCCTGCGTGCAGTAAGTCGTTTCATTGGCAGCATCACCAGCCAGACGGATGAATTCAGGCGTGCAGCCACCGTCACCCGTCACAAACTTGGCTTTGATGCCCAGCTGCTTGATCTGCTTGAGCATCGGGCCGCCCTGAGCGTCCATGCCGGAGTAAACAATAACATCGGGGTTCTGCGATTTGATCTTGGTCAGAATCGCCATGAAGTCTGTTGCCTGATTGTTTGTAAATTCACGTGAGGTGACCTGTCCTCCGTTGCCCTTGACGCCCTTGTCGATTTCGTCAGCCAGACCCTGCCCATACGAGGTGCGGTCATCAATGATGGCGACCTTCTTGCCGAGCTTGGTGGCGGCGAACTTGCCGATCACGCTACCCTGCTGGGCGTCGTTGGCCATCGTGCGGAAGATGTACGGAAAGCCCTGCTGGGTCAGTGTCACGTTGGTCGATGAGGGCGAAATCATCGGGATGCCTGCCTGGTTGTAAATCCGCGAGGCCGGAATCGTGGTGCCCGAGTTGAGGTGGCCGACAACCCCCTTCACACCCGCATCCACCAGTCGCTGGGCAACGATGTTGCCAGTCTTCGGGTCAGCGGCATCATCTTCGCCAACCAGTTCGAGTTTCACTTTCTTGCCGCCGATGGTCACACCCTTGGCGTTGTATTCTTCGATTGCCAGGCGGGCGCCGTTTTCATTGTCTTTGCCCATGTGAGCAATATTGCCAGTCAGCGGCCCGACGTGGCCGATCTTTACTACGGCTTCCTGAGCCTGGGCCATTCCGGCGCAGCATGCGAACACCCCAAACGCAATCAAGGTCTTGTTCATCAACAGTCTCCAAGAGAAAGAAAAACCTGTCCGAGCCGGTTGGCATTCGTGCAGGATGACTTAAGCCGCGGGCGGATGTTACACAAAAGAGCATGTTTATTGCCAGAAAGTGACAGATCCGCTCAACGTGCTCCCCTTTTTATGCAATTTCCGAGCCTATTACGCGAGGGATTACGAGAATAGGCAAACCGAGAATAGGCAGTTCTGGGCGACTGGCAGTAGTTTTGAACACAATAAGCCTGTTTCTTGACTGTCGCCATGCGTCCAATCCTGCTAACTGTGATCTGCGTCGCGCTTTGTGTGCTGACTGCCTGCCAGGAGGAAACAGGTGGCATCAAGCCGGGGCAGACTACCCTGCCCCAGTTGCTGACCCGCATGGGTCAGCCCACGATGGTCTGGTCCGATAGTGATGGCACGCTGCAGCTGGAGTTCTCGCATGTTCTGGAGGGTGGGGGCAACTACATGGCCCAGGTGTCAGCGGGGGGCGTCGTGGTCAGCCTGCAGCAGGTGCTCACCGATAGCGTTGCCGATGGTCTGCAGGCCGGTATGAGCCAGGATCAGGTGCGGCGTCGGCTGGGGCGTCCGGCGAGCATGGAGGCCGGTGCCGAGGGCGATGTGTGGCACTGGCCCCTGGGAGCAGATGGTCGCCCCGTCGTGTGGCAAGTAGATGCCCATTTTGGTGCAAGGGGTATATTGCTGGAGGTTCAGCGCAAACACCAGTCGGTCTTGCCCCACCCCGAGGTCCTGGCTGATCATGCTGCCCACTCCTGATATAATCGCCGGATTCCGAGGAGCGTTGCGAGGCCTGCAGTGGCCCCAGGCTCGGAATCCGCCCCGTTTTCTCTGGCAAGCCGGGCGGACCAGATCCAACGGCGCTCACCCGTGACATGCAATGACATGCATCCAGGGTGAGGCCATTCATTTCATCCCTGTATCCCCTGGTCGTAGTCATATGCAACGGTGTTGACTGACCGGAGAACCCCTATGCCCCCACAGTTCCCAAAGCTCTCTATGCAAGCCGACCGTACTGCCGAACTCAAAGCCCTGCTCGCCGAGCGCATCCTGATCCTTGATGGCGGCATGGGTACCATGATCCAGCAATACAGGCTCGCTGAAGGCGACTATCGTGGCGTGCGTTTTGCCGATCATCCGCGGGATCTCAAGGGTAATAACGATCTGCTGGTGCTCACCCGCCCTGATGTGGTGAGAGAGATCCATCGCAAGTATCTTGAGGCAGGTGCAGACATCATCGAGACCTGTACCTTCAATGCCACGCGCGTCTCCCAGGCCGAATACGGACTGGAGGACGTAGCCTATGAGCTGAATGTGGCAGGCGCCCGCCTGGTGCGTGAGCTGTGCGACGAGCTGACCGCGCAGAATCCGGCCAAGCCCCGTTTCTGTGCCGGCGTCATCGGGCCGACCTCGCGTACCCTGTCGATTTCGCCAGATGTGAATGACCCCGGTTTCCGCAGCATCAGTTTCGATACCCTGGCTGAGGACTATTACCAGTCTGCCAAGGCACTGATGGAAGGTGGCGCCGATCTGCTGCTGATCGAAACGGTGTTCGATACGCTGAACGCCAAGGCGGCGGTGTTTGCCGTGGAGAAACTCTTCGAGGATCTGGGGCGCAGCCTGCCAATCATGATTTCCGGCACCATTACGGATGCATCCGGGCGCACGCTGTCCGGGCAGACGGCAACGGCCTTCTGGAATTCCCTCAAGCATGCCAGACCAATTTCCTTCGGCCTCAACTGCGCACTGGGCGCCAAGGAACTGCGCCAGTATGTCGCCGAACTTTCGGCAGTCTGCGATACCCATATCTCGGCCCACCCGAATGCGGGCCTGCCCAATCCGCTCGCACCCACGGGGTACGACGAAACGCCGGAGATGCTGGCAGGCGATATCGAGGAATGGGCACGCAGCGGGCTGCTCAACATCGTCGGTGGCTGTTGCGGAACGACCCCGGCACACATCGCCAGGCTGGCTGTGGTAGTTTCAGCGATCAAGCCGCGCGTGGTGCCGCAGATCGAACCGCAGTTGCGCCTGGCCGGGCTGGAGCCGTTTGCTGTAGGGCCGGAAAGCCTTTTCGTGAATGTCGGCGAGCGTAACAACGTCACCGGCTCACGGGTGTTCGCCAAGATGATCATCGAAGGGCGTTTCGATGACGCCCTGAGCGTGGCGCGCCAGCAGGTTGAAAACGGTGCGCAGGTCATCGACATCAACATGGATGAGGCGATGCTCGATTCGAAGGCTTCGATGGAGCGCTTCCTCAAGCTCATCGCCGCCGAGCCTGATATCGCCAAGGTGCCCATCATGCTCGACTCCTCCAAATGGGAGGTGATCGAAGAGGGGCTCAAGTGCATCCAGGGCAAGGGCATCGTCAATTCGATCTCGATGAAGGAAGGCGAGGAAGCCTTTCTTGAGCACGCCCGCCTGTGCATGCGCTACGGCGCAGCGGCCATCGTCATGGCCTTTGATGAAAAGGGTCAGGCCGACACCTATCAGCGCAAGATCGATATCTGCAAGCGCGCCTACGATCTGCTTGTGGGAATCGGGTTCCCGCCTGAAGACATCATTTTCGATGCCAATATCTTCGCGATTGCCACCGGTATCGAAGAACACAACAACTACGCCGTCGATTTCATCGAGGCCGTGCGCTGGATCCGTGAGAATCTGCCGTATGCGAAGACCAGCGGCGGCGTCTCGAATGTGAGTTTCTCGTTCCGTGGCAATGATCCGGTGCGCGAGGCGATCCATACCGTATTCCTGTATCACGCCATCAGGGCCGGGCTGACGATGGGTATCGTCAATGCCGGACAGCTTGGCGTGTATGACAATCTTGATCCGGTGCTGCGCGAAAAGGTGGAGGATGTGGTGCTCAACCGCCATCCTGACGCCGGTGAGCGCCTGGTTGAGATCGCCCAGAGCGTCAAGGGGCAGGCCAAGGAAAACACCCAGGATCTGGCGTGGCGCGCACTGCCGGTCGAAGATCGTCTGTCGCATGCGCTCGTCAAGGGCATCACGCAGTGGGTGGTTGAAGATACCGAAGAGGTGCGCGCGCGCTTTGCCGCAGAAGGCAAGCCGCCACTCACCGTGATTGAAGGTCCGCTGATGGCGGGTATGGCTGTGGTGGGCGATCTGTTTGGCGCGGGC
>DBTS01000110.1:24434-50722 GCA_002307175.1 Rhodocyclaceae bacterium UBA1310
GGCAAGATGTTCCTGCCGCAGGTCGTGAAATCCGCACGTGTCATGAAGCAGGCCGTGGCACATCTGATTCCCTATATCGAAGAGGAAAAGCGCCGCACTGGTGCCGCCGCCAAGGGCAAGATCATCATGGCCACGGTGAAAGGCGATGTTCATGATATTGGCAAGAATATCGTTGGTGTGGTGCTCGGCTGCAACGGCTACGATGTCATTGACCTTGGCGTGATGGTGCCATGCGACAAGATCCTTGCTGCCGCACGCGAGCATGGTGCGCAGGCCATCGGCCTCTCCGGCCTGATCACGCCATCGCTTGAAGAGATGGCGCATGTGGCGGCCGAGATGGAGCGTCAGGGTTTCGATCTGCCGCTGATGATCGGTGGGGCGACAACCAGCCGGGCGCACACCGCCATCAAGATCGCGCCGAACTATTCGCACCCGGTGGTGTATGTGCCGGATGCCTCACGTGCCGTGGGGGTGGTTACCAGTCTGCTCTCCGAGACACAGCGCGAAGCCTATGCTGCCGAGGTTGCTGCCGACTATGCCAAGCTGCGCGAGCAGCACGCTGCCAAGCGTGGTGTGCAGCTCGTTACGCTGGCCGAAGCACGGGCCAATCGCTACCGCTGGAATGCTGATCCCGCCTATGTGCCTCATCGCCCGGCGCGCCCTGGCGTCAAGGTGCTGAAGAACGTGGATCTGGCCGTGCTGGCCGAATTCATCGACTGGAGCCCCTTCTTCCAGACCTGGGATCTCGCTGGCGCCTATCCGCAGATTCTCGATGACGAGATCGTCGGCGAGACGGCACGCAATGTCTTCCGCGACGGCAAGGAAATGCTGCGCCAGGTTATCGAGGGGCGCTGGCTGCAGGCCAACGCGGTCTTCGGCCTGTTCCCGGCAGCAGCCTGGAACGATGACATTGTTGTCTACGCCGATGAAGATCGCAGTGAAGTCATCGCGCACTGGCACGGCTTGCGTCAGCAGCACCAGCGCCCCGCCGGCAAGCCCAACTACAGCCTCACGGACTTCATTGCTGACGCCGATTCCGGCGTGCCAGACTGGCTCGGCATGTTTGCCGTGACGGCCGGCATCGGTATCGAGAAGAAGCTCGCCGAGTTCGAGGCCGCGCATGACGACTATCGTTCCATCATGCTCAAGTCAATTGCCGACCGCCTTGCCGAAGCCTGTGCGGAATGGCTGCATGCGCGCGTACGCATCGATTACTGGGCGTATGCACCGGGCGAGGATCTGGATTACGAAGCCCTGGTCAAGGAAACCTATCGCGGCATCCGCCCCGCGCCGGGTTATCCTGCCTGTCCGGATCACACGGCCAAGGCCGAGATCTTCCGGGTTCTGGATGTGCCAAAGAATGCCGGCATGACACTGACTGACGCCTATGCCATGACGCCAGCATCAGCAGTCAGCGGCTTCTATCTGGCACACCCGGAAGCGCAGTATTTTGCGATCAGCAAGATCGGCGCAGACCAGATGAAGGATTGGGCGCAGCGTGCCGGCTTGAGTGAAGCGGAAGCCCGCAAGTGGCTGGCCCCGATTCTTTGAGTGCCGGGTAAAAAAGGGAGGCTGGCAAGCCTCCCTTTTTGCACAGGCGGATACTCAGGTTGGTGTATCCACGTTGTCCCACTCACAGTCTTCGAACTGGATCAGCCAGTTCAGCGCGTAGTGGCGTTCGAAAACCACCCCGTCGTTCAGATCCTGGGGATGTTCTTCCTCGTTGGTGCGCGCCTGACGGATCACCCAGTGCAGCCGGTAGTGCAGGTCCAGGGCGTCCAGGATCTCCCCGGCCGGGCGTGTGCGCGCGGTCTGCATGAAGGTCTCGGCATCAAGTTCCAGCATGGTGGCGGCGACTTGTGACACGTCGCAGATCCCTTCCGGGAAGGGCAGATCATCGGTCACGCCGAGTGCCCACAGCAACACAAACAGCCCCTCATAGCGCCAGCCGAATTTGGCAATATCCTCGGAGGAAGGGTCGGGGTTGGCCATGAAGCTCAACTCTTCGGGCGACATCTGGTCGAACGCCAATGGCATTCTGCTGCGGATTTCCTGAATACTGATCGGGGTATCGCTGGCCAGTGATTCAGCGCGCAGTGCGGCGATGAAGACGGCCAGGGCACGCTCGGCGATGGATCTGGCGTCGCGCAGCTGCAGTTCCGGTTCGGATACCAGCGGTGGCAGATAGGCGGGTGCCTGCAGATCGTGTTGTGCCAACACCGCTTCAGTGCGGCTTTTGCGCAACCACGCCAATGGCGGATAAGGAACCTTGGCGAGCGGGTCCGCGCTGCCGTCGGCAGCGGCAATGAGGATTCGCCCCTGCGGGTCACGTACATGTCCATCAGGCAGAAAGATGATGGCATTGGCCCTGCCTGCCCAGTCGGCAAGGGCATGCAGGTGGGTACTGGCAATCGAGAAGCTCCACTGCTGCCGGGTGCGCTGGATATGCCGCAGCACGTGATAGCGCATCTGCGTCAGCGTGCCACTGTTCCGCAGATAGCCAAAGAAGCCGCCCAGATGGCTCTTCAGTTCGGGATCAGCAAGGCTGCGCTGGCCGTGCAGAACATGGGGGAATCTGGGCGGCGCAACTTCGCCGCAGGTACAGTAAGCATTGACGAGAATGATGTCCTCATCGCTGCCCGTTGTTTTCTCGGGAGGCGTTTGCGCTGCCTGGGTTTTCTTCGGGTTTTCAAACATGGTGTTGTCTGGAAACGGGGGAAAACGGATTCTGCCGGAGGATTGGCCGTGCGCAAAGCGAATGAAGAAGGGCCGCAGGGCGGCACTTCTTCATTTTCAGCGGGTTTGCTTCAGCCGCGCAGTTTCCTGGTGACCTCTGCAACTCGCTTGCCGAACAGCTTTGCGGTCTCCAGATCGCCGCTGCGTGGGGCTTCGTCGGGCGAGGCGTCAGACGGCGAGATCGTCAGCAGGCCGCCACTGGCGCCGGCCCAATTGACGTCAGCCGGGCCACTGTCTTTTTTGTTGGAGGGCAGCAGGCCCAGGCCGACCCAGATCTGGCCGTGCTGTTGCGCCAGCGTCCACAGATAGTTCAGGGTGGCGGCCTTGTCGCCATTGAGCGAGGCGGAATTGGTGAAGGCCGCGCCCACCTTGTCCTGCCAGGCGCGCACATACCAGTTTTTTGACGTGGCATCGGCGAACTTCTTGAATTGCCATGCCGGGCCACCCATGTAGGTCGGGCTGCCATAGATGATGGCATCTGCAGCATCCAGCGTGGCAAAGCCATCGGCGGGGAGTTCTCCGTTGGCATCCACCTGCAGCAGTTTCACGGAGACGCCGGCAACAGCGCCTGCCCCGGCGCCAACTGCCTCGGCGACCTTCTGGGTGTGGCCATAGCCGCTGTAGTACACAATCGCAACGCTTGTCATGAGGAGTTCCTTTCTCTATTGGGAAACCGGCGGATTTGACGCCGTTTGCCGGGTGGCTTACAAAGAAATGTCTGGTATCAAAAAGAAACCTGCTTTCTTTTTGATACTATAAGCAAACCTGTGCTGCAGCGTAAAGAAGGCACCTTGCGGTAAGCTGGTTACCTGCAGGTAACCGTAACCTGGCGAACGCTTCGGCAAGCCTCCCGGTGGAGATTTTTCATGGAATGGAATCCGTACGCGGGCACCTGTCCCACGCGGTTCGTGCTCGATCGCATTGCTGACAAGTGGACCGTCCTGCTGCTGGGCATCCTTGCGCACAGGCCGATGCGCTTCAATGCAATTTTGCGCGAGCTTGATGGCCTGTCGCAGAAGATGCTGTCGCAGGTGCTCAAGAGTCTGGAGCGCGATGGTCTGGTGACACGTACAGCCTATCCCACTGTACCTGTGAGCGTGGAATATGCCATCACCCCTTTGGGGCAGACGCTGACGGCTACGCTGGAGAAGCTGCGCTCGTGGGCCGTCGACAATATTGAAACCGTGCTGAACGCCCAGCGTGAGTACGATGGCAAGACGCTGGGACAGGAGAAAGCCTGAAGGCTTGTGCGCTTAACGATTTCCCGCAGGGTGCGATGCCCTGCGGGGGATGGTAGTCCAGGCGTTCAGGACTTGGCCGGTTTGACAGCATCCTGCCCGATTTTCGGGGTTTCCGTGCTGCTCTGCACATTGACGGCTTCGCCCGCCTTGAGCCCGGCGACATCCTTGGCGATGACCTTGCTGCGTTCATTCACGCCGGAGGTGATTTCCGTCATGTCATCCTGGCTCAGGCCGAGCTTGACCTTGACTGCCTGCACCTTGTTTTCCGCTGTGACGGTGAAGACCTTGTCGCCATCTTCACCGTGCCCGATGGCGGAATCAGGCAGCACAAGTGCCTTGCGCCGGATCGTCAGGTTGCCCGAAACATGCAGGCCAGCCTTGAAATTGGAGTCTGCCGGCAGATCCACGTAAGCCAGGCCGTTGTGGGTCTTCAGGTCGATGGTAGGCGAGAGCTGGCGTACATGCCCCTTGATGTCATGGCCCAGCGGGCTGTGGATGGAGACTTCCAGCCCCGGTGTGAGCTTCAGAAGGGTTTCTCCCTTGATCTCGGCACGCCACTCCAGGCGTCCCTGGCGGATCAGGCGGAACAGCTCGTTGCCAGAGCGCACGATGTCGCCTTCGTCGGCGGAGCGTGCTGAAATCACCCCGTCATCCGGGGCCACCAGCTTGGCCGAATCGAGCTTGAGTTGCTGTGTCTTGACGCGCACCTGGGCCACATTCAGGCGGGCCGTGGCTGTCTGCTTCTGGGTCTCAAACTGCATCAGATCCTGTTTGCTGACGCCGCCCGAAGGCGCCAGCCGCTTGGCGCGATCCAGTGTGGCCTCGGCCTGTGCGAGTGCCGCCTGGGCTTCCATGAGCTGGGCATTGACCGCCTCCATTTCGGCTTCCACTGTGGCGGTATCAAGCTGGGCCAGCACCTGCCCCTTTTTCACCGTATCACCGACGTTGACGAGTACCTGCACCAGCCGCAGACCACCCACTTCGGTATTGATGCGGACTTCCTGCCAGGGCATCACATCCCCCGAAGCCTCGATGAGTTCCGGCCAGGTCTCGAATTTCGGTGAGACCAGAGTCACGGCACGCACCACAGGCGCAGCTGGCGCCGCGGACTGCGCGGCAGCCGGAGCGCTCGCGGCAGCGGGTGCGGATGCCGCTGGTGCAGGTGTGGCCGAATCTGCATGCCCGGGAGTCATGGTCCACAGTGCTGCAAGCACGGCAACCGTGACGGCGTGCAGGCCAAGTTGTGGCAGAGGGCGGCGGAGCTTGGTGAAAATTGGATGCATGGTGAGACTCATTTCTTTGACGGTGTCTTGTCGGTAACGGCAGCGTGCTGTTTGGCGATTGCCTGCGGGTCGTATTGGGCTGCGCCACCCGTGGCGCGGTTCAGTGCAATCCACGCCTGCAGCCGTTCCTTCTGCACACTCAGCAGGGTTTGCTGCGCATCGAGCATCGAGCGGCGTGCGTCTTCAAGTTCCAGCAGATTGCTGGCGCCTTCGCGGTAGCGTTCTTCGACGGTACTGAAGAATTGCTGATATTGCGTCGCTGCAACGCGGGCGTTTTCTGCGCGTTCGTGGGCCGCAGCGTAGCGCGTCAGCCCATCCTCGATTTCCTGGATGGCACTGCGTGCCTTTTCCTTGAAGTCGGCATAGGCCTCGTCATATCGGGATTTGGCGATCTGCACAGCAGCCTTGCGGCGCCCGCCATCAAAGATGGGCAGGCTGACCGATGGCCCGATGGACCAGGTGCCATACGAGAGCATCCCGGTGCTGTTGGAACCGGAAGCCGAATAGCCCAGAGCGCCATTGAGTGACACGCGCGGATAGCGGTCTGCCTCGGCCACGCCGATATCCGCCGAGGCTGCAGCCAGGGCGCGTTCGGCTGCGCGCACATCCGGGCGCCGCATGACGGCCTGGGTGGGCACTGCGATATCGAAGTGCTTGGGGACGGGCAGGCGTTCCAGCCCGGTCGGCTTGATGGCCAGAATTTCCATCAGGGTCGGGCGGGCAATGCCGGTCAGGCGCGTGATCAGGTTTTCCAGTTGCTGGCACTGCGCCTTGGTGCTGGCCAGACTGGTTTTTGCCTCGGCAACCGAGGCAGTGCTGCGGATGCCTTGATAGGGAGCGGTAAAGCCCACCTTGACACTGTCTGCCGTCAGTTTCTGGGTGGCTTCGCGGGAGGCAATGTCCTGTTCGCTCAGTTCCAGATGCGATTGGCAGGCGCGGTAACTCAGATAGGCATCCGCCACATCTGCAGCCAGACTGACGCGGGCATCGGCAAGTGTGGCCCGTTGTGCCTCTTCACGTGCTGCCGCGCCTTCCTTGCCACGCCTGACAGAGCCAAAAAGATCCAGCTCCCAGGAAGAGTTAACCGAGAACCACGAGTCGTTGCTGGGAGCGCTGCTGTCATCCTTGTAGCGTGTGGCGGAGCCACTCCCATTCAGTGCTGGCAGCCCTGCGCTCTTGGCCTGGGTGTGCAGCGAGCGGGATTCGCCCAGGCGGGCCACGGCGGCCTCCAGCGTCGGGCTGTTGCCAAAAGACTCTTCCACTAGACGGTTCAGGGCCGGGTCAGACAGCTCTGTCCACCATTTGCCGCTCTGCTCAGCCTGGGTGCCCACATTGGCCGGGACAGCCGTATCGGTCGGCGAAGTCCACTGCGCCGGAACATCCTTCTCTGAAAGTGTGGGTGCCTTGTAGTCAGGCCCGACGGATTTGCACCCGCAGAGGATTATCGATACACAAAGCGCACTCCATTTGGCCTGAAGCGCGATACGGCTATACATTTTTGATCCTTTTATTTCAGTTTTTTGCTTTGGCCGGGGCACAAGCCAGGGGGCCAGTTTCAGGCAGGCTAGCCCCCTTACTAACGCATCAGGCTCGTTTTGGTTGCAGTGGATGGCAAAAAACATGCACCAACTGGCTGAAAGCAGCCCGGTGGCAAGAGAGGCCAAGCGTTTGAGGGGGTATCCGGAATTTTTCGAAAGCTTGCGTTAATCCCGCATGCCTGTGATTCCTATTATCCTCCCTTGCCACACGCCTTCCAATGCCGTGTGTCCGTCCGTACCCTACGCGGGGTTGGACAGGGCGAGTGCCGATTGGTTGCGAAAACGGGGCGGTTTTATGTGCAGGCGTGGGTGGCGTGTCACAGGCAAGTCGACCTGTTTTGCCCGAGGCGGGCGTTTTCGTCACGCGGAAAGATGAGTGCTTCCCTGGCGGTTTCTCCGAGCTGGTCTGCCATTCGTTGGGCCAGCCGGGCCTAGCGGGGTGACACTGAGCGGAATGCTGCGGAATCAGGTAGCGGAATGCAACTGATGTGCCAGGAATTGATGTTCTTAGCATATTTGCGCCGGCTGCAGGTGCCCAGTCCCCCCGTTAAAAGCAAAGTGCTCCAGGTTGAAGGCGAGGTAGACAGCCAGCCGCGTACCGTCCAGCCATTCGCCGTAGAGTGTACCGATGTTGTAGACGATGGCTTCTTATGCTGTGGCGTCGCTCACAATGTCGGTGCGTTCGAAGCTTTTTTGACCCATGCATAGCGCCCGGTATTGAATGCGCTGCAATCTGCCGGGTCGTGCATTTCACGCCCTTCGGTGAAACGGATGCGCATTTCCGGTGCAACGAAGGCGCGAGCGCCAAGCGGATCCGGAATCATGATGATACGCAGAAATTCTTCCACAAGTGCCCTGCCCTGCACGCTGGCCGATGTCACTGGATAGGGTGGGGGAGAGACTGTTCTGGGCTGGCATGGGTTCCTCGGGGTGATAACGCGTGAAAGGCGCTGCAGGTGGCTCTTCGGTGAGGGATACCAGTACTCCATGCCAGAGCCTTGGCGCTGTGCGTATGCCAGAGACGCTGGCGAAACCATGCTGCCCTGAGCCCTGATAATGTTCATAATGGCCTTTATGGATTAGTGGGTATCTCTGGCCCGGCCCGGGCGTTTATTGCAGATGGAGAAGCAGATGAGCGAAGAATTTCTGGAAATCGCTGCGGAAGCGATTGCGGATAACCCTTTCAGGCTGTTTGACAAGGATTGGACCCTGATCACCGCAGGCACGCCGGACAAGTTCAACACCATGACAGCTAGCTGGGGAGGCGTGGGTGTGTTGTGGCAGAAGAACGTTGCGAATGTCTATGTGCGCCCGCAGCGCTATACCTATGAATTCCTGGAGCGTGAGGATTACTTCACGCTGTGCTTCTTCGAGGAAAAATACCGCCTCGCGCTGAATCTGTTTGGTGCAGCCTCGGGGCGGGATCTCGACAAGGTCAAGGCCAGCGGCCTGACCCCGGTCGTGGATGCCAGCGGTGCGGTGTATTACAGCGAAGCCCGGCTGGTGCTGATCCTCAAAAAGATCTATTTCCAGGATCTTGATCCGGCCAATGTGCGCAACATCGATCTGTCCGATGTCTATGCTGCTGGCGAGGTCTATCATCGCCTGTTCCTCGGCGAGATCGTCAAGGTGCTGCGCAAAGCCTGAGAGCAGCTTGGCTGCTGGGGCGGCGCCCTGCCCTAGGCGTAAAGCAGAAAGCTGGCTCGCTCGGCGATCCAGCTTTCCTCGTCAGCGCGTGTAACGGTTTCGAGATCGGCTGGCGTAGCCGCAGTATCGTCCACCCATTCGCGCAATAGCGGGCTGCCGTTGATGAGGTCGATCGCCAGGCGTTCGAACTCATATTCATAGGGAAAATCCCGCCACAGCGGATAGTCCGGATATAGATTGCGGATTGCCTTGAAAGCCAGCGCCTGCAGGCGCCAGGGGCGGAAGGCGGCATGTTCGTAGGCGCTGTCCTCGACATGGATTTGCACGCCGCTGCATTGCTTGCCGGCATGCTTGTGGAAAGTGGGTTCGAACCAGCATTCGCGAAGACGGCAGCCTTCCAGCCATTCCGGTGCGAGGGCATGCATGTGTGCAAGCACTGCGTGGGCGTCGATATCCGGTGCGCCGAAAAGTTCCAGCGGGCGCGTGGTGCCGCGGCCTTCCGAGAGGGTCGTACCTTCCAGCATTACGGTGCCGGCATAGGCGCGGGCCATTGAAAGGTTTGCGGCGTTCGGACTTGGGTTGATCCAGCAGCGCTCGCCGAGCGGCCAGCCAAAACCCGGTGCAGTCTCTGCCCAGCCCTGCATGCGGATGACCCGATATTCGAGCTCAAGCTTGTGCTGTGCGATGAACCAGTGGCCCAGCTCGCCCATCGTCAGACCATGCCGCATCGGCAGCGGGCCGGCGCCGACAAAGCTCTCCCAGCCTGCGCGCAGGCGCAGGCCCTCCACGGGGCGTCCGGCAGGGTTGGGTCTGTCCAGCACCCATACAGCCTTGCCGTGTGCCGCAGCAGCTTCCAGCATGTAACGCAGCGTGGTGATGAAGGTGTAGATACGGCAGCCCAGATCCTGCAGGTCGATGAGCAGCACATCAAAGCTATCCAGCATCGCAGGCGTCGGGCGGCGCACTTCGCCGTACAGGCTGAAAACCGGGATACCGTGGCGTGGGTCACGATAGTCAGTCGATTCGACCATGTTGTCCTGCTTGTCGCCACGCAGCCCGTGCTGGGGGCCGAAAGCGGCCGTCAGATGCAGATCCGGCAGGGCCGCCAGGGCGTCAATGGCATGCGTCAGGTCGCGGGTGACCGAGGCCGGGTGGGCGAGCAGCGCCACACGCCGTCCGGCGAGTGGCTTGCGTAGTGCAGGGTCGGAGAGAAAACGGTCGAGACCGAAAAGCGTCGGAGAAGTCATGAATCAGAATCCGGGTGGTTGGCCAGCGGCAGGCAGAAACTCTCGCGCTGGTGGAAGTCGGGTTTGGCGCCAGGGTGCCGGAGTGCCCAGTAGCTGATCGCCGCGTTACGGGTTTCGAGCACAGCACTCAGGCCCAGGCGCAGATCTCTGCTCTCGGGCAGGAGTTCGGCGGGAAGCCAGGCCTGCAGAAGCCACCCCGCAGCAGCCGTGTGGCTGCCCAGTTGAGGGCTGGCGCTGGGGGCCCATGCCAGGTCACGTTCGCGGTAAGCGCTGAAGGCATAGGCTGCCCAGCAACCGGAAGGTGAGAAATTGAACTCGCGATAGCTGCTGCCGTCTGCCTGCGCGATGAAAACCTCCATGCAGGTATGCTGCCAGAGGCCATCGGCAAATTCCGGGTGGGTGACGGCTGAGGGAATCCGCAGGCTGCTCATGTCTCCGCTCAGCCGGTATTCAAGTGCAAGCCCATCGCGTTGGCGGGTGATCGTGACTTCACAGCCAGCTACCGTCGGGCAGGGATGAGCGGCATGGCAGGACAGCAGGGCGCGGGTGATCACGGCAGACAGGGTAGGATGCGAAACCGTTACTTTAGACGATTTCACCGGCCCTTGAGCATGGCAGGATGAGATGAATGGATTGATTACGTCCTGTTACAACTTCATGCCAACCTCTCGAGGAGGTGGGGCGTTGAATGCCAGGTAAGCAGATAATTCTTAGATAGGTCAGAGGAGATCTTCCACACCATGCGTCAAGCTCAAACTAGCGTGAGGGGAATGCTGTCAGGGATATTGGCATTCTCTTTCATCTGTCTTGCCCCCATCGCACAGGCGGACGATACACAGGATCCGTCATCGCGTGTTATCCGGCTGAATTACGTGTCCGGCCAGGTGAGTTTTTCTCCCTCAGGAACCAATGACTGGACCGAGGCACAGATCAACCGTCCGCTCGTTTCGGGGGATCGTCTATGGGTGGAGCGCGGTGACCGTGCCGAAATGCATCTGGGCTCAACGGCGATCCGGATGGCTGGCGGAACCGCACTCGAAGTGCTGAGGATCAATGATGACGAGCTGCAGCTGAAAGTTACGCAGGGCAGCATGTCGATGCGCGTGCGCGACTATTCTGATGCCGAGGATATCGAGGTTGATACCCCGAATCTCGCCTTCGAAGTGCGTGATCCGGGCGAGTTCCGTCTTGATGTGGATGCTGATCGTGACACAACCCAGATCCAGGTGCGCAAAGGTGCCGGCTCAGCCTTTACCGATGATGATTCTCTCAAGCCGGTACGGATTTATGATGGCCAGCGATTCCTGTTTTCCGGAGATCGGCTACGGGTGGAAGACAGCAGCCGGGCAGATCCGCGTGACGTCTTCGATCGCTGGGCCGCCGCGCGCGATGATCGCGAACAGGCTTCGCGCAGTGTGCGCTATGTTTCCAATGGCATGACCGGCTATGAGGATCTGGACGACAACGGAGACTGGCAGCAGGTCGATGGTTACGGGAGTGTCTGGTACCCGCGCGTCACAATCACCAATTGGGCACCGTATCAGTATGGCCACTGGGCCTGGGTGCCGCCCTGGGGGTGGACGTGGATCGACGATGCGCCCTGGGGTTTTGCCCCATTCCATTATGGGCGCTGGGCCTATATCGGCAATCATTGGGGCTGGGTGCCCGGGCCGGTGGTGCGCCGCCCCGTGTATGCGCCGGCGCTGGTGGCTTTTGTCGGCGGTGGCACCGGAGGCTCGCGCTGGGGTGTCTCAGTGTCTGGCGGAGCTCCCGGTGTGGCGTGGTTTCCGCTGGGGCCGGGAGAAGCCTATCGGCCAACATACACCCAAAATCAGCGATATGTTGAACGCATCAACGTGAATATCTCGCTCAATCGCCCTGGCAACGTGTATGTGAACCAGCGGGCCCCTCACGCCATTGCAGTGATGCCCGAGCATGATTTCCAGCGCGGAGTGCCAATCAGGCCGGGGTCGCACGCGGATTTCCATGATGCGGATTTTGATCGTATGCCGGTGCATGCAGGGCTTCCCCTGGCGCCGGTGCGGGAAAGCCGCAGCGGCTCGGGCCCCGTCCTGCGTCAGGAACCGCCACGGGTGTTTGCGAATCCCGTCATGCGGCAGCCTGGATTTGGGCAGCAAGGTGGGCATACGCCTGGCTTCGGCAATGATCGCATCATGCCTCGTCAGCCACAGGAATCACCGCGTCGCCAGGACGATATGCGCCACCTGCAGGATGCGCAACGGCAGCAGGATGATCAGCGACGCCAGCAGGACCAGCAACGGCAGCAACAGGAACAGCAGCGGCAACAGCAAGATCAGCAGCGTCGTCAGCAGGATCAACAACGGCAGCAGGATGATCAGCGACGCCAGCAGGACCAGCAGCGTCAGCAACAGGAACAACAGCGGCAACAGCAAGACCAGCAGCGTCGTCAGCAGGACCAGCAACGGCAGCAACAGGAACAGCAGCGGCAACAGCAAGACCAGCAACGCCGTCAGCAGGATCAACAACGGCAGCAGGATGATCAGCGACGCCAGCAGGACCAGCAGCGTCAGCAACAGGAACAACAGCGGCAACAGCAACAGCAAGATCAGCAGCGTCGTCAGCAGGATCAACAACGGCAGCAGGATGATCAGCGCCGCCAGCAGGACCAGCAACGGCAGCAGGATGATCAGCGCCGCCAGCAAGACCAGCAGCGTCAGCAACAACAGCAGCAGCAACAGCAACAGCAACAGCAACAGCAACAGCAACAGCAACAGCGTCACCCGCAGGAGCAGTCAAAACAGCAGGGGAACCCACATGGTCCGCATGAGGATGAGCGCTGAGAGCTTGCTCATATGCGGCACGTTCCAGAAGGCTTGTGCGGCCATCCTGACCTGATATTTGGGACACCGAAGGGGGGCGGCATGAAACAGAATGCATGCAAATAGCATTGCGGCTGTCGCGAGACAGCCGTTTTTTTGTGGTCCTTGAATGGTGCGAGGCTGCTCAGATGAAGATGCCCCCAGAGACTTCAATCCGCTGCGCGTTGATCCAGCCGGTGTCATCTGCAAGGAGTGCCGCAACCACGCCGCCGATATCGTCTGGCAGACCGACCCGGCCAAGCGCCGTGGCTTTTGCCAGATGAGCGTTCACCTGGGCGTTATCGCGTACCACACCGCCGCCGAAATCTGTCTCGATGGCGCCTGGCGCGATGACGTTGACGGCGATGCCACGTTCTCCCAGTTCGTGTGCGAGATACCGAGTGAGTACCTCCACCGCGCCTTTCATGCTTGCGTAGGCGGCGTAGCCGGGTTGGGAGAAGCGCGCCAGTCCACTGGAAACATTCAGGATGCGTCCACCATCGGCGATCAGGGGTAGAAGTTTCTGGGTGAGGAAAAATACGCCCTTGACGTGAATGTTCATCAGCTCATCGAATTGCGCTTCCGTTGTCTCGGCAAAGCTGGCATGGATGCCGATTCCGGCATTGTTGACGAGGTAATCAAAGTTGTCGCGCTGCCATTGTGTCTGCAGTACATCTCGCAGCCGGGAACAAAAATCGGGGAATTCTGCGGTGTGTGCCGTATCGAGTTGCAGGGCTGCCGCCTGGGCTCCCAGTGCATGAAGCTCACCGACAAGTGTGTCGGCTTCTGCTGCACGGCTACGGTAGGTAACAATCACATCGATGCCTTTGCGGGCGAGGTGCAGCGCGGCATTTCTGCCGAGGCCGCGGCTGCCTCCGGTGATCAGGGCGATTTTGCGTGTCATGGCTCGTATCCTTTGGGTTTGTGAAAACAGATCGGCTGACCTGATAAGCCCATCTTATTGTCTATGTATGCATAGATAAATACGGAAATAATGACTAGACTGTTATTAATTTCCGAACAATTGTTTCTCCATGGACCAGATTGAAACCATGCAGGCCTTCATGCAGGTGGCCCGGCTGACGAGTTTTACGGCCGCGGCAAACCTGCTTGGTGTGCCCAAGGCCAGCGTATCGCTGGCTGTTCAGCAATTGGAAAACCAGCTTGGAACGCGCCTGCTGCACCGCACGACACGTAAGGTACAACTCACCCAGGATGGTCAGGCATTCTATGAAAGAGGCATGGATCTGCTGGCGGACCTGGAAGAGTTGCAGGGGATGTTCCGCACTGATCCGGGTCATCTGCGCGGCCGCCTGCGGGTCGATATGCCCCTGGCGGTGGCCCGTGAGGTGGTCTTGCCGTGTCTGCCGGATTTTCTGCAGAGCTATCCCGAGCTGCACATTGAGCTCTCGAGTACAGACCGGCGGGTGGATCTGGTGCGCGAAGGCTTTGATTGCGTGTTGCGCGTCGGCGCCCTGAGTGACTCGAGTCTGATTGCCCGGCCACTGGGGGCCTATCGCATGATCAATTGTGCCAGCCGTGGCTACGTGGAGCGCCATGGCAAGCCCGAGACGCTCGATGATCTGCCTCAGCACCAGCTCGTGCTTTATCTGCCGGTTCTGGGGGCGCGCCCAGCCGGTTTCGAATACGCAGACCCGGCTGCTCCGGCCCGCGCCCTGTTTCGCAGCATGCCCGGCGTGGTCAGCGTCAACAATTCAGATGCCTACCTGCAGGCCTGCCGTGCCGGGCTTGGCATCATCCAGGTGCCGGAAGCCGGCATGCAGGCACTGCTGGCCAGTGGCGAGATGCTTGAAGTGTTGCCGGAACACCGCGCGGTACCCATGCCTGTCTCCCTGTTATATGCCAATCGCCGGCATCTGCCACGCCGTGTGCAGGTTTTCATGGGCTGGATCGCAGAGTTGATGAAACCCCGCCTGATCTGAATACGCAGATCACCCCATGGTTTCATTTATATGCCAATGATTTATTGCTAAAGCATTTGCAGCGGAATCGGGCGTTGTGGTTTGGGAAACAGACTCTCCAGATCTGCCAGCTGTTCTTGGCTGAGGGGATTTTCTGCGGCGTGCAGGAAATCACGCAGATGCTCGATCTTTCCCGTTCTGGGGATGGCGATCACATCATCATTTGCAAGCACCCATCCCAGCGCCGCGTGCACCGGGGAGACCCCGTGATTGCGTGAAAACGCCTGCAGTTGCGGCGTGTGCAGCAGGCGCGCCTGCTCAATCGGCGAGTAGGCCATCAGCGGAATGCGGTGCTCCCGCAGCCAGGGCAGCAGATCAAGTTCGATGCCGCGCCGGCCAAGATTGTAGAGCACCTGATTGGTTGCGCAGGCTTCGCCCCCGGCTGTGGCATACCATTCCTGCATATCATCTGGATCGAGGTTGCTGACACCGAAGTGGCGGATCTTGCCGTCTGCCTGCAGGCGTGTGAATGCTTCAAGGGTTTCCTCAAAGGGAATGTTGCCGCGCCAGTGCAGCAGGTACAGATCCAGATGGTCGGTGCCCAGGCGCTTCAGGCTGCGTTCGCAGGCGACAATGGCGCCGCGCCGGGAGGCATTGTGCGGATATACCTTGCTGACGATGAAGGCATCACTGCGGCGGCCGGCTACGGCTTCCCCCACCAGTTCTTCTGCCGCCCCTTCGCCATACATTTCCGCCGTATCGATCAGGCGGATGCCGGAATCCAGGGCAAAGCGGATAGTTGCCAGCTCATCGGCCCGCAAGCGGGCGTTGTCGCCGAGGTACCAGGTTCCAATCCCGAGTGCCGGTACAGTTTCGCCAGAGGGGAGACGGATGTTTTTCATAGTGTTTTCCAGGAGGATGGGTTCTTTTGTATCAGAACGGAATCAAAAATTGTTCAGGTGTTTATATTCCCGCAAAGTCACGCAAAATGACTATGACGATTGTGTTATGGGAGAGGCGGGTGTTTATATTGGAGGCTTCGTCCAGTTAGCAGGAAAGTAGCGTAATGGCGATGAATTTGCAGCAGATGATCATATGTATCGTGGCAGGTGGCGTCGCGGCCCAGGCTGCATGGGGGGCTTCCAGTGATCAGCCACCGCCGCCCCCTCCTCCGGGGAATGGCATGCCCATGCCTCCTCCGGGCGGGATGGGGCCGGGCGGAATGCCGCCGCCACCGCAGGCGAAATCTTACAAGCTGCGAGGGCTGGTGACGGTGGGTGCGGGTAAACATCTGGTCGAGAAGGCCCGCAAATATGTTTCCGGCAAAGACGATACCTCCGCTGTCTATGTGAAGGATGGCGGAAAAGCCGAACTGGATTCCGCACGGATCGAAACGCATGGCAACACCTCGTCCGACGAGAACAGCAGCTTTTTTGGCCTGAATGCCGGTGTGCTTGTGACTGCCGGCTCTTCAGCCAGGATGACCGACACCTACATTGTCACAACAGGGCGGGGCGCTAACGGGCTGTTCGCCACCGGGCATGGGGCCAGACTGGTGATGCATGGCGGAGATGTCGTGGCCAGCGGTGATGGTGGTCATGGGGTGATGACGAGCCTGGATGGAGAAGCCGTCATAGAGGATGTGCGCATGCGTACTTCCGGCGCTCATGCTGCTCCCATCGCCACAGACCGGGGCGGTGGCCGGGTCAGTGTGCGCGGTGGAACCTTCCTGGCCTCTGGTGAAGGGTCTCCCGGCATCTATTCAACAGGTGATATTCAGGTTCAGGGGGCAGTGATCAAGGCTTCCGGCTCGGAAGCTGCCGTCATTGAAGGGCAGAACTCGATTGATCTGACAGATACCCGCCTGAGTGGGGCCAGGCTTGCCGGCGTAATGATCTACCAGAGCTTTTCTGGCGATGCCCAAGGGCATCAGGGAACGTTCCGGATGCGTGGCGGCAGTCTCACTGCAGAAGAAGGGCCGGTGTTCTTTGTCACCAACGCTGCAGCGCGGATAGAGCTGGATGGCGTGCAGGTGGCAGGTGCTTCGGGCCTTCTCGTCAAAGCCGGGCCGGCACGCTGGGGGCAGCAGGGCAGCAATGGCGGAGAGGCGCATCTGCTGGCGAGGAATCAGACACTGCAGGGCGATCTGCTGGCCGAATCAGGGAGTGCCGTGAGCCTGCAGATGGAGTCTGGCAGTCGCCTGAAGGGCCGGATTGAAGGCGGCTCGCTGGAACTTGATGCGTCCAGTCAGTGGGAGCTCACCGGGCCTTCGCGCCTGCAGGGGTTCAAAGACGCAGTCAGTGTGGTGGATGGAGCCATTCCCAATGTGATCGGCAATGGCTACACGGTGCACTATGATGCTTCCAGTACTGCCAATGCCGGGCTTGCCGGGAAGACTTATCGGCTTGCCGCAGGTGGTCTGCTGACGCCGGATTGAGCAGGGCCCGGAGTGTGGCTAAGGGGATGTGCGCAGTTATTGCGCTGGCGCAGATACTTCTCCAGGTGGTTTTGTGATGATGCAACTGGGGGCTGACCCGCCCCTGTTGCATCCGCAAGATGCCGGGTGCGCAACCACGAATCCACGTAGTCAGACCCATGACCATGAAGATTGCCCTGTCGACCAAGCATTTCAAGACCATTTGCGGTCATGCCGGGCAGTGCCGCAACTGGCTGATCTACGATCTTGCCGGGCATTCTGCCGGGCAGCCGTTACCCGCGCCCCGGCAGATCGTGCTCGAAAAGATGCAGGCAATTCACCATTTCAGTGGTGACGGGCCGCATCCGCTGGATGGCACCACCCTCGTGCTCACTGCCAGCGCCGGTGATGGCTTTGTGCGCCGGATGCAGCAGCGTAGTGCCGAAGTGATCAAGACTGGCGAGACCGATCCCTCTGCGGCGCTTGCACACGTGCTGGCGGGTGAGGCGCAGCCTGCGCCGGACTTTGATATCACCACCAGCCTGTGCAAGGTGTTTGATCTCTTCTCCAAACACTGAGAAGCTGTTCATGATCTTGCTGCGAAGCACAGTATCAATACGTAGCTGATTCCGGAATCACAGCAAGATCATCGATTGCTTCAGACGTGCAGGAGTGCCGCGATCCCAAGCCCCGTGCCCAGGATGCTTACGCCGTAGACGCCATACTGCAACCAGGTGCGGCGTGTCAGCAGGGCAATCGCGGACAGGGCAATGGCCACCTGCAGCAGCGTGGTGGCCTGTGCCCAGCGGTGATGCTGGTGCATCTGCTCTTCGGCCAGCTGGTTTTTTTCTTCGGATTCCTTGTCCAGGGCGTCAGCCTTGTGCTGGATGTCGGCCTTTTCGCCTTCATAGCGCTTGGCATCCTTGGCGTACTTCTCGGCACGTTCGCCTGTGGTCAGCACGGCACCCAGTTCAGCCAGATTCTGCTTGCTGCTCTTGGACTGGTAGAACGACCACTGATCTGCTGCAGCGGTTTTACTGATGGCCGCCTCGTTCTTGTAGAGCATGGCATTGGTTTGCGTAGCGCCGCCTTCGTAGGCAAACACAGCGCCGAGCGTTGCCAGGATGGCCGTGGTGACGGCGATACGCCCGGCAAAGCTATCGGGGCTGGCGTGCGCGCTGGCATGCTCCAGCTCGTGATCATGGGGGCCGTGAACATGAAAGCCTCCTTCAGACATTCTTCTCTCCTTGCTGGGTTGTGGGGGGATTGAGGATTTGGGTCTCAAATATACCGGATGTGTCTGCACCGGGCGTGTCTAGGGTGATGGCGTAGTATCGCCCGAAATCGGATTCTGATCTGCCATGGGCAGACGAATTTCGCGCCATGCCTGCCATAACAGTTCCGGGCTTGCGTCGCGCAACGCCGTGGGGTCTGACAGGATGCGCCGGAAATTGCGTGCACCCGGCAGCCCGTTGGCGAAGCCCAGTACATGGCGCACGATGGCGCGCAGCGGGGTGCCATGCTCACGCCGTTCGTAGTCCGCGTAGTCGACGAGTCCGGCGATGATGGATTCGCGGCTGGGTTGCCAGTCCGGGTTGAACAGGGTGCGCTCCCATTCGGCGAGCAGCCAGGGGTTATGGTAAGCCTCACGCCCAATCATTACACCATCGACATATTGCAGCTGTTCGGTGATCTGTGCCGTGGTAGCCAGCCCGCCATTGAGCAGAATTTCCAGTTGCGGGAAATCGCGTTTGAGCTGCCGGGCCACTTCGTAGCGGAGCGGCGGAACCTCACGGTTTTCCTTTGGTGAGAGCCCCTTGAGCCAGGCGTTGCGGGCGTGCACGATGAAGGTCGAGCAGCCAGCGGCCGCCACCTGGGTGATGAATCCATGCACAAAGGCGTAGTCTTCGATCTGGTCGATACCGATGCGGTGCTTGACCGTGACGGGAAGCTGAGTGGCTCCGCGCATCGCTGCCACGCATTCGGCAACCAGCTGCGGTTCGTACATCAGGCAGGCTCCAAACGCGCCCCGCTGCACGCGTTCGGACGGGCAACCGCAGTTCAGGTTGACCTCGTCATAGCCCCACTCTTGCGCAAGCTGTGCGCAGCGCGCGAGATCTTCCGGCTCGCTGCCGCCAAGCTGCAGGGCGACCGGATGCTCTGCCGGATGAAAGCGCAGATGGCGGGGGACATCGCCATGCAGCAAGGCACCGGTGGTGACCATTTCGGTATACAGCCAGGCGTGCGGGGCGAGGAGCCGGTGGAAATGGCGGCAATGCCGGTCTGTCCAGTCCAGCATGGGGGCGATCGTCAGGCGACGCGGGGGGAGTAAAGTCTGATTCATCTGTGCATTTTAAAGGTAATTGCTGCAACCTTTACGTTCCGCTCTGCTACGATGGTGAGCAAATATAGTGGCACCAAACTTTGATCAGGGTGTCGCATCCAACAAGATTTGGATCAGGAGAAACACATGTTTGCTGGGAAATGGGCAAGGCCTGTGCTGTTTTGCGCGGCCTTGCTGGGTGGTTGTGCGGGGAACGGGTTCGAACGCATGGAGCCGGGCAGTATCAGTATCGATCAGGTCCGGGCCAAGGAAAAACCTGCGGCGGAATGGAAAAACGCTGATGGCACACTGACGCTGGAGTACGACGATCGGCCGTATACCGGGCAAAACCTCATGATGGATTTTGACGAGAGCGGGCGTTTGCTTGCCTCACGCCCTGTGATCACCCCGGAGAATCTGGCGCGCCTCAAGCGCGGCATGCGCCGCGAGGATTTCAAGCGCATCCTCGGTAACCCCCGCTATACCTGGCGTGACGGCAACGGTGGCGATGTCTGGGAATGGCCACTTGATCCCCCTATGGGTAATGGTGATGAATCCGCCAAATGGGTGATCGAAGTGCATTTCCACCCGACGGCGGATGGTGCAGTGAGTGTCGAGCGGGGCACCCGGGCCCGTTAATTTCCTGCCGGATGGAACAAGGCCTGCCTTTTCGATGAAAGGCAGGCCTTTTTTGTTTGTCTCTGTTTGTTTATCTCTGCGGCCGTTTGGGCAATTCGCCCAAATATCCGTGGATCAGGATGCCCTATTGTCCGTGATAGATGAACACCCCTATGGCGGCGATCAGATACGGTGCAATCACGGATAGGGCAATCAGCAGCGCTCTGCGCGTGGGCGCGGAGAGATGCAGGTGCAGCGGCTCGCGATGAGCCATGATGACGGTTCTCATGATAAGTCTCCAGTGCGTGCGGGCACGTCTGCGTGAATACGCGCCGGCAGGCGGGCATCAGCCTGTGGTCGGGATGTGCGGATTCAGTGCGGGCTGGCCGGATTTTCCGGTTCAGGGCACATCACGGCGTCACGGAACGAGAGTTCGCGGGGAAGCAGGGCAAGGAGACTACGAAATGCCGCCAGGCGCCTTGCGCTTGCCCCGCAGGAATTGCGGTTGGACATGGGGTCACCTCTTGGTAATCTGGCTCTTGAACTATAGGTGCTGATCTGGTCGAATAGGGCAGATTCATTGTTCGGAGAAAATGGACAATGCCAGTGCTCCGCCACTATCCCGAATTGCAGACTTTTCTCACTGCTGCCGAACTGGGTTCCTTTTCCCTGGCGGCCCGGCGTCTGGGCCTGGCCCGATCCACGGTCAGCGCGCAGATCCAGACGCTCGAGAAAGCCCTCGGCTTCCCTCTCTTTCACCGCACCACGCGGCATGTCTCGCTGACGGCAGATGGCGAACGCTACGCCAAACGTGCCAGCGTACTGGTGGAGGGGCTGGAAGAACTGACCACCGAGTTCACCCAGCGTGCGGGGCGCGTGGCGGGACGCCTACACGTGCAGATGACCGAATCGATTGCGAATACCCTGGTGTTGCCGCGCATGGCGGAATTCCTGCGCGCCTATCCCGATCTGGCCCTGCGTATTTCCCTCTCGGAGCGTGCGCCGGATCTGGCAGAGGAGGGGATTGACGTAGCCTTGCGCCTGTCTGGCAACAAGGATTCGGCGTATCGCTACAAGCGCTTCGGGCAGGTCAGCTTCGTGATGGCTGCCAGCCCGGCGTATCTGGCGCGCTACGGCATGCCCCAGCACCCGAACGATCTGTTGCGGCACCAGACCATTGATTTTTTTGATGCGGACGCGGGGCGCACGATCAATTATGTGCTCGTGAAGGGGCGCGAAAAGATCACGGTAGAGGCTGATGGTGATCTGGCTGTCGATAATGCCCGCGCAGGGCTGACCTGCGCATTGGCCGGACTGGGAATCTACGAGGATTTCGACTTCCTGCTGCGCCCACACCTGCAGGAGGGCAAACTGGTGCGGGTACTGCCCGACTGGAAGCGCCCCGGCCCCTTCGTGCTGGCACTGTATCCAAGTGGGCGGCGCAATTCGGCTCCGGTGCGCGCCTTCCTGCGGTTTCTGGACGATGTACTGGTGCCGGCGCTCAAACCGAGACTCGATTAAATAGCGTTTTGCATAGTCAAGCGTCCTGTTTTTGCGCTGACGCGACAGACTTGTCTGGAATTTTTGGCACAATGGTACATTGTCCAATTCCGCCTCATTCAAATCCACTCATGCAGGGCCTCCGGTTTCGCTCCCTTCTCGTTGTGCTGGTCGCCGCCGTATTCATTCTGCTTGGCCTGGGCAGCGTGGTGACGTGGACCGGGATGCGCTCCCAGGTGGACATTCTGAATCGGCAGTCAGTGCCCACCCTGCTGGCCGTTTCTGATATCAACGCGAATTTCAAGGATCTGCATACCCTGCTCCTGTCGATGGCGATGGAGCGGGACCCCCGGCAGCGGGATCGTCTGCAGCAGCAGCTGGATGGGCACCTCAGGCAGCTCAACGCGGCGGTCAGTGGCCTGCGCGGGCTGGGAATGGAGTCACCGGCGCTGGAAGAGGTTTCTTCGGCATTCCTGCATGCGGTCAATGCCACTGCCGAAGTTGCCCACGAGGGGCGCCGCGACGATGCTGTGGCACAGATCTATGCAACCGTGATGCCAGCCGAAAAGAACATGACCGCTTATGTCGAGGGAGTGCGTGGGCAGCTTCTTGCACAGCAGCAGGCGCTCGATGAAAAGCTCAGCTATGGCGGGATGACGCTGCTGGCGTATTGCGCGGCAGGGATACTCTTGGGTCTGTTGTTGCGCCGGGCGTTGTTGCCGTCAATCGGCATGCTCGTGAAATCCCCCCGGGATGCTCTGGTGACGCGGGGTATCGCGCGCATGCTGCACGGCTACACCGGGAGCGTGCTGGTGGCGTCCCTGGTGGCGGCAGCGGCACAGGTAGCAGTGTTTCTCGACCATCCCTATCGTCTCCTGCTGTTTTGCTGGGGGGCGACCATCCTGGGCGTGTTGGCCACCCGGCTGGCCGCCTACCTGCGCTGGTTGCGACCTGCCGGTAAGGATTCCGGGGATAGCGTGGCCATCCGCAACTTTGGCGCCGGGTGTGTCGCCTCTGCACTGGTCTGGGCGCTCTTTCCGGTACTTTTCTTTGCGGGGGCTTCGCCCGTGCAACGGATGGTGACCGCATTTCTGTACGCGGCGATGGCTGGCGCAGGCAGTGCCGTGCTGGCATCGATGTGGCGTGTGCTGCAGGTGTATCTGGGGCTGTTGCTGCTACCGCTGGCCGCCTGTTTCGCGTATGGCGGAACGCGGCTGGACGTGACGATGGCGGTTCTGAGCGTGGGCATGTTCATGCTGCTCCTGCATTCGGCGGCGAATGCACGTCAATCGACATTGTCGGCGCTGATGCTGAGTAGCGAGAATCAACGCCTTGCCGAAGAATCCGTAACGCGCCAGCTGGAACTCGAAAACCTCAATACGCGCCTTGAAGACCGGGTGCATGAGCGTACGATCATGCTTGAGCTGGAGGTCGAGGCGCGGGAGAAATATGCGGCCCAGCTCAAGGTGCTGGCGCAGCGGGACCCGCTGACCGGGTTGCTCAACCGGCGTGCGCTGGCAGAGCAGATGGAAGAGCTTCTGGCCCGTGCCGCCGGGGTGGGGATGGGCATGCAGGTGCTTTTCATCGACCTCGACCGCTTCAAGGAAGTCAATGATGTGCAGGGTCACTATGTCGGCGATCAGGTGCTTATCGAAGTGGCCAACCGCTTGCGTCGTGCCCTGCCCGAACCTGCCGTGGTGGCGCGCTGGGGGGGCGATGAGTTCGTGGCCGTGGTGCCAGTCGTGGCCGGGCGCAATCTGGTGCCACTGGTGCGGGATTGTCTCGTCGAGCCGGTACAGGTGCGTGGCCAGGAAGTGCGTGTCGATGTTTCCATTGGCATTTCGCAGTCTCCCGAGCAGGGGCGGGATGTTGAACTGCTGGTGCGGCAGGCCGATGTGGCTCTGCATCACGCCAAGCTGCGCGGGCGCTCCTGTGCCTCGATTTACGATGCCGCCATGGGTGACCAGTTACGCCGCCTGCATGAACTGGGGCAGGCCCTGCGCGAAGCTCTTGAACGTGATGCCCTGAGCATAGCCTTTCAGCCCATTGTGCCGCAGAAACCCGGCTATGTGAACAAGATGGAGGCGCTGGTGCGCTGGCACGATCCGGTGCGTGGCACCATAGCCCCCGGAGAATTTATCGCCCTGGCCGAAGAGGTGGGGCTGATCGGCAAGCTTGGCAGCTGGGTGCTGCTGCGCGCCTGCGAAGAGGCCTGCTGCTGGGCCAGCGGGGCGATGGTGTCGGTGAATATTTCGGCACTGCAGGTGATGGCCGGGGGGCTCGTCGAAGAGGTGCAGGAGGTATTGGCGCGCACGGGCCTGCCGGCCAGTCAGCTGGAACTGGAACTGACCGAAAGCGTTTTTGTGCGGGATCTGGAAAGCGCCATTGAAGTGCTCGGTGCCTTGCGCCGGATGGGGGTCAGGATCGCCATTGACGATTTCGGTACAGGGTATTCCTCCCTGTCTTACCTGAATCGTCTGCCGGTGGATACGATCAAGATTGACCGCAGCTTCGTGGTGTCTTCCGCGCATGAAGGCAACCTGCTGCTGCGCGCCATCCTTGGCATGGCGCGTGGCCTGCGCTGCCATGTGGTGGCAGAAGGGGCGGAGAACGAAGCCCAGGTGCGCATGCTGCAGGACCTGGGGGTGGATTACATCCAGGGCAACCAGCTCTGCGAACCGGTCAGGGCCGAGCTGGCGCGGGCCTGGCTGGAGCGTTTCGCGGCCTGAAGCCGGTGTTTTCCGGCGTACACTGAAAATGTGCAGTGCCTGTCAAAGTCCCGTGGCAGAAGCGGTGATAGCCGCATCATTGACGAAGCTGACAGAAATCTGGTGCTCACCGGACTTCCAGTTGCACTTCTCGGCGGACAATATCGGCACGGTGAGCCCGGAACACTCGTCCGGCTTGCCCAGCAGGCTGACAATCTCGGCGCGCGGCATCCCGACGTGGATCTTGGCGTAATTCTCGGCATTGATGCGCGAGCACCCGGTCAGCAGGCCGGGGAGCAGAAGCAGACAGGGAAGCACACAGGTGTAGCGCAGCAAGGCATTTCCTTTCTGGACGGAGTCTCGGTCGCAGAGGTGGAATCTCCACCCCTGCGACAAGCCTGGGCCTATTCAAGCGCCTTGGCAATCACTTCGCCGACATCCGCCGAGAGTTTCTCGAGCGAACGGATGCGTTCAAGCTGTTCGCGGGCATGGCGCTGGCGTGTTGCGTCGAATTTGCGCCAGCGATCAAAACTGCGGGCGATTCTTGCCGCCACCTGCGGGTTCATGGCATCGAGCTGCAGGATCACATCTGCGGCGAGCCGATAGCCGGAGCCATCGGCGGCGTGGAAATACTTCGGATTGGCGCCGCAGAATGCCCGTACCAGGGCGTACACCTTGTTCGGGTTGCGGATATCGAAGGCCTCGTGTGCCATCAGGGCGCGCACATCCTGCGTGGTGCTGGGCAGGCTGGAGGTAGCCTGCACCTGCAGCCATTTGTCGACCACCAGTGCCTCGTGCTTCCAGCGGCTGAAGAAGCTGTCGAGGATGGCGTGGCGTTCCGGAATATCCAGATGGGCGATCGTGCTCAGCGCCGCAAAGGTATCCGTCATGTTCGCGGCATTTTCAAAATGTTCGATGACGAGTGCGTTTGATTCGCTGTCTCCGATTTCGGCGAGATAACCCAGGCAGACGTTGCGTAACGCGCGGTGCCCGCTTTGATGGGCATCTGGTGCGTAAGGCACGTCGAGTGCGAGTTGCCGGTAGGTGCTTTCGAACTGCTGGCGCAGGGCGCGGGCCAGCGCACTGCGGAGTGCCGTGCGCGCCTCATGGATCGCATCAGGATCAACCACCTCCATCTGTTCCGCGAGATAGGTTTCCGTCGGCAGCACCAGGGCTTCGGCGACGAGCGCCGGATCGCCACCGGTCTCCATTGCCGAGGCCAGCAGATCACCTATCGCGGTGATATATGCATCTGGAATCCAGTTGACGGCCTTGCCGCTGCGGCTGGCCTCAATGCCTTTCTGCAGCAACTTGCAGGCCAGCCGTTGGCCCGCTTCCCAACGGTTGAAGGCGTCCGTGTCATAGCGCATCAGGTGCGTCAGTTCGGCATCCGAGAACGGGTAATCCAGGATGACCGGCGCAGAGAAGCCGCGCAGCAGTGATGGCACGGGCACTTCATCGATATTCTCGAATACGAAGCTCTGGCGCTCCTGCGTGATCGACAGGGTCAGTTCTGTGGCGTTGCCAGTGGCCTGCCCGGCCAGCTGCAGCGGCAGTGCCTTGCCCTGCTGGTCGAAGAGGGCGAGCACCAGTGGCAGATGGTAGGGGCCACGAGCCTGTGGCATGCCTTCACGTGCCAGGCGTGCCTCGTAGGCGGTTGGCGGCAGGGCCTGTTCCACGCTCAGAGTGTAGCGGCGATTGGCGGCATCATATTCGCTTCTGACGAACAGGCGAGGGGTGCCGGCCTGGTTGTACCAGCGCTGAAACTGCGTCAGATCGAGGCCCGAGGCATCCTGCATGGCAGCCACGAAATCCTCGCAGGTGACGGCCTGACCATCATGACGCTGGAAATAAAGGTCCATGCCACGGCGGAAAGCCTGCGCGCCGATCAGCGTATGGATCATGCGGATGACTTCGGCGCCCTTCTCATACACCGTGGCGGTGTAGAAGTTGTTGATCTCGGCGTAGTTGGCCGGGCGGATCGGGTGTGCCATGGGCCCGGCATCCTCGGGGAACTGGGCGGCGCGCAGGCCGCGTACTTCCTGGATGCGGGTGATCGCCGCAGAGTGCACATCCATGCCGAACTGCTGATCGCGGAAGACGGTGAGCCCTTCCTTGAGCGAGAGCTGGAACCAGTCGCGGCAGGTGACGCGGTCACCTGTCCAGTTGTGAAAATATTCGTGGGCGACGACGCGGTCAATGTTCTGGAAATCGGTATCGGTGGCCGTGTCGGGGCGGGCCAGTACGTACTTGGTGTTGAAGATGTTCA
>DBTS01000053.1 GCA_002307175.1 Rhodocyclaceae bacterium UBA1310
GGGCCGACAGCACCTTGGCTTCGTAACCGATACCGAATTCCTTGAGCTTCTTGGCACAGGCACTCATGGTCGGCCAGTCGCTGTCCGAGCCCATGACGATTCCAACGAGGGGGGTCTTGGCATTCATTGTTTTGATTTCCTTATGCTTGATTCAGCGCACGACGCGCGCTCTCCAGGGTATTCGCCAGCAGCATGGTGATCGTCATCGGACCGACGCCACCCGGCACGGGCGTAATCAGGGAGGCAACCTGGCTGGCCGACGCGTAATCCACGTCACCACAGAGCTTGCCGTTTTCATCACGGTTCATGCCGACGTCGATGACGACAGCGCCCGGCTTGATCATGTCGCCGGTGATCATCTTGGCTTTGCCCACAGCCGCCACGAGGATATCGGCGCGGCGGGTGTGGAAAGCCAGATCACGGGTCTGCGAGTGACAGATCGTCACGGTCGCGCCCTTGGACAGCAGCATCACGCTCATCGGCTTGCCGACGATGTTGGAGCGGCCGATCACGACGGCTTCTGCACCCTTGACCTGCACATTCTCAGATTCCAGCATCTTCATCACGCCCCATGGCGTGCAGGGGTAGAAAGACTTGCGGCCCTGCAGCAACAGGCCGAAGTTCACCGCGTGGAAACCATCGACGTCCTTTTCCGGCGAGATGGCTTCGAGCACCTTTTCAGAATCGAACTGCTTGGGCAGGGGCAACTGCACGAGAATGCCGTGCACGCTGGTATCGGCATTCAGCTCGGCGATCTTGGCGAAGACCTGTTCCGGTGCCACATCGGCCGGATAGCTGAACTTCAGCGAGCGGAAACCGGCTTTTTCACAGCCGGCAACCTTGTTGCGGACGTACACGGCGGAAGCCGGGTCTTCACCGACAAGAATCACCGCCAGACAGGGCTGAACGCCCTTGGCAGTCAACTCGGCGGCCTGTTGCGCGATTTCCTCGCGGACCTTCTCGGAAAGCGCCTTGCCATCAATGTTGCGTGCAGTCATGATCAGCCTAAGCTTTTGAAAAACCATTAATTATACGCTGCTGCGAAACCCGAGGGTAGAGTGCAGCATGCACCGGTGGGCGAGAGAGCGGGGAGTTGCAATATGGATCAGGCAGGATATACGGATCACCCATGGGGTGGGGGCGGACCTTCCGCGAGGTGAGGGCAAAACCACACAGTGAGGCGGATACCCCAAAGCGGGGCAAGGGGCGGGGCAAGACAGGCCTGCAGGCTCCAGAATGGGGCAGTGCAGGCCCGAATCGCCCTGAATCCCGCCAATGAACCGTGCATGTTCCTTGCTACAACATTGGGGCACCGGCCTTTCGGAGAACACTCAGCATGTCGATTCATGTTGCATTGAACCACGTCACGCATTATCGCTACGACAGGCCCATCAGCCTCGGCCCGCAGGTGATTCGCCTGCGCCCGGCGCCGCATTCGCGCACCCGCATCCTGAGCTATTCCCTGCGCGTAAGCCCCGACAAGCATTTCATCAACTGGCAGCAGGATCCTCAGTCGAACTATCTGGCGCGGCTGGTGTTCCCCGAGAAAACGCGGGAATTCCGGGTTGAGGTTGATCTTGTTGTCGAAATGTCTGTGCTCAATCCCTTCGATTTCTTTCTCGAGCCAGAGGCCACCCTGTGCCCGTTCACCTACGGCCCGCAGCTTGCTACCGAGCTGGCGCCGTATCTGATCTGCCTGCCGGCACAGCCCCGTTTTGAGGAATTTCTCGAAGGGGTGTCGCGCGAGAAAATTGCCACCATTGATTTTCTGGTGGCATTGAACCAGCGTGTGCAACATGCCATCGGCTACCTCATCCGCCTTGAACCTGGCGTGCAGACCCCTGAGGAAACGCTCACCAAGGCTTCCGGCTCGTGTCGTGATTCGGCCTGGCTGCTGGTGCAGTTGCTGCGCCACCTGGGGCTGGCGGCGCGTTTCGTGTCGGGCTATCTGATCCAGTTGAAGCCCGACGTCAAATCACTTGATGGGCCCTCTGGTACCGAGGTGGATTTCACCGATCTGCATGCCTGGTGTGAGGTATTCCTGCCCGGTGCCGGCTGGATCGGGCTGGACCCGACTTCCGGCCTCCTTGCGGGGGAAGGGCACATCCCGCTGGCCTGCTCGCCGGAACCCTCCTCTGCAGCCCCCATCGAGGGCGGGCTGGAGAAGTGCGAGGTGAGCTTCGAGCATCACATGCGCGTGGACCGCATTCTCGAAGCGCCGCGCGTCACCAAACCGTATACCGAATCGCAGTGGGCGGCGATTGATGCGCTCGGGCGGCGTATTGATGTCGATCTGCGTGCCAACGATGTGCGCCTCACACAGGGGGGAGAGCCTACCTTTGTGTCGATTGATGATCGTGATGGGGCCGAGTGGAATACCGATGCATTAGGCCCCACCAAGCGCCATCTCTCCGAAGATCTGCTGGCACGGCTGAAAGTCCGCTACGCTCCGCAGGGCCTGCTGCACTATGGTCAGGGCAAGTGGTATCCCGGCGAGCAGCTGCCGCGCTGGTCGCTGAATCTGTACTGGCGTCGTGATGGAGACCCCTTGTGGGGAGATGCCTCGCTGTTTGCGGATGAAACACGCGACTACGCTGTCACCGATGCGCAGGCGGGTGAATTTCTGCGTGCGGTGGCGGCAAGGCTGGGCATGGATGGCACCCACGCCTTCCCGGCGTTCGAGGATGTCTGGTACTACCTGTGGCGCGAGCGCAAGCTGCCTGAAAACGTCGATCCCTTTGATGCGCGTTTGGCCGATCCGCTGGAGCGCGAGCGCCTGCGCGCGGTTTTTGAGCAGGGCCTGGACAAGACCGTGGGCTGGGTTCTGCCGCTGGAGCGTGATGCGGCGCTGGGCACGTGGCGGACAGGGCCGTGGTTTCTGCGTGGGGAGCGTTGCTACCTGATTCCCGGCGATTCTCCGCTGGGTTATCGCCTGCCACTGGATTCACTCCCCTGGGTGGCGGAGAAGGATTTTCCGTGGATGCATCAGCCTGACCCCACACAGAGTTTCCCGCACCTGCCAGCCTACAGGCGCCATGCCGCTCAGCACCAGTTGCCGGCTTCGGTACAGCGTGCCGCTGCACGCGCGGGGGCCGGTGGGGCAGAAACCCGCCAACCGGCGCGGGGTGAATCCGCCGCGTGGATCACACGCACGGCAATGTGTGCGCAGCCACGTGAGGGAAAGCTGTATGTGTTCATGCCACCGACGCGGACACTGGAGGATTATCTGGAAGTGGTTGCCGCTGTCGAAGCCACGGCGGCGGGGATGACCCTGCCGGTGGTGCTGGAGGGCTACGAGCCGCCGAAAGACCCCCGTCTGCAGGTGCTGCGCGTAACGCCGGACCCCGGCGTGATCGAAGTGAATATCCACCCGGCGGCAAGCTGGGATGAACTTGCCGAACAGACCACCTTCCTCTATGACGCAGCACACCAGAGCCGCCTCTCGACCGAGAAATTCATGGTTGACGGGCGCCATACCGGTACCGGGGGCGGCAACCACTTCGTGCTGGGAGGGCTCACGCCTGCCGATTCTCCCTTCATGCGGCGTCCGGAGCTGCTGGGCAGCATGCTGGCCTACTGGCACAATCACCCTGCGCTGTCGTATCTGTTCAGCGGGCTTTTCATCGGGCCGACAAGCCAGGCGCCGCGAGTTGATGAGGCACGCAACGACTCAGTCTACGAGATTGAAGTGGCGCTCGCCGAGATGCGCCGCCAGAGCGAGCAGTTTGGCTCCTGCACGCCGTGGCTGACCGACCGCCTGCTGCGCAATCTGCTGATCGACGTGACGGGCAATACCCACCGCGCCGAGTTCTGCATCGACAAGCTGTATTCGCCGGATTCCGCCTCCGGGCGCCTCGGGCTCCTCGAAATGCGCGGCTTCGAGATGCCGCCACATGCGCAGATGAGTCTCGCGCAGCAATTGCTGATGCGCACCCTGGTTGCACGCTTCTGGCAGCAGCCCTATCAGCCTGAGCGCCTCAAGCGCTGGGGCACCGAACTGCACGACCGCTTCATGCTGCCGCATTTCGTGTGGGAAGATTTTCACGATGTGGTCGAAGAACTGCAGGATTTTGGTTATCCCCTGCAGGCAGAATGGTTTGCGCCACACTTCGAATTCCGTTTCCCGCGCCTGGGGGATTTTGCCGCCAAAAATGTCGCGGTCGAGCTGCGCATGGCGCTGGAGCCCTGGCATGTGATGGGCGAGGAGGGGGCAGCCGGCGGTACGGTACGTTATGTGGATTCCTCGGTGGAGCGCCTGCAGGTGAAGGTGCGTGGCCTGATTGATGATCGCCATGTGCTGACCTGCAACGGGCAGGCCGTTCCGCTGCAGCCAACCGGCACAGTTGGCGAATTCGTGGGCGGGGTGCGTTATCGGGCATGGTGCCCGCCCGCCTGTCTGCATCCGACAATTGGTGTGCATGCACCCCTGACAGTCGATCTGGTGGATACCTGGATGAAGCGTTCATTGGGCGGCTGCCAGTATCATGTGGCCCACCCGGGGGGGCGTAACTATGCGACTTTCCCGGTGAATGCCTACGAGGCGGAGGCGCGACGGCTGGCGCGCTTTTTCCGGATGGGGCACACTCCGGGCCGGCTGGAAGTCACTTCGCCGGAGCACAATCCCGATTTCCCGTTTACACTGGATCTCAGGAGGGGCTGATGCATGGCCCCTGTCCGTCCGGTTGGTGACGCAAAGCCAGGACACCCCAACGATCCCAGCCAGAGCATGCCCAGACAACTGCTAGCGGAGTACCCCGAGGAAGCGCTCCGTTTCGACGAGATGTTCACCGCTGATGGTGAGCCGCGCCCGCACTATTCCGCGCTGTATGAACAGCTGGTGGGGCGGAATGCTGCGCAGTTGCGTGAGCTGTTCGACGATGTAGATCAGCAGATCCGTGACAATGGTGTCACCTACAACGTCTACGACGAAGAAGGTGGCAGCATCCGTCCGTGGGCGCTTGATCCCCTTCCCCTGATCCTTTCGGCAGAAGAGTGGAAGGGTATCGAAACAGGTGTCAGGCAGCGTGCCGAATTGTTCAATCGCCTGCTTGCCGATTTCTACGGGCCGCAGAAGCTGTTTGCCGAAGGGCGCCTGCCTGCTTCGCTGGTGCTGGGGCATCCGGGGTTTCAGCGCCCCATGCATGGCTGGCAGCCGCCAGGTGGAAACTACCTGCACATCCTTGCTGTTGATCTGGCGCGTTCGCCGGATGGGCACTGGTGGGTCATCGATGATCGCACCCAGTCGCCCTCGGGAATGGGCTATGCGCTGGAGAACCGCCTCATTGTCTCGCGGCTGTTCCCGGATCTGTTCCGTGATCTGCGTGTGCGCCGGCTGGCCAATTTCTTCGCCGCCCTGCGGGATTCGATTGCCACCTACGCGCCGCACGGCAAGGAGCGCGTCAACACTGTGCTGCTTACCCCCGGCCCGTACAACGAGACGTATTTCGAACAGGCCTATCTGGCGCGCTACCTCGGCTATCCGCTGGTTGAAGGGCAGGATCTGACGGTGCGGGACGGTTGTGTGTGGCTGAAGACCTTGTCCGGCCTGCGCCGCGTCCACGCGATCCTGCGCCGGATGGACGATGATTTCTGCGATCCGCTGGAGCTGCGTGCGGATTCGGCGTTGGGGGTGCCGGGATTGATGGACGTGGTGCGCCGTGGCAACGTACTGCTGACCAACGGGATTGGTGCCAGCGTGCTCGAAACTGGCGCCCTGGCTGGCTTCCTGCCCGGCCTTTGCGAACATCTGCTCGGGCAGCCGCTGGCGATGCCCGGTGTGGCAACGTGGTGGTGTGGTGAGCCGCCCGCCATGGAAGACGCCCTGGCCAAGGCGGATCATCTGGTGTTCAAGAGCGCCGTGCCCTATCAGATGGGGCGGCGTTTCAATCCGGTGTTTGGTGAGGATCTGGATGAGGATGAGCTGGCCCGGCTGACCGCGCGGGTGCGTGCCAATCCGCGCGAATTCTATGCCCAGGAGCTGGTGGCGATCTCGCGTGCGCCGGTGCTCGACCGCGAACATGGGCGCCGCGTACTGGGGCGTTCCGTGGGTCTGCGCGTCTACGCGGTGGCAACACCGGAAGGCTATATGGTGATGCCGGGCGGTTTGGCGCGTACTTCCAGCGAAAATGACAACCGTATTCTTTCGAATCAGCGTGGTGGTGGCAGCAAGGATGTGTGGGTCTGTGGCGAGCACAATGACCCGGCGTTAAGCCTGCTGCGGCGGCCTGTTTCAGCGGCAGATCTGGTGCGTAGCGGCGAAGGGCTTTCCAGCCGCGTTGTGGAGAATCTGTTCTGGTTCGGGCGCTATGCCGAGCGCTGCGACAATCTGGCGCGGTATCTGCGCGTGGCGCTCAATCGCGCATCCGATGCCAGTGACGATTCCACGGAATGGCTGGCGCTGGCGAAGTTCGGCACAGTGCTGCAACTGTTGCCGGAAGATTGTAATGAACGCGATGCAATCCGCATGCTGCTGCGCTCGGTTTGCGATGCCACGCAGGCCGGGTCGTTGGCCTCCTGCATCCTGCACCTGTCGCGGGCGGGGTTCCAGTTGCGTGAGCGGCTGTCGGTGGATAACTGGCGTACGCTCAACGCGCTGGCCGGTAATGTGGGAAAGAAACCGCACGACCAGGTGGGGGTTTTCGAAGCATTGTCCATGCTCGATGACTATATCCTGTCGTTCATGACACTGGCTGGTTTCGCGCTTGATGGCATGACGCGTGATCACGGCTGGCGTTTCCTCTCGCTGGGGCGACGCATCGAGCGCGCACAGTTCCAGACGGATGCCATCGAAGCTGCGATGGGCATGGGGCTGGATGGCAATCCTGAATGGTTGCTGGAGGTTTCCGACAGCATCGTGACCTACCGTTCGCGCTACATGGCGAGGCCGGAATGGATTGCGGTGCTGGATCTGCTCGTGGCCGATGAATCCAATCCGCGGGGGATCGTATTCCAGACGGCAGGACTCAAGGATTACTTGCAGCGTCTGAATGAATCAATCGAGGGCGGCATGCCGGATACGGGGATTGTCGGCATTCACCGGCGCATGCAGGAGCTTGACCCTGAGCGGGATTTCCATCCGGGTTCGCAGGCCCTGCATGAAGCCTTGTCGACACTGCGCTGGGCCTCTGCGGAGCTGTCGGACCAGATCGGGCAGCACTTCTTCTCGCACTCGGATGGCAGCGTGAGGGTGATCGCATGAGCCAGCGCTACCATGTGATCCATGAAACGCTCTACCGCTATGCCGCACCGGTGAGCCTGTCGCAGCATCTGCTGCATCTGACGCCGAGGAGTTCCGAATTCCAGCAGGTGCAGCATCATCAGATCGAGGTCTCGCCGGGTGTGGCGGAACAGCGCCGTCACGTAGACTGGTTCGGCAACGCCTGTGAATGGCTGGCGGTGCGCCAGATGCACGAAGTATTGCGCTTGATTGCGGCCAGTACGGTGGAAGTTCGGCCTGGCCCGGAAGCCTGGCGCAAGGCTCCGGGGGTTGCCTGGGAGGATGTGGCAGCCATGCTTGCAGCGTTTCCGGCGCGGGCACCGCTGAATGCACAGGAGTTTGCGCTGGTTTCGCCGCAGGTGCCTCAGCTGGAGGAAGTACGTCTGTGGGCACAGGCCAGTTTCACTCCACGCCGTCCGTTGCTCGAAGCCACACGACATCTGATGCAGCGGATCTGGCGCGAGTTTGAATTTGATCCCAAGGCGAGCACGGTATCTACGCCAGTGGCGGAGATCTTTCAGCGCCGGCGTGGCGTCTGCCAGGATTTCTCCCAGCTCATGATCAGTGCCTTGCGTTCGCTGGGGCTGTCGGCGCGCTATGTCAGTGGCTATATCCTAACGCATCCGGCGCCGGGCAAGCCGCGCCTGATCGGTGCGGATGCTTCTCATGCCTGGGTTCAGGTGTGGTGCCCGGAAAACGGCTGGGTAGGGTTTGATCCGACGAACAATCTGCAGCCCGATCTGGAGCACGTGATCCTCGGCTGGGGGCGGGAGTTTTCGGATGTCACGCCAATGCGCGGCGTGATCCTGGGCGGCGCCTCGCATGAAGTCGAGGTGCATGTGACGGTCATGCCGGTGGAGTTGCGAGATTTTGCGAAGCTGCTCAAGGAAGTGCGGGAACGTGATCTGACGCCAGAAGATTGAGTACCCGGTGCCTGCCCGTCCGGCCATGCATGGAGGCCAGCGGGCAGGCAGAGACTAGGATGGATTCTCTCTGAATTCACTGGCGCCTGGGCGGAGAAAGCGATATCCGTCGTCCCGGACGCAGGCTTTTCAGGCACAATTACCGCATGCAAGCTGCCATTAATGAGGAAGTAGATCATGGAATACAGCATGGAACACAGATTGGCTGAATGTGAAGACAAGAAGGAACAGGGCGCGGAACAGGCGGGTCCTTCTGAAGAGAAACTGCTGTTCAAGTCGCGCTTCGTCCTGATCTTTGGCGAAATCGACGACAAACTGGCACAGGCCACCTGCCGCCGTCTGCTGGCACTGGACGCCGAATCGGATGCCCCGATCACGGTTTTCATCTCCTCGCCTGGTGGGCACGTGGAGTCTGGTGATGCGATTCATGACATGATCCGCTTCGTCCGTTCTCCGGTGACCACCGTGGGAACCGGCTGGGTGGCCAGTGCGGGCGCGCACATCTTCCTGGCTCCACCGACAGAACGCCGCGTGTGTCTGCCGAATACCCGTTTCATGATCCATCAGCCGGCAGGTGGCATGGGCGGACAGGCCAGTGATATCGCCATTCAGGCCAAGGAAATCCTGCGTACGCGCGAGCGTATTGCCCGCGTGGTGGCCCGCCAGACTGGCAAACCGCTGGAAACCGTGGTGGCCGACATGGATCGCGATCACTGGATGAGTGCCGAAGAAGCCATCAGTTATGGCATCGTCTCCCGTGTGATCGAAAGCTACCCAGATCTGAAGTAAACCTTCCGGGGAATACAGAAGACTGACGGCTCCTGCGGGAGCCGTCAGCTTATCTCCACCGCCTCTACACCGCCTGCAGCGAAACGCGGACTTCCTCGTGGCCGCCGCCTTGATGGGCCGTGCGCATCGGGCAGGTGTCGAGATAGTCGCGCCCCACTGCCAGCCGGATGAGGCGCCCATACGCCGTATGCGCACGGCGCACGTCGAAACTGATCCAGTGCCCTTCGCTGGCAAGCCATACGTCTGCCCAGGCGTACTCGGTGATTTTTTCCCCCAGCATGTAGCCGCTGACAAAGCGTGCCGGGATGCCGAGCTGGCGGCAGATCGAGAGCATCATGTGCACCTGGTCTTGTACCGTGGCGCTGCGGCGGGCAAAGCCTTTGGCTGCACCCAGGATGGATTCTCCGGCTGAAGGTGACGGGGTGATCAGGGCCTGCAGCGCCGTAAGGCCATCTGACAGCCGCGGGATGCTCGGTGGAGCGCTACCGAAATGCGTCAGGGCGAACTCTCTGAGGGCGTCGTCCGGGGCGGTCAGGTTGGTCTGGGGCAGGTAAATCTGGGCCGGCAGCAGATCATTCAGGGCTTCCAGGTGAACCTGTGCCTGATCTGGCACTTCCACAATGCCACTGGCGATGATCCTGACGTCTTCATGCGGCTCCGTCAGTGCGATCTGGTGTGTGGTGTTGCCCCAGGCGTCTATGCCAAGGGTTGGGCGTGTTGGTGTGCTGACCTGCCACTGCGTGATCCGTAGACCGCCTTCTTCGCGCGGGGTCACCCGCAGGTTACGGATGCTGTAACTTGCCGGGTGATCGAAATGGCATCGGGTTTCGTGTCGAATGGTGTATTGCATGGTCATACTCCATTTCGTTACGGATCATGCACCGCTTCCAATAGGCTAGCCCGTGACGGGTAGCAGGAAATCGCTGGCAATCCGGTTGCCCAGGTCGTTGATGCGCACAATGAATCGTGTCAGGTAGTTATGCAGGCCGGTCTCCAGCACATCCTCGATACGGCCATAGCGCAGGCTCGAAGCCAGTTCTCCGGCGCGGCGCTGGGTTTCCGTGGAGCGCTGGTTGTTCACGGCATCAAGATAGCTTGTCATCTCCGCCGTGCAGTGGGCCAGCGAGCGTGGCATGTCTGTGCGCAACACAAGCAGCTCAGCCACGCGGGAGGGGGTGATCTGGTCGCGGTAGACCTTGCGATAGCTTTCGAAGGCCGAGACCGAATGCAGCAGGGCGCTCCACTGGTAGTACTCGCCGGCATCGTCACGGCGGGGCGCTTCGGCAATGAAGTTGTATTTCACGTCGAGGATGCGCGCGGTGTTGTCAGCACGCTCGATGAAGGTGCCAAGGCGCAGGAAGCAGTTGGCTTCGTCGCGCATCATGGTGGCGAAAGTGACGCCACGAAACTGGTGTGAGCGTAGCTTGACCCATTCGAAGAAGGCATCCAGATCGTCGGCACCCAGGTGCTCGATGTCGTATTCGCGCAGCTTCAGCCAGGTGGTGTTGATGGTCTCCCACAATTCCGAGGTCAGCGTGCCGCGCACGGCATGGGCATTCTCGCGGGCTAGCCGCAGGCAGGAGTAGATGCTACCCGGGTTCTGGCGGTCGAGTGCCATGAAGTGTACGACTTCTTCAGGCACGATCTTGTCGTGGGTCTGGTTGTAACCATCAAGAAGGCCGATGGAGTCCAGTGTTTCGCGCCACAGGCGCACGACTTCACGTTCGCTTTGCGGCAGGAGCAGCATGCGGTTGTTGACGTCGAGTATGCGGGCGAGGTTTTCGGCACGTTCGATATAACGTGCCATCCAGTAAAGGTGGTCGGCTGTACGCGAGAGCATGCTCATTCCTCCAGAACCCAGGTGTCTTTGGTGCCGCCCCCCTGCGAAGAGTTGACGACCAGTGAGCCCTCTTTGAGCGCCACGCGGGTCAGCCCGCCGGGTACAAAACGCACTTCATTGCCGGAGAGCACAAAGGGGCGCAGGTCGATGTGGCGCGGAGCGATCCCGGCGTCCACAAAAGTGGGGCAGGTCGATAGCGCCAGGGTGGGCTGGGCGATGTATTTTTCAGGGCTGGCGAGAATCCTGCCGCGGAAGTCCTCGATCTGTGCCTTGGTAGAGGCTGGCCCCACGAGCATGCCGTAGCCGCCCGCACCGTGCACTTCCTTGACGACCAGCTCCGCCAGATGCTCCAGCGTATAGGCCAGATCGTCCGGTTTGCGCAGCATGTAGGTGGGCACGTTGTTGAGGATGGGTTTCTCGCCCAGATAAAAGCGCACCATCTCCGGCACATACGGATAAATGGATTTGTCATCGGCCACCCCCGTGCCGATGGCGTTGGCCAGGGTGACGCCGCCGGCACGGTAGGCCGAGAGCAGCCCCGGCACCCCAAGCATGGAATCCGGGCGGAAGGCCAGTGGATCGAGGAAATCGTCGTCGATGCGCCGATAGATCACGTCGACGCGCTGTGGGCCTTGCGTGGTGCGCATGAAGACCTGCTCGTCGCGCACGAAAAGATCCTGCCCCTCGACAAGCTCCACTCCCATCTGCTGGGCAAGGAAGGCATGCTCGAAATAGGCGCTGTTGAAGCTGCCCGGCGTGAGCACGACCACGGTTGGATCGAGCACGCTTTTCGGGGCTACGGCGCGCAGTGTATCGAGCAGCAGATCAGGATAGTGCTCAACAGGTGCAACGCGATTCTTGGCGAAGAGTTCCGGGAAGAGCCGCATCATCATCTTGCGGTTCTCTATCATGTAACTCACCCCCGAAGGTACCCGCAGGTTGTCTTCGAGCACATAGAATTCGCCTGCGCCGGCCCGCACGATATCCACCCCGGCGATGGCCGCGTAGATGTCACGCGGCACATCGACTCCCTGCATTTCCGGGCGGTACTGGGCATTTGAAATGATCTGCTCGGCGGGGATATGGCCGGCTTTGATGATTTCCTGCTTGTGGTAAATGTCGTAGAGAAACGCGTTCAGGGCACGCACGCGCTGGCGCAGACCATCGGCAAGCGCCAGCCATTCCTGGGCTGGAATGATGCGCGGAATCACGTCGAACGGGATCAGGCGTTCGGCACCTTCCTCATCGCCATACACGGCGAAGGTGATGCCAGAACGGTGGAACAGCGCATCCGCTTCCTTGCGCTTGCGTGCCATGCGCTCGGCGGGGATGCCATCGAACCAGCTGACATACCCCTGGTAATGAGGGCGGACCTCGCCGGCCGCATTGCTCATTTCATCGAAGAAGCGGGCACCTGCGGGTTTGACCGGCATGTGATCTTGAATCGGGGCCACTATTTTTCTCCTGCCGGAGTGGTTATATCGGCTCTAAAGCATTGCGAGAATTGTGCCAAGCAGGCAAGCCCCTGTTGTTGCGCTGGATATCCATAGTGCATGCTCTATTCTGGTGCGCGGCACTGAATGGAGCGAGGATGCCGGGCCATGCTGGTGCGCTAAGAGCCTGTTTGACGATAGTGCTGAAAGGCGCGACCGGGTTTCATGCGCTGCTCGAAAGCCTCATTTATCAACATAAACTTTGGTTCTGTGCCGCTCTTCATTCTGCTGATGGTTTCCCGCAGCGGATTCCGATCAGCCGCAAGCCATCGTGTTGCATATTCGTGTCAGGCGTGTGAAAGCGGGGACGGTTTCCACCACTGATGCCTAGAAAAAGGGTTTTAATTGCCCTCGGGGATCATGCCGCAAATAATTGACAAGAGCGCGGGGATGCACAACAGTACGTGGATTGCTGCCTAAGCAGGAAATGGACGATTCCTGTGAGGCTGATCACCACATGCCAAAGGAGGTCGTGGTATGGAGACGAACAGTTTTTTGGGTGACTTTCGGCTGGAAGACAGCTTTGGCTATCTGATCAGCACAATCAAGGTGCGTATGGCGGCAGCCCTGGACAGGGAACTTGCCGGGCTTGATATCACCCATGCACAATGGGTCATCCTGATGCGGATTGCTGCCGGGATGGGGCAGACCTGCGCGGATCTGTGCCGGGGCGCCAGCTACGACACCGGATCGATGACGCGCATGCTGGACCGGCTCGAAGAAAAGCAACTGGTGAAAAGGGAGCGTTCCCTGGAGGATCGCCGGGTGATCGAGATCCGTCTGACAGATCATGGGTGCGAGCTTTTGCCCCGCCTGCGGGAGATTGGGGAACGTGTGCTATCACGCTTGGTGCAGGGATTTGATGTGGCAGAGGAAGATCTGTGCAGGGGTTTGCTGCGCAGGATGGCGGATAACCTCGTAGAGGCCAGACCAGTGGGTGACCCTGCGCACGCTCCTGCAGCAAAGCCTTGATGCCGATTGCCAGGATCGGGGGCGGCCCGTGGTAACCCCAACTCCGCGCCAGCTGTAGCTGGAGGCGCTTTGACTGCCGGTTATTGCCCGGTATGTGATGCCTGAACGCGTTGTGCGATACGCAGGCGCAGGCGCTGGTGGCTGGCGTCGCCGAGCATGCGACCGGCCCAGCGGAAAACATTGGCTTCGCGGATGGTGTTGCGCATGCTTGCCATGCGTTCCTTCTGTTCCGATTTCGGCATGTTCAGTGCCTGACGCAGGGCCGAGACCATGCCCTCGATATGGTAGGGGTTGATACCCAGTGCCTCTGGCAGTTCGCGTGCGGCCCCGGTGAACTGGCTGAGCAGGAGCACACCCTGTTCATCATCGCGGGCGGCGATGAACTCCTTGCACACAAGGTTCATGCCGTCGTGCAGGCTGCTGACAATGCAGATATCGGCTGCGCGATACAGTGAGTTGATTTCTGCGTGGCTGTGAAAGCGGTCGAGCAGGATGATCGCCGGGCGGCCTTCCTGGCCGAAGCGTTTGTTGATGGCCGCAACCTGCTGGCCCACGCGCTGACGCAGCGATTGGTAATCCTGGATATGTTCACGGCTGGGTGCAGCGACTTGAAGGAAGACAAGCTTGCCGATCCAGTCGGGAGACTGTTCGAGCAGATGTTCAAAAGCACACAGGCGCTCGGGAATTCCCTTGGTGTAGTCGAAGCGGTCAACACCAACGATGATCCGGCATTCTTCCGCAAGCCCATAGCTTGCGCGCAAGCGGAGGATTTCAGCGTTCCTCTCCGACGCGGAAGTCTCTTCACTCGGCCAGGCAATGGAAGCCGGGTAACTCTCGATCAGGGTTTCATTACCGTTGAAGAGAATCTTCGAGTGTTCATGGTCAATACGCGTTTCCAGCAGCCGATCAACCGAATCGATGAAGTTGCGCCGGTAATGGCTGGTCTGAAACCCGAGGATGCTGCTGCCGAGCAGACCACGCAGGATTTCATGGCGCCAGGGGCAGATCAGGAACGACTCGGGATTGGGCCAGGGAATGTGCCAGAAGCTGATGATGGTGGCAGCGGGCAGCTTGGCCCGGATCATTTGTGGCACGAGAGCCAGATGGTAATCCTGCACCAGGATCACGGGATCCGGGATGCGTGCTTCTGCCAGCGCGGCATCGGCGAACTTCTGATTCACAGTGACGTAGGTCTGCCAGCTTTTCTCATCAAATTCAGGCTGTACGTGCGCGAGATGACTAAGTGGCCAGAGGCCCTGATTGGACATCTTGTTGTAATAGGCATCCACTTCCTCGTCACTCAGCCAGATCCTGTGCAGGCGGTAGCTGGGTGCCTGTGGGGGCAGGGCGATGGAATCCTCGGTGTCGGTGACTTCCCTGTCGGCACTGCCGCAGCCGTGCGCGATCCAGGTCCCCGCGCAGGCTGCCACAACCGGTTCGAGCGCGGTGACGAGGCCGGAGGCTGGCTGATACGTGGTGATGCTGCCGTTTTCCCACTCATGGACCCAGGGTTCGCGGTTGGACAGCACGATTACCTGTTCGCCGCGAAGCTGGGTGCGCAGCAGCGAGCGCAAATGCTCGGCTGTCCAGGTGTCATTGGCGTCGTGTATGCGCCGGTAGTCATCTTCGAGCTCGCGCAGACGTGCGCGCACGTCTGCTGCAATTTCTGATGGAAACGCCCGTGAGGCGTGGGTTTTGTCTTCCAGCGAGAATTCTTCACCCCGCACGATCGTGCGGATGCCCTTCATCAGCGCCCGTATGCTCATCTGTGTGGTGACGGCGACGATGGCTGCAATCACCACACCAAGCAACAGCAGGAAAGCGATGAGGTACCAGGTTGCCTGCGCCTTGCGCCGCTCAACGTAGGCACGATCATGCAGCATTACCACATGTGCCTTGAGTCCGGAGCGGAGCTTGACGGACTCGGAGGAGACATGCAGGACCACTGATTTCGCATGGAAGTATGGCAGCGACAGGTGTGAAATTTCGCGCGCCAGCTGGCAGCTCAAGCCCTCGGGATAGCTTCCCGTGGTTAGCAGGAGGTCGTCTTCCGGGTTGCACAGGCCAATGGCGGTGAGGCGTTCTTCCTGAGTGGCGCGCGTAAAAAGTTCGCTCAGGGAAGCCATCTGGTTGTGTTCGAAAGCGGAGCTGACAGACTCGGACAGGGCCGTTGTGGCGAGTCGGCTGCGCAGGTGCATGTCTTTCGTAAACCATTGTTCCGTCAGCACGTCAAAGGCATGGAAGGCCAGCACCGCTGCAGTCAGCAGCGTGACGACGAACGGAATCAGAAAGCGCAACTGCAGGCGAAAGATGTTCACGGAAGGAGACGGAAGAGTGCGAACGACAGTCTACGGAGCACCTCAATGTACTACACTTTGGTGCTATCGTCGTCTGACAGGTTGAATGACATGCGTAGCCAATCAGCCACTCATGGGCGCATCGTGCTGGTTCTGAATCCGGGGCTCACCTTTCACCGGGAAATCATTGCCGGGATCGGTGCTTTTTCGCAGGCCACCGGGCTGAAGTGGATATTTGAAGTCGAGAACAATATTCTCAAGGCGCTCGCCGCAGCGCAGGTGCCAGATGGTTTTATCGTGGATGCCAGTGCCAATCAGGAATTGGAACTGCTGGCCTCGATGAAAAAGTATCCGCTGGTTTGCGTGAGTGCTGGTGTGTCCTGCAAATGCCCGCCGGATGTTCCCCAGGTGGCTTCCGATAATCGTGCTTTGATAGATGCTGCGCTACAGCATCTGCTTGATGCGGGCATCACAAACTTTGCGTGGTACGCCAAACCCAAGTATTTGGGCACTGAGTGGGCGCAGGAACGGGCACAGGCGTTTGCCGACCTGGTGGCCAAGCCAGCCGGTTTTTTGTGGGAGGAGGCCGGCACCGATACCGTTATGCGCGAAGCCGGTCTTGCCGCCTGGCTCAAAGCGCTGCCTGCCCGCACCGGCGTCATTGCTGTGAATGATTCAAGCGCACGAGAAGTGCTGCATGCGTGCAATGTGATCGGAAGAGTCGTGCCGGATGATCTGGCGATCGTGGGGATAGACAACGATCCGCTGGTGGCAGCGATGGCGCCGCTGCCCATTTCATCCGTTGTGCAGGGCTCGCACGAGATGGGTTGGAAAGCCGCCGAACTTTTGCATGCGAGGATGCGCGAGCGTGAGCCGGAGGCTTACCGGTTTGCGATTCCACCCAAGGGCATCCACCCTGCAGCGACCAGCCCGAAGAGTTGTCCGGAACTGCGCGAGGCGCTGGAATATATCGCTGCGCATGCCGCACAGGGGATCAAGGCCGAGCAGGTGGCTGATCATCTGGGCATGTCCCGCACCACGCTGGAACGGCTGTTCCGCGATCATCTTGGCTACACCGCGCATGAAGAACTGCTCAAGACGCGTATGGCCCTGGCCAAACAGATGCTTCTGGCGCGTGGTTTGAGTACCGCCGAAGTCGCCAGGCGTTGTGGTTTCCGCACCCAGCAGTACATGCATGTGGTTTTCAAGCGTGAGATGGGGCTCTCTCCTGGGGAATTTGTGGCGCAGGCCATACCTCGGTCTAACGTGGCGGATGCGTAAATACGTCAAGGCGACTGTCTGGTCGCCCTGACATAGTTCTTTTCCGGCAGTGGCAATCACGGTATTGCGGAGACTTCCAAGTCTCCCCTCGCCGTCTGTGGTTCTCTTTGTCAGTTTTCCAGCAGCAGTGCTCCCTTTCCTTGGAACGGCGGATTTCGACTCTATGCGGGGAATTGTTGCGTGGAAGCCACATGTGTACCCCCCTGACACCAGTAGTACATCACGATATTTTCGGCATGCCATGGGAGTGTTTTTAAGACTTTGTTTATAAAAGAATTTATTGAGCTCATTGATCCCTGTTTTGGGAGCTCTTGGCGCATAAACGTAAACCCTCTGCTAGGAAAACGAAATTGAGCCGCCTGAGTGATGTTTTGTACAAAGACTACCGACACCGCATTGCAGTGACGGGCTTGGAGTTTCAAAAGTCTGCACAGCCGGAACGCCAGTGAATAACGCGGGTCACTCATTCACTCAGGAGAACGATTCATGCAAAAAACACTCATCGCTTTGGCTATTGCCGGCCTGATGTCCGGCGCTGCCTTTGCCGAAACCTCCGTCAAGATCGGCGGCAAGTTTGACGCTGGCTATCAGTTCAAGAACACTGCTAACGTTGATGGCACTGGCGGTACATACGGTGGCGCCACGACCACTGCAACTCTTGGCGACGGCTCTGCCTCGACCTCCCGTATCACCGTGCAGGCAACTGAAGATCTGGCCCCGGGCTGGACCGCCATGGTTGACCTCGATTTGCGTTTTGGCACGATCGAAGAAGGCAAGAACGCCGCTACGACGGGTGGTCTGAACAGCAACGATAAGAAGGCTCTGTACCTGAGCTCGCCGTTCGGCACCCTGCGTTGGGGCGTGATGAACCTGGTTGGTCAGCAGTTCTGGGACTATGAAGAAAAGCCTTACATGGTCAACGTCAAGGATCTGGAAATCGTCAAGTACGGTATCTCGGAAAAGCGTCATGAGTCCCTGACCAACCGTAACACCGAATACGACACGCCGATTCTGACGACTGGCCCGGTGCAGAACCGCCTGAAGTTCAACTATGTTATCGGTGATGGCCGTAAGGCTGGTTCCAATGACGTTGATAACACTGCTTCCGGCGACGTATATGCAATTGCTGAAACCGGCGCGTTCGGCAAGTGGGTGACCTGGAACCTGAGCGCGGTGCATCGTGTTGATACCGCTGAAGGTACGGCTACAACGGCCCGCAATGGTACGAGCTTCCAGGAACACTCGATCAGCATTCACCCGGTTGATGGCCTGAAGATCGGCTTCAACTACAACATCTACAAGGGCTTTGGCGATACCGCAACGGGCGAAAATGGCGTGGCTGCGAATGGTATCTACAAAGAAAAGAATACCAATATTGTGGTGGCCTACAACTTCGGTTCCAAAGCCCAGATCGGTATTGCACGTGCTCACCTGAACGACTTGGGCGATACGCGCAACAGCGGCAAGAGCTGGATGATCGGTGGTTCCTACTTCCTGAGCAAGAGC
>DBTS01000015.1:0-16090 GCA_002307175.1 Rhodocyclaceae bacterium UBA1310
ATGGAGCAGTGCTCCATGAAACCCCCGCCTTGCCCCACTGACGCCTTCTCGCTACAGATCGTGAACAGCTTCTGAGAACCTGCGCTGAGACTGGATGCTGTGATCAGGGATTCTGCACAGTGCTCTCGTGCAGAATGCCGTTAGCATCCAGCGTGTAGCAGGCATAATCGCGTGCCAGGAAAACCCGGCCATGATAGTGAGCGGCGGCTTCTGTGCCGATTTCGCTGATTGAGCCGGGCAGCTCCGTCTGATCGTTGTAGCGCCCGGAAAAATGCGTCAGCACCAGATTGGGCAGGCCGACCGATTCGGCAAATGCGGCGATCTGCGCGGCCGAGGAGTGCTGCGGCACGGGGCCGACCTTGTCGGCAATGGCCTGCGTGAATGTGGCTTCATGCACCAGCACATCGGTGTGGCGGGTGGCTGCGGCAAGCAGTTCGGGGCTGTCGTTATCCCCGGCGATGATGATGCGGCGCTGGCGGCGCGCCGGCAGCAGGAAATCTTCGGCAGCAACGCTGCGTCCGTCCGCGAGCGTGATGCTCTCGCCATTGCGCAGGCGGGCGAGGTGCGGCCCCGAGGGAATCCCGGCAGCATGCAGCTTGTCCTTGTCCAGATTGCGTGCATGCGCGGCCTCGGTGAAGCAGTAGGCATACGAGGGCACGCGATGCGAGAGGGTCACTGTTTCTATGCTCAGCCCTTTGCGCGCCAGAGCCGGGCTATCCGGCCCGATGCTTATCCAGTCGAGGGGATAGCCCAGATACGTTGCCGAGCAGCGCAGTGCGGTTTCCACATATTCGCGCACGCCTGCCGGGGCGAGCAGACTCAGCGGAGCCGTGCGCCCTGCCATCTGGGCCGAGGAGAGCAGGCCGGGCAGGCCAAAGATATGGTCGCCATGCACATGCGTGAGGCATATACCTTCAAGCGTCAGCAGCGTGAGCGGGCTGGCAAGCAGGCGGTGTTGCGTGGCCTCGCCACAGTCGACGAGATACCAGCCTTTGCCGGCCGTGGGCCGCAGGGCGCAGGCCGAAACATTGCGGGTGCGCGTGGGCGCACCGGCCGAGGTGCCGAGAAAGAGGAGTTCCATGCAGAGGGTCTGTTATAGCTGATTGGCGGCCTTCACGGCGAGATAGCGGTTGACCGTTTCAACCGCGAGCTCTCCGGGGGTCACATCCAGGCACAATACACCCTCGGCGCGCAGGCGGCGCAGGGTGGCTTCGCGGCGCTGGGCGTAGCCCACGGCTGCAGCGAGGCGGGCCGCAGCATGCGGGGTATCGGCGGGCTCTTCCTGGGCGCGGTCAAGTGCGGATTCGCGCATGCTGGCCACGAGCACCAGATGGCGTTTGCCGAGCAGGCGTGTGGCAGCGATGAGACCCTGGTCATCTTCGTCGCGTAGGTTGGTCATCAGCACCACCAGCGCGCGCTTGCGTTCGCGCAGGAGCAGTTGCTGTGCCGCACGCTCGAAATCGCTGACCTGCAGGGTGGGCTGCAGATCGTAGGTTTCCCTCAGGATGCGGCTTACCGTGGCAGAGGAGTGTTGCGTCGGCAGGAAGCGTTCCGGCCCGCCGAGAGTCATGAGACCGACGCGGTCGCCATGCGAGAGGCTCACATAGGCCAGCATCAGCACGGCATCCAGCGAGTGGTCGAAGTGCGAGAGATTGCCATCCCTGGCGCCCATGCGACGGCCGCAGTCGATGAGCATGAGGATGCGCTGGTCGCGTTCGTCCTGGTATTCGCGCGAGATCATCTTGCTCATGCGCATGGTGGCCTTCCAGTCCACCTGCCGCATCGCGTCGCCCTCGCGGTATTCGCGCAACTGGGCGAAATCCATGCCCTGGCCGCGCCGCCGGCGCTTCTGCAGGCCGATCAGGGCATTGCGGTAATCCACGGCGCGCAGGGCGTGGCGAGCCAGGGGCGCGAAGTTTGGAAACACCCGCACCAGCATTTCTTCCCCCACCGATACCTGCCGCAGCCAGGCATGCCAGGGCGAGCGGATGCGCAACTGGATGCGCCCGAAGTGGTGATCGCCGCGTGCCAGGGCCTGTACGCGGTAGCGCAGGGCGTGGCTGTTCTTGCCGTGGGTGCTGACTTTGGCGGGCAGCCCTTCCTGGCGGAAGCTCACCGGGTGGTGGTCAAACGCTGCGAACCATGAAGGCACGCGTCCCTGCCAGTAGAGGCGGAGTTCCACGTGCGACCAGGTGCCCACCGCCAGAGTGTTTGCCACAACGCGCTGGGCCGCCGGCAGATCCTGGGCGCGTGCCAGCAGCCAGTCTGCCACGATCCACAGCAGCAGCAAGGCGCCAAATCCGCTGCACCAAATGCCCAGGGCCGGCTCGAAGGCGGTGACGATGGCGCTGGCAAACCACAGGCCGAGTGCCGTGAGCAGGGTGTTGGAAGGCAGATTCATGCTCGACGGGCTCAGACGCGCGGGGCGTCAGTGCGGGCCAGCAGGTTGGAGAGCACGTTGTCGATGGAGAGCCCCTCGATTTCCGCTTCCGGTACCAGACTGATGCGGTGGCGCAGTGCCGGCAAGGTGATGCGCTTGATATCGTCTGGCGTCACGAAATCACGCCCCGACAGCAGGGCCATGCCGCGTGCGGCACGGATCATGGCAATCGCTCCACGCGGGCCGGCACCGATGGCGATGCCGGGTGATTCACGGGTGGCTCGTCCAATGCGTACGGCATAATCGAGCACGGCTTCATCCACGCGCAGATTGGCGGCAATCTGCTGCATGGCCACGAGCTGTTCGGGTGTGGCCACCTGACGCACACTTTCCACTTCAAGGCGGTCGCCGGTGCGGCCGGTGCAGGAGGCGGCAACCAGCGTGCGTTCCTCGTCCAGCGTCGGGTAATCAATCAGCACCTTGAGGAGGAAGCGGTCAAGCTGGGCTTCGGGCAGCGCGTAGGTACCTTCCTGCTCAATCGGGTTCTGCGTGGCGAGCACCAGGAAGGGCGGCGGCAGGGGCATCGTCTTGCCTTCGATGGTCACCTGCGCTTCCTGCATCACTTCGAGGAGGGCCGCCTGGGTCTTGGCGGGGGCGCGGTTGATTTCGTCGGCCAGCACCAGATTGGCGAACACCGGGCCACGGCGGATCACGAACTGGCTGGTGCGCGCGTCATACAGGGTGTGGCCGGTGACGTCGGCAGGCATCAGATCCGGGGTGAACTGGATGCGCGCAAAGTGCCCGCCGAAGGTTTTGGCGAGTGCTTTCACCAGCAGGGTCTTGCCCAGCCCGGGAACACCTTCGAGGAGGATATGCCCCCCCGCGATCAGCGCGCACAGGGTATGGTCGACAACAGCGGTCTGGCCGACGAAGACACGGGCGATTTCGCTTCGCAGCTGGTGCGCCAGTTCGGTGGCTTGCAGGGAATCGGCAGGCAGATTCATGAGAGGGCTCCGGATACGGAAGAGGGTTTGCGCAGACGTTTGCACAGGGTACGCAGCGCGGCCAGGGTCTGTACGCGGCGCAGGAATTCATGATGGGTATCGGGGTTGGTTGCTAGCGCCCGGTCGATGTCGGCAGGGCGCATGCCCGAAAGATGCGCAGCAAGCTGGGTGCGATTGGGAATCTCGGGGTGCAGGTGGCGCTGGTCTTCGAGCGCGCGCAGCACCTCTTCGCGCAGCGGCAGGATGAGATATTCATAGGCGCAGCGCTGCAGCAGGAAACGCCCGCATGCAGTCAGGTGCTCACCGAGGCCAGGGCGCACCGGAGGAGGCTCCGGCAGCAGCGGGCCAAAGCGCGGAATCACGCGCCACAGGCCGGCGACGAGCAGGACTGCAGCGGCAAACCAGGCTTCGCTGGCATGCTCGGCGAGCCACTCAAGCAGACCGGGATACTTGGGGGCAGACAGGATCACCACCGGCTGCTTGCGCTCAGGCAGGGTCAGCAGGCGCACGAACAGGGCCGCATGATCCTGTTTGTCGATGCTGCGATTCGAAAACAGCGAGAAATCGCCGACAGTGACCAGCCCCTTGCCATAGGCATAGCGGGCGTAGACGCTGACGGTATCCGGTTCTTCCCCGGTTTCCCCTTCTGCGGCGGCATCGGAATCAGGTGCAGATTGCGGACTGGCTTCGCTATCTTCATTCGCAGGCACCGCGCTGTCCGCAGCGGTCTCTGTATCGGCGTCATCTGCTGTGGCAGCAGGAATACGCTGGTGTTTGGGGGGTACATCGCCTGCCTTCGGGATGTTCCCCGTCACCAGCGGCGTGCCATACGAGGGATCGTTTGTGGCCTGTGCGCTAAACTCCGGCAGCGCGGTGTGCCTGCCCTTCTTTTTGGGTTTGTCAGTGTCGCTGTCATCGAAGTGCCCAAGCAGGTCGATAGACCACTGTGGCTCGGCATCCAGCGCAAAAACCGGGGCGTGCTGCAGGCTCGCCGTGATGCGCTGCCCTTCCAGCGGCAGGCTGTAGCGCTCGGCGCTGTCATCAAGGCGCCCGGTGATGGAGATGCCAAGTTCATCAAGCAGTTGTGTGTCGTTGCTGCTCTCAAGCGGCAGGATCAGATGCCCCCCGCGATGCACCCAGTCGAGCAACTGCCTGCGCAGTTTGGGGTCGGCGAAGGCTTCGTCCGATTCCAGCAGCAGTGTGCTGTGCACTGCCTGCCTGTCAAAAATCTGGCGATCCTCCAGGGTGCGTGCGGCATAACCGAGCCGACGCAGGAGAAGCTCGCCCGCGAGGAAACGGTTTTGCCGGGCCTCACTGGAAAAACCCGTGCGCTGCTCAACCGGCACCCATTCAACGAGGCGCGAGAGTCCTGCTGCACAGAGTGCCAGCACCACCACGATCACGCCAATCACGATCCAGCCTGATTTACGCACCTTGTGCCCCCTGGAATTCGTGGCGCCATTCCATGCACAGCGCTTCTACCTCTGCCTGCCGGATGGTTTCGTGTGCATAGGCCAGACGTTGCCAGCAGCCCAGCAGCCGGGTCATGAAACGTGAGCGTGCCGGGGCATGGCGATGGACACGTGCCAGACAGTCGCCCTCAGTGTCTCCGCGCCCGAAAGGCACCTGTTCACCATGTGCAAGGCGCGAGAGAGAGCCACGGAACAGCAGGCTCAGGGCTTCGCGGGAATTCCCCTGGGCGAGCAGGGCCAGTGCCGCTGCCGCGATATCGTCGGGCAGGGATTGCGGGCGGATATCGAACCCGGCAAGCTCTGCCGGAGGAATATAGGAAGAAGCGCGTCGCCGCCCCAGCCAGCCCATGCGCGAGGCCAGATAAAGCACCACGACCACCACCAGCAGGATCAGAATCCAGGCGCCTACGCGCCCCAGCATTGAGAGGGCACTGCCAAGGCCGTGGAAAGCATCGCCCAGCGAGCGCAGCATATCCTGCAGCCACGGTGGAGCTTTCCGGTCTTTTTCCTTGCTTTTGGTTTCTTTCCAGTGCAATTGATGGGTGGTTTCGGTATGCCCGAAACGCTTATCCTTCATCACCTGGGTAATTTCATCAGGCGCACGGCTTACCGCATGCTCGCGTTCGGCTGCAGGCGCTGATGCCAGCGGCACTGTGGGAGTGTCTGTGGGCGTATCGGCATAGGCTTTGCGTACAGGTGCCAGGCCTAGCGTGGCAAGCAGCAGGGCGGCGCACAGCAGGCTGAAAAAGCGCGTGGCCAGCGTGCCGGCGTGGTGTTCCTGCTCGGCCTTGGCGAGGCGGCGGAACTGCAGTTCCACATCCCAGGCTTCCAGATCGGTACGGCGCTTGATGTAGAGCATGAAGCCGCTGGCAACATAGAGCGGCTCCAGCAGCAAGCCGCAGGCGATGCCAAGGCCATACAGGAGGGTGCTGAACCACATTGGCGCGTGCATGAAATAATCCTGCAGACTGCCCAGATCGGGCCACATGTCTTCCGGCACGATCAGTGCGGAGCAGCCCAGCAGTGCCATCCACAGTACCGGTTGCAGAATCCAGAAGTACAGCACTGACTGCAGCAGCGAGGTACCGCTGACACGGCGCCGGATCAGTGACTTGCGCATTCTGGCCTGCCCGCCGCGCAGCCCTTCGAGCATGTCGACGGCCATGGTCACCGGGCGCAGGGGGTTGGCCCAGTTCCACAGCAGGCCAGCGGATACACGGGTGGTGCGGAGCAGGCGTGGCAGGGCGCGCAGGGTTTCGCGCACCGTGGGGGTGTCGCCGAAGACGGCGTGGCTGATGACATGCAGGGCCACCCGATCAAACAGCGGCTTGCACCACCACACGAAAAAATACAGCCAGACCAGATTGTCCAGCCAGTAGCGGCAGATCAGGTACAGCACCAGCACGGTGGGTACCGTTACGGCCAGCCAGGCAGCATATAGCGGGCGCAGATGGGTCATCGCCAGACGCAGGCCAAGGTCGACGGCTTCCCAACTGTTGCGCGGTCGCAGCGCGACAGAGAGGCGTTCAAGATCCATCGTTTCTCCCTGCCAGCGTGAAATACAGAAGCGGCATGGCAATCAGCAGGCTGCCCACACTCAGCTTGATTGGCAGACCCAGGCGCAGTGGCGACCAGAACGCTTCGATCAGTGCGGCAATCACCAGCATCACTGCCAGCCCGCAGACCATGCTGATCATGGAGCGTGCCACCTCGCGCAGTGCCGGCCCACGGGCACGTTGCCCCGGCGCCAGCACGGTAAAGCCCAGGCGCAGGCCGGCCGCACCGGAAAGGATGATGGCGCCAAGCTCAAAGCCGCTATGGCCGATCACGAAGGAATGGAAGTTATCCCCCAGCCCGGCCTGGATCAGGCGCATTTCCACCACGCCAAAAGAGAGGCCATTCTGCACCAGTGCGAAGATCGTCAGCAGACCTGCCGTCAGCCCTCCCGCGAAGCAGCGGAAGGCGATTGAGACATTGTTGAAGATATAGAAACCGAACATCGAGAAATCTGTGGAAGCTTCGCGTGCCACGCGCCCCAGCGATTCGGCGTCCACGCTGTACATCTGCTCGAAGTTGGCCACCTGCGAGGGGCTCATGATCAGATAGGCCAGATCCGGCTGAATATGGATGGCGAGCATGATCGCCAGTTGCGGGCCGAACAGCAGCAGGGCCGAAGCCAGCACCCACCAGCGCATGCGCCTTACATCGCGGGCGAAGCCGCCAATGGCGTATTGCCAGACATTGCTCCGGAAATCATCACGCGCACCATACAGGGCATCATGCCCGCGCTGCACCAGATCGTGCAGATACTCCACCAGTGAATGGCTGTAGTCGCGATCCCGCGCCAGCGCGAGATGCTGGCAGAGCTGGCGGTAGCGGCGGGGGAATTCTTCTTCAGGGAACGGCAGCGGGGTTTTCAGCTGCTGTTTGCGTGACAGGCGCGAGCGTTTCAGCCACAGGTTGAAATCGCGCCAGTCAGCAGAGTATTGTTGTTCGAACAATTCCTGTTTCATATACGCCGCCCGATCAGGTAATTGGCCAGGGCAAGCAGGCGGGCGGCGCCTTGCGGGCCGGTTTCGGCGCGGGCCAGATGCGGCACCAGCCCGGCCAGCTCTTCGCGCCGCGCCGGAGTAAGGCTGCGCGCACGCTCGGCAAATGCCACGAGGGCACGCTGGGTCTCGCGATCCAGCGGGGTGGGCGAGGCCAGTGGTGTGGCTTCCGCGAGCGCCGGCAAGGGGGAATGTGCGTCACGGTGAATCACCAGAGTGCCCGCGACGATATCCCCGATGCGGCGGAATTCCTTGTGGATCAGCACCGAGACGATACCAAAGCCATACAGCATGGGCAGGAAGTCTGCGGTGCGCAGCAGATTTCGGGTCATTGACTTGCCCCAGCCTACCGGCGTTCCGTCATCCGAAACCACGGCCAGCCCCAAGGCCCGTTTCCCCGGTGTGGCGCCCTGCATCAGCACTTCGAAGAGCACCGGATAAAACCACTCCAGAAAAAAATACAGCAGGAGCATGATGCCGGTGCCAAATCCGCCCAAGATGCTCAGCGTAACAGCAGCAGCCAGGAAGAAACCGCCGCGGATCACCATGTCGATGCCCCAGGCGAGCAGGCGCGGCAACAGCCCGGCTGGGCGCAGCTGAACCTCGATCAGTTCGGGAGTGGTGATAAAGCGCAGGGTGTCGAGCATCTGGAGCGTTGCTATTTTTTATTCTTCAAAGAAAATGTCGCGGTACGAAGTGTAGACCGATATCGAGAATAATGGGCCTACCACCAGAAAACCCAGGCAGCATGTTACCAGCCCTGCGCAGATCAGCAAGAGCAGCAGCAGGCTGTAGATCGTCATCGGCAGCCAGTTTTTGAAACAGGCGCGGAAGCTCTGTTTCATGGCGTCGATCGGTTGCATGTCGTGCAGCACGATCAGGGCGGGGGCAAACCAGGTTGCCGCCATCACCGGCAGCATCAGCGCCAGCACCAGCAAACCCATCAGGGCAATCAGAAGTGCGACGAGGAGACTGATATCGCCGCCAGACTGATCAAAGAAAGGCGACATCGCGAACACGCCAATGACGGCGATAACCACCACCGGCAGCGTGACGACGAAAACGCCGGCCAGATACAGCAGCCCCTGGATCAGCAGTGGCCCGGTGTGTTTGCGAAAGCCCGAAAACAGATCGCCGACTTCCAGCATTCCGCTGCGGCGCAGACGCTCACAGCCAAGCATGATGCCGCCCGTCAGCAGTGGCGGGAGCAGGTAGGAGCCCATCGGCACCATGGCGGCCACCATCACCAGCAGCGCGAAAACCATCCAGATCAGTATCCAGGTGAGCGTTTCAGTTCTGAACAGGCGCCAGGCGCTGCCAATCCAGCTGCTGCCATTGCCGGCCGGCAGCTTGCGGCCATTCGGAATGAAAGCGCCGGCTGCGGGGGCGTTGTGAGTATCAAATACTGCGGCAACAGGCGGGGAGTAAGGATTGCCGGGGTCTTGGGTCATGAGGCTTCCTGGAAGGAGACTGCAGGGACGGGTGGCCCCTGCAGCATGCGGAAATCAGTAGTCGCTGCGGCTGTCTGCCAGGAATACTGCACGGTACGCCAGAAAACTGGCAATCAAAGAGAGCGGGAGGGCTACAAAAACCCCGAAGCAGCAGGCGACGATGCCGCAGATCATGACAAGAATGGAGAACAGCCAGAATAGCAGACCGAAGGTCCAGTTCTTGAACCATGCCGAAATACTCGTTTTGAACGCATCAAACGGCTTGAAACCGTGAAACACGATCAGCGCAGGGCCGGCAAAATTGCTCAGCCCGACAATGAAGAAGCCAATGATCTGGGTGACAGCCGAGAGGATCTGGATGGTCAGCAGGTATTGCTGGAAGTGCCCGGATGCCAGGGTCAGAACCAGTTCGGCTACGGCAAACGGGCCGTGGATCGTATACACGAAAGCCGCCTGGATCAGCCCGAAAATGGCCAGCGGGGCGCCGTGGGTCTGGAACCCGGCGAAGAGGTCGCCGATCTCGACGACGCCGGTATCCTGGAATCTGGCGCAGGCGATCATGAAGCCGCCCAGCAGTAGCGCCGCCATTACCTGTCCGCCAGCCGGTATGCAGCCGGTCAGGGCAACCAGCAAAGTGAACGCCAGGGTGATGCCGATCCAGGCCCAGGGCTGGCGCTTGAAGGTGTTCCAGGCCACGCCATACAGCTCGGAGGCCATGCCTGCCGGAATCACCTGGCCTTCGGGGATGAAATTCAGGGCATTCGCAAAATCCGGCGCCTGATCATCCAGCGATGCGCTGGGTGGCGCATAGGGATTGGGGTTGGAGTTGTCGTTCCCCGGCGGGGTGTGGTTGTTATCCATAGCGGGGTCAGATAAAAATTTGTCTCGGCAGGATGCCGTAGGCGCATGTATGGCGCAAGCGCCATCTGGCGAATGTCATGGCTTTTCCGACAGAGTGAAGAAAATGCCTCTTGAAGCGGAGGCTCTGGGCTGTGCGGACGCTCTTTTTGCCCTTAAGGGCAGGGCTGGCATGCCTGAACGGAGCCACCAGCGGCTCAAGTTTATGCGACGTATTGTGTCGTACGTGCAGCTGGGGTGATGACCTGCAATCAGACTGCCTGTGCGTCGCCGGTATCGCTGCGCAGGAAAATGTCGCGGTAGGCGCTGTAATACGCCGGTACATAAAGCGGCATCACGAAGATCAGCCCGATCATGCAGCACATGAAACCGCTGATCATCAGCAGGTATAACAGAATCACGAAGACGAGAAACGCCCCGAAATTCTTGAAGCATACGGCAATGCTGGCCCGGATTGCCTTGAGCGGCTCCACGTTATGGAACACCACCAGTGCGGGGGCAAAGAGGGTGAGCTTGAGCGCCACGCCGCCGAGGAATGCCAATACGTAGTAAAGCCCGGTGGCGGCCCACACCAGCTTTTGGTCCGCATGGGTAAAGGTGGCCACCATCTGCAGGATGAAGCCGGGCAGGAAGAATACATAGTAGATTCCGGCCTGGATCAGCCCGGTGAGCGCGAGTCCGCTGCCGGCAGTCTGGAAGCCCGCGAAGAGGTCGCCAACCTCGATGCTGCCCGTATCATGGAAACGCTGGCAGCCAATGAGAAACCCGCCCGCCAGCAGGCACAGGAGTACCTGGTTGCCCACAGGCACGCATGCCACCACCATGCCCAGCAGCAGGTACAGCGCAGAGATTCCAAGCCAGGCGCCGAAAGCGCGCATATAGCCTTCCCAGGCGCTACCAATCCACTCCAGCGCGTGCCCTGCGGGCACCCTGTTTCCCAGCAGATTGAATGCAATGTCACTGCGCTGCTGATCATCTTCCAGATTGGCAACGGGGGGCGCGTAGGGATTGTTCTGTGACGGATCCTGATTGTCCATGGCCGGTCCGCTTGGGTACCCGATCCGGGTAGGTGGCTGGAGCTTGCCCGAGTGGCAGGCCCAAGACAAGGGCCGTCTGGCGAACGGACGGGGCAGGAGGGTGTTTGTTTGCTGCGAGCGGCTTTCTTCGCGCCTGTTCAGGAGCTGTCGCGCCGTGGCGGCATTCATTGCCAGCGCATGACGGCAGTTTGCGCCCTCCGGGCGGAGGATCGATCGGCGCAATTACGCTGCGCTTCATTGTTCCCGCTTCGCGGCGCCCTACGACAACCTGCCTTGCTGGCGCAGACAGGGGCGTTTTGGGATGATAGGCGTGTATGTCAAGCGGTTTTCGTGAGGTGGCCATGGAGCGTGAGCGTGCTGATCATCGCCCCACTGCAAGATCAGGTGCAGCGGCTAGTGCTCCAGCCGGTGCTTGCGCGCCACCTCATGCTCGTCCAGAAACTGCAGCAGTGCGGCATAGCGGCGTGCATCGAGCGTGCCGGCATCAAGCGCGGCGCGGATCGCGCAATCCGGTTCGCGGCGATGGCTGCAATCGCGGAAGCGGCAGGTGCCGAGCACTTCGCGCAGCTCCGGAAAGCCCATCTCGATTTCACCCTTTTCCAGATGCGCCAGCCCGAAGCTCTGCAGCCCGGGGCTGTCGATCAGGCTGCCGCCACCGGGCAACGGATACAGGCGTGCGTGGGTAGTGGTGTGCTTGCCTGAATCAAGCACAGCAGAGATTTCGCGGGTACGCGCATCGGCATCCGGCACGAGTGCATTTGTCAGTGTGGATTTGCCCATTCCGGACTGGCCCACAAAGAGGCTCGTGTGGTCGCGCAGGCGTTCCTTGAGCGCGGATACATCCATCTTCGCGCAGAGTTCCAGAATGTCATAGCCGGCAGCGCGGAAAGCGGCAAGCTGGGCGCGGGCAGGCGCCAGCGCTGCATCAATGTCGCACTTGTTGAGCACGATCAGCGTGGCAATGTCCTGCGCGTAGGCAGCCACCAGACAGCGCGTCACCAGCTCATCGGAGAAACCCGGTTCGGTGGCAACCACCACCACCACCTGGGTGACGTTTGCCGCGATGAGTTTTTCCTTCCACTGATCGGCACGGTAAAACAGGCTCGTGCGCGGGCAGGTGGCCTCGATCACGCCCTGGTCGGGGGCGGTCAGCATCACCTCGACGCGGTCGCCACAGGCCACTTCGCTTTTCTTGGCACGCGGATAGCACAGCACCTGGAGGCCGTCATCGAGGATGACGGAATATTGCCGCCCGAAGGCGGCGATGACGCTTCCTGTCTGGCGCGCGCTCATGCGTTATGCAGCCGGCCGATGCGGATGGCTGCCGGTGGGTGTGAATCGTAGAATAGCGAATGCAGCGGGTCGGGTGTCAGCGTGGCGGCGTTGTCGCGGTAGAGCTTGACCAGCGCACTGACCAGATCGGATGCCTGGGCATGCGCCACCGCGTACGCATCCGCCTGGAATTCATGGCGCCGCGACCAGAAGCTCATCAGCGGCGTGAGCGGGAAAGTCACCACCGGCATCACCAGCGAGAACAGGATCAGCGCCAGCGCTTCACTCTGCGCATTCACGCCCAGCCCGTGATAGAAGGCCGGCTGCTGCGCAAGCCAGCCCAGGCAGGCAAACAGCACCAGCGAGATCACCGCGAACACGGCGATGCGCTGCACGATGTGGCGATGCTTGAAGTGGCCCAGCTCGTGTGCGAGCACGGCTTCCACTTCTTCAGGGGTGAGCTTGGTGAGCAGGGTGTCGAAGAACACGATGCGCTTGGCTGCGCCCATGCCGGTGAAATACGCATTGCCGTGGGCGCTGCGGCGTGAGCCATCCATCACGAAGAGGCCCTTGCTGCGGAAACCGCAGCGTGCGAGCAGGGCATTGATGCGGGCGGCGAGCGCCTCGTCCTTGAGCGGCTCGAACTTGTTGAAAAGCGGTGCGATGAAGATCGGGTAGATCACCATGGCGGCCAGATTGAAGGCGATCAGCACTGCCCAGGTCCAGACCCACCAGTTCGCGCCCATGCTGCGCATCAGCCAGAGGATCACCCACAACAGCGGTGCGCCGATGATGGCGGTGAGGGCGGCGCCCTTGAGGGTATCGACCGCGAGAGTGGCAGGCGTTGTCTTGTTGAAGCCAAAGTGCGCTTCGAGCACGAAGGTCTGGTAAAGCGTACTCGGCAGATCCCAGATGAAGCCGGCCACACCCAGCACCCCGAAAAGCAGCACGCCGTGCCAGAGGCTCTCGGCGGCGATTGCGCGGGCAAGCTGCTCGTGCATGAATTCGAGCACGCCGCCAAATGTCAGCAGCAGCACCCAGATCAGGCCCCAGGCCAGATCCACACGGCCGAAACGGGCCTTGGCGAGGGTGTAGTCAGCGGCCTTCTGGTGCTCCTCCAGCGTGATGCCTGCCGCAAATTCGGCGGGCACAGCGCCACGGTTGGCACGCACATGGGTGGCCTGTCGGAAGTTCAGCCACAGGCGGATTGCTGCAGACAGAACAATGAAGAAAATGAAAACGGTACTCGCAGTCTGATTGCTCATGAGTTCTCGATGAATGCTTGGCTTGCCTGTGCAGCATATCGCGGATTGGCCCGGATTGGCGCAAACCCCTTGGCTATTGGGCCGATATTGGTCTGAATGGGCAGAGAGACCCAAAAAAGCCCGGCTCGATTCTGACAGGCGCTGTTGTGGCGTGATCGTGCGAAAATGCGCGATCAGACACCGATAGATCAAAAAAGGATTATATATGGCACAGGACAAGAACCACCTCGTCTGGCTGGACATGGAGATGACCGGGCTTGATCCCGACCGCGACCACATCATCGAAATCGCCATGATCGTCACCGATGCCGATCTCAATGTGGTGTCCGAAAGCCCGGTGGTTGCCGTGCATCAGTCAGACGCCGTGCTGGATGCGATGGACGACTGGAACAAGAATACCCACGGCAAATCCGGCCTCATCGAGCGCGTGCGCGCCTCCACGGTGGATGAGGCAGCCGCCCAGGCCCTGTATCTGGACTGGATGGCGCAGTATGTGCCGGCCCGCACCACACCGATGTGCGGCAACACCATCGGCCAGGATCGCCGCTTCATGGCGCGCTGGATGCCGCTTCTGGAAGAGTATTTCCACTACCGCAGTATTGATGTGAGCACCCTCAAGGAGCTTGCCCGGCGCTGGAACCCGCCGGTGCTCGAAGGCTTCAAGAAGAGTGAGGCGCACACCGCGCTGCAGGATATCCGCGAATCCATTGGCGAGCTGCGCCACTATCGCGAACACTTCCTGCGAGTGCTGCCTAAACAACACTGAGTAACACCGAGTAACACTGAGGTGGAGTAATACGAAGATGGGGCGGGCGCACAGCGCTTTGCCCCAATGCAGTACCGGCTGGGGAAATCTGCTGCGCCGAATTACCGGGCAGCGGGGGTGTGATACTGGATGGCCGTATACCGTGCCACCTGCCGGGTATTCACCGGCCAATCCATGCCAAAGCCCCAGTGCCGGTCGCCAAACGTACCCCGTGCAAACGGATCGGCCTGGCTTTGTGTGACCACTTCGATCAGCGCTGTGGCACCGATTTCGCGGGCTTTCTTCAGCACGGCGCTATCTACGCTGCGATGCTGGTCATCCACCAGCGCGCCGGCCGGGCTCTCTATATAGCCCAGAATCCGGTAGGGCCGGTCTGGCTCGCCGATAAACCACACATCAATGCCTTCCGCCACGAAATGCGACCCCCCGCGCGGTGCGCTCTGGCTCTCGTCAGGGCCTTCGTGGGGATAGAAATTGGCCGTAGCGCAGGCGCCAAGGCCGAGGCTGGCGACAAGCAGGGGAATGAGCAGGCGGAGGTGCGGGCGTGTCTGCAGGGAAGGAATCGAAGGCATCTTCATAATGAGCAACCAATGTGATGCTTGGAAAACATCAGTGTAAATCGGATCTGGCGTGTTGGTCAGCGCCATGGAATGTAAAGATGCCCTGGTTTTCAGATGGGGCAGGAGGAATTTTCTGAAAAGCGCCGGAATTGTGCGAGCGCCCGGAAAGTGCATGCAAGGCTTTGTGGTAAAAGGATTTTGTGTTTGAAAGGGCAGTCCTGAACGCACCTTTGTAGTGCCCTCATGAATCTTTTGTTGCGAAAGTGTTTGACAAAGCCTGTAGTGCGGCTATAATTCACACCTCTTCAGGCGCGTAGCTCAGCTGGTTAGAGCACCACCTTGACATGGTGGGGGTCGTTGGTTCGAGTCCAATCGCGCCTACCAAGAGCCCTTGGTTCTTGGTTTCATGTGTTCTTGTTGTTGGCACCACGCAGTTCTCCGGTGCATGTCTCGCAAGAAATCTCCTGAAAGAAACGAAAACAGCGGTCGCAAGACCTGTTTTTCGTTTCCTCTCGGGTGTTGTTGTCGAATTTTCCCCGCTGAATGGCATGAAGTGCGCAACTGGCGCGCTGCGATGCGGCTTTTTCATGCCTTGCTGTGCTCCGGCAGGGGCTTACAGCGTGCAAGACTTGCATATCACATGCAAGTTGGTGGATACTCCAGACTTCATTACATCGCGACTGCCGGCTTTCGGCGGCCGATAACCCGGATAACACGGACGCGCCATGCAATTCCGAACTCGCACTACAACGACTACTTCTTGTTGAGCGTAGCGGAGTCGCGTTCGTTTTTATTGATACATAAAAAAGTGCGGCTCGAGCCGCACTTTTTTTTGCCTTTTTCGAGATAGAGGCCCAGCAATGCCGAATATCACGCTTCCTGATGGTTCAGTTCGCAGCTTCGACGCCCCGGTTTCCGTGGCGCAAGTGGCTGCTTCGATTGGTGCAGGTCTTGCCAAGGCCGCTTTGGCCGGCAAGGTGGATGGCCGCATCGTGGATACTTCCCATGTGATCGGCGAGGATGCGAATCTTGCCATCCTGACCGAGAAGGATGGGGAAGGGCTCGACGTTATCCGTCACTCCACGGCCCATCTGCTGGCGTATGCCGTCAAGGAGCTGTTCCCGGATGCCCAGGTCACCATCGGGCCGGTCATTGAAAATGGCTTTTATTATGACTTTGCCTATTCGCGCGCCTTTACGCCGGAAGATCTGGTGGCGATCGAAAAGCGCATGGCCGAGCTCTCGAAGAAGGATATCGCCATCAGCCGCGAGGAATGGAAGCGTGACGATGCCGTCAAGTTCTTCCTTGATCTGGGCGAAAAGTACAAGGCTGAGCTGATTGAGGCGATTCCTGCCGATCAGACCATTTCGCTGTATCGCGAAGGCGATTTCATCGACCTGTGCCGTGGCCCGCACGTACCCTCCACGAGCAAGCTCAAGCACTTCAAGCTCATGAAGGTGGCCGGCGCCTACTGGC
>DBTS01000015.1:16337-39378 GCA_002307175.1 Rhodocyclaceae bacterium UBA1310
AGGTGGCCGGCGCCTACTGGCGCGGGGATGCCAAGAACGCCCAGTTGCAGCGTATCTATGGCACCGCCTGGGCCAAGAAGGAAGAGCTGGAAGCCTACCTGCACATGCTTGAAGAGGCTGAAAAGCGCGATCACCGCCGCGTCGGCAAGCAGCTGGATCTGTTCCATCTGCAGGATGAAGCCCCGGGCATGGTGTTCTGGCACCCGAAGGGCTGGACGCTGTGGCAGCAGGTTGAGCAGTACATGCGCCAGCGCCTGAATGCGGCTGGCTACCTGGAAGTGCGCACACCGATGGTGATGGACCGTACCCTGTGGGAAAAGTCCGGTCACTGGGAAAACTATCGTGACAATATGTTCACGACCGAATCCGAGAAGCGTGACTACGCCGTCAAGCCCATGAACTGCCCGGGCCACGTGCAGATCTTCAATCACGGCCTGCGTTCCTACCGTGATCTGCCGATGCGCCTGGCTGAATTTGGCTCCTGCCACCGCAACGAGCCTTCGGGCGCGCTGCATGGCCTGATGCGCGTGCGCGGCTTCGTGCAGGATGATGCGCATATCTTCTGTACGGAAGACCAGATCGAATCCGAAGCCATGGCTTTCGATCAGCTGCTGATGAGCGTCTACACCGACTTTGGCTTCCACGATGTGGCCGTCAAGCTCGCTCTGCGCCCGGAAAAGCGTGCCGGTTCCGATGAAGTGTGGGATAAGGCTGAAAACGGCCTGCGCGCTGCCCTCAAGGCTTCCGGCAAGGAATGGGAAGAAATGCCGGGCGAGGGTGCCTTCTATGGCCCCAAGGTCGAATACCACATCAAGGATGCGCTGGGCCGCTCCTGGCAGTGCGGTACGATCCAGCTGGATTTCGTACTGCCCGAGCGTCTGGGAGCCGAATATGTGGCCGAAGACAACACCCGCAAGCGCCCTGTGATGCTGCACCGCGCAATCCTCGGCTCGCTCGAACGCTTCATCGGCATCCTCATCGAAAACCACGCCGGAGCCTTCCCGCTGTGGCTTGCGCCCATGCAGGCAGTTGTAATGAACATCACTGAAGGGCAAGCTGATTACGTCGCTGATTTGGTCAAGCAACTCCAGTCTCAGGGCTTCCGCGTTGAGTCTGATTTGCGAAACGAGAAAATTAACTATAAAATCAGAGAACATAGCTTGCAAAAGTTGCCCTACCTGTTGGTGGTCGGTGAGAAGGAGAAGGAAGCCGGCAAGGTTGCTGTCCGTCTCCGCGGCGGTCAGGATCTGGGGCAAATGTCCATCACGGAATTGGTCGAGCGTTGGCAGCGCGAGCTGAATAGCCGCGCAGCCTAGTCTCGGTGTTTTTGTTTATTTGGAGATCGTTACCATCGCTCAGGAAAAGAATGCGCACCGCATTAACCGGGAAATCAATGTTCCCGAGGTGCGGCTGGTAGGGGAAGACAGCGAACCGCTCGGCATTGTGCCAGTGCCCCAGGCGCTAGCCATGGCCGAGGAAGCCGGAGTTGATCTGGTTGAGATTGCGCCGCAGGCCAAACCGCCTGTCTGTCGTCTCATGGACTACGGCAAGTTCAAGTACCAGGAGCAGAAGCGGGCTCACGAAGCCAAGCTCAAGCAGAAGCAGATTCAGGTCAAGGAAGTGAAGCTGCGTCCCGGTACGGACGAAAATGACTACCAGATCAAGATGCGCAACATGACGCGCTTCCTGGAAGAAGGCGACAAGGTCAAGGTGACCCTGCGCTATCGTGGCCGTGAAATGGCCCACCAGGAGTTCGGTATCCGTCAGCTTGAGCGCATCAAGGCCGATCTGGGCGAACTGGTTGTTGTCGAACAGTTTCCGAAGCTTGAAGGCCGTCAGCTGATCATGGTGCTGGCGCCGAAGAAGAAGTAACGGTCTCACACAAGGTTTTCGGGCCTGGCTCGCAAGGGCGGGGTCTGGAAGGGGGGCAACAGCCCCGGTAGCAGCTGTTGCAAGACAAGCAGTGTCTGGTTCCCAAGTGTGTCGTGAGGCACCTCCAGGCAATGCAACCTATATTTGTTGGAGTTTGTTATGCCGAAGATGAAGACCAAGAGCGGCGCTAAGAAGCGCTTCAAGGTTCGCTCCAGTGGCAGCATCAAGCGCGGTTCCGCGTTTAAGCGCCACATTCTGACGAAGAAGACCACCAAGACCAAGCGTCAATTGCGTGGTGTTCATGCAGTTCATGAAACCGATACGGCACGCGTTCACGCGATGATGCCCTTCGCTTGAGTCAGAAAAGGAGATAGAACATGCCTCGCGTCAAACGTGGAGTGACGGCTCGCGCACGTCACCAGAAAGTCCTCGACAAGGCCAAGGGTTACCGCGGCCGCCGCAAGAACGTATATCGCATCGCCAAGGAAGCGGTAATGAAGGCGGGTCAGTACGCCTATCGTGACCGTCGCCAACGCAAGCGTCAGTTCCGCACCCTGTGGATCGCACGTATCAACGCTGCATCCCGTGAACTGGGTCTGACCTACAGCCGCTTCATGAATGGCCTGAAGAAGGCTTCCATTGAAGTCGACCGTAAGGTGCTGGCCGATCTGGCGGTGTTTGACAAGCCGGCATTTGCTGCCCTGGCTGCACAAGCCAAGGCCCAGCTGGCCGCCTAAGCTGTACCGCAGGACAATAAGGAGGCGCCTGCGCCTCCTTTTTTTTGCAGTATTCCGGCCGTACCCGCTGTGGGTTGGCCAAAACAATTGAAAAATGTGAGTGTTGGCGTGGAAAACCTCGATCAAATGCTCAGTGATGCCGCCGCCGCCTTTGCTGCCGCTGCCGACATCAACGCACTGGAGCAGGCCAAGGCACGTTTCCTTGGCAAAAGTGGCAGTGTGACCGAATTGCTCAAAGGCCTTGGCAAACTTGATGCCGAAGCCCGCAAGAGTGCCGGCGCAGACATCAACCGATGCAAGCGCGCCATTGAAGAATCTCTCGAAGCCCGTCGCGAAGAGCTGCGCAATGCACAGCTTGAAGCCCAGCTGGCTGCCGAAGCGCTGGATGTGACCCTGCCGGGCCGTGGCATGGGCCGTGGTGGCCTGCACCCCGTGGTGCGCATCCAGGAGCGTGTGGAAGCCCTGTTCCATTCGATCGGTTTTGAAGTGGCCGATGGCCCCGAAATCGAAGACGACTGGCACAACTTCACCTCCCTGAACACGCCGGCGAATCACCCGGCGCGTTCGATGCACGACACCTTCTATCTGCAGAACGCCAGCAACGTGCTGCTGCGCACCCACACCAGCCCGGTGCAGGTGCGTGCGATGCATGCCCACGTTGCCCGCCACAAGGATGCCGAGCGCATCCCCGATCTGCGCGTGATCGTGCCGGGCCGTGTGTATCGTGTCGATTCCGATGCCACGCACTCGCCGATGTTCCATCAACTCGAAGGTCTGTGTATCGGGGAAGATATCTCGATGGCCGGCCTCAAGGGCGTGATCATCGATTTCCTGCGCCGCTTCTTTGAAACGGATGAACTCCAGGTGCGCTTCCGCCCCTCGTTCTTCCCCTTCACAGAGCCTTCCGCCGAAATCGACTTCGCCTTCATGAGCGGGCCGAACAAGGGCCGCTGGCTTGAGATTGCCGGCTGCGGCATGGTGCACCCCACCGTGTTGCGCAATGGCGGTTTCGATCCCCAGCGCTATACCGGGTTTGCCTTTGGCATGGGCCTGGACCGTCTGACGATGCTGCGCTATGGCGTCAACGACTTGCGCCTGTTCTTCGAGAACGATGTGCGCTTCCTAGCCCAATTTCAGGATTGAACGATCATGCAGTTCTCAGAAAGCTGGTTACGCTCGCTGTGTAATCCCGCGCTCGATTCCGATGCGCTGTGCAAACTGCTGACCATGGCCGGCCTCGAAGTGGAAGAGGTCGATCCTGTCGCGCCGGAATTCAGCGGCGTGGTCGTGGCCCGCATTGTGTCCTTTGAAAAGCACCCCAACGCCGACAAGCTCAAGGTTTGCCGTGTCGACGTCGGCCAGGGCGATCTGCTGCAGATCGTCTGTGGTGCCCCGAATGTGGTGGAGGGCATGAAGGCGCCTTGCGCCATGGTGGGTGCCAAGCTGCCCGAATTCACCATCAAGCCCGCCAAGCTGCGTGGCATGGAATCCTTCGGCATGATGTGCGCCGCTGACGAACTCGGCATTTCCGCCGATCACGCCGGCCTCATGGTGCTGCCCGAAGATGCCCCCATCGGCACCAATCTGCGCGACTACCTGCAGCTTGATGATCGCAAGATCACCATCAAGCTCACGCCGAACCGTGCCGATTGCCTGAGCCTCGCCGGGGTTGCCCGAGAAGTGGCCGCGCTCACCGATACGCCGTGGGTGCTGCCCGCCATCAGCGATGTGGCCGCCACGCACAACGAACAGCGCACGGTGGTGCTCGATGCCTCTGACGGCTGTCCGCGCTTCCTGGGCCGTGTCATCAAGGGCGTCAACGCCCGTGCCGCCACGCCCGGCTGGATGCGTCAGCGCCTCGAACGCTCCGGCTTGCGCAGCATCAACGTGGTGGTGGATATCACCAACTACGTGATGCTCGAACTCGGCCAGCCGATGCACGCCTACGATGCCAACCAGCTCAAGGGCAGCATCCACGCCCGCTGGGCCGATGGCGCCGAGCAGATCACGCTGCTCAACGGCCAGGTCGTCACGCCCACCAAAAACACCCTGCTGATCGCTGACGAAGCGCGTCCGCTCGGCATCGCCGGCATCATGGGCGGCGAGAACACCGGCACCACCGAAGAGACCACCACGGTCTTCCTCGAATCTGCCTTCTTCCGCCCCGAAGCCATCGCCGGGCGTGCCCGCGAATACGGCTTCTCGTCGGATGCCTCGCACCGCTATGAACGCGGCGTCGATCCCGCCCTGCCGCAGCGGGCCATGGCCCGCGCCTCGCAGCTCATCGCCGAGCTGTGTGGCGGTGAATTCGGCCCGGTGGCAGAAGCCGTCCAGGCAGAGCAGATCCCGGTCTGCAAGCCGGTGGGCTTCCGCCCCGCACGTGCCCGCAAGGTGCTCGGTTTCGAGATTGATGACGCCACCATGCTCGCCTCCCTGCAGCGCCTTGGCATGCAGATCGAAGGCTGCGGCGAAAGCGTCACTGTCACCGCTCCGAGTTACCGCTTCGATATCGAGATCGAGGAAGATCTCATCGAAGAAGTGGCCCGCGTGTACGGCTATGACAACATTCCTGCCGTGCCGCCCAAGGCCCCGCTGCTGATGCAGCCGCGCACCGAAACGGCGCGCCCGGTGCATCGCCTACGCCGCCTCGTCGCCGGCCTGGATTATCAGGAAATCATCTCCTATGCCTTCGTTGAGGAAGCCTGGGAGCGTGATTTCGCTGGCAACACCAATCCTGTGCGCCTCGCCAACCCTATTGCCAGCCAGATGAGCGTGATGCGCTCCACCCTGCTGGGCGGGCTGGTCGGTGCCCTGGCAGGCAACCTGCGTCGCCGCGCCAGCCGCGTGCGCCTGTTCGAAGTTGGCCGTTGCTTTGCCCACACCGATAGCGAACAGCCCGTTCCCGGCTACCTGCAGCCTGTGCGCGTTGCCGGCCTCGCCTGGGGCCCGGCCGAGCCGGAACAGTGGGGTAGCGCCACACGCAAGGTGGATTTCTACGACGTGAAGCATGATGTCGAGCAGATCCTTGGTAACAGTGCCGAATTCGTCGCGGAAAAGCACGCTGGCATGCATCCCGGCCGTTGTGCGGCTATCCGCCAGAATGGCACGCTCGTCGGATTTGTCGGAGAACTGCATCCCGCGCTGGTCCAACGCTATGAGCTGGGAACGGCACCGGTGGTGTTTGAACTAAGCCTCGATGCTGCACTCTCAGCCAAGGTGCCGGCGTTTGCCGAACTGCCAAAACATCAGGCTGTGCAGCGTGATCTGGCCGTCGTGCTGAACAATACGGTTACTTCAGCCAAGCTTTTGGACGTGTTGCGCGCTGCGGGCGGTACAATAGTTCGCTCGGTGGACGTTTTTGACGTCTATACGGGCAAGGGTATCGACGCTGATCAGAAGAGTATTGCTTTGCGGGTGACGCTTCAGCATGCTGAACGCAGCCTCGAAGATACAGAAATCGAAGACGCCATGCGGGCACTCGTGAGTGCCGCTGAGCGCGAATTGGGAGGGCGTTTACGTGCCTGAAATTGTCAAGTTATCGACATTGACGCTGACCAAGGCAGAACTGGCGGACATGCTGTTCGAGCAGGTTGGTCTGAACAAGCGCGAGGCCAAAGACATGGTCGAAGCGTTTTTTGATGAAATCCGTTGTGCGCTGGAAAAAGGCGAAGAGGTGAAACTTTCCGGCTTCGGCAATTTCCAACTACGTGACAAGCCTCAACGCCCCGGGCGCAATCCCAAAACCGGCGAAGAGATTCCTATCACGGCACGCCGCGTGGTGACCTTCCACGCCAGCCAGAAATTGAAGACAGCAGTAGAACAGCTAAACGATGGACCATCAGCTTGAAGAAATCGGTGAATTGCCCCCCATCCCTGCCAAACGGTATTTCACGATTGGCGAGGTGAGCGAGCTGTGCGGTGTCAAACCGCACGTGCTGCGCTATTGGGAGCAGGAATTCACCCAGCTCAAGCCGGTCAAGCGTCGCGGCAACCGGCGCTACTACCAGCGGCACGAAGTGCTGCTGGTGCGCCGCATCCGCGAACTGCTCTACAACGAAGGCTTTACCATCTCAGGTGCCCGCAACCGTCTTGAAGAGTACCAGCTCCTCAAACACGAAAACGCCGAAATCGTCGAACGCGGCCGTACCACCAATGCCCAGATCCGCAGCGAACTCGCAGCGCTTCTGGCGATCCTCAAGGGCTGAAGGCCCCCACCGCCCGCCCAGGTTTCCCAGGAAACCGGGCTTGGCGGCCACACTCCGCACTCCAGCCCTACGGCCAGATTTCCGCAGTGCTTTATTGCCCCACAAAGGCAAAACTGCGTTGCATAGATCCCTCGCACGTCGTCCCCCTGTTATCACGCACCCCGTACTACCTTCCAAGGGCGTAGCGCAGCAACACCGAGCGAGCCGCAATTACACCAGTCGATCCTCTGCCGGCAGTGCGCAGATGGAAGAATCCTCCCGGCGCCAAAACCCCCTCGTCAGCCTGCACTGTCGCCCGCTACCCACGCGGCGTAATCTCGCCAAGCCATACTCCGCCTGAACGCCACCAATATTGACCAAGCCCCCATGCTTGCCTATTGAGCCCCGGTTTGAGCCGCCTGCGCGCACTTGCACCCCATACAAGTGCGCTACCACTCCGGATACCTTCCCGCAAACATCATTTGTTCGAACAAAATCGCATCAGGGGCTGGTGCAAATTTTAAACCCTGCTATAATCTTGCTTCTCAGTCGGGGCGTAGCGCAGCCTGGTAGCGCACTTGCATGGGGTGCAAGGGGTCGCGAGTTCGAATCCCGCCGCCCCGACCAATGAGACAAAAACATTTAGGCCAATCTTCGGATTGGCCTTTTTGTTTTGGATTTGCCACGGGCGCAACCTGTTCAATCAGGGTCAAAGTTTTGCATGGCTTTTGTTCCATGCCCTGAAGCGCTTTGAGCAAGAGTTCGGGCATCCAGCAGGCCGTAGTACTGACTGGAGTTTCGGGACTGTCTACATGACAGAGAATGCCTAAAGCCCCGGCCCGGCCCGGCGAGGCGGCTTGTCGTAGGGTGCGGCGAAGCCGGAACAATGGAGCACAGCGTAATTGCACCGATCAAGCCTCCGCCCGGAGGGCGCAAACTTTTGCCATGTTCTGGTTTTCCAGAGCTGCCTACGCGGCAGTGAAGTAGCAGAAAACATGGGGTCAGAAAACACATCTACTGTGCCATCGTCACGCCCTCCGCTTGGCCTGAATTGCCGAGCGCGTGGCATCCAGCTCCGCCATCAGTTCCGCGATTTTCTTGTCAGCAGCGGCCAGCACAAAAGGCAGAAAGTTCGCCGGCAGCAGGTTCAGATCCTTGCTTTCATCATCCAGCCAGCGATACACCCGGTCAGCATTCACATGGGCGCGGTCGTAGCTGTCCTGGGTTTCCGGGTTGAACACAATGCCCGTCAGTTCCGGCCCGCCGAGCTTCTCGTACTGCCCGACGATGCGGGTCACCACGGTTTCCCGGCTCCAGCCCTCGCGCTTGCGCCATGTATTTACCGCGATCCGCACCCCGGCAATCACCGTGTGCGAACTGTCTCGCATGACAAGGCTATGCATGGCTGGTACCTTTCGCTTCGTCCGCTTCGCACCACTGTAGGCCGATCAATACCAGATGGCGGGCGTAGGCACTCAGGGTCATATTGCTCAACTCGGCGCGGCGGGCGAATGTGTCCCGCTCTTCCGGCTTCAGGGCCACCAAGATGCGGGGCGCTTTGAGTACGCTCATGGGCGCACGAATGCGCGGGGTATGGGATCTGGGAGATACCATGATGTAGGATGTGAATCACTTAATCGACAACTAAATTATTCGCACTATTGCGCGAATTTTTAACAATGAATGATCGAAAAGTGCGACTTTCTGCGCGGCTGGCAGAAGAGCGCGAGCGCCTAGGCAAGACACAGAAGGAAATGGCTGCTATCGGTGATGTCGGCGATAGAAGCTATTGGCACTATGAAAAAGGCGAACGATCACCGGACGCTGAGTGCCTGCTGAATCTGGCAGCAGGTGGCGTAGATGTCTTCTATGTACTGACAGGCAATCGCGCCGCTGCAGTAGTCAGCGATATCGAAGCCCGCCTGATCAACGCCTTCCGGGCTTCACCAGAAGCCGTGCGAGACGCAATCATGGCTGCCCTACAGGCAGGCGCCACCAGCGCGCTGGCCACACCAATTGCTGCGCCAGCGGAACAACTAACCACCGGCAAAGGCTTCGCTTCGGAAGAGCGTAAGGCGCTAGAAGAAAAGGCCGGGATCAGGCCGCATTCTGAGGTTGGTGCCGTCAGGAAAGGTCGATCTGGGGGAAGATAGTAGCGGGCTTACGCTGTACCAACAGATGCTCTGCTTCCTTTTGTCGGCGCTTTAGTCAGCAACATGAGTGTAGAAGAAAAAATGAGCCAAGGAGTATTGATTGGTCAGCATTCGCGTGAGGAGTTTGATCGCCTGGGAATTTCGTTCGCGGAAGTCTCTCGGCGGAATATTTTGGATACGGTATTGATAAATAAAGTGATACATCTTACTTATGTGGTGAGGAGGGGCTTTGTTTAATTCCCGGAAGATCGATACGTTTAAAATTCTTAGTGGGTACGAAAACACGAAGCAGTTTGTTGCCAGCGTGAACGCTGCAGCTGACGACCATAGAAATGAGTTTGGTTTTTTGGCTGACAGTGTTTACGAGGAGTTCGCCAGAAACAATTGTCTTTATGTACTGGTTGACTGTGCAGATCAAGAACCCGTTTATTGTGGGCATTTGCTATTTTCTCAGCGATATCCCCGCGCCCGTGTAGTGCAGATGTTTGTTCTTAAGCAATATCGTCGGCATCAATTGGCGTCGCGGTTAATTAACTACTTTTGTTCTGAACTGACCGACAAGGGGTTTACCTCTGTCTATGCCAGTGTTGCCGAGGATCTGCAGGAGGCAAATGCTTTCTGGGGGAAACACCAGTTTCATATTCAGAAAATGAAAAAAGGTGGTGAAGCTCGGCGTAGAGTCATTTTGTGTAGATGTCGCGAATTGGACTCTCCTCAGCTTTTTCCCACCAGCGGGATGAGTACTTCAAATCCGCTGGGACTTGCGGTGTCCTCGAGCGCTGCTGTCTCAATGTTCTTGCTTGATCTAAATGTTCTGTTTGATCTGTCGGGCCCTCGACGGACAAGGCATAGTGAAGCTGTTGGGCTATTTCAGATTGAGCGGTTGAATCTTTGCAAACTTGCGGTGAGCAACGAGGCACGCAAAGAGTTGCACCGGACTGCCACACCTGGAAAACTGGATCCAATGGAAGGGGTTATTGATGTGCTACCCTCATTTCCTTTGAGTAAAAGCGGCCCACATGAACAGGTTTTTAAGGATCTGGCCGCGATTGTTTTCCCGGCTAAGCAGGAGCTTTCTGCCAACGACAAGTCAGACCTTCTTCATATTGCAACGGCGGTTCAGCATGGGCTTTCGGGATTGATCACACGGGATGAAGCCCTCCTGTCCGCAGGTAAAAAAATTCAGGATGCGTATGGCGTCTCTATATTGTCTCCTGATGCATTTGTGTTGAATGAATTCACGAGCCAAGAAAGTTCGTACGAGGGAGAGGACGATAAAGCTCCCCTTGTCCTGAGGTCTGTGGAAGTTGCAGAGTATTCGAGTATTCATGCTCTCCTTGGCAAGCAAAACATCACTGCTTCGCAAATAGCTTCGGAGTGGTTGCCCACGGGGGCGAATGGAAGGGTCGTACAACGGTTTGCCGTATGGGCGAAAGATACGGCAATCGGTTATGTGACTTGGGCTTTGTCCGCAAGGGCTGCCACGATATCGGCCCGCATTGTTGTCGATATGGAGCATTTTTCTTCCTCTGACGCAGCCAGGATTATGCTGACATATCTTGTAGAGCAACAGCCTCAGCAAGGGCCACGTCAAATCAATCTTGAGATCCCTCCTTCCCAAGCAGTGGTAAGGGAAGCGGCCATATCTTTTGGATTTCATGGTAGCCCAAAGCAAAGTGAGTTTTGCAAGATAATGCTCGGTGGCGTGATGACACCTGATTCATGGGGGATGCTTCAATCCAAACTTTTATCAAACAGCAATATAAAGTTGCCCGATAGCATTCCTCTCTATCAGCATCAAAATCAGCAAATTCAGGTCATTACTCCAGATCAAAATCGCAGATTCATTACTCTGGACGAGTTGGAATCATTGCTATCGCCCGCACTGTTGTGTCTGCCAGGACGGCCGGCGGTTATTGTGCCAATTCAGAGAAGGTTTTCAGAGCCTTTGCTTGGACATTCAGAGCAAGCATCATTACTACCGGAAAGCAGAGTTTCTTTGTATCAAGAACGGCGCTACATCAGTGCATCCAAAACTCTTCGTTACTTTAAACGTGGGACTTTGGTTTTATTTTATGAGTCAAAAGGGCGCGGGGCACTTATCGCAATAGCGAGAGTGCGCCACGCTTATCTTAAACCGGCAGATGATATACAGCACGAAGATCTTGAACATTCTGTGCTAACACGCGGAGATGTCCGATCTATTGGCAAAGCGAATGTAAAGACGATTACCGAGTTTGACAACATTTTTAAATTGCCTTGTCAGGTGCCTCTTGCTACTTTGCGAGTAATAGGTTGCGGCGAGGCCCACCAGTTACTATCAACGCACCCTATATCTGATAAACAACTGCAGGGCATATTGCATGAAGCCTTCAACTCAACACATCAATAAAGATATTGAAAACATCCTCATTTCTTTGCGTTCTGTTTACGCTAAAGGCATTTACGATGGCACAAAGAGGGTTGAACTTCGGCGTCGATCGGTAGGTGTTTCCCCTGGCACGGTCGTTTGGTTGTACGAAAAGGTCCCGGTTGGCTCTATAACCGGTAACGCCAAAGTGAAAGCTGTACACACTGCATCGCCAAGGAGTTTGTGGCGGGATTTTGGTGCGGTTTCCGGATTGTCGAAAAGCGAGTTCTTCTCGTATTTTGAAGGTGTTAGCGAGGGTTGTGTACTTGTGCTGGATGCGGCGGCGCGTTTAGAGACGCCCCTTCCGCTGACGCGCATTAGGCAGGTGATGCGAAATTTTCAGCCTCCGCAATTCTTTGCAAGAATGGGGAGTGTGCACCCTGTTCTGGCGGAATTGAAAACATAGTGAAGACGTTCAAGGTTAGGCATGAAAAATAATAAATAGCGCCGTAGGCTCGACTAATGAAGCGCAAACGGACGAATGGAATCTCCGCTTCTCCTCAAGTCAGGTAGCAAAAAGACTGAGGGGGAACGCCACTCGTTAATACTTCACCCAAATCAAGGGGACGCTCGTAGCGCCGAGCCTCTCTCACTTTGAACGCGTGAGCTGTGGTTCTTCCCTGGAAGTACTCGTTGAAAAAGCTTTTGGTGATCCCTGAAAACTCCGAGGTGAGCAACCAAAGCTTGTTTGGCTTTTCAGACAGAATACTTTCAATGTCAAATTCGCCCACCACTTTTCCAACTGGCATGGTGGCGTAAATTACCACAGTATTCACTCCCGACGCTTTGGGCAGTGCTTTACGAAACTCGTAGTGTTTTTCGCCGGACAGTATTTTTTCGGCATATTCAGGTTTAATGGACAATAAGACTTTCATTAATAGTCCTCTGTGCGAAATTTTAAAAACGGTGGGGAGGTTAATTGCATAAAGCCCCAATGTGTTCCTGCATCAAGGCGGATCTGCCCGATTAATTCTCTATGCGTACTATGTTTCTTAAATGCAATATTGTATGTGAAACAGATTGCGTACGGGTATGTTTTTTAACCCTAGAGCTGTCAAAACTCCGTCTCATAAAAATGCTGTAGGGATTGAAGTAATGTAAAAATTATGAAGGGAAGCGCGGGATGCGCGGGGTCAAGTCTCAATACTGTTCGGTTAGGTCATTCCATTCTTTATAAATAAAACAGTTAAATTGTTTTTTGCGGTCAAAATTTTCACTAACCGAACAGCAGAACAGCATTGGGTCAAGTCTCACAATCCAACATTTCCGGTCAGAATGCAGCGAGGAACGGTAGGAAAATAGCATGCACCTTGCGGTGCAGAAATTTTTACTCCCTGTTTTCGGGATCAGCCTAATGGGTGTCCCCGCGTTGCGAATTTTTCTCACCTTCTTCATAAAAAGTATTCGCAAAATCAGGATACTTCTCCATAACTTTATCCGCCAAGCCAGAATAGACGGCAATGATTATTTTTCCGACCATTCTTTTATAATCATTTAAATCAGAATCACTAACTTTTCCCTCCAACAAATCAATCGACCCTTCGATAAAGCCGACACCCTGCCTCAAGCTATCGACAACTTCCTTCACATCATCTAATCCCAGTTTTTCTGATTTCATTGAACAAACCATTTTAAATTAGAAAGTGTGGAGCCAAGCCTTGCATTCCATTATCCACCCCGCTCCAGCCTTACTTTACTGCATTTGTATTCATCTCGCATGGAAAGCCTTCCCGCGTTAGCCGATCTTGTGAAAGCGTGGGGTCAGGACACACATTCCAGTATTTTGCCCAGCAACGCCTGCTCATCCGGTTACTCGGCAGTCAGGTTCAGTACTACAAGTCTCGCGTCAGGCTGAAGCCGGCCTTGCGCAGCCGGCGTGCCATGATGGGGTGCCAGTCAAGATCGAAGCGCCCCTCTGATTGCTCAGGCAGCTCGCAGCGCCATTGCTGAAGCACCACATACCGTTCGCCTTGCGAGCGGTAATCCTCCAGCCCCTGAAGCAGAATCCCCGAGGCCAGTATCCGCACGAGTCGTGGCAGGTACAGGCGCGGCAAAATCTCATGCTTGTGCCCGCCATGATTCAAGAGCAGCGCCGCTTCGCGCCGCTCAGTCTTGCTCACCCAGACTTCCTGCAATTGAAGAACACCAACATAGGTAGCCGAATCGGGCCGCGTAATCCTGCGGCCACCTGCGAAAAGGGGTTTTACACGCATATCCCTGCGTGTACTGTATAAAAAAGCAGTATTTTTTCAAGGCGGCCGTTTGGCCTTACGGCAACAACTTGCGCAGTGGAGAGAAGGGCTCAATCCTTGGGGCGGATGCCGGGCCGCAGCTGTTGCGCCCATTTTCGCGAGTTGTGTGAGGGAGGGGCGGACTGCCCTACATACTGGAATCCGGTACATCAGCCCGTTGATTCCAGGGAGGACTGAGGCTTTACCGACGACCGGCATAGCAGTAGAGCGTCGTCAGCTCTTGCGCCTGCAATGGGATGGGCCAACTCGCAGTAGGCTGGCGTGAATATAGATGTTTACAAAAACTGGTTTTGCAATAAACTCTATATGTATGCCTAAGACTGCACGTGCCCTCCTGCAACTACCGCCAGCAACGTCGGCGGCCATCGAAAAGCTCGGTGCCGACCTTGCCGTCGCCCGTTTGCGCCGCAAAGAATCGCTGAAGACCTGGGCGAAACGCATGGGGGTGTCGGTTCCCACACTGCAGCGGCTTGAAGCCGGTGACCCTGGGGTGGGCATTGGCATCGTCGCAACCGCGCTCTGGCTCCTCAATCGCGATGGTGAGTTGAGAAACCTCGCCGCACCCGAGCACGACCAAGGCGCCATTGAGATGGAGGTTCGCGAGGCTGTCGAACTTGGTCGTGCGCGTGCCCAAACATCCGCGGAAGCGCGCGTCCGAGCGAAGAAGGCTTGATATGCGCCTGGACGACTTACACCTCTGGTACCTGGGTGACCCAAGCGCACCGTGCTACGTTGGCGCACTGAAACTGGTTTCCGCTGGGAAAGGGGTTTCGCTGCGTTACGACAAGGCGTGGTTGAGCAACGGCTTCGCGCTGAGCGAAGACCTTCCCCTCGTTGACTCAGAGTTTCTGCCCCCCGGCCGTCTCGCGACCGATGCGCAACGCGCAGTTGGTGCAGTCGACGATGCCCGGCCGGACCGTTGGGGCGAGAAGGTCATCCGCTTCGTCGACAAGCCCAAGCGCCTCTCCCTGATGGAGTATCTGTACTACGCTGGTGACGACCGGTTTGGGGCCCTGGGGATTTCTACGTCAGCAACTACGTACAGCCCGAGAGTCGGCGGGCCGCTTCCTCGGCTCGATGAGGTGCAGCAACTCAGCGAAGTCGTGGCAAAGATTGAGGCCTTGGAGCCCCTCAGCGTACTGGAGGCCAAGATAATCGCGGGGGGCGGAAGCCCGCTTGGTGGAGCGAAGCCCAAGGCGCTCATCGACATCAACGGCGAGCAGTGGGTCATCAAGTTTTTCAACAATGAGCCGGTCGATACGCCACTCATCGAGCATGCGACGATGACGCTGGCCGCACGCGCGGGTATCTCCGTTGCGGAGACACAGGTTATTCATCTTGCTGACGCGAGCGCGATTGCCATTCGCCGTTTTGACCGCGAACAGGGCCGGCGGATTCACAGCATCTCGGCGGGCACCGCCATTCGCGCGGTTACTGCGTCTGGTGACGAGCCCGAGATGGGGTACCCCGCGTTGGCGCGAATCCTTCGCCGTGTAGGTATCGCTCAGGACGACGTCAACCAGCGCGATGCACGAGAGCTGTTCCGCCGCATGGTGTTCAATATTTTGATGGACAACACCGATGACCATGAGAAGAACCATTCGCTGCTTGTCGCGAGCCCGTTCGAACATGGGCGACTGAAGCTGGCCCCGGCCTACGATGTTTTGCCGACCAACTCAGGCCAGGGGTATCAAGAGTTCATTTGCGGTGCCCACGGACGGGATTCGACTCTCGAAAATGCGATGTCTCAGTGCGAGGCATTCGGCCTGCTCCCCGCCGAGGCTGCTGCCGAAGTCACCGCAATCATTGGTGTCGTGAACACATGGCAGGAGCATTTTGCACAGGCAGGTGTGTCGGCGCATGACATCGAAAATCTGGCGGAGCGTATCGATGGCGAGGAACTCCTGAGTCAGCGAACTGGATTTGATGCAAGTCAGTTCCGGGCTACGCCAGCGAAGAAACCGCGGCAAAGCCCCTTTCGGCGTTCTTGATTCAGGGTCGAAGCGCGTGATTTTCTGAGCCGCCTAAGCGGCAGTGAAGATGTACGCCTCTGGCCGTCACCTTGACTGATCTTTCTGAGCTGCCTACACGGCAGTGAAGAGTCCTGCGGGAGTGGCAACCGGGGCAATCGTTTTCTGAGCTGCCTACACGGCAGTGAAGGGGCGCTGCTACGCCCACGGGGCCGTGGTGCTTTTCTGAGCTGCCTACACGGCAGTGAAGAAACTGGCTGAAAAACTGAAGCGTTGGCGCCTTTTCTGAGCTGCCTACACGGCAGTGAAGGTCGAGCTGCGTGTGCAGATTGATCACTTCCATTTCTGAGCTGCCTACACGGCAGTGAAGATCTCGGCGACGGCGGCAGACATGGCGCGATATTTCTGAGCTGCCTACACGGCAGTGAAGCAGGTGAATGGGTGCGAGCATTGCGGGCATAATTTCTGAGCTGCCTACACGGCAGTGAAGGGGCTGGAAGCCGAATCGGTGAGCAGCACGTTTTTCTGAGCTGCCTACACGGCAGTGAAGCTGCTCGGGCACTCCAGAACCGTCAGAATCCATTTCTGAGCTGCCTACACGGCAGTGAAGTCCTTATGAGATACATTCATCAAACACGCATTTTTCTGAGCTGCCTACACGGCAGTGAAGATCCATCGGTGTTGGTGCGGGTGATCGAACTGTTTCTGAGCTGCCTACACGGCAGTGAAGAAGATTGACCGCTTTACGGATTCGCGGACAGCTTTCTGAGCTGCCTACACGGCAGTGAAGTTCAGGCCGGTGATTGTGTTGCCCTCCGACTTTTTCTGAGCTGCCTACACGGCAGTGAAGAGCGGTATGCAGTGGGCTCACGCTTGCCGGTTTTTCTGAGCTGCCTACACGGCAGTGAAGGTTGCAGTGCTGAGTGCGCCGTCATCATGCTTTTTCTGAGCTGCCTACACGGCAGTGAAGGCCATTCGTGAGCGGTATTGCATTGTGCCGTGTTTCTGAGCTGCCTACACGGCAGTGAAGGGTAGCCGTACGCAGGTACGCCTCCCTGCGGTTTTCTGAGCTGCCTACACGGCAGTGAAGGAAAAAATTGATGACATGGTTGCCCTATTGATTTTCTGAGCTGCCTACACGGCAGTGAAGCTCATCGAGCACTGCAAGCGCGGTGGCGAGGATTTCTGAGCTGCCTACACGGCAGTGAAGTACGATTCGCGTGAGCGTGGGGCGATGCGCATTTTCTGAGCTGCCTACACGGCAGTGAAGTAGAGACAATAACATCGGGGTGCCCCGTGCAGAGGGGCTCCCCGATGTTTTTCTGGCGTACACCTATTTGTGCAAGGATTTTGTGAGTATCTGATTTTTAAAGATCTTTTTTGAGCCCTGAAAAAAGGGTCAAAACCACGGGATCGTGGCGGTGCTGCTCAGGCCGTAGGCGTTGAACGGCCCTGCCACGGGCGCGGGCTGGCAGGGGAGGTGCTCGATGAAGAGGCGGAAGTGCTGCCCCGTGCTCTGGCTGCGCAGTGTGAGGTAGGGCAGAGCGAGCTGCTGTTCCACGCTGTCTGCAATGCGGGCGCGGGCTTCCTTTTCTGTCCAGCCGTGGCGTTTCATTTGCCGGCGGCGGATGCGGTCGGCATTGCTTTGGGCCTGCACGCGGCGAACCACGCGGAATTGTGCATCTGCCGGCACAGTTTGTGAGGGAGATGCCTGCAGATGGTCTGCCATGCCGCTGAGCCAGCCGGCCTGCATCAGTGCCTGCAGCCGTGCCTGTGTGCCGTGCAGGCGCAGGGTGTCGCCCAGCCCGGCGCCTTTAGTTCGGTGCTTCGGAAAGCTGATTCCGATATCCTCGGCCTGCAGACTCACCAGGGCCCGATGCAGCTTGGCGGCCAGTGCATTGAGCAGTTGAGGGGCTGGAAATTCAGGGTCTGGCCGCAATTGCAGATCAATGTAGTGATCCATTTTAGTTGGCCTCGCCGAAAACCCCGCCACGTACCAGCACTGCGATGACAAAGTGCTGGTCGCCTGCTGTTTCGGGCGCTTTGCCCTTGAGCACCCAGTTGTCGAGCAGGGAATAGAAATCTGCCTTGGCCTTGGGCTGGCGATAGGCCTTGCCTTGTGTAGTGACTGAGCCGTACGGTTCCACAGCGATCGGGCCGAGTTCTTCGGCACCGGGGTACCAGGTGTCTATCGTGCGCAATGCGTTGCCCACCTTCTGTGAGTGAATGCCGGCTACGCCGCCAACGTGATACAGCGTCTTGCTTTTGCTGCTCTTGCTGCGGTCCAGGATCAGTTCCTGAGAGGGGAAGACTTCCTGCCCTTCGCCCACACGCACAAAGGCCGTGATTTCCAGCAGCACATGCTCACTGCCCGACAGCCCGGCGCAGATCAGGTTGGCGAGGGCTTCAAGTTCGGTACTGGTGGATTCTGCTTCGCGCAGCGACAGGGCCAGTGCATCGAAAGTCCAGGTCTGCGCGGCCTCGCCTTGCTGCAGACGCCGCACGGCCACCTCCACCTGCTCGGCCCCCACGCGGTTGCGCCACAGGAAGCGCCCGTTGGTGATGTTGTAGGCATAGCGGCGGGCCAGCGGCAGAAAGCCGTGCTGCTGCACATAGCCGCCTACTGTGGTCAGCAGGGCCTTTTGATATTCCGCATCGTTGCAGGCCGACGGGGTTCCCGTGCCTGCCAGTACACGCAGCGTGAAGCGTACCCGCAGTGTGTCAGCGTCCGCCGGCAGGGCGGCTACGTCAACGGTCTGCAGGTTGGGGTTTTCGATGGCGGCATCGAGCTTGGCGGGGTCCTGATCCTTGGTCTTGAGGCGGTTGGAAATCGTGCCGCGCACAGATTTTTCTGTAATGCCCACAGCGGGCCACTGTTCGGCGTGTTCGCGATCATTCCATTTGCCTGCGCGGAAGAGGGCGTCGGAAGGATCGAGCTTGCGTTCGAAGGCGAGGACGGAGGCAGTCTTGAGTGTATCGGCCATGATGAATTCCTTTATGAGGTTAATCAGTCAAATTCGTAGTGCAGGTCAGCGGAATCGGAAGATTCCGTTGCGTAGTCATTGCTGCAGCGGTAGAGGCCTTCCTCCGGGCTGCTTTTGGCATACCAGAGGATTTGTGTGGGGTCTTGCAGGCGGTGCGGGCTGATCCACTGCCCGATGGAATAGAGGCTTTCGACGAGCCGGAAAGGCGTATCCATGTCGCGTGCATTGGCTACGCTGCCGGCTGACTGTATGGGCGCAAGTGCGCCATATCCCACGGGAATCGGCACCACCCAGCCAAGATTCTTGCGGTCGTGTTGCCATTCGCCCTGCGTGGGGTTCTCTTCCGATTTCGGGCTGAAATGCCAATTCACGCGAGCCAGCGAGAGCCATGCATCCAGGCGTGAAGCTTGTGGCTGGGTGGCCTGCAGCTCGGCCAGACGTTGTGCCAGCAGATCGTCACGCGCAACCAGGGCGAAGCCGGGTAGCAGGCGCATGCGCACGGCCCGGAATTTCGCGTGGCGATCATCTTCATTGCCCGAAAAATCCACGGCGTAAGGCTGGTAGCGCTTTTGCCAAGGCTTCTCAGGGGGCAGGAAAGAGCCCCCGGCAAGGCGCATGGCAGCAAGAATCTGCGCCACCTTCGTGCAGTCGGCTTCCCGTTCTTCTGGTCGCTGCAGCCAGCGCGGGCAGTTCACCGCCAGCACAAGACTGACTTCCAGATGAATACGGCCTTCTTCCACAATGGCTGCGGTGCTGCCATCCTTGCCTATCGGGTTGCGGGTGAGGCAGAAACTGCCGACAAACCCCTCATGCGTGCTTTGCTCCTGATAGTCGTGGCATACCACGCCAAAGCCGGTGAAATCCAGATCCAGTCCGCTGGCCCGTGTCTTGCGTGACAGTGCCCAGGTCAGACCCATCAGGGCTGTGACGGAGGGAAAGCCGTGAGTGAGTGGGCTGGAAATGGCATTGGCGTTCTGAACGCGCAGATGGGGCAGCACCAGCAGGAAATCGTAATCCGGGCAGGTGTTCATGCGGCACCTCCGGCCCTGCGCTGTTGCGGGATGGGCCAAGCGGTATCGATGATGGCCTGTCGTGCCCAGTGGCGGGCCTCAACATCGCCCACTGCAGTCAGCCCTGCAGCACGCAGACGTTCGTTGACCCAATTGGCAAAGCGCCCGGCCACATCGTCTGGCCAGTCTCCCCAGGTGTAGGCCGCATTGAAGGCGGTATCTTCCTGTTCGTGGCCTTCGCGTGGTGGCAACTCCGTGCGACCGCCGTCCAGCCAGAGTTTTTCGCTCTCGTGCAGAGTGCAGGCAGGGTCTTGCGTCCACCCCGCAGGCATCTGGGCGGAGATCTGGGCACCAAAGGCGGCAAACTCTTCGGCGAGGGCTTGTTCCATGCGTTCTCGTGTTTTTCGGGTGGGCTCTGTGGCCGGAGGATTCTCAAGCAGAAATTCGGCAAGGCGTTTGACCAGCGCTTTCGCTGCGGGCGTATGACCGAAACGCTCGATGGCACTGTTGGTGTTCAGGATCTTGATCCTGTCATCAGTTCGCCAAGGCGGGGGCAGGGAAGCCAAGAGGTAGTTGGCTCCCCCACGCTCGCTGTTGAGCTGCGAGATATTCTGTGGCTTGGTGCCGCCAAGCTTGCGCACGGCCAAACCGCTGTAATTACGATAGCCAGCCGGATGAGCCTGTTTTGCACGGAAGGCCTGCCGGGCCTGGGTGTTGGCCTCTCCGAAGCGGGCTTCGGAGATTTCATTGTGTACTGCGTGGGCTAGGCTGCTGGAAAAAAGTGGCTGAAGCAGATGATATTGCGCATTGTCGGCAGGATTGGTGCCTACAAGCCAATAGATCTGCTTGGCCATTTCATGCGAGCTGGTCTGCGGGCTGCTACGAACCAGACCGCAGAAGGCTCCGATCCAGGCCTGTGCTGTTTCCTGATCTGCATTCAACGCGAGACTCAGATCAGCGTCACCTTGCTGCATCCAGTCCAACAGCCGGTGGCCTTCCACCTCGATCTTGAGAAACTTGAAAACGTCCAGTGCGGCCGCATTGCCGACGATGTCGTCGTCAAAAGTGGCCCCTAGTGTATGTGTGCCAACTTCAGTGTGCTGCGGCAGGCTTTCTGGTGGCACATGCAGGCTGGTGCCGCGTGCGTCAGGGTGGGTAGCCTTGAGAACATGGGTGACAGCCTGGATTTGCGGCACCCGGCGCGCCGCGTCGGCAAGCCAGGTGGTGTATTCGTACTTCTGTGATGTTTCTGCGCCGTCTTCCTTACCCTTGAGCTTGGCGTCTCGTCGCGCTTCGATAAACGCGGCGATGCTGGAGCGGAAAAGTTCGGAACGAGGCGACATGTCTGGCGCTTCAGTCATCTAAAATTTCCTTTTGACTAAGTTTTTTCAGCGGTTTTGTATCGGTGATATATGACATTACGGTTGCTATGAATTTGTTTGCGGGGCTCATTTCACACTTGAGAATCCCAAAAGCGGGTGATATCTCCAGCCCTGTGTGCTTTGTGGTACCTCGACGACGGCAAACTTGCGCGCGCAGTTTGAGATCGGTTGGTCGAGATGCTCGGCCTGTTCGGCCAGCAGGCTGAGCAGATCGAATTTTCCCCAAGCCCCGATGCGTGGGCCGGTAGGCAGGGGGATACGGTGCAGGCGTGTATCGTCAAGTACATAAAGTGGCGCTTCGCGTGGCCCTGCACGGTCTTCAATGCGGTGGAGCAGCAGGGTTTCGGTGTCATCATCCGGCAGGAAGACGACAGTTTCTGTCGTAAGCGATGAAGACCGGAACGGCTGTTGCTGTGGCAGGGCGGCGGTCAGCGCGGCCTGAGGAAACAGCCATGCGATTGCGGCATTGGGTTCTTTGCTGGCGGTGTCTGGCAGCATGCAGTCGTGAATGCGTAACTGTTCCAGATCCGCAAGCTTCCATTTGGGCTGCGGGTCAGATGTTTCCGGGCAGATACGTGGCAGTGCGCTGATGGTCTGGTATTCCTCGGGGCGTAGCAGCCTGCTCAGGCGATGGGAGCACAGGCGGTAAGGGTGGTTGGCATCCACGTCTTTTTTCTCAAACCCTGGGTGAATAAAGGCAGCAGGTGTTTCTTTTCCGCTTTTCGTGGATTGGCGGAAGTGGCGCAGGTTGGTGTCGAAGATCAGAAAATTCGGCGTGTCACTGGTTTGGGCTCGGTGGCGTTGCACGCGGCCCGCGAGCTGGATGAGTGAGCGCATTGAGGAGGGCTCGGCAATCGCCCAGTCGGCGTCCCAGTCCCGGCCTACTTCACAGACCGGGCTGGCGAGCACGATGAAGAGCTGGTCTGGCTCGGGATGTGCATCGAGCGTGGCGCGGATCGCTTCGATGCGGAAAACCGCCATGCCATCTTCTTCACGCCGGTTGAACTGGGTGTCGAGTTGGTGTTCGATGGCCGAGCGCTGCAGGAGTGGAAAGCGTGCGTGGTAGACGCACAGGTGGATGCGTGCGTTCTCTGGTGCGCCAAGGGCGTAGAGTTCTTTCGCCACCTCGAAAAGGGGCTCGATATTGGCCATGCGCACAATGCCGAAGCTCACGCGCTTGCCCGTTGCAGGGTCGATTGTGTGGTGATGGGCGTGCAGACGGAGGGCTGCCGCCTGCACCTGCGCGGCGAAAGCCGCATGGTTGGCTTCGGTCGTCTGGCTTTTTGGGATTTCAAGCGGGATGAGTTCGGCCCGCCGCAAGGGTGTGGCCTGGGTGAGCTGCTTGCAGCGCTTCGCAACGAAGGCGGCGTGTGTTTGCGTAAAGTCCTCCCGGGTTGCACATCGCGAGGTGAGAGGGCCGAATTCGTCTGTCCACAGGCACTGCACCAGCAGGGGGGCGCCGGCTGGGGGGGAGCCGCGGTTGCTGCGGTAGTGCCTGCGCCCTGCCTGATACGCGAGAAACATGCCTTCGAGCAACGGGGGTGGGAGCGTGGCTGACGAGAGAATCACTCGCGTGCCAAGCATCCCAGCCCAGTGGACGAGGCGCGTGAGGGCGGGCAGGTCGTCCAGCCCGTAGTCATCCAGTTCATCAAGCACCAGATCGCTGCTCATCAGCCGCAGCATGGGGGCGATCTGTCGCCCGGCGCGCATGGATTCGGTGGCGGGCATCAGGTGATCAACCGTGCAGACAAGCATGGGCGCGGATATCAGCCGGTTGATGTCAGGATCATGCAGTGCGCGTGCGAGCAAAGGGTGATCGGTGCAGCCGCCTTCGTAGAGAACGTGACTGTCTTCCTCCAGCAATGCCTGGGTGGACGCCGAACCGGAGATTTCAGCCTGCGCTTCGTAGTACTCGAAGAGCATCCGGCTGGCTGAGCCACCAACGAGAATCGCCAGTTCTTCATCATTCAGATTCAGATCCTTGCGGTAGCTGCGGCCTGTCTGCAGGGTTAACGTACGCAAGCCCAGTGCGTAGCTTGCACGAAAGCCTCTTTGCGGGTCGGCTAGGAGTCTGTCGGACTTGAGGT
>DBTS01000026.1:0-200 GCA_002307175.1 Rhodocyclaceae bacterium UBA1310
CGGTTGTCACGCCAGTGGCATTGCCGGGTAGCTAAATCCGGAAGAGATAACCGCTGAAAGCATCTAAGCGGGAAACTCGCCTCAAGATGAGACTTCCCTGGGGATTTAATCCCCCTGAAGGGTCGTTCAAGACCAGGACGTTGATAGGTCAGGTGTGGAAGCGCAGTAATGCGTTAAGCTAACTGATACTAATTGCCCGT
>DBTS01000026.1:356-5826 GCA_002307175.1 Rhodocyclaceae bacterium UBA1310
GGGTTACAACGCTGTCCAACGGTCAGATCGTGCTGATTCTCGACATGAAGGAACTGCTCGTGAATATGGGGGAACAGCGTGTAGCAACCCGAGCCCAGCTGCTGTTGGAAAACCGGATAGCCGTAGCAGCCTGATTTNNAGACCAGGACGTTGATAGGTCAGGTGTGGAAGCGCAGTAATGCGTTAAGCTAACTGATACTAATTGCCCGTGCGGCTTGATCCTATAACTCTGAACACATATGTTCAGGGACATGCGACACCAAGACATCGTGTCTTACGCAGTCACTACCAATATTTGCCTTCCAGTTTCGTTGTGGTGCCCAAAAAGCGACACAGCACACAAGTTAAAGTCTGACGACCATAGCGTTTCGGAACCACCCCTTCCCATCCCGAACAGGACCGTGAAACGAAACCGCGCCGATGATAGTGTGGATTGCCCATGCGAAAGTAGGTCATCGTCAGACTAGCCCATACAAAACGCCCCACTCTCAAAAAGAGTGGGGCGTTTTACTTTTGACTACCCACCACTACATAACCTATTACGGGCGTGATTCAGAAGTAGAATTTTCGTAAGCGTCCAGCCCGCCCACATTGAAGGTCGGCGGCCAAACCCTGAAGCTTCGTGTCCGCTTAACGATCATGGCGTTTGGCGCCACCCCCGAAGATGAAAGAGACTTCGGGATGGAAGGCGGCAGGTAGAGGTCGTGATTTTTTTTGGCGGCTCGACCCCGCGCTTAACGTGACCCGCCGGACTGACTCGCACCCCGGATTGCTTCCATAGAGAGCGCACGCTAAACAGGCCGTTGGCGACTTGTCGCCTTCGGGCACATTCAGTTCCGGCTCCCGCCGCCTTCCGTTTTTGAGTGTAAATCGACGGGAGGTTGTATGGAACTGGTTGCACTGTACAAACGCGTCATCGGTCTCGATATTCATCAGTCGCAGATTACGGCGTGTGCGCTGATAGAGGAGTCCGATGGCAGCACGCGCATCGAACAACGCCAGTTCGGCGGGTTCAAGCGCGACCGCCGGGAATTGGCGGACTGGGCCGCTTCGCTGGGGCCCGACGAAGTCGTGATGGAAAGCACGGGCATCTATTGGAAGAGCCCGCATGCGGCGCTGGAAGCGGTGGGCATTCGCGCGAAGGTGGTCAATGCACGGCACGTCAAGAACGTTCCAGGGCGCAAGACCGATGTGGGCGATGCCCACTGGTTGGCGATGCTGGCACGTGCGGGGCTGCTGCGTGGCTCGTTTGTTCCGCCGGCCAAGCTGCGGGAGCTGCGACTGATTGCCCGACAGCGGCAGAAGCTGGTCGGTCAGTTGGCTTCCGAGAAGAACCGGCTGCACAAGGTGCTCACCGATAGTGGCGTTCGCCTCGGTGTCGTGGTCAGCGACCTGCATGGTCAGTCCGCTCGCGCCATGGTCAAAGCCATCATCGCCGGGGAGCCCCCCAGCGAGGTACTGCGCCACGCCAGCCGCCGCTTGAAAGCCAGCAGGGAGGAAATCTTCGAAGCCCTGCAAGGCGATCTCTCCGCCAGTCATCGCTTTGTGCTCGATGAGTTGATGCATCACATCGAGGAAATCGAGGCACGCATCGGCCGTTTCGACGCCCGCCTGCTGACCGAACTGGAGTCCGAGCGCAATACGCTGATCCTGCTGCAGACCATTCCGGGTGTCGATCTGATCGGTGCCGCCATGTTGCTGGTCGAGATAGGCACCGACATGGATGTCTTTGGCTGCCCGGATCGCCTGGCTTCCTGGGTCGGCTTGTGCCCCGGCAACAATGAGTCGGCCGGCAAACGAAAATCCGGCCACGTCCGCAAAGGCAATCTGTATGTCCGGCGCCTGCTCTGCGAGTTCGCCCACGCCGCCAGCCGCACCACCTCCGTGTTCAAATCGAAGTTCCAGTCACTCATCGTGCGCCGTGGCCATAAGCGGGCGATCGTTGCCATCGGCCACAAAATCCTGCGCACCATCTTCTTCATGCTCAAACGGCGAGAACATTACCGGGATTCCGCCACCGACTATGAAGCGCTTTCCATTCAACGCAACGCCCCTCGCTGGATCAAGGCTCTGACCAAATTCGGCTTCATTCCGCCTGCCAACGCCTGATCTGCTGCGATTGCTTCGTCATGACCTTTGCTGGTCAGGCGTCCGCTCGCCTTGGATGCGGCCTCTTTCACGCTAAAAATAGATGGACACATGGACGCGATCACTCTTCCTCCGCCCGGCCAACGGCGCCGCCGTTACAGCCAGGAATTCAAAGCCCAGATTGTTGAGACCTGCAAGCACCCGGGCACTTCGGTCGCGGCCATTGCGCGGATGCACGACTTGAACGACAACATGGTGCATCGTTGGATCCGTGAGGCCGAGCTGGATGCGGCGGCGGTCGCGTCAGGCGCTTCCGTGCCTGCTAGCATCAAATCGAACGCGGTCAGCCCCTGTGCCTCAGCCCCCTTTGTGCCGGTTCAGGTGAGCGCCGCGCCGCCGGAGCGCATCCATCTGGAGCTGGTCAAGAATGGGCTGAACGTGCGCATCGACTGGCCTGCTTCGCAATCGCCGTCCTGTCTGCAAACGCTGCTGACGCTGCTCAGATGATTCATCCCGAACACGTTCATCTGGCACTTGGGCCCGTGGACATGCGCTGGGGGATCGAGCGCCTGTCCTGTCACGTGCAACATGTGCTGGGCCGCACGCCTTGCGATGGCAGTGCGTATGCCTTTACGAACCGGCAGCGCTCCCGCCTCAAATTGCTGGTCTGGGACGCGACCGGCGTCTGGTTGTGCCAGCGCCGCCTGCACCAAGGGCTGTTTCATTGGCCGCAGCCGGGGGACACGGTTTGCCGACTCAGCGCACAGACTTTGCAGTGGTTGATCGCAGGTGTCGAATGGCAACGGCTCGAAGCCATACAGCCCGCGCACTGGCAGACATGAATGTCGCGCAAAGCCTTGTGCAGCAAGGGTTTTAGAGGGGTGCGGTGGTATAATTCAAGCTATGGATTTGCTTGCCGAACTCGCCCGACTGAACCTTGATCCTGCCTTGCTGGCCGGGGCGCACAGGCTGGTCAGCGAAGTTCAAGCCAAAGAGCTCAAAATCCAGAAACTCACCCTCGAACTGGCTCATCTCAAGCGCATCCGTTTCGGCGTCAAGAGCGAGGCGATGACCAGCACTCAGAAGAGCCTGTTCGAAGAGGATACCGATCAGGATCTGGCGGCCATTGAGGCAGAACTGGAAACGCCCGTTCCTGAAACGAAGCCGCGTACCCCACGCATTCGCGCGGGTCGCCAACCACTGCCCTCGCATCTGGAACGCGTTGAAGTGCGTCACGAGCCGGATGTGTGCACCTGCGCTCAGTGCCAGTCGGCGCTGGTCAAGATCGGCGAGGACATCAGCGAACAGTTGGACATCGAGCCAGCCCGTTTCTTCGTGATTCGCCACCTCCGCCCGCAGTATGCCTGCCGCGCGTGCGAGAGCATGACGGCCGCGCCGGTGGATCCGGCGGTCATTGATGGCGGGATGGCCGCACCCGGCTTGCTGGCCTGGGTGGCAACCTGCAAATATCTGGATCACTTGCCGCTCTATCGGCTCGAACAGATTGCTGCGCGTCAGGAGGTCACCCTGTCACGCAGCACGCTGGCCGAATGGATCGGACGCATCGGCTTTGCCTTGCAGCCACTGGCCGATCGGCTCTCTGAGTTACTCCATCAGCGGCCCAGCCTGCACGCTGATGAGACACCGGTGCAGCAACTCGATCCGGGCAGGGGCAAAACGAAACGCGCTTACCTCTGGGCGTATCGCAGCAATGATCTGGCGGGCGGCCCACCGATTGTCGTCTTTGACTATCAGACCAGTCGCCGTGGCCAACATGCGGCCGCCTTCCTCGAAGGCTGGCGCGGCACGCTCATGGTCGATGACTACAGCGGCTACAAAGCCTTGTTTGCTGCCGGCGTCACCGAGCAAGCCTGTTGGGCGCATGCGCGCAGAAAGTTCTTCGACCTGGATCAGGGCACCCCGAAGGGCCACCCGGTCGCAGCAGAGATCCTCAGGCAGATTGCACTCCTGTATGAGATTGAAGCGCAAGCCAGAGAATGTTCGCAGGCAGAACGACAGGCCCTGCGACAAGAACACACCCTCCCGACCCTGCAACAACTGCATGAGCGGCTGACCCAGATCCGCCAAACCGCAGCGCCGGGTTATGGCCTAGCCAAAGCCTGTGATTACCTGCTCAGGCGCTGGCCCGCGTTTGTGCGCTATGCCGAAACAGGCGATCTGCCCATCGACAACAATCCGGTAGAGAACGCGATCCGTCCAATCGCCTTGGGCAAGAAGAACTGGCTGTTTGCCGGCAGCGAACGTGCCGGCAAACGCGCCGCCGCCATTCAGAGTCTGCTGGCCACCGCCAAGCTCAATGGACTGGAGCCCGTCGCCTGGCTCAAATCCACCCTGGAAAAGCTCCCCGCCTGTCCGAACTCCCGAATCGACGAGCTACTACCCCTCAAACACTGAGCAGGCTCGGCCGCCTTTGAATAGATGGGGCGGCTGGACGCATACTGCTGATCTACGAAGTTGCGCTAGTGTTCTCCATACACGCGGGCCACATGAATCGGGATTTTTCCCTTCATTTATCCCACCGCTTGCGATACACCGCATACTTTGGCTGAATCGCTATTAGCATATACACATGATCTGGCATCTGTTCGTGTCAGATAAGCGGCACCGCATTGCGGGCTTTCGCCGGGAAGTGCGGGTGTGAAAAAGCGGCCCGCAGGCCGCTGTGCGTGGGGGGGGCAGATTCAGGCGTTGAATGGATCCAGCTCGCCGGGTTTGCGCAACATCTTGTTGACTTCATCCAGGTGCAGTTCTTCCGCCACGATCATTTCGCGCGCATATTCTTCGAGTAGTACCGATTTGCCCTCCGCGATTTTCAGCAGCGCGTAATAACCGGCGAGGGCGTTCTTCTCGTGCTCCAGGCTCTCGCGCAGGATGTCGCCGATGTCGTGCTTCTCGGTTTCCAGCAGAGCGCCGATCTTCAGTGACGGGTGCCCCCCCATGAGGGTGACCAGCTCGCCTGCCTTGTGGGCATGGGCGAGACCTTCAGTCGCATTGTCCTTGAGCCAGGAGACGATCGGGATGCGGTTGTAGCCATACACCATCAGCGAGTAATGGGTATAGCGCACCACGCCGGCAAGCTCGGTTTCCATGATGCGGTTGAGTGCCACGATGGCATTCTGGGTATCGGTTTCGTTCATGTGGGGCTCTCCAGTCAGGTTTGTTGAAGTCCGGTGGTCATTGTGCTGCCGGTCGTTGCATTCTGGACGTCGTCTGTGGGCACCACAAGGACATCTGCAAGAAGTCGACGCAAACCACGTGCCAGACCCGCGACACTCGGCGTTTCAACGAAGGAACAGCGTTTGCCGGTGCGCTTGCAGTGGTCTTTCACCCGCCAGTAGGCGTTGTGGCTGATGCAGCCGGT
>DBTS01000026.1:6059-6801 GCA_002307175.1 Rhodocyclaceae bacterium UBA1310
CGCCAGTAGGCGTTGTGGCTGATGCAGCCGGTCTGGCAGATCACCAGATCGGCCGCACCCAGTGCAGAGTCGAGCTGACCGAGGCGGTCTTCGACGCCGCCATCGTGATGCAGGAATTTGCCGCCCGCTTGTTCGATGAGCTGGCGATAGATCACCACAGCATGTTCGCGCCCGCCGACGCAAAGGATGCGCTGGCCGGAGAGGGAGGCTTCTGGCGTGTCTGCTGCAACAGGGACGCTTGCCTGTGCGGCTTGCACGGGCGCGGCCGGGCTGAGGAGCGGCGTAGCCAGCGCCTTGGTGAGCCGGGCATTTTCCAGACTCAGGCGTGCACAGCGTTCTTCCTGATAGCGCAGCTGACGCTCCAGGCGCAGACGTGCGGCCTGATCCGGCTGGCTGCGCCGCAGGGTTTCAAGCTCGGTTTGCAGCGTGGTCAGTTCGCTGTCGCGGCCGATGATTTCGGCACGCAGACGCACCAGCTGGGCCTCCTGCTGCGCGATCTTCGTGCTTTTTTCCTGCGTGATCTGCTCGCAACGCTGCTGAGCCTTGGCCAGGGCATGTGCCAATGCTGCGTTTTCTTCCTGCAGGGCATGAAAGCGCGCGACATCCAGGTGCATGCCTGCACCGGCCTGATGCTGCAGCATGTGCATCTGCTGACCGACGGCTTCGCTGAGTCCGGCGTCACACGCGGGGTGGCTGAGAACGGCCCAGAGTGCGCCCGCGACCTGACCGGTGGCGACAGCCT
>DBTS01000065.1:0-2157 GCA_002307175.1 Rhodocyclaceae bacterium UBA1310
GCGGAGGGTTTTGCAAGAGCCTCAATTGCGTCCTGAACGGGCTCGAGAGTACCTATGTCCTCTTCCAGAGCTGCTCTTTAGACGCGCCACCGATAGCCTATACTTCGATTTGGCAAAGAGCGACGAAGAATACGGAAATCCATACGGAATAGCATTTCAGAACTACGTTGGTGATGTGCTAAGAGCCCAGTTTAATGGGCCAACACACCACGTTCGTGAAGAACAGCAGTATTGGATAAAGAACAACAAGAAAGATGGAGTCGATTGGATCGTTAGTGATTCTTCCGGCCACATCATGATCGAATGCAAGACACGTCGTATCCGAGTAGATGCAAAAGCCATCGTGGATGGTGATCCTCTGACTAAGGCTATCGAGGATTTTGCTGAGATAGTTGTGCAGCACTATAAAAACGTTAACGACGCACTGAAGGGAAAGACTCAGTGGAAATATGATGACAAACCGGTTTTCCCAATGGTCGTGACTTTGGATGACTGGTATTTATGTGCTCCACATGTCGTAGACATGCTGCAAGCCAAAGTTCATGAGAAAATGGCTAATATCAAATTGACTGGACTACTGGAATCATTACCGTTCATTGCTACGTCAATTGCCGAACTCGAAAAGGCTGGTCAAGCTATTGCACAGATTGGCATAAACCGGTTCTGCTTTAGCCGCATTCATCTGCAATATCGCCACTTTGGATTGCATCAGCATGCTTCGGAGAACTTTCCTGATATCAAAGTCGAGTATCGGAAGCTCTTCGCAAAGAGCGACCAAGAAATGTTTGGGCATCTGGAGCACCTAATAAGATTGCCGGGCCCCACTGAATAAGAGCAGCAACCAAGGAAGTGGAAATCATACCTGAATGGCACTATTTCACACTTCCTCGTTAACGATGGTCAGCCTACCTCCGTCGTGGCATACAGCCCCAAGCGCTCCAGCTTCTCCAGTCCGATGGCGATCAGATGCGCCGTACGCTTGACGCGTATCGTGCGCTCCACCTCGTCAGCCAGTACCACGCCGCTTGCCATCAATTGTTGCTTAAACACTTTGCTCGTTTTGATGGGGAGAGAGTCGAATTTCGCTCTTAGGTGTGGGGCTGTTGAGATGTGATCCATCACATGCCCCGGTCGCAGGTACAGGGCCGTCTCGGTTCGGCCATCGTCGTGGCGGTAGGTGTCCCAGGTGCAGGATGCTCAAACCTGCCAGCATCAATCTCCGAGAGGCTGTTCATGATCTTGCTGCGAGGGCGTGATCGGGCTTCCTGCGCTGCTCTTCAGCCCGCTGACGTCCTCTCGCGACAGATCCTGTACCGCCTCCGAGAGCAGGGTTTCCATGATCCACACCCAGGGCAGGCGGATGCCGTCGGTATCGGCAATGTGTTCGTTCATTTCTTCGATGAGGTCTTCGATGAAGTGGCCGGGATCTTGTTCTTCTGCCTGGCCGGTGAAGTGTTTCATTAGCTCCCACGCCGTGAGAATTGCCGCGTAGTTCTCCATCAAGCGTTTGGCTGTGGCAAGAACGAAGGCTGTTCTGCGGCCATCATCGCCATTGCCTATCCACCGATGCAATCACGATCAGTGCTGGTTTTTCTCCAGCCATTTCACCAGGGTTTGGAAAAGCAGATCGGGTTCCACGGGCTTCATGATGAAATCGTTCATGCCGGCATTGAAGCAGCGTGCCTTGTCTTCGGCGAAGGCATTGGCGGTCATGGCGATGATCGGCACAGTCATCCCGTTGGGTAACTGGCGGACCAGCCGGGTGGCGCCTACGCCGTCCATTCTGGGCATCTGCATGTCCATCAGGATCAGGTCGAAGTTTTCCTTGCGTATCCGCGCCACGGCTTCCAGGCCGTCTTCGGCTACCTCCACGATCAGGCCGACTTCGTTGAGAATCTCCTGGGCGATTTCTCGGTTGATGGGCTCATCTTCAACGATCAGGATGCGGCGGCCCGCATGCTTGAGTTTGAGCACTGTTTCAGCATCGCCTTCTACGGTGGTGTCGGTGGCAGCCTCTGTCGGTGTTCCCTTCCTGAGCCGGGCGGTGAACCAGAAGGTGCTCCCGGTGCCGAAGGTGCTGCTTGCACCGGCATCGCCCTGCATGAGCTGGGCAAACTTTTTCGTAATGGCCAGCCCGAGGCCGGTGCCGCCGTATTT
>DBTS01000065.1:2411-26328 GCA_002307175.1 Rhodocyclaceae bacterium UBA1310
CGGTGCCGCCGTATTTGCGGGTGGTTGTGCTGTCGGCCTGCTCGAAGGCGCTGAAGAGTTTGGGCAGGGTTGATGATTCGATGCCGATGCCGGTGTCTTCAACTTCAAAGCGGATGAGGATGTTTTCCGCTGTTTCCTCGACCTGCTTTACGCGTAGGGCAATGCTGCCGGTTTCGGTGAACTTGATGGCGTTGGTGGCGAGATTGAGCAGGGCTTGGCGCAACCGCGTCGGGTCGCCGAGTAACTGGAAGGGAAACGCCTGGGTTTCGCTCACCACGCGCAGATGTTTGGCAGAGGCCTGTTCCTGGATGATGGATTTGACATTGTCGACAAGGCTTTCCAGGCGGACCGTGGTTTCCTCCAGATCAAATTTGCCGGCTTCAATCTTGGAGAGGTCGAGTATGGCGTTGATGGTGTCGAGAAGGTGCTCGCCGGCGGCCTCCAGCTTGTCGAGCCGCTCGGCTTGCTCGGGGGGCAAACCTGCCCGCCGGATCAGGTGTGTCATGCCGTTGATGGCGTTGAGCGGTGTTCTGATTTCGTGCGACATATTGGCGAGGAAGGCACTCTTGGCGACGTTGGCAGATTCTGCGGCAGCCTTGGCTTCCTCGAGTTGCTGGGTGCGCTGTTCAACCAGCCTTTCCAGGTGGTGGTGGTGCTGATCAAGCTCTTCTTCTGCGCGTTTACGGTCGGTGATGTTTTCTGCCACGATGACGATCTCATCGCCACCCATGGGGTAGATCAGGAATGAGAACCACAGCTTGAGTTCGGCCAGATGGTGTTCCCAACGGGAGACTTGCCCGCTTCTGGCGACATTGCCGAAAGTCTCCAGTGCCTCGGCGTTGTTTTCGCAATAGCCGGGGATCACTTCGCTGATACGGCGGCCGATAACGTTTTCATGTATGCCAGTACTCTCTGCAAAAGCGGGGTTGGTCTCGATATATTCATAATCGACGGGGCGCCCGCCATCAAAGATGATGCGGCAAAGCACGACGCTGTTGAGAGAGTTTTTAAACAGTGCCTGGTAGCGCATCTCGCTCTGGTGCAGGGCTTCGGTGTTTGTGACGAGTTGCCTGAGCTGCGCTTCGCTTTTTCGCAGCAGCTTCACGGTACTTGCGAAGTGCCAGGTGGCAAGCAGGGCGAGCACGCCGACAACGGTCGCTATCGTTGTTGCGGGCATGGACTCTGCCGTAGCGGCGATCAGCAGGCGCTTCGGGATACCTACCGTTACGCCAAACCCTGCTACGTCGGTGCGAACAAATGCGGCGATGGTGGTTTCGCCATCCAGATTGATGTTTTCGAATACGCCGGAATCATGAACCGCCAGTTGCCCGAGCATGCGCTCAGACACTTTCTTGCCAACATATTTTTCAGGGTTTCGGGTCCGTGCAACAATGACTCCGCTTCCATCAAAAATGTTCGCAGTCCATTCATTCGGGAATCTCTGCGCGAGAAGAATGCGCCGGAAGTTGTCGCTGTTGAGCACAGACGATAAAACGTAAACGACTTTTCCGTTCTGCAAAATGGGGACGTCGACCAGAATTTCCTGGTTTCCTGAAATCGTGCCAGTCACCAGATTGGAAATATGCGGCTTTGCGGACCGGAAGGTTTCTTTGATGCGATCCAGATTTTTCGTGACAGGCAGCGCTTGCCCGTATGCTACGAGGGTGTTGAGTCGCTGCTGGCCGGATTCCTCAGTGAGGGCGATGTGGTCGACAAACTGTGATGACGCCAGAGCACGTGCAGCCTTGTCATAGGCGACTGCAAAATTGTGGCTCAGCAAATCACTTTCCAGAGTCGCGGAAAGTGCCTGTGTCATCTGCAGAACACTCGATAGCTCCTGCGTGACAGAATGGCTCATCGCCTGGGTTGTGAGCAGCAGCTCGCCTTCACGGCGTTCCCGTTCCCTTGAGAACTCCATGCTGCCAAGCGCAACTGTAATGGCGACAATTAGAGTAAATGCCAGGGATCCCTGCCAGAGTATTGCCTTGACTCTATGTGCCGTAAGTGCCATTCCAAAGTGCCCTGAGCAGAACGGATTGAGAAAACTTTTACCCAGAATGGTGCTCGGCGTCACGGAATCCGGGAGATGCACCAAGCGGAAAATCAAATCCACACCAGCGTGGCCGCGATGAGGGAGGCGGCTGTTGAGCGCAGCGTGGGGCCTGGTTTGGGAGGTAAGTCCTCGCCGGAATCCGCCGACACGTTCCAACTTCCAGAGAACGGCCTGACCTGCCATTATCTGTAATTTAAAGAATCATCCGACTTCGGTATGGGTCACAACTCAGGCCGACATGCATTTCAAGGGTGGCGCAACGAACAATGAGCGCCAGCGAATTACACCTTCCGCGTGAAGTTACTTGCGCTCACGCGTTCGGTGTAATTCCCAATGCGTTCATTGCACCCTGCTTTTTGGGCATCCCCGTGGGGCCGAAAAAGAGACAAGGCCTGCCTTACCTACACAAAAGGCTGAACGTCCACTTTAAATACTCTGCCTGTTTTGGCGCGCAGTGAGTCAAACTTTGCCCTCAGGTGTGGGGCGGTCGAAGTGGTGATCCATTGCATACGCTGGGCAGAAGAGGGGGCGTCGGCCATCTTTGTGTGGATAAGGGGTGCCATGGGTGTAGGAGGCAAGGGGGTGGCTGGGGGAAAGCGTTTGGTACTGGCCCCAGGGATGGATTCCTGATGAGAGAAGTTTCCCGCTTCATTTTCTCATCTGATCCACGCCTGTTTGAGTGTTCCGCGAGCCCGGACTTCATTCCTCTGGCGGCGGATACGCAAAAGCCCGCAATGCGGGCTTTGTGGGGTGGTGCGTGGTGATTTGCGGCGCCGCTGGCGCTCCGACAGGATTCGTAAATATTTACTAAGTTATTGTGTTTATCGGGGCAAAACCGTTGTCCAGCCCCCCAATCGCCCCCTCAGGACGCTCTCGGCAGCACAGGCAACGAGCGATTGGCACATGCCATTTACCTGAAATCCACCCGCTCTGGATTACAATCCCCATATTCACCGCCAGCCCGGCGGTTTAGTCCAACAAGGTTTATCCGCCGCGATGAAGATCATGCTCTGTTCAACCATCGCCGCGCGGCGGATAAACGCTATTCGTTAGGCCTTAAGCACATCAGCATGGAAACCTCGTATCGCTTTGGCGTTCTCAGCTACAAAATCATCGGGGCAGTCTGCGCGCTGTTCTTCGCGGGTTGCGCGGTTGGCGCTTTCTTAGCTCGGCAATATCCGCCAATTGCAATATTCGCGTTCTTCATATTAATGGGCCTCTATATGATTGCCAGCGCCGGAAGTTTTGAAATCTCCGAGAGCTTCATTACCCACCGCAATCTCTTTGGCGCCTACCGCATGGCGTGGGCTGAGGTTCAGAAAATTGAGTTTGGTACGCAAGGATCCATCATTCTGCACGGCGAGAGGAAGCGGTTTGCACTTACCCCCCCCAGCTTATTGGTCGGGCAAGCAGAAGCCCGAGGCCTTTGATCTACTCCGAAAGACTATCGATCAACTTGGCGTAGTCAGCTATCCAAGCAATACCGCAGACTACAAAATTCATAAGAACGTTCGGCTTCAGAAAGGAGATGCCTGACATGGCGCTCAACCTCGCTCCCTTCGGTCGCTGGACGCTGCGCGATAAAGCCGCGCAGCGCCGGTTAGCTCTACGTTTGAGCGGCTGCTTTTCAAAACCCTAACAGGCAGCAATGGGTCGAATGCAGACCTCAATTCTCGATGCATCAACTGACCTCTTTGGCCGGGTTGCACGCGAAGGCTGTCGGGCTGGTTTACAAGTGAAGCGGTCATCCGGGTGGCTGCTTCATGGAGAAGACGGCAGACTTAGGCCTCGCCGCGCTCGAACCGTTGTTCCGTCACCAAAGTTCCCCATTGGTTGCCGGGACTTTCGTGGACGAGGCGAAACTTGTTTGATTCATATAGGTGTCTTGCTGCATTCAGTCCAGAGAAGGTCCAAAGGAAGGTCTTGCGATAGCCGCAGATTTCTACGAAGTCAATTGCCTTTGCCAGAAGTTGCGTGCCAAGACCTTGGCCTCTGATTGCGTCTGTGGTGATGAACCACCGTAGGTGCGCGCCATGCGTATCTGCGTGTGCGCCATCGATGATCACCGATCCTTCAATTTGTCCGTTGTGTTGTATGAGCCAAATTCCATCACGTCCGAACTGATAGTTTTGGCAAAAATCAGCGAGTTCTCGTGCCACCTTGGCTTCGAAGTCGATGCCGAAACCATTTGCAACTGAGTAGTAGTTGGCGTGGAGTTGAGCAATGCGCCCGATACATCCGGGGACATAGCCTTCTGTGATTGTCGGAGTCATGGTGACGTTGAAAATGCGGGGCTGCGCGCATTTTGTGGCGTCAGGTGCAACGATTGGTTAGAAACTATTGATCGTATGTTCGAGTTCTTGCCATTGCCTGGCTGGCGCTCGTGGCGCCACCCGCCGGCACGCTTTGCATATGTCGCCACAACTCACTCCTGGTTCATGGTGCAAATTTGCGCATGATTTGGTGCGATTGTGGTGCAGTTGCTTGAAGAAATCTAGGGAGAAGTAAGGAAAAATGACCCTTTCAAAAACCCGCTGAAGCATTGCGGGGTAAGGGTTTGAGGGGTTTTTACCCCGTTTCTGATTATTTTTAGCGCCAGTGTCTCTGGCGCCTCCGACAGGAATCGAACCTGTATCTGCCGCTTAGGAGGCGGCCGTTCTATCCATTGAACTACGGTGGCGGGAATGTGGTCACTGTGAGGTGAGATCCCTTATTTTACCTGCAATCCGGCACAGGTTTTGGCCTTTTGGGGATCAATGATCCCGTGCGGCGCCCGAATCATACTGGAAAATTGCCTGGCTGGGCACTGGTGATGGGGCTGCCTGTTGGCGGTGGGGGGACAAAACGCTGCCCGGGTATGGTGGCGTGGCTTGTGTGCGGTGCCGCACGGTGGCTGGCGGCGGGAGATTTTTTTGGAGGCGGTTCAGGGGCAGGGCTATGGGTTCTCCGCGCCTTGAAAGCGCGGGGGGAGTCTGCAATACTGGCCCGCAGGGGGAGTTGCCTCTTCCGGAGACAAAACCATGGAACTCAAAGCGATTTGCATCAGGGGCTCATTTCATGCCCATAACATGCTCTCGAACGATACCCGTTCCATCAATGTCATCTGGACGCCTGTTGTGCAGGAGCCGTTGCCGGTGAAAGTGCAGGGGGCGTTTGTGGTGATCAACGTGGGCTACGATTTCGGGCGTACCACGGCGCAGTGGGAGGCGCTGGAGCGGGAAGGCAAGGTTCAGCTGTTCTGGGAGTGAAAAGCTGTTGGTGAGCCGGCGGTGATGCCGTGTCGGGGTACCTGCCCCGGAGCGGGGCAGGTGTCGTACGGATGTCTTGCTGCAGAGGCCTTGCTGTACTTACTGCACCTTGGCGGCGGCGCGCAGTTCGGTGCCGTGGGCCTTCACTGCATCCTGGGTCAGGGCCTGACGCAGGCGGTCTTTCATGCTTTCAAGCGGCGGCATTTCGGTGGGGCGCACGTCGTCTACCTGCACGATGTGGTAGCCGACGTTGCTCTTCAGTGCCGTGGCGGTGTATTCGCCCTTCTTGAGGGCGAGGATGGCGGTGCGCATTGGTTCAACGAAGGCGGAGGGGCGCGTCCAGCCGAGGTCGCCACCAGTCGGGCGGGTGGAGGTGTCTTCGGACTTTTCGGCGAGGGTTTCAAACTTGGCGCCGGCCTTGAGCTGCTTGATGATGTCTTCGGCTTCCTGTTCGGTCTTCACAACGATGTGGCGTAGCTTGAATTCCTGCGGACCGGCGAGCTGGACTTGGCGCTGGTATTCCTTCTGGATGTCGGCGTCGGTGATCGGGTGGGTCTTCACGAAGCTATCCATGTAGGCGCCGGCGAGCACGCTCTGGCGGGCCATGTCGAGCTTGGCCTGGACTTCTTCGTTCTTGTCGAGGCCCTTCTTGTGGGCTTCCTGGGCGAAGAGTTCGCGCATGATCAGTTCGTCACGCACGGCTTTCTTGAGTTCCGGGGTTTCCTGCACGCCTTTGTTGGCCTGTTCCTTGAACATCAGATCGGCAGCAGACTGCTTGAGAGTGACGCCGTTGACGGTGGCAAGCGGGGCATTGCCACCGGCATTTTTAGCAGCAGCGGCAGTTTCGGCGGCAAGGCTGGAGCCTGCATACAGGGAAGCGCAGAGGAGGGCGATTGAGGCGAGGGCAAATCTGTTCATGTGAATTCTCTATCGTATGAAAAGACTTCTGAAGAATGGAACGCAGGGGCCGAAGGCGTGTCCGGTGTGGCCGGGAGGGTGTGAGCGCCGGTTCATGATTTGGGCGGGGTGTGGCGATCAGGGCTTGGGGGCTGCGCGAAGCCGCTATTTGCCCGGGTCAATCTCCAGGCAGCTGCTGGTTTGCGTGCGGCCTTGCAGTCCGCTGAGGTCATTCCGTCATACATCCTGAACAGGCTCCGGGGCTCCCGGTTTGGAATATCCCGGCGTTCCGGGAGTGGGTGCACTTATACACGATTCTGATGGCGAAAAGTTCGTGGAATGGGGCTGTGGCGTGTTGCCGGGCATGGACGGTTCGCCCATTCAGGTAGTGCGGAACTTTGTGGCGGGGATTCCGGTCAGAATGAACAGCAGTATCCCTTTTCGATGATGGGGCAGGTGTGCCGCATATGATGCCTGCCGTTTGTCGAGCGGGGCGGTTTTTGCAACATGCCAGATGCACGATCTGGGTGTATGCTGCCTTTTCACGTTGTATCACAGGAGAATGTCATGGCCGAAAACACTACTTCTACCCTGTTGGATGAATCGCAGGAAATTCTGCATAAAACCGAGCAGCTCATCAGTGATGCTGCCGCTGCCACGGGCAAGGAAGCCGAGGCGCTGCAGGCCCGTGTGATCGCAGGCTTGCGTGAAGCCAAGGAACGCCTCTCCGATGCGGAAAAGGTTGCCGTGGATAAGGCCAAGGCGGCTGCCAAGGTGACGGATGCCTACGTCCACGAAAATCCGTGGAAGGCAATTGGCATCGGCGCTGCCGTCGGCGTTGTGATCGGCATGCTGATCGCGCGTCGCTGAGATGCTCTGGCGTATTGCCGGGCATCTGCGCGGGCTGGGTGGTCATCTGGCAGCTCTGGCGAGCAATCGCCTGGAGTTGTTCGGCCTTGAGTGGCAGGAGGAAACCACCCGCCTGCTGGGTCATCTGGCACTGCTGCTGACGGCGGTGGCGCTGGCTGGCAGCTGCCTGCTGTTTGCCACGCTGGGGCTTCTGGTATGGGCGTGGCAGGCTGGGCATTTGCTGCTGGTGATAAGTCTGGTGGCGATTGTGGATGGCCTTCTGGCGCTGGCCTGTGTGATCTGGCTGAAAGCCCGGCTGGCTGGTGCGCCGATTCCGTTTGCGGCAACGCGGGCGGAATTTGATCGCGACAGGCAAACGCTGTCTGCTGGAGGGCGCGAGGCATGAGTCGGGTAACGGAGATGCGCGCCTTGCGCAAGGAATTGCTGATGCTGCAGGCTGAGCAGTTGCGCCTGGCACTGCGGCAGGATATTGATGCAATCCGTCCGCTGGATGCCATTCCACTTGGCAGCCGGCTGGAGTGGCTGGAATCTCTCTCTGGTGTGCTTGGCTCGGTGCTGCCTTTACGCTGGGGGCGCTGGGTGTCGCTGGGTTTGAACGCCTGGCGTCTGGTGCGGCGTATCGTCGCCAAGGTAAAGGCGGCGACCCAATAGTGGTCTTGCGGCGCAGCGGGGGCGGGTGAGGCCTGCCCTTCTGTGCCGCGTTTCAGTGTCGGTGGTTTGGCCTGCCTAAGCTGCGATTAGGAGGGCCTGCCATGGCAATTGAAACCGATCTGCAGCACGTAATTCATGCCTTGTCTGATGCGCTTGACCTCGTCGGGATCGACGATGTCGGGCATGGCAAGCGCGTGGGCATCATGGCGGCCGAGTGTGTGCGTGCCCAGGGCGGCACGCCGGCCGAAGTGCAGTTCATGTTCGATCTCGGGGTGCTCCACGATATCGGGGTTTCCTCTACCCAGGTGCATCGCAATCTCGTGCGTGAATTTGACTGGGCCGGCTCGCAGCAGCACTGTGTGACTGGCGCTGCCTTACTGCAGGACTTTGCTCCGTTTTCTGACCTGGCGGCGCCGGTGCGCTATCACCACTCGCGTTGGGAGCGTTTGCGTGGGCAGCGGATTGATCCGCAGATATCGCGGCAGGCGAATCTGATTCTGCTGGTGGATCGCGTGGATGTGATGTTGGCGCCGTATTACGCCGATAACGCGATGTTCGATCATCTTGCCGAGATCCGCGCCAATGTGCAGGCGCATGTCGGCAGTTACTTTGCGCCGGATGTGGTTGAGCAGTTTCTCTCTGCTTCGGAAAGCGAGGCGTTCTGGCTGCAGCTGCAGCCGCATGCCTTGCAGAGCTACCTGAATGACATGCAGCATGTGCGCCCCGCGTGCCCGACGGATATCAACCAGTTGCGCCAGCTGGCGAAGATTTTTGCGCGGATTGTGGATGCCAAGAGTGCGTTTACTGCTGAACATTCTGCCGGCGTGGCGCGGCTGGCGAGATACTTTGGCGAAACCCTGGGGATTGGCGAGGATCACTGCGACAAGCTGGAAATTGCGGGTCTGTTGCACGATCTGGGCAAGTTGCGGGTGCCCGATGAGATTCTGGATAAGCCGGGGCGCCTTGATGAGCATGAGCGCCGGATCATGGGCATGCACAGCTTCGAGACGTATCAGATTCTGCGCAATATCCGAGGCTTTGAGGAGATTACGCCGTGGGCTGCCTACCATCATGAAGCGCCGGGCGGGCGTGGCTACCCGTTTCATCTGCGCGGCGAAACCCTGCCGCTGGAAGCGCGCATCCTGCGAGTGGCGGATATCGCGCAGGCCATGGCGCAAGACAGGCCCTATCGTTCGGCACTTGGCCCTCAGGATCTCTCTGCATTCCTTGGCAGCTTGGCGTATCGCGGTGAAATTGATGCGGAGGTGGCGCGGGTGGCGCTCAGTGATATCGGTGCCGTGCTGCAGGCGGCACAGGTGCCTGCCTAAAACCTGTTCATGATCTTGCTGCGCAGGCGCGATCGGGCGCTCATGCGCTGCTCGAAATCTTCATTCATCAAACCTTGTCCTTCAAACCTCGTTTATCAAACATAGGCTTCGGTTTCTGCACTGTCCCCCGTCGTGGGCGGATGGCTGCGGTGGAGACCATCGGCCGGGTTTTTTCAAAGGATTACCGCTTGTCCTGGACCAACGTATCTGTTGCTGGCTTCTGGCAGCATGACGGAATGACAGAGCTTAGAGTGATTGGTGGAGGCGTGATGCTCAGATGCTGTCTATGGTTGCTGCTGGCCTTCTGGGTGGGTGATGCGGCGGCAAGTACGCTGGTGCGGGTGCCGATGACCGCAGACGAAAAGCGCAAGCTGGATACCTTCGTGCGTGGCCGGGATATTCTGCAGATCAATGAATTTGCGTCTCCCGAGCTGGATTCGGTTGGCCCGATCGAGCATGTGATTTTCCGCAAGGCGATCCTGCTGGGCGGGCTGGATGCGAAATTCGAGGATGCGATCGTGCCGAACTCGGTGCGGGCGCGTGAGGAAACTGCGCTGTGTGAAGTCACGGGCGGCGGCACGGCACATTGGCATCCATACTACGCACAGTTTGCGCGGGAAACCTATGAGTCTTCTGCAGTCATCGCGCAAGGGGTGTATGAGAAGGGCCTGTACACCACGCGTGAAAAAGCGGCTGCGCTGAAAATCTCCGGCCCGGATGGATTGCGCCAACTGGCGGCGGTGACGAGTGATACCTGGGTGATCGATTGGGCCACCCTGCAGGGCTTGCCCCTCAAGGCGCTGTATTCCGGGGCGAACCGCACTGCGCAGTTCCGCATGGTGCAGGGCGGGCGGGCCGACTTTACGCTGCAGGATTTCGCGGCCACACCAGACATGAGCATCGAGGATCAGGGCGTGCGGCTGTATCCGGTTCCCGGCGTGAAGATCGCCCTGGGTGGCACCCGGCACTATTTCATCTGCCGCAAGGCGCCAGACGCTGCCAAAGTGTTTGCAGCCCTCCAAAAGGGCCTGCAGATGATGCGCCAGAGCGGGGAGATCGACAGAATCCTCAGTGGGTCGGGGTTTGTCAGCAAAGCTGCACGCAACTGGCTGCTGCTGAACCGCAAGTAGCCAGGGCCGGACGCCTGGGCGGGGAAACTCCCCGGGGCAAACATCGCGCCGGGGGTATTCCGGTGTGGGGCTACTGCCGGCTCAGCTTGCACGGTACATTGCGCTGTACAATGAGCGGTTTCCCTCGTTGTTCGGTAATTCCATGCCTCTGCTGACCCTTGATAATGCCTGTCTGGCCTTTGGTGATGTGGCCCTGCTTGATCGTGCCGAACTGGTTCTGGAACCGGGGGAGCGCGTTGCCCTGATTGGTCGCAACGGGGCGGGCAAATCCAGCCTTATGCGTACGCTTGCCGGCATCGCCAGACTTGATGATGGCACTGTGTGGCGCCAGCCGGGGCTGCGTGTGGCGTATGTGGCGCAGGAGCCGGATTTTGATCTGGCCCGCGATGTCTTTGCCGCAGTGGCCGAGGGCCTGGGCGAGGCAGCCCGCCTGATCGGTGAGTATCACGCGCTGACGCCAAGGGTGGCTGCCGGCGATGAGGCGGCCCTGGCGCGCATGGGCCAGTTGCAGCACGAGCTGGAGGCCAGCGGTGGCTGGAGCCTGCACCACAAGGTTGAGCAGGTGATTGACCGTTTCCAGCTTGATCCTGCGGTGCGCGTCGAAAATCTCTCAGGTGGCGGCATCAAGCGTGTGGCCCTGGCCCGCGCAGTGGTTGGGGAGCCAGATCTCCTGCTGCTTGATGAACCGACCAATCACCTTGATGTGACGGCCATTGGCTGGCTGGAAGAGATGATTCGCGATTTTCGTGGCGGGGTGGTGGTGATCACCCATGACCGCGCCTTCATGGATGCCGTATCCACCCGTATCGTGGAACTGGATCGTGGCCGGCTGGCAAGTTTCCCCGGCACTTTCTCGGCCTATCAGCAACGCAAGGCCGATATGCTGGCGATGGAAGCGAAGAGCAATGCGGAGTTCGATAAATTCCTGGCCCAGGAAGAGGTGTGGATTCGCAAGGGCGTGGAGGCGCGACGTACCCGAAACGAGGGGCGTGTGCTGCGCCTGGAGAGCCTGCGGCGCACCCGCGCGGAACGCCGGGATCGCCTGGGAAGTGTGAATCTTCAGCTTGATCGTGGCGAATCCAGCGGCCAACTCGTGGCTGAATTGACCGGGGTTTCCAAGGCCTTTGGCGAGAAAGTGGTGATCCGGGATTTTTCCACGCGTATTCTGCGCGGAGACCGGATTGGCCTGCTGGGGCCGAATGGCGCTGGCAAAACCACTCTGCTCAAGCTCATCCTGGGCGAGCATGAGGCCGATAGCGGCAGCGTGCGGCGCGGTACGCGGCAGCAGATTGCCTATTTTGACCAGTTTCGCACGGCCCTTGATCCTGAGGCCCCGCTGACCGAAGTGATCAGCCCGGGCTCGGATTACGTAGAAATCGGCAACGCCCGCAAGCATGTGATCGGCTACCTGGAAGATTTTCTGTTTTCCGCGCAGCGTGCGCGCAGCCCGGTGAAATCGCTGTCGGGGGGCGAGCGTAACCGCCTGCTGCTGGCGCGCCTGTTTGCCCGCCCGGCGAATATCCTGGTGCTCGATGAACCGACCAATGATCTGGACATTGAAACCCTGGAACTGCTCGAAGAGTTACTGCAGTCTTACGATGGCACGGTGTTTCTGGTCAGCCACGATAGAACATTCCTCGATAACGTGGTGACGCAGACGATTGCCGCAGAAGGGAATGGCGCCTGGCGTGAGTATGCGGGCGGGTATTCGGACTGGCTGCGTGTCCAGAAAGCTGTGGAGGAAAAGGCCGCAGAGCAAACTGTGAAGGCGCCTGCGCCGGCCAAGCCGGCTGCTGCCGAACGGCAGGCAGCCCGCGCGGTCAAGCTCAGCTTCAACGAAAAGCGTGAATTGGCTGCGTTGCCTGACAAGATTGCCAAGCTGGAAGCTGAGCAGACGGGCCTGCAGCAGTTGCTCGCCTCACCCGATATATACCGCACCCGGGGCGGCGATATCCCAGCAATGAACACGCGTCTGGCAGAAATTGACGAAGAGCTGATGCAGTTGCTGGAGCGCTGGGAAAGCCTTGAATCGAAGAATTCCGGGGCTTGAGCGGAGCGCATGTTTGTCAGGCAATAAATGCATAGTGACTTTTATGCATATGGCAATACGCCGGTTTGACTTGCCCAAATGGGCGGGTTATGCTGTTTGCAATGTGATCAAGAGTAAGCTCTGACGCGGTTCTGCATCTGCGTCACAGCTTTTGGGGTTGGATTGAATCACAATGCAACATTCGGTATCGGGCTTCTCGTCTCTGTTCCCCATTGCAGGTAACGGCTTCCGCCAAAGAGATTTGGTGGAAAAGGGGAAAGTGTTCCCTGCTTCTGGCGGCCTGCCCGCATCCAGAGGAAGTTCAGGGAACAATATCATTGTTGTTAAATTATTTTCGCCGTGCTGAAAAGCATGGCGGTGGATTTAACGCTTTTGAAATATGCTTAGTGCATATTAAGTGGGGTTTGGGATTGTAGGGCAATCAGAAATCTGACCGTCAGAGCGCTGGTTGTGCGTGATACATCAGGTTGTCTCCTTAGGAAGACGTCATAGTTTGAGCAATGATCTGCTGCGGCAGGTTTTCTGACCATGACTGGCTTCTCTTTTTTGGTTCATCCGCCTTTGGTGCGGCCCACTCTCTGGCATGCCGATCTTATCCCTGCCTACCGGGCCAAAATGGGCTGCCTGTCGTAGGGTGCGGCGAAGCCGGAACAATGGAGCGCAGCGCAATTGCGCCGATCAAGCCTCCGCCCGGAGGGCGCAAACATTTTGCAATGTTCTGGTGAAACCCCTGTCTTGCCCCTGTTCACAGCCCCTCGCGCCACCGCCTGATCAGGCTCCTCGGTATCCCCGAAAACGCCGGGGATGTGCATAAAAACCACACCCTGGCCGAATCTGTGCGGGCAGTTGAAGCCAGGCCGGTAAGCCCGTTGCAGAGCGAAGTCAGTCCCATTGCGAGTGCTCTGTTGCGTCGCCTTGTGTCTATTCTTTCCGCAGCAGGCAAGGCTGGTGTCGGCCCCGGGCGCTCGTATGCCCAGGTTTTCCAGCTGAAACAGACCGTTTTCCGGGTTACACCTTTAATGCCCTGCTGTGTGAATGCAAGATATTGATTAATATATGGTTATGTTCTTGTTTGAGCCGTGTAGGTTTTTACTTTTGACCTATGACGAAAAAGAAGTGAACGGAAACATTTCGTACTGGCGAAAACCCTTATTTGAGGGTATGTTCCGCGATTGGAGGTTTGACAAGGATGCTGGTGGTTTGGCTGACTGCTGCTGGCATCTCGCCCTAAAAGACAAGTATCAAGAATGTGTTTGTTTGATCTATTCCACTCGGAGGAGAGTATGAAAAAAAGCTTGTTGGCGGTATCCCTTGGAGCGGTTGGCCTGCTCGCAGCCTGTGCGGACGTGCGGGTTGGCTTCAATCTGCCGCCAGAGTCCACTGTGCAGGCTGCCGATCTGGGCCATCAGGTGTTGCCGGCGAACGACGGTTGGGCGGCGACTGGCACTGGCACCACGGGTGGAGCTAAGGCAACCAGTGATAACATTTACACGGTTGGTACGCGCAAGGAACTGGTCGATGCCCTGAAGAAGGCGGGAGACAAGCCCAAGATCATCTACATCAAGGGAACCATCAACCTGAGCACGGATGATTCAGGGCGCGAGCTGGTCGAGAAGGATTACGCAGACCCCGGTTACAGTTTCGAGGCCTACAAGAAGTCCTATGACCCGGCGGTGTGGAATCGTCAGGCACTGGTCAAGGGCAAACCGCCGGCACTGTCTGGGCCGCTGGAAGAAGCACGGGAGCGGTCGAAGCAGAATCAGGCCAAGGTGGTGGTGATTCATATTCCATCGAATACCAGCATTATTGGCGCTGGTGCTGACGCCAAGATCATCAGGGGCAACCTGTTCATCGGCAAGGGTGCGGATAACGTCATCATCCGCAATATCGCTTTTGAAGATGCCTTCGACTATTTCCCTGAGTGGGATCCTGCGGATTCCTTCAATACGAAGCGTACCGAGCCGGTGATCGAGTTCGGCCAGAACTATACGGTGCCGGGCTGCCAGGATAAGTTCGAGAGTGATGAGAGGGGGCCGCAGCGTTGCAATGGCGGGCGCTGGAACTCGGAGTACGATCTGATCTCCGTGAATGGCGGCACGCATGTGTGGATTGATCACTGCAGCTTCAGCGATGGCGAGCGGCTGGACAAGCAGTATCCGCCAGTGTTTGCCGCGCCCTACAACCAGCCAGCACAGAAGGTGCAGCATCACGATGGTGCGGTTGATATTACCAATCAGGCTGATTTTGTGACTTTGTCATATAACCACTTCTATCAGCACGACAAGCTCAGCCTGATCGGGGGCAGTGATGGCCTCACCAGTGATCGCGGCACGCTGAACGTGAGTTACCATCACAACTTCTTTGAAAACGCCAAGCAGCGTCAGCCGCGTGTGCGCTTTGGCAAGGTCAACAGCTACAACAATTATTTTGTTGGCGACATGGATGACCACTTCTATCCGTTTGCCCAGTCGGTCGGGCTGGGCAGGGAAGCCAAGGTGGTATTCCAGAACAACGCCTTTGATATCAAGGGCAAGGTGACGCCGTCAGACCTGATCTGGGTGTTCAATGATGGTACGGCGCTTGTTGAGTCTGGCAATGTGCTCAATGGCACGCCGGTGGATATCCTCGCCGACTATAACGCCAAGAAGCCCAAGCTGAAGGTTTCGACTGATCTGGACTGGGCACCTGAAGAGCCGAATCTTTTGCCGGCTTCGCAGGTACCTGACTACGTCAAGGCACATGCCGGCCCAGGCAAGCTTTGATGAGGTAAAAAGAACCAAAAAGAACCGGCCGCTCTGGCCGGTTTTTTTTGGCCCACAGTTCAAATGAAGGAACTGATCAGCCAGAGTGCAGGCACGACAGACACCAGGATCAGCACGCCGATCTCGATGCTGCGGCGTATGGCGCGTGCACGCGGGGCGAGCCACCCCAGGCGGAGGGCGACCGTGCAGACAAGGCGGGGTTTGCGCGGGAGGTGCTGGATGCCATGCTGCAGGTTGCGTACGCAGCGCGTGAGATCACTATCGTAGACCAGCAGGAAGACGGCACCCAGAAACAGGGTGATGCCGGTGAGCGAGATGCGTAGCTCGGTAGTCAGTACACCGGGGCTGGAGAAGGAAGTCCATGCGAGCGTGCCCAGCCATCCGAGATAAAACGCCAGCACGATAGGAAAAGAGTGTCGCCTCCACGATGTGGATGGCATATCCTGTGCTGCGTCGGTATTCATGCTTGTTCTCCGGTACCGCTCGGAAAATCCGGCGGAAAGGAGGCCATGCAGATCTTCCGTAAAACAATATCTGCGCATCAGTGCAGAACTTGGAACACTTGTGGTGTCCGCTCAGGAGCCATTTTACGCCTTTCGTGCCTGTCTGGCGCGTATCAAGTGACTGAAGCCGTTTCTGCGGTGCCGGATGCGCGGCGGTGAATGGCTCTGCACTGGCTTTTGGGTGGGGACTAAAACCCGGGCAGCATTTTGGTGGCGAGCACACCAAGCACTGCCACACATAGCACGCCAAGGTGTGCAAGCTGACGCCAGAGATCATTTTGCTTCGGTTCGGGCGGTACTTTGCCGAAACGGTTGCTGGAAGGTTTGCCGGGAACCGAGCACAGGGTAACGAACACCAGCAGGGAAACGAGATTGACGAGAACGACGGCGAGCACGCGGATGCCAAGCCCTGGCGCCATCATCAGCGCGTATAACCCCCAGCAGGAGCCCAGGTAGGGGAGAATCCAGGTGCCACGCAGGCTGATGTCGTGCAGCCGGGCGATCATCAATCGCAGCAGGAGGGCGGCAGCGATCACGGCAACGGCGAACAGCATCCGCACCGGGTTGATGAGTGGTGGAACGGTTGGGAAGAAGAGTTCGGTGATGCCGCTGGAGAGAATCCCCCCAATGCCGAGCAGCAGGCCGACAAGCAGGGCTACGTTGATAACGCCCAGGCTGCGTGAGACATAAAACAGGCGGCTGCAGCGGCGCCCGGAATCGAACCATTCGAGGGTACCATCCGGGGACTGGGGCGGGGAACCAAACTGGTTGAGGTGGCGGTCGCCGGGAACGATGACCAGCAGCATGATGCCAAGCTGGAAGAACAGGCTGGCAAGCGTGATCGAGACGAACAGTCCGAGGATCAGATAGACCGCAATGTGGGCTGTGGCCCAGAGTCCGCTCATGTCGATATCGTGCAGACGCAGTACGGACAGGCGTACCGCCTGAAAGAGCAGAAAACAGGTCGCCAGACTGGTGAAGGCGGAAGGGGGCATGGCCACCTGCGAGCCGTGCGGGGAAAGCCGCCATAGCAGATCCCCCACGTCGAGCCAGCGCATCAGCATGTAGGTAATGCCGATCCACCAGAGGTAGTGCAGGCCGTGCATGCGCCCCGAGAAGCTCAGGCTCATGTAGGTGCGCCGGTCGGTGCTGTGATCGGCCATCAGCTCCTGCTCGGCGAGTATGGTCGACAGAAACTGGGTTTCCGGAGTGGGCACTGTGTGGGTGGTGAGTGGTTCGCCAACGAGCCGCGAAGTCTGGAGGGTGACGGGCGGGTGAGGTGCTTTTGCAAAGCAGGTCGGGCAGGGACGGGCGGCGGGAATCCGCGTATTGCAACGCGGGCAGAGGCGTGTCAGTTCGCCAGAGGCGGCGTTGGCCCTGGTGCGGGCGCCCACATTGGTATCGGTGCCGGCACTGGGTGAGCGTTCCGGCGGCGTTCCGTGGGCTTCCGCAAGGAGAGTCTCTGGGTGGGCTGTGTGGGTTGCAATGGGGGCGGCTGCAGGTACAGGCGTGGCAACTGATGGGGGCATCTGACCCGGCACGGTGGGCTCGGAGCGGGCGCTAGTGTCTGCCGTGTTACCGGCTGTGGGCCTTGTCCGGGCGAGTGCCGCAGGGCGGGGGGGGGCTGGTGCCACGGCGGGAACGGAAGCCGTGATCACCTGCGGTACGGCCAGGGCTGGTGTTTGTGGTCGGGCGGGTTCGGGCGGCTGTCGGGCGGGAGCTGCTGCCTTGGCCTCAGAGGCCATTGCAGGCTCGAGTAGCTCGGTTTTGACGTCCATGCCTATCTGCCGCAATTTTGCCTCATAGGCGGTGGCGGCAGTGGCCTCCATATTGGTTTTGAGCGTGACAGGACGCCCGCGAAAAATGGATGCGATCTGGTTTGGGGTAAAGCCAAGCTTTTCAGCCAGGGTCTGACGCACAATGTTTTCGTCAAATCCCGGCAGACATTTACCGCTAAATCTGATTCGGAATACGCCTACATCCATTCTTTTTTCTTTCGGACCATTATGGCAACTGCAGGGTTTACTGATTGTAGCTGACTGGCATGGCCACCGGGAGGCCAGCAGAAAATGCCCTGTTTTCTGCGGCGAGCCTGCGCACGATATTGTTGCGCTGGCGGGAGTGAATCTAATGTGCCGTCCTGCGGTCTGCAGCCCTTTCCCTGCGCCAGATGCCTGAACGGCTTCGCGTGATCCGGCGAATCAGACAGATCAGGGAATGGGAAAGTTCATATGGGCTGGAGTCTGATAGGGATAAAGTGGTATTTAGAATTTTTTACAAAACCGCTGAGGTGTTTGAGCGGAAGCCAGTCGGGGGTTCTTGCTGTTTTAGTTGGTTGGAAAAACTGAATATGCTTTTGTCAATGAATGAGATTTTCAGGAGGATTTATCCGCAGAGTAACTCGATCCCCGGTTTTATGCTTTTGGCGTTTTGTGGGGGTTTTGGTGTTTTGCCGAATGCAGTCTATGCTGAGTTTTTAAACCACTATTTTAGAAGTGGTATTTGCTGATGAAACTTTAAACGGGGCGGGGTGTCTTTCCGATCACCGGATCTGCCTCGCAGTAAGATCGCGAACAGGTTCTCAGACGAATTCTGTAATCATCACGCATTATCGTGTTGCAACATGACCAGGAAGCCCAGTGATAAACCAAGAGAAACCGGGCTTCTCAAACCCCAGGAGAGATATCAATGACGAAGTTGGAAAATTCTGCAGATGTTCCCGCACGCAAACTAAGGGTCTGGGATCTGCCGGTACGCCTGTTTCACTGGTTGCTGCTGCTGGCTGTGGCATGCGCCATCCTCAGCGTGGAGCTGGGTGATGTGGTGGATGGGGCGATGGACTGGCATCCACGCCTGGGGTATGTGGTGCTGGGCTTGTTGGTGTTCCGCCTTGTCTGGGGTTTTGTTGGGGGAACGCATGCGCGTTTTACGAGTTTTGTACGTGGCCCGGGAGCGATTCTGGAGTATCTGCGTTCGCTGAAGTCGCATGCGGGGCCGGCAGTTGGTCATAATCCGCTGGGCGCACTGTCGGTGCTGGCACTGCTGGCCAGCCTCACGTTCCAGGCTGTGAGCGGGCTGTTTCTCAACGATGAGGATTTCTTTATCGAAGGGCCGCTCTTCAAGCACGTGGGCAGTGATCTGGTGCATACCCTGCGCGAGGCCCATGAATACAATGCCACTCTGCTGTTCATCCTGATTGGCCTGCATGTGGCGGCGATCCTGTTTTACCGCTTCGTCAAACGTGACAACCTGATCCTGCCGATGGTGACGGGGAGCAAGCGTGTGCCGGCTGATCTTGCCGTGGCGGATGCCAAGGGCGGCAGCGTGTGGCTGGGGATCGTGGTGGCTGCAGTCGCGGGGATTGCAGTGTATCTGCTGGTGACGCGCGCCTGACGCGGGCCAGAATTGAAAAAGCCGATACCTTCGGGTATCGGCTTGTCTGCAGTTGCAGGTGTTGGTTTACTTCGAGCGGTAATCGTCGTGGCAGCCCTTGCAGGTCTTGCCAAGGTCGCCCAGCGCCGAAGCCAGAGTCTTCTGATCGGCAGCGGCAGCCGGCAGTGCCTTGGCGGCGACCGTGAATTTGTCGTAGGCAGCCTTGAACTTGTCCGGCTGGCTCCAGATCTTCGGGTCGGCCTTGGTGGGGGCACCCTTATCCGTGCCCGGGCCATAGGCACCGGCAGTGAGCGGCAGATCAGACAGCCCGGCAATCAGATTGGCGTGGCGCTCGGCGACGTCCTTGTTAAATGGTACGTCGCCCTTGGCCATAGCGCCCAGAGCTGCGGTGCTGCGGCCCAGTATGGTCATGGAAGCCTTGCGGTACTCAATCTGCTGCTCGGGTTTGGCCTGGGCAAAGACCTGTGTGGCCGCAAGTGCGAGCCCTGCCACGACTGCAAAAGTCAAAATCTTCATATTTTTCTCCGGGTTGAGGTGTGCGCAAAGCATGCCTGCTGCCGATTGCACATGCATGAACATGTGCCCGGAAGCATGGCCGCCTGGGCAAAGACATGCTAATCCTTCCGGAGGTTCCCTGCAGCTTCTAAATCCTGCCGGGAACAGCTTCTCAAAGCGCAAACACGTGTTTGACGTGGAGGTTGCCACCTTCTGCAGGGAAATTCAGCAGGCGATCAATATTCGGATGCTTGCCCGGATTCTGGCGGGCATCGTCGGCGTGTTCGGCATACAACTCGACGCCACGGGCAGCAGCCTCCGCGTTGATCAGTCCGAAGAACTGGGCGAGGTGGTTGTAGATCGTCAGGGAACCGATCTGGCCAGGCTTGTGCTCGATGGTGGCAACAATATTGCCCTGGGCATCGAGCAGTTGAATGGCTTCCAGGTGGGAAATACCCGGCAGTTGTTTGAGGTTGTCAGCAAAAGACATCTTGGAGTCATCAAAACAGAGGGAGCCCTCATTTTACTGCAGATGTCTCCTGCCTCAGCCCTGTTTTAGCTTGAACTGGAGCCTGTGCCCGAACTGCTGGTGCCGGTGGTCTGGGTTGTGGTTGAAGTCCCCTTATTCAGGATTGAATCGAGCAGCGAATTCACACTAGTGGTACTCGAAGAAGCCAGTGAGCTGAGAAGACTGGTGGAGCTTCCCGATGAATCTGCGCTGCCCGAAAAGTCAGAGCTGCCGGAGGAATACAGGGGGTTGTTTTCCATGAGGTTGCGCTTGACGGTGAGGATCATCCCTTTGGCGTCGTAGGTCGTTGTCGAGTTATCCGATGCACCCGATTGCTGTGAGCTGAGTGTGACCAGTGCTGAGTACAGTGACGAGGAAGTCGCGTCACCGTTATTGAGCGCGTTGCTCAGGGCGGTGCTCAGATCGCTGGAGGTGCTGCTTGTCGAGCCCGTGGATTTGGTGGTGGTCGACGCGCTGGACGTGGAGGCCGCCTGGGCGGCTGCAAGCAGGGATGAGGATATTGCGGAAAGGCTCATGGCGGTGATTCTCCTGTGATGGCACTGCCGGCAAAAACTGCCTCTTTTGCAGGGCATGTGGCACAAACTGCAGTGCGTGAGGCGGAATCAGAAGAGCCAGAGAGTCACGCGCTGCTTTTACGGAGTCTTATGCATCGAGCGTGCCAACTCTGGAAATCAGGGCAGGGAGCAATTCGTGAGGGCAATGCGGCGCGGGGTGTTGTGAATACCCCGCGCGGTTTCAGGAGGATGAATCAGGGATAGAACACGTACAGGCGATAGCCTGCTGCCTGAACGTTATCCAGTGCGATGGCCAGATTTGCCGTAACTTCCGAATGAGATTCGAAAGCCGGTTGCTTGGCGTAAGTCGCGGGCAACCAGTCGGCAGGCTTGAGAACCCGTCTGGCAACAGCGATATCGAAGCGGTCGGTGACGGTCAGTTCGATATTCGGCCAGGCTTGCCCATAGGCCGCCTTGTTGTTGAGGGTGACGACCAGGCGGTACTTGCCGTCCTGGCCGGGGTCGGGATTGAAGCTGTGCCCCTGCAACACGATCTGGTCTGCATCCTGCGGGTAGGGCACCGTGCAGCCGATGGAGGCGCAGGCGGATTCAAGTGTCGGGCGCAATGAAGGCACCGAACGTGCGAGTTCCGTGCGCATCAGGTAGCTGGCGAGCAGCGCAAAAACCACCAGCATGCCTAAAACGCCAAGCATCCAGATATAGCCGCCGGAACGTTTCTGGCGGCGATCCTCGATACCTTTGCTTTTGCCTTTCCCCTCTTTTTTGCCCAGTTGGCGTTCGTGCTCTTCAAAGAGGGATTCGGGGCCGTTGCCCATCGTGGTGGGGACGATCTCGACGGGCTCTTCAAGCATCACCGTCTGGTCTACGGTGCTTTCTTCCGCTTCCGAGGTGTATGCCGGAATCCCCAGCTGCCGGGCGATCTCGGAGCGATAGGGCTCCAGCTTTTCCGGCACTGGCGCAGTGGTCGGCTTGTCAAAATCCGGGTCTGCAGGCGTATTACTGGGAACGGAGTCTCCGTCGAGCACAATGCTCATGGAGAACTCTTCCTCATCCGCAGTGGGCTGTGGCCCGAAACTGGGTTCTTTATGCTCTTCGCGCAGCGGAGAAGGCTTGGGCGTGTCCTTGATTGCCCTGGGGGCATCCTTGATGGTTCTGGCCAGGGGGCTGCGGTTGCGATCCATCGGCCCATCCATGAAGTCCGGCGCGACCGAAGGCATCGAGAATGTCGGCTCCTTCGGGTCGTCCTCGATATCTTCGATATCGACAGGCAACTTGAAGGCGTCCCACGAGGTCACCATGGAGGTTTCGTCCGGTGCGACAGCATTCGGCACCGGCATTGACGACAGATTGCCTGGCCGAGTTACCCGAGGTGCGGCTGGTGCGGGAGATGCCGGGCGTGCCGCCCCGGCCGGAATATTTGGCCATGGCGAAGCGGGCGCCCCAGCAGGCGCAGCAGGTCTGGGCGTTGGGGCGGGAGGTGGCTTTATTGGGGGTAAGCCCGTGGCGGTGAACAGCGCCGGAGAAATCGGTGGATCGCCTGCCGCAGCGGAGGAGGCGCCCGGTGTTGCGGAGGCGGCAGCTCGGGGGGCAGGTGCAATCGGCGGCTGGCTGCTGACGGGAGACCGTGTCGCAGGCGCTGGTGCCGGAGCATTCGCCGCCAGCGTGGGGCGCACGCTGGCAGGTGCAGAGGGGGCCGGAGCAACTGGCGGATTAGGGCTGGAGGGGGTGGGGCGGGCGCCCGGCGTGGCCGGGCGTGGAGCAGGCGCAGGAGTGCGCGGCGGGAGGTTGAGGTTGCCCAGTTCCTCGTCATCCACGTCTTCAAGCTGCGCCAGGGCAGAGAAAGCCTGCTGGCAATGTCCGCAGCGTACGCGGCCACCGCGTACGCTGAGCTGTTCAGGACGGATCCTGAACGCAGTATTGCAGTGCGGACAACGCGTAGTCAGCATGCCTTGCGCCCCTCCAGTCTGATCCAGCCTTCGTGTTCTGCCCCTACGACAAGCCCGATGTACGGTGCGTAGGCATCAATAACCTGTTCCGCCTGAATGGCCAGAACGCCCGACAATGCCAGCAAGCCACCGGGTTTGACATGCGCAACCAGATGGGGAGCCAGGATACAGAGCGGATTGGTCAGGATATTTGCCACCACCATATCGTACTGCCCTTCGAGCCGTTTCGCACTATGCATCCAACAAGCGTTGGAAACCCCGTTGCGAGTGGCGTTTGCAGCAGCCGTGGCGACTGCAATCTCATCGATATCGCAGCCAGTGACCTGGGTAGCGCCCAGCTTGGCAGCAGCGATGCCGAGAATGCCGGAGCCGCAACCGTAATCAAGCACACTGGCACCTGCGCTCACGGTATCACAAAGCCACTGCAGGCAGAGCCGCGTGGTGGGGTGTGAGCCCGTACCGAACGCCATGCCGGGGTCGACTTCGATATTGATGGCGTCAGCATCCGGGGCCTGATGCCAGGAGGGCACGATCCACAGGCGATCCGTAATCCTGATCGGCTCGAACTGGGCCTGGGTGACCTGCACCCAGTTCTGTTCGGGCACTTCCTCAACATGGAAGTCCGGCACACTCTCCAGCCCTACGGCGCCGGCAGCCTGCGCCAGCATGACGGGCAGATCCGCCTCCGGGTCGAAGAGGGCGATGACCACACTCTGCGACCAGAGACGTTCGTTGATACTGCCCGGTTCGCCAAACTGCGGCGTTTCACGGTCAGTGCCGGCGTCAGCATCTTCGATGCTGACGGACAGGGCACCTGCATCCATCAACGCTTCGGAAAGAGCCTCGGCCACGTCAGCCGCGGCCTGCATGGAAACCGAGTACCACATGGGTCAGGTGTTCCCCGCAAGTTTCTTTTCGAGATAGTGGATGCTCGTGCCGCCCTGCACGAAATGCGAATCCATCAGCATTTCCTGATGCAGCGGGATGTTGGTCTTGATACCTTCGACCACCATTTCCGAGAGGGCGATGCGCAGGCGGCGGATAGCCTGTTCGCGCGTATCACCATAGGCAATGAGCTTGCCGATCATCGAGTCGTAATGCGGCGGCACGGTGTAGCCGGCATACACGTGGGAATCGACGCGAATGCCTGGGCCACCCGGAGTGTGCCACTGGGTGATCTTGCCCGGGGAGGGGGTGAACTTGAACGGGTCTTCGGCGTTGATGCGGCATTCCATGGCATGCCCGCGCAGATGAATATCGCGCTGGGTGTTGCGCAGCTTTTCGCCAGCAGCCACGCGGATTTGTTCCTGCACAATGTCGACACCGGTGATCAGTTCGGTCACCGGGTGTTCCACCTGCACGCGGGTGTTCATCTCGATAAAGAAGAACTTCCCGTCTTCGTACAGGAATTCGAAAGTGCCGGCGCCACGGTAGTTGATGCGCTTGCAGGCTTCCACGCAGGCTTCGCCAACGGAGGCGATGAGCTTGCGGTCAATGCCGGGAGCCGGCGCTTCTTCGATGACTTTCTGGTGGCGGCGCTGCATCGA
>DBTS01000049.1:0-20319 GCA_002307175.1 Rhodocyclaceae bacterium UBA1310
TAAGATCATGAACAGCTTCTAAGAACCCGCTCAGGGCCTTTTGCGAGAGAGCCTCAACAGTGCGAAGCGCGCTGCGTGAGGCCCAATCACACCTTCGCAGTAAGATCATGAACAGCTTCCAAGGCCTGCTCCAAACCAATCCACATGCTCACTTCCACCCTCATTGACGCACTCGAAACCTCGGCACGCCAGAGTCTTGGCACAGCATTCCATGCCGAGACGGTGGAACCTGTCGGCGGCGGCGATATCAATACCGCGATACGTCTGCACGGGGCGCAATCGAGCGTCTTCGCAAAGTTGCGCGGCGCGGCGGATCTGCCAATGTTCGAGGCCGAGGCGAAGAGTCTGCAGGCCCTCGCACAATGCCCAGCCATCCGGGTGCCGCAGGTCATAGGACACGGCGTGGCGGCAGGGCAGGCTTACCTGCTCCTTGAATGGCTGGATATCCAGCCGCTGCACGAAGCAACGGCTGCTGCCCGCGCCGGTGAGGCACTTGCCGAACTGCATCGGTGTACCCACCAGGCTTATGGATGGACTCACGACAATTTCATCGGCAGCAACCCACAGCACAATTTCGAGAGCACCAACTGGGCGGGCTTCTTCATTACGGCACGTCTCCAGCCACAGTTTGAAATGGCTGCCGCCCGCGGTTTTGGCAGTGGCCTGAAACAGCATGCCGAGGCCATTTACGCCAAGCTGCCGGCCCTGTTTCTGGAATACCGGCCGGAAGCCAGCCTGCTGCATGGCGACCTGTGGAGTGGCAATCTCGGCTGCCTGCCCGACGGCAGCCCGGTACTGTTTGATCCAGCCTGCTACTACGGTGATCGCGAAACGGATCTGGCCATGACTGAGCTTTTTGGGGGCCTGCCACTGGCTTTCTATGCAGCCTATCGCAAAAGTTTGCCGCTGCATGCTGATTACGAGCGGCGTAAGCCGGTCTACAACCTGTATCACATCCTCAACCACCTGAATCTTTTGGGGCGCAGCTATCTGGGGCAGGCCGAGCGCCTTGCCGCGCAGCTTGCAAAAGGTCTTGGCCACTGACGCCGTACCAGGGGAATCCCGTATGACAATTGCCATACATCAAGCGCCCCTGGCAGACTGACAGCATATTCTCGGCTTCCCCGGAATAATGGGCGCATTTCCGCACACAGAGGATTGCTCCCATGAATGAGACACTGGCGCTTCAGTTCACGCATCGCAGCGACCGCTCCTTCTCCACCGCCCCGATCTCCGATGATCTGCTTGAAAGCATCATAGAAGCCGCCTGGCATGCCCCTAGCTCGATGAATGCCCAGCACGTATCGCTGGTGGTTGTCCGGGATGCAGCCAAGCGTGCCCGCATCGCCGAGCTGGCGGGAGGGCAGCCGTGGATCGCCGAGGCTCCGGTTTTCATCACGGTCATCGTGGATTTCAACAAGACCAGTGTTGGGCTACAGAACGTGGGCGCCACCCAGCATATTCATGAAAGCGTGGATGGTTTTGCTGCGGGTGCGGTAGATGCCGGTATCGCTCTGGGAAATCTGATGCTTGCCGCGCGCTCACTGGGGCTGGGAGTAGTGGCAATTGGCGGGCTGCGCCGCAATCCGCAGGAAATGATTGATTTGCTGGAGCTGCCGGCTCTGACCTATCCGATTGTCGGGGTCACCATCGGCCATATTGCCACGCCGGCACAACCCAAACCGCGCCTGCCCCTGGCTTCATTCCGGCATGACGAACGCTATCATGCTGAAGCCATTGCACCGGCCATTGCAACCTACGACAAGGTTCTGCCGGAATACTGGCACAGCATCGGGCGTGCCGACGGCCTGCCCTGGAGTGCCAATCTGGCCAAACCCTATTCGCAGGGATTCTATCGGGCCACCAAACCCGTTGCAGCCAAACAGGGCTTTGTGCAGGAGCAATAAAAACGGGAGCCGAAGCTCCCGTTTTTCTGATCGCAGCCCCGCGACTGGATCGCGGGCTGCTGGTATCAGTTATCACCCAACCGGCGCAGTGCTGCGAGACCGCGCGTAAAGACGCCACGCAGACCGCTGCCCGATTCGTCACCCGCAGCAGACTGGGTCGAACGTGCCTCACCCCCCTGACGGGATTTGCCAGCAGACGAATGCCCGCCTTCGCGACGCGGGCGACGACCATTGGCATCGTCACGCGCGGCACGTGGCTTGCCAGCCTGTGCCTGGGCAGGACGCCCGCGCCCGCTACCCTGGGAAGCTTCTGTACGACGCGCTCCATCAGTAGGACGGGACTGGCCATTGCCCTGACCGGTACGCCCGCCGCCTGCGCCACTGCGCGGCTTGCTCTGGCCGGCACGCGGCGCGTCGTCAGAACGACGCGGTCTGTCTGCCTGCCCTGCAGCGGAGCGGGGGGCGCCGGCGCTACGCGGCGCAGCCCCCTCACGGCGCTGCCCACCCTGACGACCACGCCCCTGGGGCTGGCGCGGTGGGCGATCATCGCTTTCGCCAGCAGCCATCACCGGCATTTCAAATGCAGGCACACTCACGCGCTCAATCTTGCGACGCGTCAGCTTTTCGATATCGGAGAGAAACTTTGCTTCGTCCGAGGACACCAGCGACAGGGCTTCGCCCGTCGCCCCGGCACGCCCGGTACGCCCGATGCGGTGCACATAGTCTTCAGGCACATTCGGCAGTTCGAAGTTCACCACGTGGGGCAGCTCGACAATATCCAGGCCACGGGCCGCAATATCGGTTGCCACCAGCACCTGCAACTGCCCGCTCTTGAACTCGGCAAGCGCGCGCGTGCGGGCATTCTGGCTCTTGTTGCCGTGAATCGCCAGAGACGGAATGCCGCCCTTGCTCAACTGCTCGGCAAGGCGGTTGGCACCATGTTTGGTGCGTGTGAACACGAGAACCTGGAACCAGGCTTTTTCACTGATCAGGTGGGCCAGCAGATGACGCTTGGCCTTCTGATCGACGAGCATGACCTGCTGGGTCACCAGTTCGATTGGCGCATTGCGGCGCGCCACTTCAATCAGGGCCGGCTTATTCAGAATGCCATCGGACAGTGACTTGATCTCGTCCGAGAAAGTCGCTGAGAAGAGCAGGTTCTGGCGCTGCTTGGGCAGCAGGGCGAGCACCTTGCGGATATCGCGGATGAAGCCCATGTCGAGCATGCGGTCGGCTTCATCGAGAACCAGAATTTCGACCGAGGAGATATCCACGGTCTTCTGCTGCACGTGATCAAGGAGGCGCCCTGGCGTGGCCACCAGCACATCCACACCTGCACGCAGTGCCTTGATCTGCGGATTGATGTTGACGCCGCCAAAAACCACCAGCGACTTGAGTGCTACATGCTTGGAATAAGACTCCACGTTCTCACCGATCTGGGCCGCCAGCTCGCGGGTCGGGGTGAGAATCAGGGCACGTACGGCACCTTTCTTACGCGCCGGCGTGGTCGCCAGACGCTGCAGCACGGGCAGTGCAAAACCGGCAGTCTTGCCGGTGCCGGTCTGTGCCCCGGCCAGCAGATCACCACCCGCAAGCACGACAGGAATAGCCTGGGCCTGAATGGGGGTGGGTTCGGTGTAGCCGCACTCGGTCACGGCGCGGACAATGGGCTCAATGAGCCCGAGGGATGCAAAGGACATATTACTCCAGACAAATGGGAGCACTGCGTCGACCTGCCAGACACGGCTTAGAGCCGTCTGGCGCCAGTCGCGGAAGACGAAGCAAGAAAATTCGGGATGACAGTAGGACAGGAGGCTTGCGCCGGAAGTGCTACAGAATGCGGCGAGGAGACTGGCCTGCAATGCCGCGTTTGTGAAGCATACCTGTTAAGTGTGGAACTGCAAAGCACTAAATCATCAAAAAAAGGCCGCCTGCAGCGGCCGGCCTTGCACAAAACGTTAAACATTGATTATTTGGCCACGTAGATGGCGGACAGTGTGACGACCTTCGTGTCGGTTCCGAGATAGAAACCCGGGTTCGGCGGCTGGTTGTAGGCGCTGTTCTGTGCTGCCACCTTGGGCACAGTATTTTGTGGATCGTGCAATGGCAGGGCGGCGATGCCGCCCTGCCATTGAGCCTGCACTGACGCTACAGCTACAAATGGTACTGTCTCCTTAGGATTATTTGTTTTTCAGGATTCAGGATCCTGTTTGCCATCCGCACTGTAAGAATAACTCTTACAAAATTAATAGCAACCAGGGGAATTTTACGCAATAACTCAGATGCAAAGACGCAACTAAACGAACTCTTGGGGACTGTGGGCTCCGCGAGGAAATCTGCATTGTGACCCGCATATTTCAGCCGACAGCCGGACGCCAAACCATGCCAGATGGAATCTCTCCGCCGGCATATGCGCCGCCTCTTGCCCTTTTAGCCAGGCAGCAGGCGGCGAGGCTTACTGCGCAAGAACATCCTTCCAGGTAGTCACCGTCCACTTGGTGGCAAACAGTTCATTGATTGCCGGCTCGGCCGCGCTTCGGATGGCCGCCGCATCGGGCTTCACAAGGGTCATGCCGCCAGCCTGCAGATCGGCCAGCACACCGGCCTCACGCTCGCTGCTGGTGCGGCTGCCCCATTGGATGGCTTTCTCCAGGGCCTGACGCACCCTGGCTTGATCCCGCCGCGACAGTTCCTTCTTGAAGAAGCAGGCATTTACCATCGGCATGCCGAAACCCACCAGATGATTGGTGAGAATCAGATGGGTCTGCACCTCATTGAGCCTGAGTGACTTGATCTGTGTGAGATCCCCCTCGGAAGCTTCTGCCGTGCCATCCTTGAGTGCCGCATAAATTCCGGGCAGCGGCACCTGCACGGGCGTAACGCCCAGGGATTGCCACACGGCAATCCAGTCCGGCGTCGGTGGCAGGCGCAGCTTCACGCTCTGAAAGTCAGCCGGCGTATTGATTGCCTTGCCCGCCGTAAACTGCCGGAACCCACGATACACAGGATCAAACGCCACGACATTGCCCTGTGCTTCCAGCTCCTTGAGCATCGCCCGTCCAATGCTGCTGTGCCAGACTTTCTGCAGATGGGCGAAATCGCGGATGACATACGGCCCATTAAAGAAGAAATATCTCGGCGCATAATCCTGCAAGGGCTGCCCGCCTGTCAGCATCACCTCGCCAACACGCTCCTCCGCCGAACATTTCTGGAATGCCGGATCAATCGACTGTTCATTCAGTACCCCCGTCTGCACACTGACCTTGATGTGGGGGGCGCTCTTCGCAAGTGCTTCCTTAAAACGGTCTGCCGTATCTGCCAGGATATGGCCGGTCGCAAACGGCGTCACCACCCGCAGGGTGACCGGTGCCGGCGCAGCTTGAGCAGGCACCGCCACCAGTGTAGATAGCGCAGCCATCACCATCGAACCCAGAACGATCTTCATCAGGCTTTCTCCTTATGCTTGCGGGTTTCCCCGTGGTACGAAATGCCCATATCTTATCTGCGCCGCACTTCCGCAAACAGCACCCTGACATATAAAAATGACATTAAAGCTGGGAACCCGGCAGCACCGACACGCCGCGTCGTGCGCAGCACGGGTTTGCAGGCGCCCCGACCCGGGGCCAAGCCGAAACACCAGCTGTTCGGCGGGCTGGCCCGCGACCGCCGCTTGTGGTTGAATGCGCTCATGTTTGAGATTGATCAACTCGCCTGCCTGCGTGGCGAACGCCTCCTGTTCCGCAAGCTCGGCTGCACCCTCGCTGCAGGCAGCCTGCTGCGCGTGGCCGGCGCCAACGGCACTGGCAAGACCAGCCTGCTGCGCCTGCTGGCCGGCCTGGGAGAGCCTGCGGCCGGGCAGATCCGCTGGCAGGGCAAGCCGATCCAGACGCAACGCGAGACCTTTAACGCCGCACTGTGCTACCTGGGCCACGCCGCCACCCTCAGCGATCTGCTGACCCCGGAAGAGAACCTGCATTTCGCCTGCCTGAGTGCAGGTATTGCTGCCTCGCCTCAGGAATGTTGCCAGACCCTGCAGGAAATCGGGCTCGCGGCACAGCTGGACCTGCCCTGCAAGGTACTTTCGCAGGGGCAGCGACGGCGCGTAGCGCTGGCCCGCCTGACACTCGCCGCAACACGCCCCCTGTGGATCCTCGACGAACCCTTCACCGCGCTCGACCAGGCCGCCATCGAAGAGCTTGCCGGGCGCTGCTCCGCGCATTGTGCCGCTGGTGGCATCGTGATCTTCACCTCCCATCAGGACGTGAGCTTCACACTGCCCCAGCAGACACTCAAGGTTGAGGATTTCGCGCCATGAAACTGATCCTCGGCATGCTGCATCGTGATCTGCTGATTGCCTGGCGCAGCCGCGGCGATCTGCTCGTGGCACTGTGCTTTTTCGTGGTGGTTGCCAGCCTGTTTCCCTTTGGCATCGGTGCTGACGCAGCCCGTCTGCACATGATTGGTGCCGGAGTGATCTGGGTGGCGGCCCTGCTCGCCAGCCTGCTGGCCCTGCCACGCCTGTTCGCGCAGGATTTCGAGAGTGGCGTGCTCGAACAGTTGTTGCTATCACCCGAGCCGCCTGTCCTCTGGGTGGTGGCGAAAATTCTTGCCCACTGGCTCGGCACCGGGCTGCCCGTAGTGGTGATCACCCCGCTGCTGGGCCTGATGTACCAGCTCGAACCCGGCGCCATCGGCATCCTCACCGCCACGCTGGCCCTGGGCACCCCGGCACTGTCCCTGCTCGGGGCGATTGGCGCAGCACTCACCCTGGGTCTGCGCGGGGGCGGCAGCCTGCTGGCGCTGCTGGTGCTGCCCCTGTGTGTGCCGATCCTGATTTTCGGCGCAGGGGCAGTGGATGCCTGGGCCTCCGGGCTCACCGTCCAGGGCCATCTGGCCCTGCTTGGCGGACTGAGCCTGGGCTGCCTGGCACTGGCGCCACTGGCCTGCGTGGCAGCCCTGCGGCTGGCCTGCGAGTAGGCGCACGATGCACACACGAACGCGCACCGACCCGCAGAATCTCCGTATCATTGCATGCAGTACGGATCACCCATGACCATGAACCTATTCCGGTTTTCATCCCCACAGACCTTCTACCCACTTGCCGGCCGGCTGGTGCCGGTGTTTGCGGTGCTGGCGGCGTTGAGCTGCATCTTCGGTCTCTACCTGGGCTTTTTTGTGGCGCCCAGCGATGCCGTGCAGGGTGAGGTGTACCGCATCATCTTCATTCATGTGCCTGCAGCCTGGATGAGTATGTTCATCTATGTGGTGATGGCCTTCTGGTCCGCCATCGGGCTCGGCCTGGGCACCCGCCTGTCGTTCTACATGACGCGCGCGCTGGCGCCCACGGGCGCACTGTTCTGTTTCATTGCACTGTGGACCGGTGCCCTCTGGGGGCGGCCGACCTGGGGCACCTACTGGGTGTGGGATGCCCGGCTGACTTCACAGCTGCTGCTGCAATTTCTGTATTTCGGTTTTATCGCCCTCACCTCAGCCATTGAAGACCCCCGCCGCGCAGACAAGGCCGGTGCCATCATCACCCTGGTCGGGGTAATCAACGTGCCGGTCATCTACTTTTCGGTGAAGTGGTGGAACACTCTGCATCAGGGCGCTTCGGTAAGCCTCACCAAAGCCCCCAGCATGGCCACGACCATGCTCCTCGGCATGCTGGTGATGGCCTTCGCAACATGGTTCTACAGCCTTGCGATGAGCCTTTACCGCGTGCGCGGCATCATTCTCGAACGTGAGCGGCATACCGACTGGGCCCGCCAGTTGATCAGCAAGGGAGAACCGAAATGAACTGGCAATCGTTCCCAGAATTCCTGGCGATGGGCGGGCGCGGATTTTTCGTGTGGGGTGCATATGGGATCAGTGCACTCCTGATTGCCGGCGAAATCATTCTGCAGGCGCGCCGCCACAAACAGCGTCTGCGCCAGCTGCGCCGCCTGCAACAGATCGAGGATCAAGCATGAGTGAGGCCGAAGGCCTGCGCGAGTACTACGCCCAGCGCGCCAATGAGTACGACAGGATCTATCAGAAACCGGAACGCCAGGCGGATCTGCGCCAGCTCGAAACCTGGCTGCCTGGGCAGTTTGGCGGCCGTCATGTGCTGGAAATTGCCGGCGGCACCGGCTACTGGAGCCAGTTCATCGCCCCCGCCTGTGCTTCACTGACGCTCACCGATGGCACCCTGGAACCTCTCGAAATTGCCCGCAACCGTGTATTCGGCAGGGTGGTCTTCCTGCAGGCAGATGCCTACGCACTGTCACCCGATCTGGGCAGCTTCGATGCCGCCTTTGCGGGCTTCTGGATTTCCCACGTACCGATTGAACGCCGCCACGATTTCATGGTCAGTCTGCATGCCCGCCTGCGCCCGGATGCCGTGGTCGTCTTCATGGACAATCGCTACGTGGCCGGCAGCAGCACACCGATTGCCGAAACGGATGCCGCCGGCAATACCTATCAGATCCGCGTGCTCGAAGATGGCAGCCGCCACCGTATCCTCAAGAACTTTCCGGATGAAGCGCAGATGCAGGCCATGATAGGCGAGTTCGGCGAAGAGGGCGTGTGGCGCGAAACCGAATACTTCTGGACCTTTCAATACCGGAACCCGTGCCCATGAAAGCCCGCCACAAACGTTTCCTTCTGATCGGCATCTGCATGGCCCTGCTGGCTGGCGCCACGGCGCTGGTGCTATTCGCCTTCAATGACAATCTGATGCTTTTCCACACCCCCAGCGAGGTGGCCGCCGGCAAGGTGCCACAGGGCAGGGCTTTCAAGCTGGGTGGCATGGTACTGAAAGGGTCTTTCAGCCGTGAGGCAGACGGCATCACCACGCACTTCACACTGACTGACACAGCCCAGAATGTACCGGTGCTCTTCAGGGGCGCACTGCCGGACCTCTTCAAGGAAGGCAAGGGCGCCGTTGCAGAAGGCAGCCTGGATGCCCAGGGGGTATTCGTGGCCACCACGATCCTTGCCAAACATGACGAGAACTACATGCCCCCGCCCGCCCGCGATGCCATCGACAAGGCACACGCCACCGAACGCACTCTGAAGTAGGTCACGATGATTCCAGAACTTGGCCATTTTGCGCTGATCCTCGCCCTTGCCATCGCGCTCGCACTGGGGGTGCTGCCATTGTGGGGCGCTGCACGCGGCGACGCTGCGCTGCTGGGGATTGCTCGCCCTGCGGCGCGCCTGCAGTTTGCCCTGGTGGCGGGCGCTTTCGCCTGCCTTGCCTGGGCCTTCGCCGAGAACGATTTCTCGGTAACCTATGTGGCCCAGCATTCGAACAGTCATCTGCCGCTGATCTACCGGCTCACCGCAGTCTGGGGCAGTCACGAAGGCTCTCTGCTGCTATGGGGGCTGATGCTCACCGGCTGGACTGCGGCGGTTTCCTTCTCGCGACGCCTGCCGGAAGTGTTTGCGGCACGCGTGCTCGGCGTGCTGGGGCTGGTGAATGCCGGCTTCCTCACGTTTTTGCTGTTCACCTCGAATCCCTTCATCCGCCTGTTACCCGGTGCAGCCGAAGGCAACGACCTCAACCCGCTGCTGCAGGACCCCGGCATGGTGGCACATCCACCACTGCTCTACATGGGCTACGTGGGTTTTTCGGTAGCCTTCGCGTTTGCCATCGCGGCGCTGCTCGAAGGGCGCTTCGACGCCGCTTGGGCGCGCCAGTCACGCCCCTGGACACTGACGGCGTGGCTGTTCCTGACACTGGGGATCACGCTCGGCTCGGGCTGGGCCTACTATGAACTGGGCTGGGGCGGCTGGTGGTTCTGGGATCCGGTGGAAAACGCCAGCTTCATTCCCTGGCTGCTCGGCACGGCACTGATCCATTCCCTGGCCGTCACGGAAAAACGCGGCGCGTTCAAGGGCTGGACCATCCTTCTCGCCATCGGGGCATTTTCCGCCTCGCTGCTCGGCACCTTCCTCGTACGCTCCGGCGTGCTCACGAGCGTGCATGCATTTGCCGCCGACCCGAGCCGTGGCGTCTTCATCCTGGCACTGCTGGTGGCGGTTATCGGCAGTTCGCTGCTGCTGTACGCCTGGCGCGTTCCACGTCTCGAAGGGGGTGGCCTGTTCAGCGATGTGTCACGCGAGACGGCGCTCCTCATCAACAACGTGCTGCTCGCCGTGGTCACTGCCACAGTCCTGCTCGGCACACTCTATCCATTGCTCATCGACGTGCTCGGCACCACCAAGCTTTCTGTCGGCCCACCTTATTTTGAGGTAGTGTTTGTGCCCCTGATGACACCCGTGGTGGTGGTGATGGTGGTGGCGCCCTTCCTGCGCTGGAAACGCCATGCCCTGCCGGCCATTGTCCGCCAGCTGTGGCTGCCTTTTGCCGCAAGTCTGGTGATCGGCCTCGCCGGTGCCTGGGGTGTCGGCGTCTTCAGCGTTCGCGGGGTGCTCGGGCTGAGCCTTGCTACCTGGGTTTTCCTCGCCAGCCTGCAACTACTCCAGCAGCGCCTGCGCGGCACCCCGGCGGCCTCCGCTGTCAGCCGTCTGGCAGACATTCCTGCGGCATGGTGGGGCATGTGGCTTGCCCATATCGGTATTGGCGTGTTCATCGTCGGCGTCACCTTCGTCAAGGGGCTGGAGCAAAACGCCGATGTCGCCATGAAAGTGGGAGATTCAGCGCAGCTCGCAGGCTACCGTTTCACGCTGCAGGGGATCGACGAGATCAGCGGCCCCAACTACACCGCAATCCAGGGACGTGTACAGCTCTGGCGCGGCAATCAGCTGGTCAGCATGCTCACGCCGCAGAAGCGCGTCTACACCGCCAATAACATGCAGATGACAGAAGCATCGATTGACGCAGGCCTGTTCCGCGATGTGTATGTGTCGCTCGGTGATGCCCCGACACCCGACGCCTGGGTGCTGCGCCTGTACTACAAGCCTTTCGTGCGCTGGATCTGGGCCGGCTGCCTGCTGATGGCACTCGGCGGCCTGTGCGCGGCACTCGATAGCCGTTACCGCAAACGCAACAAATCCGAGGCAGCATGAAACTCAAGGCGCTCATCCCTCTCATCGTTTTCGTGGCTTTGGCGATACTGCTTGGTTGGAGCCTGCGCCACGATCCACGCCTCATCCCGTCACCGCTGATCAACAAACCGGCGCCTGAATTCGCACTGCCGGTGCTGCATCAGCCTGACACACAGATGACACTGGCAGACATGCGCGGCAAGGTCTGGCTGCTCAATGTGTGGGCCTCGTGGTGCGTCAGTTGCCGGGATGAACACCCGGTACTGCTGGAGTTCTCGAAGCGTCAGCTTATTCCCATCATCGGCCTCGATTACAAGGATAAACGCGACGATGCGCTTGCCTGGCTGAACCAGTTCGGCGATCCTTATACCAATAGCATCATGGATACAGCGGGACGCGTAGGCATCGATTTCGGCGTGTACGGTGTGCCGGAAACCTTCCTCATCGACAAACAGGGGCGCATCCGCTACAAGTTCACCGGCCCGCTCAATGCGGATTCCCTCGAGCATGTTCTGCTGCCGCACATCAAGGAGCTGCAAGGTGCCTAGATTTCTGATTGCGCTGTTGCTGGCCTGGAGCTGCCTCGCCCAGGGGGCGGAAGTCAGTGAGTCTTCGCTCGACGCACGCGTCAGCCATATCACCGAGCAGTTGCGTTGTTTGGTCTGCCAGAATGAATCGATTGCCGAATCACAGGCCGATCTGGCGAAGGATCTGCGTCGCCAGGTACGCGAAATGCTCACTGCTGGCAAAAGCGAGAAAGAAGTACGCGACTACATGGTGGAACGCTACGGTGACTTCGTGCTCTACGACCCGCCACTGCAGACCTCCACCCTCTTGCTCTGGCTGAGCCCTGCGGTACTGGCCATTCTCGCACTTGGCGTTTTCGCCAGAACCCTGGTACGCCGCCGCAAGGCACCGGCTGCCACCCCCGATGCCGCCGCGCTGGCCAAGGCGCGCGCACTGCTGGCTGACCCGAAGGACGAGAAATGAGCGCTTTCATCATCCTGGCTGCAATCCTGCTCTTTCTGGTGCTGGGTACCCTGCTGTGGCCCCTGTGGCGCCAGTCCCCTGTCATCGGGGTAGGTAAAGCCGGGGAAGCACTGGCCATTCTGCGGGAACAGCGCGCCGACCTGGACGCCGAACTGGCAGCTGGACGTATCAGCAGCGCCGAACACACGGAGAGTGTAGACGCCCTGGCCCGCCGGCTCGTCGAGGAAGAAACAGCCCAGGAACACCTCCGCCCCCACGCACCGCGCCATCTTCTGGCGGGCGCAATCGGGGGCTGCGCACTGGTTTTGTGTGTCGGCCTGTATGCCGTACTCGGCAACCCGGCCGCACTTGATCCAGCCAAACGCCAGCCTGCAGCGGCGATCACCAGCACGCAGATCGCTGCCATGGTGGAAAAACTCGCCAACAAAGTGGCCGAACACCCGGAGGATGCCGAGGCGCGCCTGATGCTGAGCCGTTCCTATATGGTGCTGGGGCGTTATCAGGATGCCGCAGCCAGCTACGCGAAGCTTGCCGCGATGCTGCCAGAAAACGCCGATGTGCTCGCCAGTTGGGGCGACGCAGTGGCCAACGCCGAAGGCGGGCACATGACACCCGACGCCCTGGCGCTGGTGGAACGTGCGCTCAAGATTGATCCGGACAACGTCAAGGCGCTTGCCCTGGCTGGCACCGCAGCCTTTGAGAAAGCCGATTACACCAGGGCCATCACTCTGTGGGAGCGCATGGCCGGCCACGTTGATCCGCAGAGCGAAACCGGCCAGTCGGCACGCGCCATGATCGCCGAAGCCCGGCGCCTGTCAGGTGCCACCACTTCGGTGCTCACCGCCAGTGGGCTGATCAGCCTGGCACCTGCCCTGAAAGACAAGATCACCCCGCAGGATACCGTATTCGTCTTCGCACGCCCCGCAGCAGGTGGTCCCCCTCTGGCAGCAATGCGCTTCACGGCAGCAGATTTGCCGGCACAGTTTGATTTCACGAAAGCCCCGCTCATGGCCCAGACACCGCCCGACGCCAAGAGCAAAATCCTTGTCGTGGCGCGTATTTCGAAGAGCGGCTCAGTGGCCGCTCAGACGGGTGACCTTGAGGGCAGCTCCGAAGAAATCCCTTTGGATGCAAAATCCATAAAAATTACAATAAGCAGGATTGTCAGCAGTAAAAAATAGTTTTTATGCATACTCTGCAACTGGCTTGTTTTTACGAAAAGCAACACATAAACGTTTCAATTTGTTACGTTTTTTACCTATCGCACGGGCACGCAATTGGTTATTGTTGGCAATAATTCGACGCTGATCCCACTTGGGCAACCTTCGGTCGATTTTGTGCCCCATAAGCAGCCTGAAGAGCTTCTCTGCCGGTCAATCTATGGCTAGGATGAGTTCAGTGAGACGGAGAAGCATCGTATGTTTGACGTGGAAATCTTTTCGAAGACAGCCAGGGGACGTGCCGAAGTCAGCGACCGTACACTTGGACTGACGCCACGCCTGCGTAGCGCACTGATCCTGGTGGACGGCAAGACACCCCTTGGCCAATTGAGTACTGCACTTTCAATGTTGGGTGACCCCAAGGAGATCCTGCGCCAGTTGCGCAAGCTGGGGCTGGTGGAATCTGACTATGATCTTCCCCCCATGCCGGAATTTCCGCAGATGATGAGCGTGGACGAACCCACCACGATGATGGAACTCTGATCTGCCATTGCCGGGCGTTTGCCCACATCCTGACCCCATGTGCCGCAGACATCGCTCTGCCCGCAGACGCTGCGCACGCACCACACCGCGCTTACCCCTGACCTGATCCGGTCTTTCGGCCAGATATCCCCCTGACTCTGCCCACAGCAATCCACGGCAAGGCACTGCTTGCCACCATGAATGATGCGGGGCCGGGCGCAGCGCCTGGAAGACAAATGGGAATCCTGCACCCCGAAAGCACTTTCCTCGCTGACCGAGCTGCATCGGTAGCTCGAAATCATCCGCACGGGAAAGATTGCTACCGACGAGAACGAACATCTGGAGGACATCAGCAGGCTGGGCAACACCCTTGCTGCACGAACGCCCAAGCGTTATGCCTTGTCTGTGATTTTGCCAGGAGTGCGCTTTGGTGCTGCCAGAGCACAGCTGAAAGCGGCCCTGCAAGAATGTGCCGGAACCATCACATCAACGCGTGCTTTCTCTAAGGTTCAAGGCCTTGCCATGAAGCCTTCAGCACGCAACACACTGACTACGCCAGCCGATCAGATGATAGCGCGATGGCAGAATCTGCCAAATGGCATAGTCTTCAACCGGCAGCGCGGCAAAGGTCTGGTGGTCGTGCAAGGAAAGCTCACCGCCATCCCAGAAGCCCATCAGCACATCTTCCAGGCTCACCCCCACAGAAAATCTGCGCGGATCCATGGTGCGCGGTGGAATCTCCGTGGAAATGACATCGTGGTAGCTTGCCCAGGAATGCCCAGCCAGGGCGATCTGCAGGGCAGACGCCCAGGAGCGGGGGAGTCCGTCAAGGCGCTGGCCGATAACATTGGAAAACAGAATGGCGCTATCCGGATACTCTGCGGCAAGACTGGCTGGGGCTTCTGCCGACCCCATGCAATCAAGGCTGCCGTACACAAAGTCCAGCGCCGGAAAGCGTCTCGCCAGAAATTGCCGGGCCAGGGGATCAGGCTCGAGAATCGCGACCTGCGCAAAACGCGAGAGAAATCCCGTAGGCAGCGAATAGCCGGCACTTGGGCCGACAATCAGCAGTTTCTCCTGTGGCGGCTGCCAGTCCAGGAGCCAGCGTTCCACCTGCGCGCAAAACGGCTTCCACAAGTTGCCCCGATAACGCAGGGCACGCCAGTGGTAGGTCAGCCCACCACTGGCATCTGTCAGGCTCGGACGCAGGCCGCCCATCTCACTCGATCAGGGCACGAAACTCGGCCACTTCAGCACGCAACTGGGCCACTTCCTCACGCAAAGCGGCTACCTCGGCGGCCAGGCCGGAACTGGCTTCCACACGGGCGGACGCTGTCGCCACAGGGATGTCCGGCATCCCGCAGAGCAAGTGGGCCCAGCGGGCTTCGCGGGCACCGGGCGCACGCGGCAGCAGCACGGTCAGCGCCCCTGCGCTACGCTCGGAGAGTTCCGTGAGGAAAGCTTCCAGCGAGGAGGCATCAGCAAAACGGTACAGGCGCTCGCAGTTGGCACGCAACTCCGCAATCGTCTGTGGCCCTCGCAACACCAGAGTGGTGACGATAGCCACGACCGGCGTCGAGATCTGATACACCTTCGCGATATTGTGAGCATAGCGTGTCACCCGGCTGCCCGAGGATTCGAGCACCAGAGTGTGGCTGCGCAGATTGTCGAGGGCCGCAAGCGCTTCCGCCTCGCTGATTTCCATGACAGGATCGCGTGCCGTTTTCTGGTTACAACCCGTCACCAGGGCATTCAGGGAGAGCGGATAACTATCGGGAACAGTCGCCTGTTTTTCCACCAGCACAGCGAGAATACGTGCCTCGGCTGGCTCCAGTTGGGGGGTAACGTTCATGGGGACTCCTGTTCGTGACTTGAGTTTGCAATCATACCGGCCAATCCAGATCCCACGGGGCTTCCGGTAGCTGATCGGCACATTCCTGAAAAAGGGCCCCCTCGCCGGGAGGCATGAGAAAGCGGAAGGATTCGCCTTTCCAGTCGAAACACAATGCGTTGGCATGCAGATAGCCACGGTCGGCCGGGCTGCCGCCATAGCGATCATCCCCTAGAATGGGCGCCCCAAGACTCTTCAGGGCGACCCGGATCTGATGCGTACGCCCCGTCCGAGGGCGCACCACGAACAGCCGCAGATTGCTGCCCACCAGGAAACTGAAGAACTGGGTGACCGCCTGCAAATCCCCTTCGCGGGCCAGACGCCAGTTGCCACCGCGCGCACGCTGCATGGCACCCTTGATCCAGCCCTGCTTTTTGGCGGGGCGATGATCCGACAGGGCCAGATAGTATTTGGCGATGCGCCCCTCTTCGAACATCTGGCCAAACTCGGCTGCCACCTGCGAATTGCGGGCACAGATCATCAGGCCTGAAGTCATGCGGTCGAGCCGATGCACGCCGTGCAGATATTCCCCCCGGGGGAAACGCTTGAGGCTGGCCACCACACCGGGCACCTCGCCCTCGGTGTGAAAGCTCATGCCGGCCGGCTTGGCTGCCAGCACGAAGTCGGGATGTTCCTGCCAGACCAGGGCGGGCCCGCTCTGCGGGTTCAGGACTACGGTTTCCACAGCGCATGAAAGTGGTGAACAGGGCCATGGCCGTTACCGACCTCCAGCATTCCTGATGCAGCAATCGCCTTCTGCAGCCAATCACGCGCATGGCGCACGGCCGTCTCAACCGGATACAGCTCGCCGACAGCCTGTGGCAGCAATGCGGCAATTGCCGAGGAGAGGGAACAGCCCGTTCCGTGGGTGTTTTTCGTCTCCATGCGCAGGCCATGCATTTCAATCATGCGGTCGCCATCAAACAGCAGATCCACCAGCTCATTACCCGGCAGATGCCCCCCTTTGAGCAGAACCCAGCGTTCGTTTTTGAGCGGCAACAGCTCACGCAGTTTTTCTGCGGCCCGATACATTTCCTTGATGCTTTCCGGGGCGCGTTCTTCGAGCAGCACGCCCGCTTCCGGCAGGTTCGGCGTCATCATGAAGCACTGTGGCAGAAGTGCCTCCCGCACCATGCCCACAGCATCCCTGGCAAGCAGCGCATCGCCGCTCTTTGCGACCATCACTGGATCACACACCACATTGGGGGCCTTCCAGTGAGCCAGCCTGTCGGCAACCGTCGCGACAATCTGGGCGGAACCGAGCATGCCAAGCTTGACAGCATCCAGGCGCACGTCAGCAAACAGGGTATCGATCTGCAGGCGCAGGAAATCGACGGGCGGGACATGCACGCCACTCACACCCTGGGTATTCTGCGCGGTCAGGGCGGCGATCACGCCGCAACCATAAGCCCCCAGCGCGGAGAAGGATTTCAGGTCAGCAAGAACACCGGCGCCCCCAGAGGGGTCGACACCGGCAATCGTGACGACATTGGGAATTTTGCGAGCCATGACTGTAGCCTTGAATCATGTTCCAGGGCCGCCATTGTCGCAGAAGCGCAAACGGCCCGCTTGGGCCGCTCGGTAAAACAGCACAGACCCGCTGTTTCAGGCTGCGTTCTTGCTCGCCACCATCGAGGAGCGTTCGGCCTCATCAAGCGCATCAAAGGCCGAATCCGCGCCTTTTACAGAAAGATCTCCACCCACAGACTTCGGTTTTGCCGCACGGGGAGCATCATCTGCTGCAGCATCGGTCATCGCAGTCGCAAGCAACATCATCAGAAACATTGGCATCCGCTTCATTGCACATCTCCACAAGCTCTTGCCGTAAAGCATAGAAAGTGGAAAGGCTGCGAACAAGGTTTGTTTTTGCACTGCGAAAAATAGCTGTGACTTTGATCAAGCAGAGACCACTCTAGCCAAAAGATTATTCCTATTCATGCGGGTTTATGCTAACGCAGAGGGGACAGATCGGCTCTTCTGCCCCCTCTCTGACTTAGGCAGTCAGCGGGTATATGTACTTGATATCCGTGATATTTTTAACTGTACCATCCGGCAGCAGGGCATCCCCATGAATGTAGCCGCCCTGGCTGCGGAAGCCGGGCACCACTTCGGGGCATCCGCGTTCGGTGGCAATCAGTGCCAGCAGCGCCAGAGCATCGGTATCGTCAAACCGGCAGTGAATGTGACGCTCACCGGGTACGAACATGTTGCGGTGTGCATGGGCGGCAAACAGGCGTTCCCCCAGGGCCTTTGCCAGCTCCAGGTAGGCCGGGGCCTGCGTGGCACGATAGACCTCCAGCACCGCAAACAGGCGAATTGAATCTGCCTGCTGCGGCACGGCACCACCGCGCGTGGCACGCGGATTCTTCACATCCCACTCGCCAAGGCCGAAATTGCGGGCCATTGCACACACATGCGGCCAGAGGGATTCGCGGCCACTGACAGCCCATGCGGTGACTGTCGACAAGAAGGTGATGGTGTTGATCTGATTGCGCTCGAAGACCCAGCCTTTTTGGCCATAGAAGCCAAAGCGCTGGAAAACGTGCCCCGTCAGATCCTTGCCATCGGCAAACATCGGCTTGATCTGGTTGGTTTCCGGCACATAGGCGTATTTCAGCCAGGCTTCGAGACCATCCACTGCCCACTTTTGGAGCGTTTCGCCACGCGCACCAAGTTGGCGCGAGAGGGTCAGCTGGGCCAGCGTGCTGTCGCCATAAATCCCTTCCGGGCCATTCAGCGCATCCGGGTCCATCTTGAAGAGCACCCAGGCTTCCTTGGCCACCTCACCATATTCCGCCCCGAACTGGCGCTCGGCGCGGTCGCCGTAGAAGGAGAAGGTGAAGGTGCGTTCGCTTTCATCGGTCGGCGCCTCGGAACGCTTGACCGGACGGTTGAACTGGTAGCAGCCCAGGCCGGTGGCGGGATAGCGCGTACGCACGTATTGCCAGGCCAGAAACTCGGCCCACTCCAGAGCCTTTTCCTCACCAGGCACGTTCTGACCAAGCAGCCCGGCCGAGTAGATCAGGTCATTACCGATATTCACAAACGAGAGGCCTTTGGCTTCGCGCAGGATCTCCAGATCCCGGTTCATCGGCTTGTTCCAGAAATCCTTTTCTTCAAGCGGACGGCCGTAGCTGCCGTGGCGCGTGAGTTCCAACGTTTCCCAGTTGTCGATATGGCAGTTCCACTCGGCCTTGATGAGGCGTGCCGTGGCCTGGGGATCGGTTTCGAACATCAGTTCGTAGAACGGGTAGTGATGCTTGATCTCATGCACCTTGTTCTTGTTTTCCGGCCCCACCGTGTCCAGCGTCTTGAGATCCAGGAAGCAGTGCCCGCCCCAGGTCAGCAGGCCGCTGGCGTCAGCATGGGCAAAATGCCAGGCCAGCGCATCCTTGGCGGCCTGCTTGTATTTGGCGTCGCCAGTCAAGCCAGAAACTGCCGTCAGTGTACGCAACAGATTCTGTTGCGATGCAATATTGGAAGGTTCCCAATCCCTGCCATCCACGTTACGCCAAGTCACGGGCTTCCCCGTGAAGGTGTTCATTCCATCGAAAAACAGGGGAGTACCATGGTAAGGGTCGCGATAGCGATCCAGAACGGTATCGGCATAACGGGTGATGTAATCAAGCATTGTCTTCCTCGGGTGTGGGTCTTGTTCAGCAAATCCCCGAAAGCTTACTCCGCAAGCAATGGGAACGGTCAACATGGTTGTTCACACAGTATCGGCAAGGCGACTTCAAGCTGAAGGATAGTTGACTTGGCGGAACGCCAAGGCCATCCGTAAACATAAAAAAGGGGCGCCCCGAAGGGCGCCCCACAATTCCGCAAAGCGGTTTCACTCAGATCAGTAGTGGTAAGCCTGTTCGCCGTGGCTGGTGATGTCCAGACCTTCGCGTTCCTCTTCTTCCGGTACGCGCAGACCGATGAACACATCCACCAGCTTGTAGATGACCAGCGACACCACGCCAGACCACACCAGGGTGACGACCACACCGGTGGCCTGCACCAGGAACTGGCCGCTGATGGAGTAATCCGGGCTCACAGCGTTGGCAACATAGTCATAGATACCGACACCACCCAGCGAGGGAGCAGCGAAGACACCCGTCAGCAGGGCGCCGGTGATCCCACCGATACCATGCACGCCGAACACGTCGAGCGCATCGTCAGCACCCAGCAGCTTCTTCAGACCATTCACACCCCACAGGCAGATCAGGCCAGCTGCCAGACCGATAACCAGGGCGCCCACAACCCCGACGAAACCAGCCGCCGGAGTGATGGCCACGAGGCCGGCCAGGGAGCCGGAAGCAGCGCCCAACATGGAAGGCTTGCCCTTGATCAGCCATTCAGCGACCAGCCAGGACATCGTGGCGGTAGCGGTAGCCAGCCAGGTGTTCAGGAAGGCCAGACCGGCAGTACCGTTGGCTTCCAGAGCGGAACCAGCATTGAAGCCGAACCAGCCGATCCACAGCAGGGAGGCACCAATCATGGTCAGCGTCAGGCTGTGCGGAGCCATGGATTCACGGCCCAGACCAATACGCTTGCCGATCACATAGGCACCGACCAGACCGGAGATGGCGGCATTGATATGCACCACCGTACCACCGGCGAAGTCCAGGGCACCCTTCTGGAACATGAAACCACCTGTTGCATTGGCAGCAGCAGCTGTTTCAGCCGAGGTGTAGGCATCGGGACCCGCCCAGTACCAGACCATGTGGCAGATCGGCAGATAGGAGAAGGTGAACCACAGCACCGAGAACACCAGCAGCGCGCTGAACTTGATACGTTCGGCAAAGGCACCAAGGATCAGGGCCACAGTGATCGCGGCAAATGCACCCTGGAAGGCCACGTAGATCAGTTC
>DBTS01000049.1:20561-20819 GCA_002307175.1 Rhodocyclaceae bacterium UBA1310
CCTGGAAGGCCACGTAGATCAGTTCAGACACGCCCACACCCTTGGAGAAGGTGGCCGCAATCGAATCCGGCGTCACACCGTGCAGGAAGAGTTTGGAGAAGCCACCGATAAAGGGATTCCCTTCGGTGAAGGCCAGCGAATACCCGTAGATGACCCACAGCACCGAAATCAGCGCAAAGATCACGAAGCACTGGATCAGCAGGGACAGAGCATTCTTGGTACGCACCAGACCACCATAGAACAGGGCCAGGCCCGGAA
>DBTS01000049.1:21077-21439 GCA_002307175.1 Rhodocyclaceae bacterium UBA1310
GCCAGGCCCGGAATGGTCATGAGCATCACCAGCGCGGAGGAGATCAACAGCCAGGCATTGTCGCCCTTGTCGACCTTATCCACCACCGGAGCGGCTGCAGCTGCTGAAGCATCGGCTGCCGGTGCCGATGTTGCGGCAACGGGAGCAGCAGACACGGCAGCAGCCGGAGCAGAAGCGGCGGCGGGCGCGGAAGCCGCCGGCGAGCTGGCATCCTGTGCCAGCACATTGCCAGAGAGCATGACGGCAAAGGCCGTCAGGGCAATGGCGAGATACTTTTTCATATTATGACTCCCTTGAAATCAGAGGGCTTCCACGCCGGTTTCACCCGTGCGGATGCGGATTGCCTGCTGCAGATCGAACAC
>DBTS01000049.1:21783-27902 GCA_002307175.1 Rhodocyclaceae bacterium UBA1310
TTCACCTTGGGCAGGAAATCGACCACATACTCAGCCCCACGGTACAGCTCTGTGTGGCCTTTCTGGCGGCCAAACCCCTTCACCTCGGTGACGGTGATTCCCTGCACGCCGATGGCGGAGAGGGCTTCACGCACTTCGTCGAGCTTGAAGGGCTTGATGATGGCGGACACAAATTTCATGGATGGCTCCTTGATTCAGACGTGACACCCCGTGCATCACGTCTGCAGTTTTAAAATCAGAAGGTCTTGCTGACCGACACAACAACCGTACCTTCCCCAGTCTTCTTGCACTTCTCGTCATTGCAGGCGTAATACCAGTCCTTCTTGGCATTCGTACCGATGTAGGCGGCGGAAAGCCCCCAGCCGTTCAGATCGTAGGTGGCGCCGAGCTTCCAGTCCGTATAGGAAAGGTCGCCATAGTTCGCGACCGTCTGATGTCCGACGTGGGCATTCAGCGTGACTTTTTCAGCCACCGGCACGTTGGCGGAGAGGTCGTAATAGACCGAACCCTTGGAATCATCGCCACCGTAGGTGTCGCCATTGGTGCCGAAGAAGTCGGTCAAAGCGTAGGAGTACTTGAAGGTGAGCCACTTCCAGCTGGCGGCACCATAGAGTTCAAAATTGTCGTACTTGGTGTGGGCGGGTACCGAGAAGTGGGCGCCCGGGTAGTAGTAATACAGGCCGCCGAAATCGAGGGTCACCGGACCAACCGGGAATTTGTAACCGCCATAGCCATCCCATTCCATGGAATTGCCGTTGGCGTAGCTGTTGCTGCTGACGTTGGACATCCAGGTGCCAGCGTAGAGGCCACTGATGTGGCTGTAATCGAGGCCGCCCTGAATGGCTGGCAGCTTGAAGGTTTGCGAAATACCGCGGAACCGGTAGTCAGAGGCGATGGTGATGTTGCCCGTAAAGGTGTTGACAGGCGTTTCATCAGCAAACGCAGGCAGGGCAGACAGTGCGGACAGCAAGGAAACGGCGATGATGGACAAACGCATGTTTTTGCTCCTCGAAATTATCTATAAGTAACGCAGCGCGAATGCCATAGCTGGATTCGTGCCAACTTGGCTGTTTTCCCGTCAATACCGAGAGTTAAGAGGATTCGGGGGGATTCCAGCCTTACAGGCAAAAGCGCTACGCGCACAGACAGTGCGCAGCGGGTTCGGCTTGCACCACACCGATGCATCATTCTGGTGCTTTACGGTGCAAGGTGATTACGCCCTTCCGTCCATCAGCCAAATCCGGAGACGCGCCCGGTCTTTTTCTGCGGGAGGCCGACACGCTCAAGAGCAGCCAGTCAGGCTATACTCGACAGCCATTACTCCAAATAACGAATGGGAGCCTCCATGATTGATCCCGGCAATCCCGCCAAGGTGTTTGAAGAATTCGGCGCCAAGTTCTCGGAACTGCTGCAGAGCACGCCCGCACGCGACTTTGAGAAAAACGCCAAGGCCATGTTTACAGCCGCCTTTGCACGGCTGGATCTGGTGACACGCGAGGAATTCGAGGTGCAGAAGGCACTGCTGGCAAGCACCCGCGAAAAACTCGAAGCACTCGAACGCCGTGTGGCAGAGCTTGACGCTACTGCCAAAAAGGACACCCCGGCCACCTGAACCCCCAAGGCAGATCCGCTCGATGAGCCTCGCCCTTCTGAAAAGCCGTGCCTTATGTGGCCTGGATGCCCCGGAAGTCACGGTTGAAGTGCATCTGGGTGCGGGTTTGCCGGCTATTTCGCTGGTCGGGCTGCCCGATACCGAGGTCAAGGAAGCCCGCGACCGCGTGCGCGCCGCGCTACTGACCGGGCAATTCGAGTTTCCCGCCACGCGCCGGGTCACAGTAAATCTGGCCCCAGCCGATCTGCCCAAAGAAAGCGGGCGCTTTGACCTGCCGATTGCCATCGGCATTCTGGCCGCCTCTGACCAGATCAAGGCCACAGCATTCGACCAGTATGAACTGGTCGGCGAGCTCTCTCTTTCGGGTGAAGTCAGGCCGGTACGTGGCGCACTCGCCATGGCCTGGTGCGCCCAAAAGGCTGGCCGCACCCTGATCCTGCCCGCAGAAAATGCCGCAGAGGCTGCACTCGTCAAAGGGCTGACGATTCTGCCGGCGCGCAACCTGCTGGAAGTGGCGGCCCACTTCAATGGTCATGCGGCACTGACGCCCTATGCCGGGGCATCCATCGCCCTTCCGCCGAACTACCCCGATCTGGCTGACGTCAAGGGGCAGGCCAAGGCACGCCGGATGCTCGAAGTGGCAGCTGCCGGCCTTCACTCCCTGCTCATGTACGGCCCTCCGGGAACCGGGAAATCCATGCTGGCAAGCCGCCTGCCGGGCCTGCTGCCGCCGCTGGCCGATGCCGAAGCCCTCGAATCTGCCGCCGTGCAGTCCCTCGAAGGGCATTTCAGCCCACAACGTTTCCGTGTCAGGCCGTTCCGCTCCCCCCATCATTCTGCCTCCGCGCCGGCCCTGGTCGGCGGAGGCATGTTTCCGCGCCCCGGAGAAATCAGCCTCGCCCACCACGGCGTACTGTTTCTCGACGAACTCCCGGAATTCGACCGGCGTGTTCTCGAAGCACTCCGCGAGCCGCTCGAAACCGGCCACATCACGGTTTCGCGGGCCGCCCAGCGCGTCGATTTTCCCGCCCGCTTCCAGTTTGTTGCCGCAATGAATCCATGCCCCTGTGGATATCTGGGGCATCCCACGCGGGCCTGCCGGTGCACGCCAGACCAGATCGCCCGCTACCGGGGGAAACTTTCCGGCCCACTGCTGGATCGCATTGATCTCTCCATGGAAGTTGGCAGTCTGAGTGCCGACGAGCTGCAATCAGCGCCCACCGGGGAATCCAGTGAAGTCGTGCGGGCCAGGGTGGTGCAGGCACATGACATTCAGTGGGAACGCCAGGGCAAGGCCAATGCGCACCTGGATGCAGGCGAAATCGAACGTTTCTGCCCGACCGACGACAAGGCCAAAACTCTGCTGCATCAGGCCATCGAACGCATGGGCCTGTCTGCACGGGCCTATCACCGCATTCTGAAGGTTGCCCGCAGCATCGCCGATCTGGCCGGTGCCCGGATCATCGCCCCTAATCACGTGGCAGAAGCCGTGCAGTACCGGCGCGGGCTTCCCGGCGAAGGCCGCCGCCACGCCTGAACCTGTCCATAATCTGTAGCGGCAGCCCGTAGGCCCCGCTGTCAGCTGCCATCAGGACTTTTCAGCTATCTCCTGAACCGCTTCTGTGCCGGCACATTCGATACGGTTCCGCCCCAGATCCTTGGCTCGGTACAGCGCCGCATCTGCACGTGCCAGCAGGGTGTACAGTGAATCCCCGGCTTGCAGCCGTGCACAGCCCCCGCTGAAACTGATACGGATAGACCCTGCAGGGGTCGTCACAGCCTGCCCGGCGAAATCCTGGCGCATCCGCTCGGCCACATTCCAGGCGACTTCAAGCGTGGTATTGGGTAACAGGACCACAAACTCCTCGCCTCCCCAACGCCCGGGCAGGTCAGATTTACGCATGCAGATCTGCAGGCGACGCGCCATTTCGCAGAGCACCTCATCGCCTATGTTATGACCATAGGAATCATTGATCTGCTTGAACAGGTCGATATCGAGCATCAGCAGCGAAAGCTTTTCGTCATACCGGTGTGCGCGGTCGATCAGGCGCTCGGCTTCACGGCTGAAATGGCGCCGGTTCGCCAGCCCGGTCAGCTCGTCCTCCTGCGCCAGACGCCGGAGTTCGCGCTCGGCCACTCGCCACTGCGTGATATGGTGTTCCACACCCACCACCACCGGCTCACCATCGACAAAAATACTGCGGCGTTTGCTGACGATCCGGAAAATCTCCTCTCCCGTCGCCTGCCTGACGGTATGATCCTCCTTGGTGATATCTTCTCCACCCAGGACCCGCTGGTCTTCTTCGCATGACAAACGCGAGGGTATGCGGAACTGCCGGAAATCGAGCTTGTCGACCTTGCGGTACTGCGCAAAGGCATCGTTGATCATCACGTATTGCCCACCGGCCTTCTTGATGAACACGGGGTCGGGGATCACGTCGATCAGCCGCTGGATAAATGCTTCGGTACGCTGGCGCTGCGCGGTCTCCGCTTCAAGGAGTGCCTGCAGCCTGAGCTTGGCACGCAGCAGATCCTGCTCACCGGTCCACCAGCGGGTGATATCGAAATTGGCGCCGACCACCATCGCTTCGCCTGCCACATCGCGGCAGAAACCTTTCATGATCACGCGATGGCGTTCCTGCCCACTCAACGGGTGCACGTCATGGCGTTCCAGATGCACTGTGAGGCTGCCCGCCAGCACCCTGCGATCCTCATTTTCGGAACGCACACCATCTTCCTTGTCACGCGCCACTTCAGCTGTCGTGCGCTGCGCAAGCATTTCCTGGGGAATCTGCAGATCCTCTGCGAGAGCCCGGTTTGCCCAGCGATAGCGGCAAGCGGAGTCTTTGATGTAGATCGGCACAGGAATGATGTCTATCACTTCCTGTACAAATTTGTCATACGCTGCGGATTGATGTCTGAGCCGACCGCACATCAGAAACAGCACAAATGCTGTAGGTATTATTCCCACAGCAAACCCAGCAAAAAAGGATATTTCTTCGACATGACAAGCCAGATACACCGCCATGCAGAGCAGGAAAGAAACCCCTAGCACCAGAGGAATGTCTCTGTACAGGAAGCGCACAGATCCCGGGCTAAAATCGCACGATGGATGTTTTTCTTGATATGCCGATGTATCGCCCATAAATCCGCTCCTACGCAAGCCGGAGTGAAAGCTCATTTTGTCGGATAATGCTTCCTTTGTCCAAACACTTGGAGATCTAAATGAGCACTTTTACACAGGTTGTGCTGTATACCGACAAGGACGGACGGGCACGTTTTCGTGACGAAATCATCCCGCTCTCCGAAGGCACCCCGGCAGTGAGCCTTTCCAAGGTACTACCCTCTGAAGGCTACCAGTTGCGCGAAAGCCCGGTTGGTTTCCGCAGCCCCGTGCACTGCACCGGAAAACCGCAATGGGTATTCATTCTGCAAGGCGGGATGGAAGTTGGTCTGGCAGATGGAAGCACGCGACTTTTCACGGCAGGCCAGCATTTTTATTCGGCTGATGTGCTCCCCGAAGGCGCCACGCTGGACCCGACGGTTCACGGTCACTGGAGCCGTCAGGTCGGCAATGAGCCTCTCATCACTTTGTTTGTAAAGGGATAAAACCTTTCTCTGGCGCCTTCTGTCGGCGCCAGGCGGCAGGCCTTCTCCTAATCCAGGTGCATAGCTGCAAGAAGATGAAAAAATCCTTCTCTTGGTGCGAATTCACTTGGCAGGCGCACCCGGGTATTCCGATACTGGAGTTCGGGGCTGTCATGCCCCACGATTTTCAGGAGCTCCAACATGTCAAACAGAATGTCTCTGCTGTCGGTGCTGGTTCTGACCCTGGGGTGCGCCACGGCACAGGCTGCCAGCTCCTCCGGGTCTTCCACATCGAACGGCGGCATGCCTCCACCACCTCCGGGAAGCTCACAGAGCGGCCCACCACCCGGACCTCCACCCGAAGCGATTGCTGCCTGCAAGGGCAAGAGTGAAGGCACACAGGTCAGTTTCACACTTCGTGACGGGAAAACCGTCACCGGTACATGCAAGACCATCAACGGTGTCATGGCAGCCATGCCAAGTGGTGGTCCTGGTGGCCCTGGTGGTCGGAATGGCCCACCACCGCAATCGAACTGAAGACTTCACCATAAAACAACGGGGAAGGACAATCATGCCTCTTCCCCGTCTTTTTGCCCCTGGCTATTCCGGCCAGGCCGGAATGTCCATCAGACCTTGTGATAGACGTCAGCCCCAGTCTTCACGAACTCCACTGACTTCACTTCCATTCCGCGCTTGAGCGCTTCGGTCTCGGCCAGACCCTGCGCTGCAGCAAAATCGCGCACATCCTGGGTGATCTTCATTGAGCAGAAGTGTGGCCCGCACATCGAGCAGAAGTGCGCAATCTTGGCACCCTGCTGGGGCAGCGTCTCGTCGTGATAGGCACGCGCTGTATCCGGATCAAGACCGAGATTGAACTGGTCTTCCCAGCGGAATTCGAAGCGCGCCTTGCTCATGGCGT
>DBTS01000049.1:28143-28294 GCA_002307175.1 Rhodocyclaceae bacterium UBA1310
AGCGCGCCTTGCTCATGGCGTTGTCACGCAACTGGCTGGCCGGATGCCCCTTGGCCAGATCGGCGGCGTGCGCGGCGATCTTGTAGGCGATGATGCCGGCCTTCACGTCATCCTTGTCGGGCAGGCCCAGGTGTTCCTTGGGCGTCACGTA
>DBTS01000049.1:28566-28775 GCA_002307175.1 Rhodocyclaceae bacterium UBA1310
TAGCAGAGCATGGCACAGCCGTACCAGCCGATCTGTGCGGCGCCGATGGCGCTGGTGATGTGGTCGTAACCCGGCGCAATGTCGGTGGTCAGCGGCCCCAGGGTGTAGAAGGGCGCTTCCTTGCACCATTCCAGCTCAAGGTCCATGTTTTCCTTGATGAGCTGCTGCGGCACGTGGCCCGGGCCTTCGATCATCACCTGCACGTCGTG
>DBTS01000049.1:29024-39126 GCA_002307175.1 Rhodocyclaceae bacterium UBA1310
ACCTGCACGTCGTGCTTCCAGGCAATTTCGGTGAGTTCGCCCAGCGTCTTAAGTTCGCCGAGCTGGGCTTCGTCGTTGGCATCCCAGATCGAACCGGGGCGCAGGCCATCGCCAAGGGAGAAGGCCACGTCATAGGCCTTCATGATTTCGCAGATGTCTTCGAAATGCGTATACAGGAAGTTTTCCTGGTGGTGCGCGAGACACCACTTGGCAAGAATCGAGCCGCCACGCGAGACAATCCCGGTCATGCGGCTGGCGGTCATCGGCACATAGCGCAGCAGCACGCCAGCGTGAATCGTGAAGTAATCCACACCCTGTTCGGCCTGCTCAATGAGGGTATCGCGGAAGATTTCCCAGGTCAGGTCCTCGGCCTTGCCATCGACTTTTTCGAGAGCCTGATAGATCGGCACGGTGCCGATGGGCACGGGGCTGTTGCGCATGATCCACTCACGCGTTTCGTGAATGTTCTTGCCCGTCGACAGATCCATCACCGTATCGCCGCCCCAGCGGATCGACCAGGTGAGCTTGTCGACCTCTTCCTGGATCGATGAGGAGACCGCGCTGTTGCCGATGTTCGCGTTGATCTTGGTGAGGAAGTTACGCCCGATGATCATCGGCTCGGCTTCCGGATGGTTGATGTTGGCCGGGATGATGGCGCGGCCGCGGGCCACCTCGTCACGCACAAATTCGGGGGTGATCACATCGGGGATGGCAGCACCGAAGCTCTGGCCCGGATGGCGGAGGCCCATCATGGCAGCCATCTTGGCACCGGTCGGGCCTGAATTCTTCAGCGACTCAATATAGGCGGCACGATTCAGGTTCTCGCGAATCGCGATGAATTCCATTTCCGGAGTGACGATGCCGCGACGGGCATAGTGCATCTGCGTGACGTTGGCACCCGCCTTGGCACGGCGCGGCTGACGGTGCAGATTGAAGCGCAGGGCATCGAGGCTGGCATCGCCGGCCCGGACACGGCCATATTCGGAAGTCAGCTGCGCGAGCTGCTCGGTATCGTCACGCTCTTCAATCCACCTGGCGCGCAGGGCAGGGAGGCCATCACGCACATCCACGCGCACGGCGGGATCGGTGTAGGGGCCGGAGCAGTCATAGACATAGATCGGCGGATTTTTTTCCTCGCCAAAACTCGTCGGGGTATCAGACTGAGAGATCTCACGCATCGGCACGCGGATATCCGGGCGCGAACCTTCAATGTAGATCTTGCGGGAATTGGGCAGGGGCTGGATGGCGGCCTGGTCTACATGGGCCTGTGCGGCAACAAACTTATCATTGGCATTCATGCTGCTTCCTCGATTGGGGCGGGAAAGCATAGGCGGACCGGGCCGGGTCCGCGTCGCCTTCCCTACGCCGGAATGACCCGGATCAGGTTCCAAGGGTGTTTCTCACTGCCAGCACAAGGCCGGCAGACCCCCGACGAACCCTTGCACCTTACTCAAATCCGCCTGCACTGGCAACCTGTTGGCAACAGGGTTATGCCCTTCACGCCCCTCAAGACTGCAGCCGGATTTGCCGTAAAGCCTACACAGTGGCTTTGGGGGCCTTCAATGCGCAAGTTCCTGACCTGTCTGATACTTTCCTGTCTGAGCGTACACGCATCCGGCGCCGACTGGGTGTCGGTTGCCCATGATCCGCTGCGCACGGTCGAACTCGATCTCTCCAGCATCACCAAATCGGACGGTGACAGCAAGGTGGCGTGGGGTCGTATTGTGCTGTCGGACTCCCAGGCAGCCCGTTCCGGCTATAAGAGCGTGCGGGCGATGAATCGTTACGACTGCAGCAACCGCTCTTTCGTGATCGTCAAACGCGTGTACGTGGGAGACGACGAGAAGGTGTTGCGTGAAGAATCCGTTGATGCCAGCAAGGCCACACCGGTCCGCCCCGGCACCGTGGATGAGCGCTTCTTCCAGGCCATCTGCCCACAACCCAAGGCCAGCCCGACGAATCTGCGCGATCTCGCCCACGAAGCCGGCCGCCGCGCCAGCCAAGCCAACTTATCCTCATCGCGCCAGAGCAGAAACAACGAACGTGATAACGCCAGCTTGAAACTGGTGCGCGGTGAATCACCCAATACCGCCAGCCAGACAGACAACATCGAAGCCAGCTCCCTCCAGACCCGCCTGGCCCAGGCTACCCGTGCTGCCGTGCCCGATTATCAGCGCCTGCCACCACCAACCTACACCAGCCGCCCCCCCGTCGCCAAGGCCGTCAGCAGCCGATCCGCTACGCACGAACCTCCACCACAAGCGCCGGGGGGGAGCAACGAAGCGCCAGCTGCGCCACATGGACACTGGAGTTATACGGGCATGACCGGCCCTGAACACTGGGCCGAGTTGTCTCCCAGTTTCGCGACCTGCCGCACAGGAACACGCCAGTCCCCCATCGATATCCGCAACGGCATCAAGGTGGATCAGGAAGCGCTTCAGTTCGATTACAAGCCCTCCTATTTCCGCATCTCGGATAATGGCCACACGATCCAGGTCACCTACGGCCCTGGTTCCGTCCTCTCGGTCATGGGCCGCACCTATGAACTCGTGCAGTTCCATTTCCATCGCCCCTCGGAAGAACGCATCGACGGCCGTTCCTTCGAATTGGTGGCGCATCTGGTACATAAGGACAGTGAAGGTCATCTCGCCGTGGTGGCGGTGCTGTTCGAAGTCGGCAAGGACAATCCCTTCATCCAGACGCTCTGGAACAATCTGCCGCTTGAACAGAACACGGAATACCAGCCTGCCACGCCGATCCAGATCAGCGACCTGTTGCCGGCCAGACGCGAGTATTTCAGCTACATGGGCTCGCTGACCACGCCACCTTGCACCGAAGGCGTGCTCTGGCTGGTGCTCAAGCAACCGGTACAGTTGTCGGCAGACCAACTGGCCATCTTCAACCGCTTCTATTCCAACAATGCCCGCCCGATCCAGAACACCTCGGGCCGCATCATCAAGGAATCGCGCTAGGACCGCCGGAACAGGAGGGTTCGTTCCGCACGGCTTGTTGATCTGGCGCCCGCAGCCCAAGCAGTTGCAGTTGCGACAGGGAATGGTAGAGCGGCGGCGAGAGCAGTTTTGAAATCATGGAAGCAATCAGTGCCGCAGCCATCAGGCTCAATACCATCACATGCCCGCCAATCATTTCCATCACGATGATGAAAGCCGTGATTGGCGCCTGGGTGGCCCCCGCCAGAAAACCTACCATACCAATGGCAATCATCGGCGTCACGTCAGCATTAAGCAGTAGCGCAATGTCATTCCCAAGACCGGCCCCTACGGCGAGCGCAGGTGCAAAAATCCCGCCGGGCACACCACTCCAGAACGACAGCCACGTTGCCACGAATTTCACGGCAACAAACAGGAATGGTAATGTCTGCTGCCCGGCCAGCACCGCCTGGGAATACTGATAGCCACTCCCGTGCGCAGCCCCATGGCTGACCAGGCCAAGCACGGCAATTGCCAGCCCGCAGAAACCCGCGAACCAGACAGGATGGGCTTTGCGAAAGGATGACAGGCGGCCGGCGCCACCCTTCGTGGAGACAATCAGAAGACGGGAAAAAATCCCCCCCAGAATGCCTGCCACAAGCGCGCACAACAAGGCAGGGAAGAAGAGATGCGCCGGCAGTGTGGTAATCCGGATGTCGCCGAAATAGGTGAAATTCCCCAGGATCGAGATCGACACCAATCCCGACAGGATGATGCCCGTCACCACGACACCCGAGGAGCGCTGCTCGAACCGGTGCGACAGCTCTTCAATGGCAAAGACCACTCCGGCCAATGGCGCATTGAAAGCTGCAGCGATACCCGCTGCACCGCCGGCCAGCATCAGTTCCTGCCTTCCTATGCGCGACTGGCGCGAAAAGAGCGGCCGGAAAGCCAGCATGACGCCTGCGGCAATCTGTACGGACGGTCCCTCACGCCCGGTGGAAAAACCCACCGCCAGTGCCAGTGCGCCAAGAACCGCCTTGCACAGGGACAGCCAGAACGATACGAAACGCGAAATCCGCGCGCCACGCAAACCCGGTGTCAGCGCACTCATTACCTGTGGAATACCGCTCCCGGCAGCCCCCGGCGCGAACCGCCGGGTAGCCCACACCACGAACATGCCACCCAGCGGGGCCATCACAAACGGCAGCCAGACACCAAACGTCAGCGTCCAGGCAAAAAATCTGGCCGCCAGATCCGTCAACAGCGTGAACAGCACCACACAAAAGCCCGCCGCCGCCGCGGCCAGCCACATGCAGCAGCGGTCTTTCCAGGCAACGGGATCGGCGAGCCGATGTTGACGGATGCGCTGGCGCAGCGCGCCAATCTCGCCAACACCGGAATCAAGGGGAGACATGAGAACAGCCTGATTTCTTGTTTACACCCCTCCAAGGATACCGCCTCTACAGTGCCTTGCGGAAGAAGCGCTCCAGACGCACATCCGACGCATACGCGAGATTCAGGCGCAGCCAGGGAGACGCCTGGCCCTGGGGACGGAACAGCGTACCGGGAGCCAGCAAAATACCTTCCTCTGCCGCCTGTGCAGCAAGCGATACGGCATCCTCGGCACCGGGAATTCTGACCCAGGCAAACGCACCACCCTGCGGCGGGATAAACGGCTGCAAGCCTACCCGCTCAGCCATCCGCATGGTGCGTGCGCCAGCCTCGGCCAGACGCAGGCGCAGGCGCTCGATATATTTACGGTAGTGCCCGCTGGTCAGCATGCGCAGCACCATCTCTTCGCCAATCTGCGGCGTCGCCATCAGCGTCAGCACCTTGATGTCGGTCATGGCCTCAGTGAGATCGGCCCGCGCCGCCACGAACCCCACGCGCAGATTGCCAGAGAGGGTTTTCGAGAAACTGCTGATGTAGATGACACGGTTCAGATGATCGAGCGCGGCAAGACGCGTGGCGTTACCGGGATGAAAATCACAGTAGGTGTCGTCTTCAACGATATGAAAATCGTGCCGCTCAGCACATTGCAGAATACGATAGGCCGTAGCTGGGGAGATGCAGGCACCTGTCGGATTATGCAATACAGATTGCGTGAAATAGATTCTCGGTTTGTGCTCGACTACAAGGCTTTCAAGCACAAGAGGGTCTGGCCCCTCAGGCGTCCAGGGCACCCCGATCAGACGCGCACCATGCAAGCGCAGCAGACCGAAGAGCGAGAAATAACCCGGATCATCGACCAGCACCACATCCCCGCGCCGCACGAAGTGGTGCGCGGCCAGATCAAGGGCTTCGGTGGCCCCATGCGTCAGAATGATCTGCCGCGGCTGGGCAGCGATACCAAGCTCCCCTAGCTTGAGGGGCAGGTGCTCGCGCAGGCCGGTATGCCCCTGCGGGCGCCCGTAATCGGCAAGATTGGTTTTGGGATCACGCAGAATGGCCCGCAACTGCCGCCGCACACCTTCTTCATCGAGCCAGTTGCGCGGCAACCAGCCCGCACTCGCACGCAGGCCTTCGGCCCCGGCATCCAGGGCATGCCGCGTCAGCCATGCCATATCAATGGCCGACTCGCGCATGGGCTCAACCACCTTGGTTTCGGCGGACACGCCACGATGGGCAACATAAAATCCAGAACCGCGCCGTGACACCAGATACCCCTGTGCCACAAGGCGGTCGTAGGCTTCGACCACCGTAAAGCGGCTCACGCCCTGCGTCTGGGCAAACTGCCGGATCGCCTCCAGGCGCGCTCCAGGGTGCAGCAGCCGATCCTCGATCTGATTGCGGATCGCCCCCACAATCTGCTCCACCAAAGGCACACCACTTTTGGGGTCGATACTGATCTGCAGCATCTGTCAGCTCCTTTCTGCCGGCGCTGTACCGGCCCGAAGACCAGTACAGAACCAAAATCCACTCAACTTATTGTACCGGTTCAGTTCGGAAAGTGTCAGCTACTGTACTGGTCCATGAACATGGCAAAGGAGTCTATGATGGATTCGAACGGTTCTTCAGGCTTGCCGCGTCCCGGTTTCTTCGCAGCCCTGTTTCTCAGTCTGATTGCAAGCCTGACTCTAAGCCAGGCCAGCATCCGCCATGCGCATGCAGTGCCGCAGACATTTCAAGCGGACTTGCAGGCTTACGATAGTGCCCGACATCTGCTTTTTATGGCGGACGCCCAGGGCAATATCCGCGTTCTGAACCTCTTCCACAACCTGGCAGAGATCGGCCAGCTGCGCAGCGCCGGGCGGCACGCCATCCACGACATGCGTCTGGTGCCGGGCGGGCACAGTCTGTGGGTGCTTGCCGACGACGGCATTTACCGTTATGACACACATACCTTGCAACAGAGTGCCTTTCAGAGCCTGAGCACGGCTGCATCGCAACAGTTCGGATGCGTGGCGGAAAATGCCTATGTGGTGCAGGAAAGACCCTCCCGGCCTTTGCCCGGAGCCTGAACTGGCCGGATTTTCGGACCCGATTTGCAGTTCTATTGCTGGAGATATCAGATGAAAACAATCCCCATGTATCAGGTAGACGCTTTCACCAACCGCCTGTTTGCCGGCAACCCGGCAGCCGTCTGCATTCTTGATAGCTGGCCGGCGGATACCGTATTGCAATCGATCGCCGCTGAAAACAACCTGTCCGAAACTGCGTTCGTCTGCCTGGGCGATCCTGCAGAGCCATGCAGGCTGCGCTGGTTCACCCCCACGGAGGAAATCGCCCTGTGCGGGCATGCCACACTCGCTACCGCACACGTGCTGTTCAGGCATCTCGATTGGCCAAGCCGGCGCATCCAGTTTGCCACGCTGAGCGGCATCCTGAATGTCGAACAGAGCGGAGATGCCCTGAGCATGGATTTTCCGGCGCTCCCATCAACCGGAATTCCTGCACCAGCCAATCTATGCCAGATGCTCGGCCACGCTCCGGTCGAGACACTTGGTGGCATGGATCTGCTGGTCATCCTGGCTGATGAAGCTGAGGTGGCAACACTTCAGCCCGATGTCTCCATCCTGAAGGCCCAGCCCTACCGCGGTGTGGTGTTCTCGGCGCCATCACAGGCGTATGACTTTGTCTCGCGGGCCTTTTACCCAGGCCCCGGCATTCTCGAAGATCCTGTCACCGGCTCGGCCCATTGCCAGCTCACTCCCTACTGGGCAGCGCGCCTGGGGAAGTCACTTCTGCACGCACGCCAGGTCTCCGCACGCGGCGGTGATCTGCTCTGTGAGCTGAGTGAGGATCATGCCAGAGTCCGCCTGCAAGGGCAGGCCATCACCTTCCTGCAGGGAGAAATCCATCTGCCGGATTGATCAGGGCTTGCGCACACGGCCGGCGACGGCCTCAGGCAGAGCCATCAGGCGCCCCCCGCGCTTGCGGGTGGTGCGCGCCAGCGCTGCCAGCCCGGTGGCACTGCCACCATGTGCGTGCGTGATTGCGCAACCCAGCGCATCTGCCGCATCAGCCTGCGGATCGCCAGCCAATTCCAGCAGGCGCTTGACCATGTGCTGCACCTGCTCCTTGTTGGCCTTGCCATAGCCCACCACTGCCTGCTTGATCTGCAAGGCCGTGTATTCGCTGACCGGCACATCGCGACTCACCAGCCCGCAGATCGCTGCGCCACGTGCCTGCCCAAGCAGCAGCGTGGACTGGGGATTGACGTTCACGAACACGATTTCAATCGCCGCCTCGGTAGGGTGGTAGGTATCCACCACCTCCTGCACGCCTTCCAGCACCACCTTCAGGCGCTGCGGCAGACTTGCCCCGTCAGGCGTGCGGATGCAGCCACTGGCAATATATTGCAGCTTGCTGCCAATACGTTCGATCACGCCGAAGCCGGTGATGCGCAAGCCCGGGTCAATCCCGAGGATACGCGTTGGGGGCAGGGTGGCAACAGCGCTCATGTGAGTCAGCGGCGCCGGAACACCAGATCCCACACGCCATGCCCGAGGCGCAGACCACGTGCCTCGAACTTGGTGAGCGGGCGGTAATCGGGCCGGGGCGCGTAATCGTCCGCGGTATTCTGCAGCAACGGCTCGGCGGAAAGCGTTTCAAGCATGAATTCCGCATACTCCTGCCAATCCGTGGCGCAATGCAGGTAGCCGCCCGGCGCGAGCCGGCTGGCCAGCTCATGCACGAAGGCTGGCTGCAGAATGCGCCGCTTGTGGTGGCGCTTCTTCGGCCAGGGATCGGGGAAGTAGACATGCACACCGGCAAGAGAATCCGGCGCGATCATGTCACGCACCACTTCGGTGGCATCATGCTGCATGACACGCAGATTGCCGAGCTGTTGTTCATCGATAAGCTTGCACAGATTCCCGACACCCGGGCCATGCACCTCGATACCGATAAAATCGGTATCGGGACGTGCTGCGGCAATCTTCACGGTGGTGTCACCCATGCCGCAACCAATCTCCAGCACCACCGGCGCCTGCCGCCCGAATACGGAGGGGTAGTCGATGGGGGCAACCTGATAGGGAATCTGGTAGCGCGGAAGGAGTTCGTCGAGATAGCGTTTCTGCGCATCGGACATACGGCCCTGGCGCAGCACAAAGCTGCGGATAGGCTGGCGCGAGAAGCGCCCGGTCGGCTCACCGGCGGATTCGTCGCGGGTGTCGTCCTGGGGATCGTCGGGAATACTGTTCATGTGCAAAAAACTCAGCGGCCGATCAGGCCGGTTGTGGGAGAGCTCGGCGAGGCCGAGTAGTATTTCTTTGGCATGCGGCCGGCACGAAATGCCTCGCGCCCGGCTTCAACAGCCTTCTTCATGGCACCGGCCATGAGCACCGGGTCCTGCGCCTTGGCAATTGCGGTATTCATAAGCACGCCGTCACAGCCCAGTTCCATTGCCACGGCTGCATCGGAAGCCGTGCCAACGCCAGCATCGACAATCACCGGCACCTTGGCCTGTCCGATGATGAGCTGCAGGTTCCACGGGTTCAGAATGCCCATGCCCGAGCCGATCAGCGAAGCGAGCGGCATCACAGCCACACAGCCGATCTCTTCAAGCATCTTGGCCTGGATCGGATCGTCCGAACAGTACACCATGACCTTGAAGCCATCTTTGACGAGCACTTCGGCCGCCTTGAGGGTTTCCGGCATGTTGGGGAAGAGGGAGGCCTGATCACCCAGCACTTCGAGCTTGACCAGATCATGCCCATCAAGCAGTTCGCGCGCCAGGCGCAGCGTGCGCACCGCCTCATCCGCCGAGAAACAGCCTGCCGTATTCGGCAGGTAGGTAAACTTTGACATCGGCACGGCATCCAGCAGACTGGGCTCGTTGGCGTTCTGGCCGATGTTTACGCGGCGTACCGCCACTGTGACGATCTGCGCGCCGGAAGCATCCAGCGCGGCGCGGGTTTCGGTGAAATCCTTGTACTTCCCGGTTCCAACAAGCAGGCGTGAGGAATACTCGCGCCCGGCAATCAACAAGGGATCATTCATTGCAGTATCCTGATTATGTGACGGGCAGGTTGTTCAGCCCCCGCCCACGGCCACCACGATTTCCAGCGCATCCCCTTCGCCCAGCAGCGTGGAGGCGTGCAGCCCCTTCGGCACGATCTCGCCATTGCGTTCAACCGCAACACGCTTGCCGAAAAATCCCAGCTCGGTCAGCAGGTCGACCACTGTAGACGCCTCGGCAATCTGGCGGGGTGCTCCATTCAGGGTGATGTGCAGCATGGTTTTGCTCCAGGAACGCCGGAGAAATGAAAATTCTGCTGATTTTACCATGCCATGCCACACAGGCCCGGAATGGCGAATCCTGCCCTCCGCTCCAACGCCGGGCAACAGGCTCCCGGCCGGCGTTTGCCCACAAGGACAAGCAAGCGGCAGGCACGGCCGCTCCCTCAAAATCCACAGATTCTGCAAACTCCCTGCAAAATAGCTTGAAGCGGCCCGGACAAGCGTTTAGAATGGCCGCCTTCGCGGGCGTCGTATAATGGTAATACCCAAGCTTCCCAAGCTTGTGCCGTGGGTTCGATTCCCATCGCCCGCTCCAGTGTTCCGGACTTTACGGTCTGATTCTGCCAATTGTATCTGGCTTGGATGATGCTTCTTTTATGCATTTCCAACCCTGTTTTTTTTGCAGAATCCCCTGTATAATCCGCGCCTCGCTCGCTAAGCACGTCAGGTGAGTGTCTGCTGGGGAGTCGCCAAGTTGGTTAAGG
>DBTS01000049.1:39200-107407 GCA_002307175.1 Rhodocyclaceae bacterium UBA1310
TTCGATTCCCTTCGCCCGCTCCAAATTCCAGGATTCCGCGCAAGCGTGGAGTCTTCAGCAAGCCAGGCCGTCGAGCCTGGCTTTTTTGTCTTCATGGTCGGGCAATCCTGGCCAACACCTCTTGGGCAGATTCGACGTATCTCTCTCTGCCCCGGATACCGCCCCATGCGACGGCATGAGACAGTACGCCGCACTCCCCATCCGCCTGATCCCCTGTCCGACCAACACTCTCCACCTCCGTACATCTGCTTAAGTCGATGATTTCTTGACTTGTATTTTCACCTGGAATAGCGTTGCAGCCTGCCATAACGTAAGACTTTGTCCTACATATATTCAATATGGGCGTTGATCGATGAAACGCTACAAACAAAACCAGGCACAGGAGACAGCATGTTCAAGAAATTGATTGCAGGGGGTATTGCCGCGCTGCTATTTGCAGCCACGGCCCACGCCGCCTCAGACTACCCGACCGGCTACACAAAATGCGCGCAGGTGGGATCAAGCTGCACGATGACCGGCACCCATTCCGTCGCACTGGGTAAATCCGGCAGCTTCGTATATGCCACGCTGACGGGCAGTTTCACCTGTGCCCTGTCGCTATTCACGGGCAGCAGTGCTTACACCAGCACAGCCTGGTGCTCGGTCGGGCCCACCGTCACGGCGTCTTCCAGCAGTGCGTCAAGCTCCACCGCCAGTTCAAGCTCATCAAGCAAAGCCAGCAGCAGCGCTGCATCCTCAAGCAGTTCTAGCTCTTCGAGCAGCGCAATTGCTGCGAGCCTTGCCAGCAGCAGCTCATCAACCAGCAGCAACCCGTATGTCACCGGCTGTGGCACTGAAACCAGCAATCTGACAGCCAGCAAGGTGTACTACGTCACGCCTACAGCTTCAAGCTCGGGAGCAGGCACAAGCTTTTCAGCGCCCATGAGTTTCAGCACGGCACTATCCAACGTCAGTGCCGGGCAGATGATTCTGCTGCAGGCCGGCACCTATACGGTCAGTTACACGGCTGCGGCCAAGAACACCATCACACTGTCCAAATCCGGCACGTCCAGCGCCCCGATCTACATCGTGGCCGCAAACTGCGGCAAGGCTGTGTTCGATTTCTCCTTCCCGGACAACACTTACGTCCAGGATTCCTTTGGCTTCTATGTCACCGGGAGTTACTGGTACTTCAAGGGAATCGAAATCACGCGTGCCGGCTATCAGGGCGCCTATGTGACGGGAGCCCACAACACCTTCGAGAACTGTGCTTTCTACAACAATCGCAATAGTGGCCTGGAAATCAACAAGGGCGGCTCCTATACCAACGTGATCAATTCCGATTCCTACAAGAATTACGATCCGAAGAAGTACGGCAGCATGGCCGATGGGTTTGCTTCGAAGCAGACACAGGGCCCCGGCAATTTCTTCTATGGCTGCCGCGCCTGGAACAACTCGGATGATGGCTTCGATACCTACGACAGCACAGAAACGGTCACCATCGTGCAGAGCTGGGCTTTCCTCAATGGGGTGGACAGCTGGGGTTACGGCAGCTTTGCAGGCAACGGGAATGGCTTCAAGCTGGGTGGCAATGCGGCAATTGAGCACAACAAGATCAGCCAGTCGATCGCCTTCGGCAACGTGGCCAAGGGGTTTGACCAGAACAACAACGCAGGTGGCGTCACGCTGCTCAACAACACCTCCTACAAGAACGCCATCAATTATGGCTTCTGCAGCTCGGTCTCCTCGGGTGAAACACACTATTTCCGCAACAATGTGTCACTCGCCGGCACCAGCAGCGATAGCGTCTGCAACGCCGATGCCAAGTACAACTCCTGGGACAGTGGCCCTGCGGCGAAAACCACGGATTTCGTGAGTCTCGATACCAGCATGGCCACCAAAACCCGCGATCAGGATGGCAGTCTGCCCACCACCAATCTGTTCCGGCTGGCTTCCGGCAGCGGCCTGATCAACGCGGGCGTCAACGTCGGCCTGTCCTATAAGGGTAAAGCACCGGATCTCGGCGCGTTCGAACGCGAATAATTCTGCTGCAGTAACAATCCGCCTAAAAGCACGCCGCTCCCGGCGTGCTTTTTTTATTTCTTCCGCTCCGCCACCGCACCCTGTATCAAGGGACAGTCTGCCCCGTCGTCGGTAGGCAAAGCGTGGCAACTGCCATCTATCCTGACAGTATAAGCGCCGGCTTTCCTTGTGCGGCGCATGCGGTCGTACCAGCGGATGCTTCGACATCACGAAGATCCGGCAGACGCGTGGCCTCTTCGGGCTATCCGTAATCTTCAATCACTCACCACGACCAGGAAACTTTCAAATCTTTCAGCAGAGCGCCAGTACGGACATCTTACCCCTGCGTGTTTATGCATAACTGGTATCAGCAGAACTGCTATGTCAGGACCCCATATGAATCACTTTTTCCTTCGCGCCGGACTTCTCGCCACCTTCTGCGCTTTCCTGCCACAAGCCTGGGCGGATAGCGCGCGGGTTATCGTCAAGTACCGTGAAAACTCCAGCATGCTCTGGCAGACGGATGAAGTGGCGCTGCGCAGCATCATGAGTGCCCGCACCGGGGAAAACATCAGTGCCAACCGTCGCATCAATGGTCGGCTGCAGGTGGTTCAGGCGGAGGGCATCAGCAATGCGGAACTGATCAGCAAACTCTCCGCAGAATCTGATGTGGAATACGCTTTGCCCGACCAGTTCCGCACGCCCCAGGCAGTTACCCCGAATGACCAATACTTCAGCAATCAGTGGTATCTGAAGGCCACCGAACGTTCGGCCATCGACGCCATCGACGCCTGGACCCTGACCACCGGCAGCGCCAGCATCGTGGTGGCGGTGCTGGATACGGGCATTCTGCCCGACCATCCCGATCTGAACGCCAACATCGTCTTCAGCAGCGGCAGCCTCTACGGCTATGACTTCATCACCAATCCGGTGATTGCCAACGACGGCGATGGCAGGGATGCAGACCCTTCAGACCCTGGCGACTGGGTAACCCTTAGTGACATAAGCACTTATTCAATATTATCCGGTTGCAGCAAAAGTGCCAGCAGCTGGCACGGGTCAAAGGTCGCCGGGGTGATCGGCGCAAGCTCCAACAACACCATCGGGATTGCCGGAGTGGCCTGGAACGTACGAATCCTGCCAGTGCGCGTTCTCGGCAAATGCGGCGGCTACGATTCCGACATCATGGCAGCCATGCTATGGGCATCCGGAATATCTGTCTCTGGAGTGGCAGACAATATGGCCCCTGCGAAGATCATCAATCTGAGCCTGGGAAGCTCTGGCAGTTGCCCGGCGTACTATAGCGATGTCATCAGCCAGGTGACAGGCCAGGGCACTCTGATCGTGGCGTCCGCAGGCAACGATGGCTCCAGCGTCCATGCGCCGGCTAACTGCAGCGGCATTCTGGGCGTGTCTGCTATCAGCAATACCGGCAGCAAACTCGCCTACAGCAGCTTTGGCAGCGAAATCGCACTTTCCGCACCAGGCGGTGGCGCCTGCACATACGCCATCTCGGCCCCGCTCAACACAAGCCTGACCAGCCCGGGGCTGGGTACCTACGATTACGCCACCTGTGTATCCGGCACGAGCTTTTCGGCGCCACTGGTCAGCGGAGTCGCTGCCCTGATGCTCGCGGCGAACGCCTCGCTCACACCGGCACAACTCACATCCCTGCTGCGCAGCAGCGCGAGTACATTCCCGAGCATTTCCGGGCTATCGACCTGCACCTCCACGACCACCAGTGTTGAATGCAACTGCACCACGGCAAGCTGCGGGGCAGGCATGCTCAACGCCAAAGCGGCAGTGCTGGCTGCACAAAGCTATGCCAGCACTGCCAACAGCAGTAGCAGCAGTGCAGGGAGCGGAAACAGTGGTGGCGGTAGTGGTAGTGGAGGCGGGGGCGGTAGTGGCGCAGCCGACCCCGTGGACATTCTGCTCGTGCTGATCACCTGTGCCGCGCTCTACACCGGCATCCGGCACCTCAGATAATCTCTGGTGGCTGGTAGTACCAGCGTATACATGATGCCGGCGATGAAACCGTACAGGTGTGCTGAGTGTGCCACCGGGATGGCAAGAAAGGCCGGGCTGGCACCAAGCACAATTTTCAGGGCCATCGACAGAAATGCGAGATAGGCGCACAAAAGCCCAATCCCTGGGGATGCCAGACGTACATATTCCAGCAACAGCCAGGCAGCCAGACCGTACAAGGCGCCTGAGAGACCTGCATACCAGGCCAGCGGAACATGTTCGAAGCGCAAGCCGACACTCACCATCATTGCGCAGAACAGCAACACCGGTAGCAACCAGGTTATCAGGCCCAGGCATCGTGCCACCAGCCACAGCGCCAGTAGCAGAGCCAGATTGGCGAGAAGATGCGCAAGATCAAGATGGATCAGTTGTGCCGCCAGACCACGCCACAAGGGATCACTTGTAGGGTGATAAAACCAGGCCGCGTCCCCGGATGCGAACAGGGTTCCCAGAATCATCAGCAGGCAGATTGCCCCTAGCACGGCCGACACCACAGCATCACCATACCGCCGAATTGCCGGCAGATGGCATAATTTTCCAATACCGCATTCCATGACAGTGCTCCAGGCACAAAGCTCCCCTACCGCCTGGACCCTGATGTCATAGTCATCAGAAATTGCAGACAGACTTCATACCACAACAGTCAAGCAGGCCCCGCCCGGGCCCTTTCTGATAGAAGGCAGACTACAGCGGCCCTCCTGCAAGCAGGATCTGGACATCTTCCTCGGTAAGACGCCCCAGGCTACATACTCCCGTTCTGCCGCTCAGACGATCCGTCGCGGCCATCTTCCGCCGCTCAGCCGCCCCAAGTTCGGCACACAAACCTTCCATCTCAAGGATGTCATCCGTGCGAATGAATTCATGATCGACGGTAGACCGTCCGGTTTCCATCTGTTTCATGGCGATGCCTCCTTACCTGAATCGTCCTGGAACCAGCTCTGTCTATTTCATGTTAACTACGGCGGGGAAAGAAATTTATAAGGGTTTTCGCGAAAAACCTGCCCCTTAGGTGCATGGGGTTAGCCCTGAGAAACAGAGCAAAACCCGCATAGGGAAAGGATCTTCGGCAATCCAGGGCGAATGGAAACCTGCCGGAATGGACAGGCGTGAAGACACACCTCTCCGGCAGGGAATGCCAGATCGGGAGGAAGGCATCGAACCTGTCAGCGCTTGTGGAACGTATCGCAGGCTTCGATACGGCCCGCATCGAAGCCGCGCCGGAACCACTGCGTGCGCTGGGCGGAACTGCCGTGCGTAAAGCTGTCCGGCATCACCTGCCCGCGGCTCTCTTTCTGCAAGGTGTCGTCGCCAATGGCCGAAGCCGCTGTCAGGACCCCATCAATGTCACCCGCTTCAAGAATCGGATGGCGCCGGTTGGCCTGATTGAACCAGACCCCGGCAAAACAGTCTGCCTGCAGCTCCAGACGCACGGACAAGGCATTCGACTGTTTTTCGCTGACAGCATTCTGGCGGGCACGATCAACTTTTGACGATATGCCAAGAAGATTCTGCACGTGATGCCCGATTTCATGGGCGATGACATACGCTTGAGCCGCATTGCCCGGAGCATTGAAACGGCGCTCAAGCTGATCATAGAACCCCAGATCAAGGTAAACCTTCTGATCCGCCGGGCAGTAAAACGGCCCCATCGCAGCCATCCCCCGACCGCAGGCTGTCTGTGTGGCGCCACGAAACAGCACGAGGCGCGGATTCACATAGCGCACGCCCTGCGCCGCCAGCACTTCCGCCCAGGTTTTTTCGGTATCCCCCAGCACCTGTGCAACAAAATGCCGGGTCTGTTTTTCGTGCGCAGACTCCTGACTTGGCTGGGCTTGCTGCTGGGTGGCGGCAGGATGATTGGCCGCATGCTGCAGGAGAGGGCGTGGATCAAGTCCGAAATACCAGGCCACCAGCGCCAGCACGAGCGTGCCAACGCCTATCGTGCCGCCTCCGATGCCACCAGACGAGCCGCGCCTGTCTTCAATGTTGTCACTCTCATCACTATCGCCAAAGCGCATGGATCACCCCTGCCTGCATTTCACCCAGAACATACTGCCAGATGATTTTTGCCTGACAGGGGCGTGAAGTAAACAAAAAAGCGAAACAAAAAAACGGGAAGCCACACTGTGGCCTCCCGTCCCAAAATGAGGAAATCCTTCCATGGATTTCCCTCCCCCTTCTTGCAGCCCCTTGGCTGCCACCACCGCGATTCCCGCCGTGGCTCAAAATTCTTGCCAGCAATCCGGGCCCCAATTGGGCCCGGGTCGCTGCGACTGTGCTGACCGCGACCCTGCTCCGGCAGAGTGTGGCCATTGTCGATGCGCTTTCTGTCGAAGCGCCCGTCTCCTCTTTTCTCCCCCGGTGTGCCCTGGCGCTTTCGCGCGGAGCGATCTCCGTGGTGAACACATTCTTACACATTACATGGACTAATGGGTCTATCAGTTTTGTTTTTTTCACTAGCCATTCTCTATTGTGACTTTCTCGCAACAGTGGAAACAAAATTTTTTCAGATCCATCCTTCACTCCATGCCCCAATGAAGCCACCCACCTGACAGGGGTAGCCCAGAACCGTCCTGTCGAGCGCTACAGAACGATCCCTGCCAGACACCGCAGATCCAAGCGTGCCGTGAATTCCGGGCATCCCGATGCAGATCAGAAAAAGCAGGAGAGGAAAAAAGGAAAGGAAGGGAAAGAAATAGAAAAAGGGCGCGGAACATAATTCCGCGCCCTTCGATGGGGATCCCCCGCATGTGCCGCCAGGCCGTCATCCTGAACCGAGGGTTCAGGGGGTCGTTGCCCGACCACATCAGGTGCGCCCAACCAGGGAGCGCTCACAACAGTGGCGTGCTGGGCATACAACCATGTCACGAAGACATTGGTTCAAGGAGTATGTAGCCCTAGCAAACACTGCAGGGGAAAACCTGCCGGACCGCCGTAATGCGTTGCAGTCCTTGTATTCTTTATCGTTCAGAAACCAGGAAATTTCAGTGAGGGGAAATCCTGACTGTCAATCCTCAGAACAACTTCTCATGTACTGCAGAAGCGGCATCAATTTTCTTGACGAGTGCTTCGATTCTACGCTTATAGGAGGGCATGTCCAGCACTGCCGCACGCTGCGCCACCACGGCTTCATGCGCAATCATCAGGGCACACATCACCGCCGTTGACTCACTGCCTGAAGTGTTTTTTCCAAGCAGTTTCTGCAGCTTGTCATTGACCATCTCGACCGCCGCCTGCAGGGTATCTTTTTCATCTGGCTGGACGGAGACCTGATAGTCACGCCCCATGATCTGGATCACGACATTTTCAGCACTCATGACGCTTCATCCTCCGCAGGCAACTGCGCCAACAGCCGCTCGACACGCTCGGTCACGACACGGACCTTGTCGTTGAGCTGCCGGTTCTCGGTCTGAAGGGTAGCCACTCGTGTGGTCAGCTGCCGGTTCTCGGCACGCAACACCTGAAAAGCTTCCAGAAGCGCGCCAAGGCGGTTTTCGAGGTTGGTGATTTCTGCATCCATGGTGTGATGGTAGTGCCCAAGCGCAAGCCCGGTCAATGGCATCGACGCACCTCACGTCATGCTGTAAGATCCAGCTCGCTTCTGGTGTCCGGATGGAAGTTCTGCCATCCGGATGAAACGGGAAGCCGGTGCGCCGCACAAGCGGCTAATCCGGCGCTGCCCCCGCAACGGTAAGCGAGTCACGACGCAAGCTCACGCCACTGTGCCACAGGCATGGGAAGGCATTGCGTCGCGGAGCCCGAGGCTCCACTCGCCAGCCCGGAGACCGGCCCGAAGCTCACGAGACACATTGCGGTGGGCGATGTCAGGCGTCGGCACCTTCCTTTTTGTTCCGAATCCTGTTCCTTCCCGCGCTGCGTCCCGCCCTGCTTTCATATACCCGTGCGGGCGGCACGGAAGGAGTCCTACATGTTCCATCGCAATACCCTGGCTGCAGCCATCGCGCTGGCCTTCTCTCTGTCTTCCCAGGCCCAGACTGCTGATACCGAGCTTGAGCCGGTTGTCGTAACCGCCAACCGGGTGGCCAAAACCGCTTCTGAAACACTCAGCGCCGTCACCGTCATCAATCGCAAGGACATTGAACAGCAGCAGGTGCAATCCCTGCCCGAGCTGCTCGACGGCCTGGCCGGAATCGAGTTCGCCAATAATGGCGGCCCTGGCAAGACCACCTCGCTGTACATGCGTGGCACCAACAGCGGCCACACTCTGGTCCTCATCGACGGGGTACGCATTGGTTCGGCCACGGATGGCACGGCAGCCCTGCAGGATATCCCGCTCGAACAGATCGACCACATCGAGATCGTGCGCGGCCCACGCGCCAGCCTGTATGGCTCCGACGCCATCGGTGGGGTGATCCAGATCTTCACGCGGCGCGGAGTGCAGGCGCCGGTGTTCACGTTTGGCGGCGGCAGTCGCAGCACTTTCGAGACTTCTGCCAGTGGGGGCTTTGGCTCCGCTGACGCCTGGCTGAACCTTTCCGCCAACGGCTATACAACCCATGGCATCAACGCCTCATCGAAAAGCACTGAATCGGATACGGATGGATACTGGCGCTACAACACCGATGTTCGCGGTGGTGGGCGTCTGGGTGAAAAGCTCGATTACGACCTGCAACTGATGCACACGACCGGCGTAAATGAGTACGACGGAGCGCCGAACGTCACCGCACTGCGTCAGGATCTGGTAGCCGGCAATCTGCGCTATGCCCTCAACAACAACCTGACCACACGCCTGAAACTTGCCCAGAGCCAGGACGCCAGCAAGAATTACGATAACGGCACCACCCACGACGCAGACTTCGATTCGCGCTTCGATACCCGCACGAATCAGCTTAGCTGGCAGAACGAATTGACCTTCTCGCAGGGCCAGCAACTGGTCGGCGGCGTGGACTACCAGAACGACAAGGTCACCAGTTCCACCGAATACGACCACTCATCGCGCGTCAACAAGGCCGTGTTCGGCCAGTATCTGGCGGACTTTGGTGCCACCGATGTGCAGTTGGCTGGTCGCCACGACCAGAACGAGCAGTTTGGCGATCACGACACCGGCAGCCTTGCCGCAGGCTACACCTTTACCCCGGCACTGCGTGTCTACGCCAGCCATGCCACCGCGTTCAAGGCCCCCACCTTCAATGACCTGTATTACCCGGGCGCCGGCAATGCCGATCTGAAGCCGGAACAATCGCACACCAGCGAACTCGGGCTGGGCGGCAAGGGCAGCAATTTCGACTGGCAGACCAGCGCTTTCCGCACACGTGTCACCAACCTGATCGCCTGGGCGCCGACGAGCGATCCCGATGTCTGGTTGCCAAGCAACATCGACAATGCACACATCAACGGACTTGAGCTGAGCGGGCACTACAGGCTGGGCAACACACGGCTGGGCGCCAACGCCACCTTCCTGGACCCACGCAACGCCTCCAGCGACGACAACGACGGCAAGCTGCTGCCACGCCGGGCACGCCACACGGCCCGCTTCGACGTGGATCACCAGTTTGGCGCCTGGGGCTTCGGAAGCACCCTGAAAGCCGTCGGCAAGCGCTACGACGATGCGGCCAATACAAGCAAACTCGGCGGTTATGCCACACTCGATCTGCGCGCCGAGTATGCGATCAACCCCGAATGGAAAATACAGACCCGCCTCGAAAATGTGCTGGATAAACGTTATCAGACGGCCAGCACCTACAATCAGGTGGGGTTCGGTGCTTTCGTGAACGTGCGTTACCAACCCAAGCTGTAAGAAGCTGATCTCGATCTGTAGCGAGAAGGCGTCAGCGGACTGAAGAGCAGCGCAGAAACCGGAGTGTATTGGAATACATGAGGATTTCGAGCAGCGCATGAAGTCCGATCACGCCTTCGCAGTAAGATCATGAACAGCTTCTAAGAATCATCCGGGGCTTTCAAAAGGCCTCGGTACTGTCTGGAGCATAGCGATGACGACACAACAGGATGCCGCCCGTGACACACGCCACAAGGCACGCATGGCGCGCAAGAAAGCCGTGATCGACGCCAGCATCGCCGCTGCGGATGTCGAACGTGGCCTCGTGATCATCAACACCGGCAACGGCAAGGGCAAGAGCAGTGCGGCCTTCGGGGTGCTGGCGCGAGCCCTGGGGCATGGCATGCAATGCGCGGTGGTACAGTTCATCAAGAACCGTTCGGATACCGGTGAGGAAGCCTTTTTTCGCACCCATCCCGGTGTACGCTGGCATGTAATGGGCGACGGCTTCACCTGGGACACCCAGAACGCCGAACAGGATCGCCAGACTGCGCGCCGCGCGTGGGAGCAGGCCCTGACCTATCTGTGCGACCCGGCCATCGATCTGCTGATTCTCGACGAATTCACCTACACCCTGAAATATGGCTGGCTTGATGCGGTGGAAGTCTGTGATGCCATCGATGCGCGCCCCGAGATGCAGCATCTGATCATCACCGGGCGTGCCGCACCCGAAGCACTGATCGAAGTGGCAGATACCGTCACCGACATGAGTCTTGTCAAACATGCCTATCAGGATGGCGTAAAGGCCATGCCAGGTATTGAATGGTAATGAGGATCGCATGAAGAGCTGCCGCGCTGCCCTGATCGCTGCCCCGGCCTCCGGCCAGGGCAAGACCACCATCACTGCCGCCCTGGCACGCCAAGCCGTACAGCAGGGCAAGCGCGTGCGTGTGTTCAAGACCGGGCCGGATTTTCTCGACCCGATGATTCACGAGCGGGCCAGCGGCGCGCCCTGCCTGCAGCTGGATCTGTTCATGGGCGGCGAGGCGCACTGCCGGGCACTCCTCGCGGAGGCCGCCGCCACGGCAGATCTGATCCTCGTCGAAGGCGTGATGGGCATGTTTGATGGCAGGCCATCGAGCGCCGATCTCGCCGAAGCACTGGGCCTGCCGGTACTGCTGGTGATTGATGCACAGGGCATGGCGGACACCTTTGGCGTGATCGCTCATGGACTGGCGGGTTTCCGCAGTGAGCTGCAATGTGCCGGCGTGATAGCCAACCGCGTGGGCAGTGAAGGGCACGCAAAAATGCTCATGGATTCACTGCCAGGCTACCTGCCGGGGATCGGCTGGATGCCACGCGAGGCCCGTATCACCTTGCCGGAACGCCATCTGGGCCTCCTTCCAGCGGCTGAACTGACTTCGCTGGACAAGCAGCTTGATATCGCTGCCGCGGCATTGCACACTTCATTCGAGCGTTGGCCAGAGTGGTCGCCGGAATACGCCACTGCAGCACGCGAGACTCCCGAAGCACTTCTGGCCGGCAAGCATATCGCCATTGCACGTGACGAGGCTTTCTGCTTCATCTATCCGGCCAATCTTGATGCGCTGCAAAGTCTTGGTGCCACCGTCAGCTTCTTTTCCCCACTCGCCGACGCAGGCATCCCCGAATGTGATGCCGTGTGGTTGCCCGGCGGATATCCGGAACTGCACGCAGCACGCATCGCCGCCAACCAGTCTATGCAATTGGCGTTACTAGCCCATCACAGCACAGGCAAACCCATCCTTGCCGAATGCGGTGGCATGATGAGCCTGTTCGAAACCATCGTGACAGCCGATGGGGCGCTGCATGAGGGGTTCGGCCTGCTCACGGGGGCGGCGCTGATGCAGAGCAAACTTGCCGCGCTGGGCCTGCAGGAAGTGGATCTGCCGGAAGGCCGCCTGCGCGGCCACAGCTTCCACTACTCGCGCTGCGACACCCCGCTGGAGCCGATCGCGCGTTGCCGCAATCCGAACCGTGGCACGCTCTCTGAAGCCATCTATCGCGTCGACCGCCTCACTGCCAGCTACATGCATTTCTATTTCCCCTCCAACCTGCAGGCGACGGCAGCGCTGTTCCAGCCATGAGCATCACCCTGTCACTGCTGCTTGGCGTACTGCTTGATCGTCTCTTTGGCGAGCTGCCGCGCTGGCATCCACTGGTGGGTTTCGGGCATTGCGCAAACCACCTGGAGGCATGGTGCAACCAGGGGCGCCTGCGCTTTGTACGCGGCACCCTGGCCTGGGCGTTACTGGTGCTGCCGCTGCCCGCATTGTTTTTCTGGCTGCTGCCCGCGCAGCATCGCTGGATTGCCAATGGGATTGCACTGTATTTTGCGTTGGGTTCACGCGCCCTGGTTGAACATGGCATGCGCGTGGAAGAGGCGCTGGATACCGGTGATCTTGCTGCGGCACGACAGCGCGTGGGTTATCTGGTGAGCCGCGAAACGGCATCGATGGATGCTGCGGCAGTCTCGCGGGCGACGATCGAATCGCTACTGGAGAACGGCAACGACGCCATCTTCGGCGCGCTGTTCTGGTGCGCAGTGGCAGGCGCACCGGGCGTAATCCTGTTTCGCCTGGCCAATACCCTGGATGCGATGTGGGGCTACCGCAATGCCCGCTTCGAACTGTTCGGCAAATTCGCCGCGCGCATCGACGATGTGCTCAATTATCTGCCGGCGCGCCTTACCGCCCTGGGCTACGCCCTGCTGGGCAGCACGCGCAATGCGCTGCACAGCTGGCGCACCCAGGCACCACACTGGAGCAGCCCAAACGCCGGCCCGGTCATGGCCAGCGGAGCCGGCAGTCTGAATCTGTGCCTGGGTGGCGCAGCCATTTATGAAGGGCAGGTGGAAACCCGCATCACGCTGGGTGGGGGCGCACCGGCTGGCCCGGGCGATATCCGCCGCGCCAGTGCCCTGATCAGTCGCAGCGTGCTGCTGTGGCTTGCCTGCGCCGGTATTCTGGAGGCATTGTATGCTGCTGTGTGAGCAGCCCCGCATTGTGCACGGTGGGCGCCTGCGGCAGGCTGCGCACGATTCCCGCATCCCCCTGCAGCACTGGCTGGACCTTTCCACCGGCCTCGCCCCTGTGGGCTGGCCGGTGCCGCAGATCCCCGCAGAGGTCTGGCGCCGCCTGCCCGAGGAAGATGATGGGCTGGGCATGGCCAGCCTGGCGTATTTCGGCAAGGTGCCGGTATTGCCCGTGGCCGGCTCACAGGCCGCCATCCAGGCCCTGCCACAACTCTTGCGACCCTGCCGCGTGGGCATCCTCTCGCCCTGCTACGCCGAGCACCTGCGTGCGTGGCAGATGGCCGGGCATGACGCATGCGAAGTGTACGGCAAGGTGGATGAGAACACGCCCGACAGCTACGACATTCTCGTGCTGAGCAATCCCAACAACCCCACCGGCACGGTTATCGCACCTGCCATGCTGCGCGAATGGCATCATCGTCTGGCAGCCCGCGATGGTCTGCTGGTGGTGGACGAAGCCTTCATGGATGCCACACCGCAAGCCAGCATCCTCGCTGAGGCCGAGCAGCCGGGCCTCGTCGTACTGCGCTCGCTGGGCAAGTTTTTCGGCCTTGCCGGTCTGCGCTGCGGCTTTGTTGCTGCCGAAACATCGCTGCTGCAACGCCTGGACAATCTGCTCGGTCCCTGGGCAGTCAGCCATCCGGCGCGCTGGGTGACCCAGCGTGTGCTGGCGGACCGGCCCTGGCAACAGCAACAGCGCGAATGGTTGCTGGGAGCAGCACAGCGCCTTGCCGACCTGCTCGACACCACCGGGCTGGCAAGCCCTTCGGGGTGTGCGCTGTTCCGCTGGGTACCGACCCCACAGGCCCGTACCCTTGCCGACCGCCTGGCACAGCATGGCATCCTCGTGCGCAGCTTCGCGGAAGGCCTGCGCTTTGGTCTGCCCCATCAGGAAGCTGATTGGGAAAGACTCCGTGCCAGTTTGCACGAGGTACTCGCATGAACGCCCAGACCCTGATGGTGCAGGGCTGCACCTCGGATGCCGGCAAGAGCACGCTGGTGGCTGCGATCTGCCGCTGGCTGCTGCGCCAGGGCCGCCATGTGGCGCCCTTCAAGCCGCAGAACATGGCACTGAATTCGGCAGTCACCGCCGATGGTGGCGAGATCGGCCGCGCCCAGGCTGCGCAGGCTGCGGCCTGCCGCATTGCCCCGGTCACCGACATGAATCCGGTGCTCCTCAAGCCCAACACCGACATCGGTGCCCAGGTGATCATCCAGGGTCATGCCATTGGCAACATGAATGCGCTGGACTATCACGCCTATAAACAGACTGCCCGCGCCGCCGTGCTGGAATCCTTCAGCCGCCTGTGCAGCCAGTACGACTCTGTTATTGTGGAAGGCGCCGGATCGCCTGCCGAAATCAATCTGCGCGCCAATGACATTGCCAACATGGGCTTTGCGCAGGCGGCAGACTGCCCGGTAATCATCGTCGCCGACATTGACCGGGGCGGCGTCTTCGCTCATCTGGTTGGCACGCTGGAACTGCTCGCCCCCGAAGAGCAGGCGCGTGTGCGCGGCTTTGTAATCAACCGTTTCCGTGGCGACATTGCCCTGCTGCAAAGCGGGCTGGACTGGCTGACCGAGCGCACCGGCAAGCCGGTGCTGGGAGTACTGCCGTATCTGCATGGTCTGCATCTTGAAGCGGAAGATGCCATCGCCATTGACCGGCAGGCCGATACAGCAGCAAGCCACCTGCGGGTGATCGTGCCGGTGACACCGCGCATATCCAACCACACCGATTTCGACGCACTGCGCCTCAATCCACACGTGGATTTCAGTTTCATCGGGCCGGAAGAAACCATTCCGCCTGCCGATCTGATCATCCTGCCGGGTTCCAAGGCCGTTCGCGCGGATCTGCAATTCCTCCGCAGCCAGGGTTGGGAAGCCGCGATTGCGCGTCATCTGCGCTATGGCGGCAAACTCATCGGCATCTGTGGGGGGTTCCAGATGCTCGGCACGGAGATCCACGATCCGCTGGGTCTTGAAGGTACGCCCGGCAGCCTGCGCGGGCTGGGCTATCTGGACATGCACACCACACTGGAAGCACAAAAGCAGTTGCACAACCGGGAAGGCCGCCTGAGCCTTGGCGCAGCACCGGTACGCGGTTACGAGATCCATGCAGGCATCAGTCATGGCGCTGATCTGGCCCGACCAGTGGTGCATTACGGAGCACACACCGATGGCGCCCGCAGCGCGGATGAGCAGGTGCTGGGCACCTATCTGCACGGCGTGTTTGACACTCCCGAGGGCAGTGATGCACTGCTCGCCTGGGCAGGTCTGCGCGAGGTCAAATCCCCTGATATTGGCGCACTGCGCGAAGCCAGCATCGAACGCCTTGCGGATACCATTGCGGAACACATGGACACGGATCGCCTGCTCGCCATCCTGGAGCGCCGCGCATGACGCTGCGACCGCCGCCCTTGACGCTTGCCCTGCTGCTCGCTGCCATAGGCGTGCCGGTGGCGCTGCTGCTAGGCCTCCTGGCAGGCTCTTCAGGCTGGGGCTGGCCGCAGGGGGAGATCCTCTGGCTGATCCGCATCCCGCGCGTGCTCGCAGCTTTCGGCACGGGGTCAGCGCTGGCGCTGGCTGGTGCCCTGATCCAGCTGGTGACACGCAATCCGCTAGGTGACCCACACATCCTCGGCATTACCAGCGGCGCCTCGGTGGGCGCGCTGCTGGCACTGCTCATCGCCCCGGTGGGCAGCCTCTTTATGCCCGAACTGGGGGCCACGCTCGGCGCCCTGGGCGCCATGAGCCTGGTTTTCGCACTGGCCTGGCGCAGCATGGGGCGCGGACTGGCGCCTTCGGCCCAGCCCGGCACGGTGATCGTGCTGCTGGTAGGCGTGATGATCGGGGCGGCCTGTGGGGCAGCGGTCTCCTTCATGCTGGCCATCGCTTCCGATACGCAGTTGCACAGCCTGGTCTTCTGGCTGCTTGGGGACCTGAATGGCGCGTCCCTCTGGTGGCCGGCATGGCTGGCTACGACGCTGGCACTGCTGCTGACCTGGCCGCGAGCACATGAACTGGACTGGCTGGCGCGTGGCGACGCCTGGGCCTGGACCCTCGGCGTGCCGGTGGCACACCGGCGCCGGCTGGCAATCCTCGCGGCCTGCCTTGCCACCGGTGCCGCCGTCGCCACGGCTGGCAGCATCGGCTTCGTGGGGCTGGTGGCACCGCATATCGTGCGCCTCACGGGGCTGCGCTCGGCACGCGTGCTGCTGCCGTTCTCGGCGCTCTTTGGCGGGGTGTTCCTGGTACTTGCCGACACCGTGGCCCGGACCCTGGTGGCTCCTGCCCAGTTACCGGTAGGCGTGGTCTCGGCGGCTGTCGGCGTGCCGCTGTTCCTCATGCTGCTATTGCGCAGAAGGGCCTGATGATGAATCTGCCCACTGCCCTGAGCCTGCATCTGGATAAGCTCGCCCTGCGCGCCGGTGGGCGTGCCGATGGCCGCCTGCTCTGCCGCGATCTGGATCTGACAGTCCGGGCGGGTGAGCGCTGGGTGGTACTTGGCCCGAATGGCGCGGGGAAATCAACGCTGCTCGTGGCCATCGCCGGTCTGCTTGAACCGAATGCCGGCAGCATCCGCCTGGAGAACCGCCCCCTGCACGACTGGCCGGCTGAAACGCTCGCCCGCCAGCGCGCCTGGTGCCCGCAGTTCTGGCTTGATCCGTTTCCGGTGAGTGCCTGGGAGACCGTGGCCTGTGCGCTGCTCGCCACTCACCCGGAACTCGATAGTGATGCCGTGCAGGGGCTGGCGCGCAGCTGGCTGCAGCGCTTCGATGCAGCCGCACTGGCCGATACGGACGTACGCAGTCTGTCGGGCGGTGAGCGCCAGCGTGTGGCACTGGCCACGGCTTTCGCGCAGGGCGCGCCACTCCTGCTGCTGGATGAACCCACAGCCCATCTGGACTGGTCGCACCAGGCACTTCTGCAGGAACTGCTGCGGGAATGGAGCACGCAGCAGGGTGCTGCCATCATCGTGGTGCACGATCTGAACCTGGCCTGGAGTCTGTCTACCCATGCCTTGCTGCTTGACGGGCAGGGCGGGGCAAGCTGGGGCAGGCGCGAGGATATCCTGCAGGCGGAAGCGCTGAGTACCGCCTTTGGTATCCCCGTGAGTGCCCAGAATGAGGACACCGAGCGGCGCTGGTTCCGCGTCGAACTGGAGAAACGCAAATGAAACGAATCGTGGTACTCGCTGCACTTCTGCTGTGGGCGGCCGGCACGCTTGCTGCCGTCAGCGTCAAGGATGACAACGGCAGCGTCGTGACTCTGCCTCACCCGGCACAACGGGTCATCTCGCTCGCCCCCAGTCTTACCGAGATGCTGTATGCCGCGGGAGGTGGCAATACATTGATTGGCGCTGTCGACTACAGTGACTATCCTCCCGCAGCGCTCAAGGTGCCGCGCGTTGGCAGCAACATGCGCCTGGATCTGGAGCGCATCGCGCAGCTCAAGCCGGACCTTGTGCTGGTGTGGATGCACGGCAATGCGGAACGTGAGATCGAACGCCTGCGCGTGCTGAAAATTCCGATGTTCTTTCTGGAGCCCCATCACATCGGTGACATCCCCAGTGGACTGGAGCGCATCGGCCATCTCGTCGGCACCGATCGCGTCGCCGCACAGGCTGCCACACAGTTCCGCGCCCGTCATGCGGCACTGCAGGCCACCTATGCGCAGCGAACCCCGGTGCGCGTGTTCTACCAGATCGCGGAACAGCCGCTGATGACCATCAATGATCAGCAGATCATTTCGGACGTGATCCGCCTGTGTGGCGGCATCAATGTCTTCGGCAAGGAGAACATGCTTGTGCCACAGCTCTCGGTGGAGAGTGTTGTGGCAGCGAACCCGGATGTCATTCTGACGGCGCGCATCGGCGACCGGGGCAATCAGGCCGACACCGCACAGCGCAAACCCGATGAACCCAGCCTGCAGCGCTGGCTGGATTTTCGCACCATGAAGGCGGTGCGCAATGGCCAGCTGTGGCTGATTCCGGGTGACCAGATCAGCCGCCACGGCCCGCGCATCGTCGATGGAGCGCAGGCCGTGTGCACCGCACTGGATGCAGCAAGGCAGATGCCATGAGCCGCCATCTGGTGATCGGTGGAGCCCGCTCCGGCAAGAGCCACTTTGCCCAGGCCATGGCAGAAGCCCATGCCGGCGAAGTGCAGCTGATTGTCACCGCCGAAATCTTTGATGCGGAGATGGCCGAACGCGTGGCCCGCCATCGCGCAGAGCGCCCAGCCAACTGGCATGTCATCGAGGCTCCGCAAAACCTGCCGGAGGCGATCACGGCAGCCACCGGGGCAGAACGTTTCGTACTGGTCGATTGTCTGACGCTGTGGCTCTCGAATGTGCTGTGTACGCAGCCCGAGACGCTGGATGCCAGAACAGGAGATCTGTGCGCTGCCATCGCCGGGGCCACCGGCACGCTGGTGCTCGTTTCCAACGAAGTGGGCTGGAGCATTGTGCCGGAGAACCCGCTCGCCCGCCGTTTCCGCGATGAGCAGGGCCGCCTGAACCAGCGCGTGGCCGCGCTGGTCGAGGAAGTCACACTCGTCGCTGCTGGATTGCCTTTGAAACTGAAAGAACATAAAAATGTCGAATGATTATTCTGTAAAGCCATTGAATCGCGATCTTGCACAAGCCCTGCAGCACCGCCTGGATACACGCACGAAGCCTCTCGGCAGCCTCGGGCGGCTCGAAGCCATCGCCCTGCAGACCGGCCTGATCCAGAATACCCTGCATCCCGAACTCAGGCAGCCGCGCATGGCGGTGTTTGCCGGCGATCATGGTGCTGCCCGCGTGGGCGTGGGCGCCTATCCACAGGAAGTCACGATCCAGATGGTGGCGAACTTTCTCAATGGTGGCGCCGCCATCAATGTGCTGGCACGGCAGGGCAATCTGGCCCTGGCCGTTGTCGATTGCGGCATGGCCAGTGACGTTGCCGGCGAAAGCCGCCCCGGTTTTGATTATCTGCAGGCCAAGGTCGGCTATGGCACGCACAATTATCTGGAGCAGGCCGCCATGAGCATTGCCCAGCGAGATGCGGCAATTGCCAATGGCATCCGTCTGGCGAACGGATGGGCTGCCCAGGGCTGCAACGCCATCGGTTTCGGCGAGATGGGCATCGGCAACACGGCTGCCGCCAGCCTGCTGACCCACTTCATCACCGGCGCCAATCTGGCGGAGGTGATCGGGCGCGGTGCCGGGCTTGATGATGCAGGGCTGGCGCGCAAGCGCGAGCTGCTCGCACGCGCTGCCAGCCGCGTGGCCGGGCGTAAGCTTGATGCGGCAGAAACCCTGGCCGAATTCGGCGGCTTCGAGATCGCCACCATGACAGGTGCATTCATTGGTGCGGCGCAGGCCGGAATGCTGATCGTGGTGGATGGGTTCATCGTCACGAGCGCACTGCTGGTGGCGCATGCCCTGGCACCGGCTGTTCTCGATTATTGCGTGTTTGCGCACGGCAGTGCCGAGCCTGGCCACGTCGCCCAGTTGCGTCACCTCGGTGCCACGCCGCTGCTCGATCTGGGCATGCGTCTGGGTGAAGGCACGGGAGCTGCCACAGCCTTCCCGCTGATCCGCGCCGGCATCGCCTGCATGAACGAAATGGCGGGCTTTGACGACGCCGGCGTGAGCACTGCGGACTGAGGCAGACAAAGACAAACCATGCACGAACTCAAGCGTCTGCTGATCTCCCTGGGCTACTTCACGCGCCTGCCGGTGCCGGCCTGGGTGGGCTGGTCTGCCACAGAGCTGAACCGGGCGGCACGCTATTTTCCGCTGGTCGGCCTGCTCGTGGGAGCTTTCGGTGCGGCAACGCTGTGGGCGTTTCGTGCCTGTCTGCCCCCGGGTGCCGCCGTGGCGATCTCGATGCTGGCCACGCTGCTCCTTACCGGGGCCTTCCATGAGGACGGCCTGGCCGACTCGGCTGACGGCTTCGGGGGCGGCTGGGAGAAGGCGCAGATCCTCACGATCATGAAGGATTCGCGCATCGGCGCGTATGGCGCAATCACCCTGGGCGTCGCACTGCTCCTGAAGTTTGCGCTGCTCGAAGCCATGGGGGCGGCGGCCCTGCTGGCGCTACCCGTGGTGCACGCAGCCTCGCGGGTACCACCGCTGCTGATCATGAGCTTCATGCGCTATGTGCGCGAAACCGATGATTCACGCGCCAAACCTGTCGCCAATGGCCTCGGTGCGGCGGAGTGGCTGACCGGCCTGATCCTCGGACTCGCTCCGGCACTGATGGCCTGCGCGCTGGGCTGGCTCACGCCGCTGCGCATGCTCGCCCTGCTGCTGGGCCTGACACTGGCCGGGCTGATCTGTGCGCGTTACTTCTTCCAGCGCATCGGCGGCTATACCGGGGATGCGCTGGGTGCCGCGCAGCAGGTTTGTGAGCTGACAGGCTATCTGGTGCTCTGCGCACACTTTGCGGCATGAGGTTTCTCTAGCATGACTACCCTCTATCTGGTCCGCCACCCTGCAGTCGCCGTGGCACCGGGCATCTGCTATGGACGCAGTGATGTTGCACTGAAAGAGCCTGTTGACGTAATTGCCATGCAATTGCGGAAGCAATTGCCGGGGGAGTTTACGCTTCTCAGCAGCCCGGCAACCCGCTGCCTGAGTCTGGCAAACGCACTGGGCCGGCCACAGATTGAGCCTCGCCTGCAGGAAATTGATTTCGGCAGCTGGGAGATGCGCGACTATGCCTCGATTGAGCGCAGTCTCATCGATCAGTGGGCGGCAGATCCCCTGCATTTTCGCGCGCATGGCGGAGAGAGCGTCGCGCAAATGGCTGCACGTGCCATCGCAGCGCTGCATGAAGCGCTGACCCAAGCCCCCGAAAACCTCGTGATCGTAGCCCACGGAGGCCCCTTGCGGGCACTCGCGGGCCACTGGCGCGGCCTCGCGGATGCTGCTTGGGTACAACTGCAGTTCGACTACGCCAGCCTCACCCGCCTCACCGAAGCAGATTGAACACCAGGCTCAACCTACGGCCGGAATTCCCGGCCGTTGCTTGTGCATGCCTTGCTGCAGATGGAAGGCCAGTGCGGCATCCAGGGTAGAACTATGCTGCTCGAACCAGGGCACCAACCTGTCGGTAACATTCCGCCCGGCACCGTGCTTGCCGGCACGCAGATCACGCATAGCTCCTTCAAGCATGGCCATGATCGCTTCGTGATCCCGCAGATGGTGTTCGGTCGAAGGCATGTGGCTGATCTCCATCCACATGCGTTCCTGCGCGAAATGGTCCCGGCAATGGCCGAGCAAACGTTCCAGACGGATGATTTCCGTCGCATCGGCAGCAACTGCCAGGGCGTTGGTCAACGCGACAAATTCGTGATGGATGAGATCCATCGAACCGGTTTGCAGGGCATGTTGAGCTTCTTGCCAATGAATTTGTGCCATCTTGATCTCCTCGGGTTGGTATCGCACGGACGGGGTTTTGCACCCTCTGTCCCCTAGCCTAGCAGTTCGTTCAACATCTGGCGCACGCAATGCAGCATGGCCCGTTACAATGAACCCTATGAACGATATCGTCTCTGTTTCTGTCCCTCCGGGCAGCTACCTTCCCGATGCCATCAATCCAGCCCTGCTGCGGCGCGCGCTGGTCATCAAACTTCGCCACCACGGTGATGTACTGCTCACCTCGCCGGTGCTCTCCAGCCTGAAAGCCGCCGCACCTGCCTGCGAAATCGATGCTCTGGTCTTCAGTGACACAGCACCCATGCTGCAGGGGCATCCGGCGCTGCATACGCTGCACTGCCTGGGACGCGACTGGAAGAAACTCGGGCCGCTAACGCAGCTGCGCAAGGAACTCGGCATTCTCAAGGCCCTGCGCGCGCGCCAGTACGATCTGATCATCCATCTCACAGACCATCCACGTGGTGCCTGGCTCACGCGCCTGCTCAAGCCACGCTGGGCTGTTGCACCGCAACGCAGCAAGGGGGGAGGCTGGTGGAAGAAATCCTTTACGCATCTGTATCGCACCGTGGGTGGCGGGCGTCGCCATACGGTGGAGACCCATCTGGATGCGCTGCGCCGGCTGGGCATCCGCCCGCAGGGCGACGCACGCAAACTGTCGCTGGTGCCCGGCACGGCAGCAGAGGCGCGAATCGACGCACTGCTTGCGCAACACGGCCTGAACGCCAAAGGATTCATCCAGATTCATCCGGCCTCGCGCTGGTTCTTCAAATGCTGGCCGGTCGGCCTGAATGCCGAGCTTTTGCGCGTACTCGCGGCGCAGGGGTTGAAGATCGTCATGACCGGAGCACCTGACCCGCGTGAGCGCGAAATGGTTGATGCCATTTTGAATCAAGCCAACGTACCGGTGGTGAATCTCACGGGAGAACTGAATCTGTCGGAACTTGGCGCGCTGACCTCACGGGCACGCCTTTTTGTCGGCGTGGATTCTGCCCCGATGCATATCGCGGCCGCCGTCGGCACGCCCTGTGTGGCGCTGTTCGGGCCCTCCGGCGACAAGGAATGGGGCCCGTGGGGGGTGGAGCACCGTATTGTGACAAGTTCTCACAGTTGTCGCCCATGTGGGCAGGATGGCTGCGGCGGGGGCAAGGTGTCAGAATGCCTGTATGCCATCAGCGTTCAACAGGTGTCGCAGGCCATAGCCGAGGTACTCGCCTCATGACAGACAACGCTACTAGCGTTGCGGGCAGTAGCAATAGCCCGCTGCATCTCGCAATCATCCGTCAGGCATATAATCCCTTCGGCGGGGCCGAACGTTTTGTGGAGCGCGCGATCCGTGCGCTGGGGCAGGATCATGTCAAGGTCACGCTGATCACGCGCAAATGGGAGGGTGGAGATAATCCCGGCCTCACCATCAAGCTGCTAAGCACACCACGGATCAGTCGTCTGCTGCGCGACGTGATGTTTGCGCGTAGCGTCCGCAGCCTGATCCAGACCCGCATCTTCGATCTGGTGCAAAGTCACGAGCGGATTCCCGGCTGTGACATTTTCCGCGCCGGAGATGGCATTCACGCTACCTGGCTGGAACAGCGCGCACGCACACTTGGCCCAATCGGCCGTTTTCTGCAACGCATCTCACCCTGGCACAGATATGTTTTGAGCATGGAAAAGGAGATGCTTGAGGACCCGAAGCTGAAGGCTGTCATCTGTAACTCGGAGATGGTTCGGCAGGATATTGCCCACCGCTATCCGGAACTCGCCAGCCGGCTGCATGTGATTCACAACGGCGTTGACCTGAAAACTTTCCATACCGGACTACGCGCCAAACACCGTGAGATCATCCGGGAACAGCTCGATGTGCCCGAGTGCACGCCGGTGATCGTTTTCGTGGGCTCAGGCTTTGAACGCAAGGGAGTGGCACAGCTGATCGAGGCGCTGGCGCGTCCGGAGCTGCGCAACGCCCAGCTATGGATTATCGGCAAGGACAAACTGCCCCGCCGGCTCGAGCGCAAGGCAGACGCACTGGGCGTAGGGCCCCAGGTACGGTTTCTGGGGCCAAAGAAGGATGTCACCCCGTATCTCGGTGCGGCTGACGTGTTCGCCCTGCCCACACTCTATGACCCGATGCCCAATGCGGCCCTTGAGGCCCTCGCTGCTGGCCTGCCGGTGCTCAGTTCCACGAGTTCCGGGGCGGCCGAACTGATCCGCCTCGGCGAAAACGGCGAACGTGTCGATGCGCTCGATATCGACGGCATCGCCACGGCCCTGGCACGCCTCATCGCCATCAGCCAGGACCCTGAGCAGCAGCCGGCAATGGCAGTGTCGGCCCGCGCGAGTGTTGCGCATATGAGCAAGGAGACGATGGCTGCAGAGCTTGTGGCGCTTTACCGGCAACTCCTGACGGTAAATCGAAAGTTATAATCACTGCGCTTTCACAAAGGTGTAAAAATAACATGGCGCGTTACAACACGATTCTTGCCCACCGCCCGATGCATATCGTGCACACGGAAGCCTCTTGTGGCTGGGGGGGGCAGGAAATCCGCATTCTGGAAGAATCCCGCGGGATGATTGAACGGGGCCATTCAATCACCCTGGTCTGTCCCGAGGAGGCAACCATTTTCGCCCGCGCCAAGGATTGGGGCATCAGTGCCATCGCCCTGCCTATCGGCGAGAAACGCTGGGCGAATTTCAAGGCCATGCGTGCCTGGATCCTGGCTAATCATGGCAAGTTCGATGTCATCAACACGCACAGCTCGACCGATTCATGGCTGGTGGCACTCTCCAACTTGAGTCTGGGCAAGAAAGCTTGCCCCGTGGTGCGCACCCGTCATATCTCGGCCCCCGTCAAGAACAGCTTTGTAAACCGCTGGCTGTACGGCAAAGCCGCCGCGCAGGTTGTCACTACCGGAGAGAGCCTGCGCAATGACCTGGTCGATCATCTGAGTCTGCCACCGGATCATGTGCAGTCGATTTTCACCGGCATCAACACCAAGCGTTTTGAGCCCGGTGACAAGGTGGCCATGCGCACCCAGCTCGGTCTTGATGTGAATGCCAAGTGGATTGGCATCATCGCTACGCTACGATCCTGGAAGGGGCATAAATACCTGCTCAAGGCAGTTGCCGAACTTGACGACCCGCGCATCCGCATCGTGATCGTGGGTGACGGGCCGCAGCGTGACAAGCTCAACCGCCTCACTGTGGAACTGGGTTTGAGCCGCATCGTGCGGTTTGCCGGGCAGCAGCGCGATGTGGTGCCATGGCTGCAGGCACTCGACATGTTCGTGCTGCCTTCCTACGCCAACGAAGGCGTCTCGCAGGCGGTGATGCAGGCCATGGCAACCGGCCTGCCGGTGATCACCACGCCGATTGGCAGTTCGAGCGACATCGTCAAGCCCGGCCTGACCGGCATGCTCGTGCCTCCGAAAGACAGCAAAGCCCTGGCGCAGGCCATCCGCACACTGCTAGACAATCCACAGGAAGCCCACAAACTTGGGCAGGGCGCACGCAGCTTTGCGCTTGAGCACTGCGGCATTGAACGGATGCTGACCCGCATGGAAGCTGTGTTCCAGCGCGTGGCAGGATGAGTCGACTCGCCCCGCGCCTGCTTGTTGCGGCACGGTTGCTGCGCGAATTTTGCCGGCCTCATGCCTGGCTGCGTACCCGCCCGGAAGTGCCGACCCGCATCCTCGTCCTGCATCATCTGTTGCTCGGCGACAGCCTGATGCTGACGGGCTTGCTGGCGAAACTGGCGCAGCGCTATCCCCAGGCGCAGCGCTTCATTGCCTGCCCGAATGCTCTGACCGGTCTGTATGCCGGGCATCCTTTCGGTGTTACCGCTCTGGGATGGGACCCACGCAGGTCAGGGGGGCTACAAACACTGTTCGCTGCGGCGCCCTTTGATCTGGTCGTGATTCCAGCGGAAAACCGCCATAGTCCGCTGGCCCGTGCCCTTGGTGCACGCTGGGTGGTGGGTTTCGCCAAGGATCAGCCGGCGTGGAAAAACTGGTTGCTGGATGAAAGCCGGCCATTTCCGCAGAAGCCTGCGGCATTCGCGGATTTTTGTGCCGAGCTGGTGGATGGTCCCCCGGCAAGCTACCAGCCCACAGACTGGCCCCTGGCGGATTGCGTGCCTTTTGAAGCGCCTCAGGAGCGCTATGCAGTACTCCATCCCGGCGCTTCGACACGCCTCAAATATTGGCCTGCTGCGCGCTGGCAGGCACTGGCAGACTGGTTGCTTTCCCGTGGAATTCAGCCCGTCTGGAGTGCGGGCGCCAAAGAGACAGAACTGGTCGCCGAGCTTGATCCGCAAGGAAAATTTGCCAGTTATGCCGGAAAGCTCGACCTGCTCCAACTCGCCCACCTGTATCGCAAGGCTGCCGTGGTGATCTGCCCGGATACGGGCGTGACACATCTGGCGCGGATCGTCGGGACCCCCACCGTGGCGCTGTTCGGGCCGGGCTCAAGCCTGATCAGCGGAGCGGGGCAATACTGGCGCGCAAGCCCTTTCGTGGCCTTGAGTCACGACATTCACTGCCGCAACCAGGATGTGACTTTCCGCCGCCACGAACCCTGGATCCAGCGCTGCGCCAGAAGCTACGGCACACGCTCAGACCAGTGCGCACAGCCCCGCTGCATGGAATCAATCAGTCTTCAGGAGGTGCAGGAAGCCTGCCTGCACCTGATGGGAAAATAGACGCTTCACGCCGCATCACTGGCGGCGAGACTTTGCTGAATGCTGCGGCACATCGCCCTCATGTTTTCGATTTCGGCCACCCGGAAAAACATACGGCGCTGCTGGATTTCGCCATCCAGCCGAAAAGCATATTCGAAAACTCCGTAAGGCGTGCTCGGCAACAGGATCTTCTTGCCTTCGCGGCAATTGGCTGACTCAATATCCTGAAGCCTGATCTGCAGGGGTTCGTTGCCCTCGATGATCAGTACGCCTTCCACTAGTTCGAAATAGCCTGAAGGAATCTTTCTGACCCGCATGGCAGCCCCCGTCTTGTAATGCTTGCTGATCTACAAGATTAGCGGCTATCGCAGGCTATTGTTTTTCGTTTGCACTTAAGGACGGGGCAGGGGCCGTCTGTTTGCGTGGCCGGCCCTTGGGCAATGGGGAGAGCCTGCGGTTGGCGCTGGCATCACGTTGTATCGTCACCTCTCCGCCGAGTACCCAGCCACGATGCTCGGCAAAGCGGATGCGATCAAGTTCACCCGGCGAAGAACCCGCCTCAAGTAATTGACGATACCCCGCCTGGCGTTCAAACGGGGTATTCCCGAGCCCCCAGTACAGGACGTGATCGGTGATCAGAGGGTCCTGCTCCAGGCCGGTATGATGCCGGCAACTCGACCATTGGTAGGCCGAGGGCACGCCAACAAAGCCCTGCCGCACCGGGTTGAGTTCAACATAGCGGCTGACGGCGAGAAACCATTCCCGAGGCTCCACTACGGTTGAGCGATAGCGGCCTTCCCACAGGGTACCGCTACGAAAATGCCGGTCATTGAACCAGCGCACATAACGTCGCCCAAGGCGTTGCATCATGTTTCCGGTAGCCTGTTCGGCCGCCGGGGTCACCAAAAAGTGTACGTGATCAGGCATCAGTACATAGGCGTGGATGGCAACCTGGGCTTCCCGGGCAGACTCCCGCAGGAAGCTGCGGTACTGCTGAAAATCCTGTTCGTCAGTAAAGATTGTGGTGCGGTTGTTGCCGCGCTGCAGGATCAGCTGGGGCATCCCCGGAACATACAGACGCTGCAGACGTGCCATCTCAGTCCCCGGATGGACTGCTGCCAAAGATGCGGTGGTGCTCCCTGGCAGCATAGCGATCCGTCATTCCGGCAACATAATCTGCGACGGCGCGAGCCTTGTCTTCATGCGCCATGGTCTGATACATCGGGGGCAGCAGGCGCACATCTACCGAGAAGGCATCAAACAGATCGTGAATGATGCGCCGCCCCTTGGCCATCATGCGCAGTACCTGGTAATGCCAGTACAGGTTGTCGCGCAGGAACTGCTGCAATTGCAGCTGGTCGGTCTGCATCTGCGCGGAAAACGCCACCAGCGCAGTGGCTTTGTGTACATCCTGCAGTTCCCGGATACCGGCCTGGCTGATGTTGCGACGCGTCTGTTCGATCAGATCGACTACCTGGGCGTTGATCATGCGCCGGGTGACTTCATGCACCAAGCTCTTGCCGCTGGCGTCCGGGTAGCTTGTGCGCACTTCGTGAAGGTATCGCGCCACAAGATCAACCTGACCAAGCTGCTCCAGGGTCAGCAAACCGGCGCGGAGGCCATCATCCACATCATGATTGCTGTACGCCACCGAATCGGCAAGGTTGCAGATCTGTGCTTCCAGGGAAGGCTGCAGACCAAGCAGAAAGCGCTCGCCAAGTTCGCCCAGCTCTCGCGCCTTTTTGTGCGAGCAGTGTTTGAGGATGCCTTCACGTGTCTCGTAGCAAAGATTCAGGCCCCTGAATGCGAGGTACTGCTCTTCGAGCAGGTCTACGGTGCGCAGCGACTGGATATTGTGTTCAAACCCGCCGAAATCCTGCATGCATTCATTTAATGCATCCTGACCGGCATGACCGAACGGGGTATGCCCAAGATCATGGGCCAGCGAGATAGCCTCGACAAGATCCTCGTTGAGATTCAGCGCACGTGCCAGGGAACGGGCAATCTGCGCAACTTCCAGAGTATGCGTCAGACGCGTGCGGAACAGATCACCTTCGTGATTGATGAAGACCTGAGTCTTGTATTCCAGGCGGCGAAAAGCAGTGCAATGGATGATGCGATCACGGTCACGCTGAAACTGGCTGCGCGTCGCAGGTGCCGCCTCGGCATACCGCCTGCCACGACTGTTGGCGTCGGAGACGGCCCAGACTGCGAGGCGGGCATCCATGATCAACGCTCAGCCACAACAGGCCTGAATGGCAGCTTCGATCTCACCCAGCGGGGCCTGATCATGAATGATCCCGTGCCCTATGCCTTGCAGCAGGATCAGCCTCAGCCGCCCGTCCGTGACCTTTTTGTCGTGACGCATGAGCTCGATATACCTGTCAGCCCCGAGATCCGGGCCGCTAACTGGCAAACCTGCACGTTCGTGGATCCGACGCACGCGCTGCACATCAGAGACCGTCAGCATTCCCAGCCGGGCAGACAGTTCGGCCGCCATCACCGCGCCCGCAGCCACCGCCTCACCGTGCAGCCAGACACCAAATCCCAGCCCGGTCTCGATGGCATGGCCAAAGGTATGACCAAGGTTCAGCAAGGCACGCTCACCCTGCTCGGTTTCATCAGCAGCCACCACTTCGGCCTTGTTGATGCAGCAGCGTTCAACGGCGTAAATCAGTGCACCCGGGTCACGCGCCAGAAGAGCTTCGAGATTTGCCTCAAGCCATTCCAGGAAGGGCAGGTCACGGATCAGCCCATATTTGATGACTTCGGCCAGACCGGCGCGGATTTCGCGGTCCGGCAAGGTCTGCAGGGTATCCGTATCCGCCAGCACGAGGCGCGGCTGATAAAACGCGCCGATCATGTTCTTGCCGAGCGGGTGGTTGATGGCCGTCTTGCCGCCAACGGAAGAATCCACCTGGGCCAATAATGTCGTGGGCACCTGAATGAAGGGGACGCCACGCTGGTAACAGGATGCGGCAAAACCCGCCATGTCGCCGACGACGCCACCGCCAAGAGCAATCACCGTCGTCGAACGCTCGCATCTGGCGCCAAGCAGCCCATCAAAGATCAGATTGAGGGTATTCCAGTCTTTATGGACCTCACCGTCGGGCAAAATGATTTCAGTCACCGTCACGCCGGCATTCCGCAGCGCGTCAGCCAGCTTGGCCATGTGCAGGGGAGCCACCACTTCATTGCTGACCAGCGCTACACGGGAAGTCTTGAGGTAGGGTTTCAGCAAATCAGCCTGGCCCAGCAGGCCGGTACCAATCCGGATCGGGTAAGCCCTGTCCGCCAGGGCTACATTGACAGTGCGCATCGCCGCTCCCACGCCGTCAGGATCTTGCTGACTGCGCCATTTGAATTCAGACGGGAACCGTCCACTATGTAATCGGCCACCTCGCGATACAGCGGATCTCGCTCGGCGCGCAGGCTATCAAGGCGCGCGCCGGGGTCCTGGACCTGCAGCAGGGGACGGTTCGTATCGTGGCGGGTACGCTCGAGCAGAACAGGGGTTGGCACATCCAGATAGACCACCCAGCCAGAGGCTTTCATCGCTGCCCGGTTTACCGGGTCGAGAATCGCGCCACCACCTGTCGCGACTACCACGCCGCCTTCATCCGCCAGTTCGCCAATCACCTGCACTTCACGACGGCGAAAGCCGGCCTCCCCTTCCATTTCGAAAATGACGGGAATGCGCACACCGGTGCGCTGGACGATTTCGTTGTCGGAATCGTAAAAAGCCCGACCCATGCGTCGGGCGAGCGAACGCCCGATCGTGGTCTTGCCCGATCCCATCAACCCGACCAGATAGATATTGTGCCGACTTGTATCCACCAGCCGATTTTAACTGAAATTGCCGATTCGGCCTCAGGCCGCATGAAAACTGCTGTCAGAAAAACAAAAACCCGCCCTTTGGCAGGGCGGGTTTCATGTCTGGGCAAGCCCGAATCAGCGCAGCGCGGCCTGATCTGCAACGATCTTCGGGGTGATGAAGATCATCAGTTCGGTCTTGTCATCGCTCTGCGTCGTATTGCGGAAGAACACGCCGATCAGGGGCAGATCACCAAAGAACGGGATCTTGTAGATGTAGCGGGTGTTGGTCTGCTGGAAGATACCGCCGATGATCACGGTACCACCGTTATCCACCAGCACATCGCTCTGCACGTGCTTGGTGTCGATAGCAATACCGGCACTTGTCGAAACCGTACTGCTTGGCGTGTCCTTGTTCACATCCAGGTGCATCATCACACGCCCATCAGGCGTGATCTGCGGCTTGACCTTCAGCGACAGGTTGGCCTTGCGGAAGGAGATGGAGGTTGCACCGGAGCTGGTCGCCGTCTGGTAAGGAATTTCCGTACCCTGTTCGATCACGGCTTCGACCTGATCTGCCGTCATGACACGCGGACGGGACACAACCCGCGCACGGCCATCAGCCTGCAGTGCCGACAATTCGAGATTGATCATCGCCGTACCGCCAGCAGTCAGCAGGGTCAGCCCCACCTGGCCGGCAGTATTGCCAGAAATGGCAGCAGCAGAGTTCGCCCAGTTCAACACGTCGGAGTTCAGATCCGGCTCGGTTGCCGTCTTGTACGTCGCCCCCGTTGTGCCGGTATAAGGCGTCTGATACGTCGTTTCAGCAACACTGCCGCCTACAGAGTAGGACCCGCCAGTACCGATCGTCTTGTTCTGCGAAATCCCGAACTTGGCGCCGATATTCTTCTGGAAGGAATCTTCTGCTTCCACGATCTGCGACTCGATAATCACCTGACGCGAGGGAATGTCGATCTCGCCGAGCATGCGGCGAATGTCATCCAGATGCGCCGGAGTATCCGTCACGATCAGCTTGTTGGTGCGTTCATCAGCAATCACGGAGCCGCGCTTGGAGAGGATCGTTTTGTCCTTATCCTTCAGCACGCTATCGTAAATGGTCTTGGCACTGTGATAGTTGATCTGGAATGTTTCGGTACGCAGCGGTTCGAGATCGGTAATCGTGTTCTTGGCTTCGAATTCCAGCTTCTCACGCGACGCCAGTTCTTCACGTGGTGCAATCCAGATCACGTTGCCATTCTTGCGCATGTCCAGACCCTTGGCCTGCAGGATGATATCCAGAGCCTGGTCCCAGGGAACGTCCTTCAAACGCAAGGTCAGGTTACCGGTGACGGAATCACTGGTGATGATGTTGAAATTCGTGAAGTCGGAAATCACCTGCAGCACGGAACGCACATCCACGTTCTGGAAGGTCAGGGAAAGCTTCTCGCCAGCATACTTCACTGCACGGTTGGTACCCTGCACCAGCTTGCGCGGATCTTCCTGCGTCGGCTTGATTTCAAGCACAAACTGCGTTTCAGTCTGGTAGGCGTTGTGTTCCCACAGACCGTGCGGCGTCACCACCATCTTCACGGTCGAGCCGGTCTGCGTAGTGGTGACATTGCTCACTGGCGTACCAAAATCGGTCACATCCAGGTTCTTGCGCAAACGATCAGGCAGCGCTGTCTTCAGGAATTCAACCACCAACGTCGAACCCGTCTGGCGGATATCGATCCCGGTGTTGGCATCCGACAGGTCAATCACGACACGGCCTTCACCATCCTTGCCACGACGGAAATTGATGTCGCGGATCTGGTGAGCATCAGGTCCACCCTTCTGCTCCAGGAAACGCGCCGTGGTAGTGGCTTCAGGAGACTTTGCCGTCGCGGCGGACAGCGTGATCACCAGATCGTTGCCTTCGTTCTTGGTCTCATAGGCCAGCGGACGCAACAGATTGATGACCAGACGCGTACGATCAGCAACCTGCACCATGTTGATGCTGCGCACATCACCTTCGCCAACCGACTGGGAAGTCTTGCCGGTGGCGTTGCTGGTCGACGGAATGTCGATGGCGATGCGTGCCGGATTTGACACGCTGAAACTACCGATCTGACCTTCCAGAGGCTGAGCCAGCGTAACGCGAATCACCACCGCACCATTGATCTGCGAAGCCTGGATCGTCTGGATCGAGTTTTTGGTTTCAACTGCAGACGCCGGAGCGGGACTGGTCTGTGCATGCACAGCGCCAACCCCAAAGAGGCCGACGAGAACACACAGCACCGGCGCAATCAAACGCGTAACGGTATTCATTTATTGGTCTCCTGCTCTTGCAACTGCATTGTGCTGAAACGCTCGACCCAGTCGCCATTGGCGTCTTCGACGAGTTCCTTCAGCGTAAGGTCATTCGCAGTGATCTTGGTGATCACCCCAAAGTTCTGGCCAAGGTAATTGCCCACCCGGGCCTCATAAACTGTCTTGTCTGCCTGCACCAGCGCCATCGGACGGCCATCTTTGGCAACCATCATGCCCACCATCTTGAGCGACTCAAGCGGATAGGCTTCGAGCGGTTCCGGCGGATGCGGCGTTGGCCTTGGACCAGACTTGTTGCTGCTGGCAGGCGTCAGGCGCGAGCCCTGAAAAGGGTCCACCATGTCTGCCACTTCATACTCAACGACGGTGAACTGCAGCAGTTTCGGCAAGGGCGGCAAAGTGACATGCATGTCCTTGGACTGCGCACTCATCCAGTCCTTCAGGTCCTGATGCTCGTCGCCACACCCGGCAAGCAAGCTCACTCCCAGCCCCAGGAAGATCAACCAGATCGGTTTCATTCTCTATTGTCCTCCACCGGCTTATTTCGGCGCATTGGCGGCTTTCGCACGCTTCTGCTTCGAAACTTCTTCGTCATCAAGATACCGGTAGGTCATGGCCGTCGCATCCATCTTCAGCGTGGTCGAATCCTTGCCCGGAACCAAAGACAGATCGGTCAGCGTCACGATGCGGGGCAGTTTGGCCACGTCGGCCACAAAGCGTCCGAGGTCGTGATAACTACCTGCAATCGACAGCTGGATCGGCAACTCGGCATAAAACTCCTTCACCGACTCATTGCCCGGCTTCCACAGATCAAACTGCAGACCACGGCCACGCCCGGCCTGGTTGATGTCGATAATCAGGTTTTCCATTTCCGACTTGTTCGGCAACTGCTTGAGCAAGGCACCAAACTGCAGACGCATTTCATCAAGCTGCTGCTTGTAGGCGTCCAGATTGACGGCCTGCTTCTTCTTGCCGACCCACTCATCCTTGAGCTTGAGTTCCTCACCCTTCGCCTGCTCAATCTGATTCTGTGTATCGCTCCAGTTCAACCACCAGCCGGCAGCAACCACCAATGCAAGAATCACGATCAACACCACGGCCTTGGGTATCAGCGGCCAATCGCCTGGATCATTCGGATCCATCTGGCGAAAATCATTGACGATCTGATCCAGACTCATCATTTTCCCCCTACCGGTGCAGAAGCCGCAGGCACTGAAGCACCAGCCACAGGTACAGCCTTCTTGCTGCCATCATCAACTGGCGGTTTTTCGATCGACAGATCAAGATTGTATTCAGACACCACGCGACGATTCAGCGTTGTGGCCTTGATTTCGATCAGCGTGGGATTTTCGAAGATGGGCGACGCATCAAGATTGCGCATCAGCTGCGAAACACGCGCATTGGACTGGGCGTAACCGGTTACATTGACCTTGCCACCCGTCTGCTTGACCGACTTCAGATAAACCCCTTCAGGCATCTGCCGCGTCAATTCGTTAAACATTGTCACAGTCTGCATGCGGGTGCCCTGCAGCGACTCAATGACCTGTTTGCGGGCCAGCAGCGCCTGGGTCTGTTCTTTCAGCCCGGCGATCTCCTCGATTTCCTTGTTCAACTGGGAAATCTGGCTCTTCAGGTAATCATTGGAAGCCTGCTGGCTTTCCAGCTGTTGCTGCAATACCACATAGCCAATAAACCAGACTACGGCACCTGCAATTATCGTCAACACCACGAGCGAGATGAACTGGCGACGCCTGTCCTTGCGCGCCTGCTCCCGGTGCGGCAAAAGGTTGATGCGAATCATGCGTCGAACCTCCGCATAGCAAGGCCACACGCCACCATCAGGGCAGGCGCATCAGCCGCAAGATTCTTGGGACGAACCCGCTGTGAAAGACTCATCCCCACAAACGGATTGGCGATCTCAGTGGTCACCTGGGTTCGCCCCGCCACAACCTGGTCAATCCCGGGAATCACCGCACATCCGCCCGACAGGACGATGTGATCCACCTGATTGAACTGGGTCGACGTGAAGAAGAACTGCAGGGCACGCGAGATTTCCAGCGCCACGGAATCCACGAATGGCCGCAGCAGCTCATGCTCATAGTTGTCCGGCAGACTGTTGGAGCGTTTGGCCGCTTCAGCCTCCTCCGTAGACATCCCATAAGCACGCGATATATCGAGCGTCAGCTGATTGCCGCCAAACGCCTGTTCCCGCGAATACAAGACATTGTCGTCGCGCAGGACGTTGACTTTCATCATCTGCGCACCAACGTCAATGAGCGCAACCACGCGGCCTTTGCCGGCATTCGGCAAACGACGCTTGATCAGATCGAACGCAGCCTGCGACGCGAAGGATTCTACATCCATCTTGAGCGCCTTCAGCCCGGCAGCCTCGGCAGCAGCCACGCGATCTTCGACCTTTTCCTTGCGCGAAGCCGCGATCAGGACTTCAACTTCATCAGCCCCGGTACCAGCTGGCCCGAGCACCTGGAAGTCCAGATTCACTTCTTCGATCGCAAACGGAATATATTGGTTCGCTTCTGCCTCGACCTGAGCTTCCATATCCAGCTCACGCAAACCTGCCGGAAGGGTGATTTTTTTGGTAATCACCGCCGCTGCAGGAAGCGCTAACGCCACCTGCTTGGTGGAAGCGCCCATTCTCCGCCAAGCCCGCCGAATTGCATCGGAAACAGCCTCCAGACTGGAGATATTGCCATCCGTGACAGCATCTCGTGGCAACGGTTCGATAGCGTAGCGTTCAAGCCGGAGTTGATTACCCCCTGCTTCAGCCAGCTCCACAAGTTTGACTGCGGAGGACGAGATATCCAGCCCGACTAAGGCTTTCGATTTCCCTCCCAGCAATGATTGAATATCCATCTCGGCAGGCCACCCTCTAAATGTTGTTCAAATTCAGAAGCTTAGGCGTAATAACAATAAATTACTTTAAATCCTAACAGTAAGTCACAGGGCAAGTAAAGCATGACGGCGCTGAACGGTAGTCAATCCTGCCCAAAGGAAGCCACCCACCGCCCGTCATGCTTTGCCGAACAGTTTCCCGACTTGCTTATAATTACAGATCAACCAAGGGATTCACATGCGCAAACGCCTGATTGTTCTGAGCCTATTCGTCTTCATCGGACTGCCCATCCTCGGTGCCGCAGTCATTGCAATCGCCGCAGCCTTTGCCTGGCCACAACTTCCGCCGCTGAATTCGATCACCGATTACCGCCCGCATATCCCGCTGCGTGTTTATACCGCTGACGGGGTTCTGATTGGTGAATTTGGCGAGGAGCGTCGCACCTTTGTCGCTGTGCGGAATATTCCGGACAATCTCAAATTCGCAATCCTCTCCGCAGAAGACGACCATTTCTTTGAACACAAGGGGGTAGACCTTTCCGGACTGGGCCGCGCCATCCTTTCCAACCTCACGGGCGGAAGCAAGCAGGGCGGCAGCACCATCACCATGCAGGTTGCCCGCAATTTCTACCTCAGCCGCGAAAAAACGATCACCCGCAAGCTCTACGAAATCCTGCTCTCGATGAAAATCGAGCAGAGCCTGACCAAAGAGCAGATTCTCGAGGTCTATATCAACCAGATCTACCTCGGGCAACGCGCCTATGGGTTTGCATCCGCCGCACAGACCTATTTCGGCAAAACCCTGGATAAGTTGAGCGTTGCCGAAACAGCGATGCTTGCAGGCCTTCCCAAGGCACCTTCGCGATACAACCCGGTGGTCAATCTGACGCGCGCCACGGAACGCCAGCACTATGTGCTGCGCCGCATGCACGAACTCGGCCATATCGACGACCAGACGCTGGAAATTGCGCTCAAGGAACCCCTGCATGTTCTCAATAGCAAGACGGCGACGCAGGCGCCAACACCCGCACTGCACGCCGAATTTGTTGCCGAAATGGCCCGTCAGCTAGCCTATGAGCAATTCAAGGACAGTGTGTACACCAATGGTGTGCAGGTCATCACGACGATCACCGCACACGATCAGGAAGCCGCCTATGCTGCCCTGCGCAAGGGTTTGCTGGATTATGAAAGGCGCCACGGCTATCGCGGTGCAGAGGGGCACGTGGATATCTCGAATGTAAAATCCGATACAGACGAATCCCTCGAGGAACTCATCGAACCCTTTGCTGACCTTGATGAAATGCGCGCCGGGATCGTATTGGAAGCATCCCGCAAGAGTCTGCGTGTCTATCTGCGCGGTGGTGAAATTGCCGAAATCACCGGTGACGCCATGCGCTACCCGGCGCCCATGCTGGCAGACAACGCGCCGCAGCAAAAACGCGTGGAACCCGGCTCGGTGATCCGGGTTGCCAAGGGCGCCAAGGGCTGGACGGTCATCCAACCGCCTGAAGTTGAAAGCGGCTTCATTTCTGTGGACCCCCACAATGGTGCAGTGCGTGCCCTTGTGGGCGGCTTCGACTTCAACCGCAACAAGTTTAACCACGTCACCATGGCCTGGCGGCAGCCTGGCTCAAGCTTCAAGCCTTTCATTTATTCGGCGGCAATCGACAAGGGCTACACCCCGGGCAGCATCATTGACGATGCCCCCATCAGTTTCCCGGCAGACGCCACTGGCAGTCAAGCCTGGAGCCCCAGCAACGACGATGGCCGCTACGACGGCCCGATCAGCATGCGCACTGCGCTGGTCAAATCCAAGAATGTCGTGGCCATCCGCGTACTTCAGGCCATCACGCCGGCCTACGGCCAAGACTACGTGACCAGCCGCTTCGGCTTTGATCCGGCCAAGAACCCGCCCTACCTGACCCTGGCGCTTGGCTCAGGGGGCGTAACGCCCTGGCAGATGGCATCTGCGTACGCCACCTTCGCCAATGGCGGGTATCGGATCTATCCCTATATCGTCAAGGAAATCCGCGACGCCAACGGCAACGTGATTGCCAAGGCCAATCCGGTGGAAGCCGGTACGAACAGCGCCAAGCGGGTACTTGATCCGCGCAACGCCTTCCTCATGGACCTGATGCTGCACGATGTCGTCCGCCGTGGCACCGCTGCCAAGGCCATGACTCTGGGGCGCCGCGATCTGGCTGGCAAGACCGGTACCACCAACGACTTCGTTGACGCCTGGTTCTGTGGCTATCAACCCTCCCTGGTCGGCATCACCTGGGTCGGTTACGACCAGCCACGCAAGCTGGGGGCGGGGGAATTTGGCGCCCAGCTGGCACTGCCCATCTGGATGGATTACATGCGCGTTGCCCTGAAGGACACTCCGGAACAGTTCATGGCGATGCCTCCCGGGCTGATAGAAGTGAAACCCAGTGTCGAGCGCGAGGGGCCGGACTATATCTATGAGGAACATCTGCCACACGACGACACGCCACCTGATGTGAGCCAAAGCGTGCCAGCTGCGTCAGAACCAGTCGCTGAATAGCTGGCAAAACCCAACAGACCGCCAGCAAAGGTGAAGCCCGGATTTCTGCCGGCTTCACCGGTTTGCTGTGCCAAGCAAACCGTGGATAAGCGCAGCACATGAGCTCCGATAACAACCTCACAGCAAGATCATGAATGGATTCCAAGGGTACCCGCCGTAACACCAGCGCGCCTTCCTGTACCGGCACAAACCCTCCTCAGGCCTTCAATATCAGGGCTTCCTCCGCCTGCTCGGATACGAGTGCAGCAAGTGCTGCCCACAATTCCTTACCATCGCGCGTTCCTACCCAGGCGTCTCCTTCCGGCCGGAAATGGAAACCACCGCTGCGCGCCGCAACCCAGATTTCACGCGCCGCGACGTGCCGATTAATGATCATCTGGGAACCATTTTCAAACTCCAGCTTGAGTACACCGTCGGGCATCAGCTCGATGTCGATGTCGATCCCCGCATGGTCCCCGGCTGTCTCGACGGCCTGTTCAATCCGGCCCAACACCTGTTCAGCAGCTGCTACAAATTCTGTTTCATTCATCATTCCTATTCCTTTGCTACCATAGGCGTTTCAATTTCCCCAGGTCGAATCATGCGTATCTCACTGCTTGCCACCCTCTGTCTCGCCCTTTCCGCTTGCGGCATCAAGGGCCCGCTGGAACTTCCGCAGCGCTCCAGCCCGGTTCCCCAGTCACACCATGTACAGGCCGCGCCGGCACAGAAGCCTGCAGCGTCGCAATCTGGCCCGACACAGTCAGCACCCGCAGCAGACTCTACGGAAAAACAGTGACGCCTAGCGGTGATAGATAGGCCCAGGAGGGCCGCCGTACATCCTCCACCAGACCAACGAGCCCGACAGAGCCAAGCGTATCCACATCCTACCCACAAGGGCAAGCTCTCTTGTAGACAAAGTCGCAAGTGCATTCTTGGTATCTGCCCGATGGCAGAGAAGGCGCCATTGACTAGACTGCTAGGTGTGGAAATCCTCCCACAGTTTCATAATAATGGATCTCCACGCGTGATTTTCTCGCACAATAGATAAGCTGCTCCGGAGGAATGCGTGGTTAACATGACAGCAGACGAAGAACTTCTCTTCGCGAAAGACGTCTCGTCGGAAGTGTCCGGCAAACCACGCGAACACCTCGCTCCGTGGCGCATTCTGATCGTCGATGATGATCCCGATGTGCACACAACGACCTCCTTCGCCCTGCGCGGAACGGAAATCCTCGGCCGCAGCCTGGCCTTCCTGCACGCGGACTCAGCCGAGCAGGCACGCAAGGTACTCGGTAATGAAAACGACATAGCGGTGATCCTGCTTGATGTCGTCATGGAAGAAGAAGACTCCGGACTCAAGCTCGTCCGTGTCATTCGCGAGCAGTTGGGCATGCTCGATACGCGCATCATCCTGCGCACCGGCCAGCCCGGCTACGCCCCGGAGATGGATGCCATTCGTGACTACGACATCAATGACTACAAGACCAAGTCCGAACTCACACGCAACAAGCTTTTTACCGCGCTGACCTCGGCAATCCGCTCTTACCGCCAGATCCGCACCATCAACAGCAACCGCCATGGCCTGGACCTCATCGTTCGTGCAAGCGGCGAACTGCTGGCACTCTCAGGCATCCGAAATTTCGCGGCAGGCGTCATCACACAGATGTCCGCACTTCTGGGCATCATGCCCGAGGGTCTGATCTGCGTCCGGCGGCCTCCTGAGGGCGTCCTCAGTCACTCTGATGACACGGTGGTGATTGCCGCTGCAGGGCGGTATGCTTCTTTGATCAACCTGCCTATCAAAGAAATCGGCAACGACCACGTCTACGCCTGCCTGAACCACTGCATGGATCTTGAGCAGCATGTGTTTGGCCCGGACTACACCACCCTTTTCTTCGGCAGCCGCAGTCATCGCAACATGGCAGCCTATCTGGATGCGCCACTGGAAATCGACGATAGCAGCCGCCAGCTTCTGGAAGTTTTCTGCACCAACATCTCAGTCGGGCTGGAAAATACCCTGCTGTTTTCCCAACTCCATGAGTTTGCGTACTTCGATTCCCTGACTGGTCTGCCCAATCGGCGCAGCCTCATCAACAAACTTGATGAACGTCTGCTCGGCGGCGAGCGTGGCCGTTACAGCCTGGCGCTCATGGATCTGGATGCCTTTGCGGAAACTAATGATGCCCTCGGCCATCAGTACGGCGACGAGCTTCTCAAGACCGTTGCCGAACGTATCCGGTCGACCATGGGCCCACAATGCACCCTGGCGCGTCTTTCGGCAGACACCTTCGCGATCCTCGGGCAGATTGAACAGCTGCTCCCCGCCAAACTCCTGGGAATTTTCCGTGATCCTTTCCTGATCCAGGAACATGAGCTCATGATCAGCTGCACCATGGGCATTGCCCATCTGGCTGATATTGATGGCAACGGCTCGGAAGCACTCAAGGATGCCTACCTTGCTCTGCGCAAGGCGAAGAGCCAGACCCGCGGCGAATACGTCCTCTTCAGCCGCGACATGGCCACCGAGATCAGGGAACGCTCACGTCTGCTGCAAGCCCTGCGCATCGCCATCGAGCGGCAGCGCCTGTTCCTTTGTTATCAGCCCCAGATATGCCTACGTGACGGCCACGTCATCGGCATGGAAGCACTTTTGCGCTGGCGCACCGAAGAGGGATCGATGATCAGCCCCGACCGCTTCATCCCGATTGCGGAACATTCTGGTCTGATCGTAGGCATCGGCGACTGGGTTTTGCGCATGTCCTGCTTCCAGCAGGCCGAGCTTACCAAAGCTGGTTTCCACGATCTGTCGGTGGGCGTGAATGTCTCCATGGGGCAATTCCGCCATCCGCGCTTCCTGTCTTCCCTGCAGAGTGCACTGGCTGATAGCGGTGCCAACCCAACGCTGATCGAGCTGGAAATCACCGAATCCATGGCCATGGAGGAAGCCGATCTGCTGGCCCGCACGATTGACAGCATCAAGGCGCTGGGCGTACGTATCGCCGTCGATGATTTTGGCACCGGATTTTCCTCACTCTCCTATCTGCAACGCCTGCAGGTTGATCGTCTCAAGATTGATAAAGCGTTTGTCGCGGAAATCGAAAAGAGCGAGCGCGCCCGGCGCATCCCCGAGCTGGTCATCCAGTTGGGGCACAAACTCGGCCTGACAGTCATGGCCGAAGGCGTCGAAACCGTGGGACAGGCGGAAATCCTCACCAGCCTTGGCTGTGAAGACGCCCAAGGCTTTCACTATGCCATGCCAATGGAACCTGACAAACTTATCGATTGGCTGCGAACATATACTGCTAGAATTCCCCATACATAAAATCGCCAGCAATACGTAGGCATTGCTCCGGGGGAATTCCATTGGGTCTGACGGTCAGGCGTGCAGTCGTCATGGCAGTGCTGCTCGGCATACTCGGGCCGGCATTCGTCACCGGAATATTCCTGACACGCTCCTTCTATGACCGACAGCTTGACTCGGCCATCAATCACAGCCTCAGCCGAAATGCTGAAATCATCACCCTGGGTGTGCGGGAAAACCTGTGGGCGCTCGACAAGGATTCCGCAAACGCCCTGATTGATGCGGTAATGCTCGAACCAGATGTGGTGAATATCGAAATTTTCGATGCCCACCACAATGTCTTTGCCTCGCGCCAACGCGCCGGCTTTTCCGGCACACCACGGCATCAGCTTGAGAACCCGATCCTGTATGATGAGCGGGAGATCGGCCGCCTTCGCCTGGAAATCAGCGATGCACCCTTCAAGCACGAATTGATGGTTCACCTGCTGACGACCTTTGCCACACTGGGCCTGCAGTTGGCCGCCAGCATCCTGCTGATCTTGCTGGTACTCAGGCACCGCATCGTACAGCCTCTGATGCGTCTTCACGCAGACGCCATAGCGCTGGCGCAGGGGGACCTGGATAGCGTCATCCGGCCTTTGCATGACGATGAGATTGGGCAGGTCGGGCAACAGCTGGAAATGACGCGCCGCGCACTCAAGGATCTGTTTGCCACGCTGGAGCAGAGGGTTGTAGAACGCACAGCCGTACTCGAGGCCACCAATACCGAGCTGGAAAAGGCGCTTGAGCATCTGCACCAGACCCAGGATCATCTCATTCGCTCAGAGAAAATGGCTGCCCTGGGCGCCCTGGTAGCCGGGGTGGCCCATGAACTGAACACCCCGATAGGCAACAGCCTTCTGGTCTCCAGTACTTTTCAGGAAAGCACCCGACATTTTCAGGGGGAAATCACCAACGGTCTACGTCGCTCCTCGCTGCTGGCTTTCGTCGACGAAGCCGAAACCGCCTGTGCCATTCTCATGCGCAACCTCGGTCATGCAGCCGAATTGATTACCAGCTTCAAGCAGGTGGCGGTAGATCAGACCAGCTCACAGCGTCGCAGCTTCGATCTCGCAGAAATGATTGGAGAAGTCATTCTGACGCTGTCGCCGGCCTTCAAAAAATCCTGCGCCCATGTCGAGAATCTCATCCCCCCGGGAATCCAGCTCAACAGCTATCCCGGGCCACTGGGGCAGGTCGTTACCAATCTGATCAACAACGCCTTGTTACACGCATTTGAAAATCGCGAAGAAGGGCGTATCACGCTGGAAATGGCACCGGATGACGATCAGCATGTCATCATCCTGTGCCGGGATGATGGGATCGGCATCAGCCCCAGAGATCTGCCCAGAATATTCGACCCGTTCTTCACCACGCGGCTTGACCACAGCGGCAGTGGCCTGGGCCTGAACATCGTGCACAACATTGTCACCGGAATGTTGGGAGGCGAAATCCACGTGCATAGCAATCCGGGGCAGGGCAGCATCTTTTCCCTCCATCTGCCCCGATCTGCACCGCGTACCTCGGTACAGCTGCCGGCCACGAATTTCATCAATGCCGCATGACAAGCGCCACGCAAAGAGCCCGGCAATAGCCGGATTTTGCTACGGCTTCCTCGCCCGATTGGCGAGCATGACGCCACCCACCACCATGACACCGCCTGCCACGCTCGCCAGAGGAATTGCCTCACGCAAAAGAATGGCAGACAACAGCACACCAAAAAACGGCACCAGATTTGTGTATTGGGTCGTACGTGCAGCACCCATCACGGCAACTGCCTGGCTGTACCAGACAAAAGACAAGGCTGTACCGATCAGTCCAAGATAGGCAATCACCGCCCATTCAACTGGCGAGGGCATCTGCCATCCCGCGGCCTGCCATTCGACAGCGGCAGGGACGGCAAGCATCAGGGTTCCGCACAGTATCGAGAAAAAAGTCATCGACAGGGTATCCAGCCCCTGGGATTGATAACGCAACAATAGCGTATAGACAACCCAGGCCAGCACGGCGCCGAAAATGAACAGCTCACCCATCCCGGCGGCGCCTTCGATCAGGCACTGGGGATGGCCGTGTGAAACCACCACAAGCGCGCCAGCGAACGACAGCAGCACACCCAATACCTGCCGTGGCACCCACCTGGCCCGCTGGATCCAGTTCACCGCACACAGCGTGAGTACCGGGCTGGCCGCCACGATCAAGGCTGCCCGGCTTGCCTGGAGCTTGCCCAGGCCGGCAAAAAACCCTGCGTTATAGGCAAAAATTCCTGTTGCACCCAGCCCCAGCATGGCCCACCACTGGGAACGGCTGGGCCATTGCAGACGGCGGCCGCAGAAAGCTACATAAGCGCCCAGACCGACCAAGGCAAAACAGAAGCGCAGACAGGCGGCCACAAAATGCGGCATGGACTGGGCCAGAAAACGCCCGGCAATGAAAGTGCCCCCCCAGAACAGGGTGGTCAGCACCATGCGCAGAATGATCCCGAAAGAACCTGCCACGCTTCAGGTGCGCAGACCGCGTGGCTTGCGCCCAGCCCGCGAAGCCAGGAAATCGTACAGCCAGCAGGGCAGATGCGGCATGATTCGCGCAACAACCCCCATCTGCCAGGGGATGGTGGTGCGTGCGATCCCCTTGTCGATGGCCCTGATGAATCGCTGTGCCGCGACTTCGGCGGGAATGATGAAGGGCATGCGGTAACGATTGACTGCCGTCATCGGAGTGGCAATGTAACCAGGGCGGATTTCCGTCACACGCACACCGCTGCCACGCAATTCAACGCGCAAACTTTCAAGATAGCGGGTCACGCCTGCCTTCGAGGCACTATAGGCACCGGCACCGGGCAAGCCTCTGACTCCGGCAACCGAGGAAATGCCCACCAGTTGGCCGGTATGGGCACGGCGCATGGCCATCAGGAAAGGTTGGAAAGTCGCCACCATTCCCAGCAGATTGGTGCGCAGAACACGCTCGAACACGGCCAAATCACCACGTTCTTCCGTCAGCGTACCCGCAGACACACCAGCATTCGCGATCACCACATCCGGCAACCCGAACTGCTCGATAAACTGCCAGGCCACAGTCGCCAGCTGTTCCGGCTCGGCAACATCGGCAACATAATACGCATGCGTACCCGGCAATTCGGCCAAGAGTGCCTGCAGAGCATCCTCACGACGCCCTACGAGACCCAGCGTGGCGCCACGCGCTGCATACGCACGGGCCAAAGCAGCACCGATACCACTGGAGGCACCGGTGAGGAAAATCCTTTGGCCCGCGGCGTTACTCACTTTTTCGCAGGCTTCTTCGGAGCAGGTTCTGCCGCAGGAGCAGCAGCCGGATGCGCAGCACGCTCCTGGGCCACCAGTTTGCTCACTGTCACCAGCGAACGCGGGTCACCACCTTCAACCATGTACTTGCCGTTCACCACCATGCTCGGCACCGCCATGATCTTGTACACCTCAATCTGCTGGTCGGCGCGCTTGGCCAGTGCATTCACACTAAACGACCGCAGCGTATCGTCGAACTTCCTGACATCCACACCCTGCTTGGTCAGCCATTCATTGCGGGCCTTTTCCTGATCCAGCTGAATGCGATCCGAGTGAATGGCACGGAACACAGCTGCGTCAAGCTTGTCGGACAAACCCATAGCGTTCAGCGTCAGGTACAGGCGCCCAAGAGAATCCCATTCCGGGCGCCCGAAAGAAACCGGCACGCGCTTGAAAACGACATCCTTGGGCTGCTCAGCGCGCCATTTGGCCAGATGAGGATCAAACTCCGCGCAATGCGGACAGCCATACGAGAAAAACTCGATGACTTCGATCTGCCCATTCTGGCCACCGGGTTGGGGCGGCTTCACCAACTGGTAATCGCTGGTCTGCGCACTGGCGGCAAAACTGCCAGCAAGAAACAGCAAAGCCACAGCGGCAGACTTCAAGAAGCGACTTCCTAGCATATTTGATCTCTCCAGAGTGACGCCGATATCCGGCACTGTGTGTTAGGACATCGGCAACTGAAAATCCGTTCCCGGACTTATTGTTTATCTGCCTTCAGTTTAACAATGTTGGCAGCAATGCCTTCGGTAGCAAGACGGGCACGCATGGTCTCCGCAGCATCTGAGCTGGGGAAAGACCCCAGGCGCACACGGTAGAACACCCCCTTGTCACCCAGATCAACGCGCTGCACGTTGGCTTCGATACCCATCAGAGCCAGCCGTGCCTTCAAATTGTCTGCTTCGGAGGGGTTCTGATAAGAACCTGCCTGCAGGTATACCTTATCCGGCTGGGCAGCTGGAGCCGGTTTCTCGACAACAGGCACCGACGCCGCATCGCCACGGGGCAGGGTCTGATAGAAATCATATTTCGGCTTTTCGACCGGCTGGGAAGCCGCTGCCTGACCATCCGCACCCTGGCTGCTGGCCGCCTGTGTATTGGGTTTCACCGGAGCCTCGCCCGGTTTGCCCGGCAGGGCAATCGGTGAACTCTGCGTCAGCAATGGCGCGTCACGCGAAGGCTGGGCATCCTGTTTGGCGACAAACGGCTTGGGGCCGAGATTGACGTAGACCGCCACACCCACTGCGATCAATGCGCCAACCAGCAAGCCCAGCAACACGCCCAACAGCGTATTGCCTCGCTCGCGAGATGTTTGTCTGGTTCTACCGTACATGTCGGAACCCCTGGAAAAAGTGCGCTGAGTATAACCCAACCATTTCGGCAGCTTGCGCGCCAAGCCGGTCAAACTGTACGGTTGCCAGCTGTTACCCGCTGCACGGCAGTTTCATACACATCAAGGACTTCCGACTCTCTGTAGAAATCGGCGCCAAGTTCAGTCACAAGACCGTCGGCAAGACTGTACATCCAGCCGTGCACCGCGACCTCCTGGCCACGCGCCCAGGCGTCACGCATCACAGTGGTTTCGCAGACATTGAGCGCCTGCTCGATAACGTTCAGCTCACATAGCCTGTCCGCACGCTTATCCTCATCCTCGATACCCCGCAGCCAGCCACGGTAGTGATCGCGCACATCCTGCACATGGCGCAGCCAGTTGTCGACCAGCCCCATGCGCGTATCCAGCATGGCGGCCTTCACCCCACCGCAACCGTAATGGCCGACCACCAGGATGTGTTTGACCTGCAGCACGTCGATTGCAAACTGCAAGGTCGACAGGCAGTTCAGATCGGAGTGCACCACCACGTTCGCGATATTGCGGTGCACAAACACCTCGCCTGGCGCAAGACCGATGATCTCATTGGCCGGAACGCGGCTATCGGAGCAGCCGACCCACATGAACTCCGGAGTTTGCTGTGCCACCAGCCGGGAAAAATATTCAGGATCACGCGCACGCTCGCCTTCCGACCAGCTGCGATTACGTGTTAAAAGCTCTTGTAGGGGGATCATCTTTATTTTTGGAGTCAGGAAATACAACAGTCCGATTCTACCCCAAGCCGGAAGTTCCCCCTGCTGTACGAGCTTATTCCGCAACCGCCTGTTTTTGCAGGCTAACCAGCCGGGAAATCCCTTTCCCTGCCAGGGCCAATAGTGCATCCAGCTCGGCGCGTGCAAACGGGGCACCTTCCGCCGTTCCCTGCACTTCAACAAACCCTCCGCTGCCGGTCATCACCACATTCATGTCCGTATCGCAGGCAGAATCCTCAGGGTAATCCAGGTCAAGCACCGGCTCTCCCTCAAACATCCCGACAGAAATCGCCGCCACCCAATCCTTGAGCGGCGACACCGGCAGCGCGCCTGACTTCACCAGCCGCTGCAAAGCATCATGGAGCGCCACGCAAGCCCCCGTGATGGACGCCGTCCGCGTACCACCATCCGCCTGCAGCACATCACAGTCGATGGTGATCTGGCGCTCCCCGAGCGCCTTCATGTCCACCACTGCACGCAGACTGCGCCCGATCAGACGCTGAATCTCCTGGGTACGGCCACTCTGCTTGCCTTTGGCAGCCTCGCGTGCCATCCGGGTATGCGTCGAGCGCGGCAACATGCCATATTCCGCCGTCACCCAGCCTTCACCCTTGCCACGCAAAAAAGGCGGCACGCTTTCTTCCACGCTGGCGGTACACAACACCTTGGTATTACCAAACTCCACCAGCACCGACCCCTCGGCATGACAGGTGAAATTGCGGGTGATGCGCACATCGCGCAACTGATCGGCTTGACGTTGGGAAGGACGGGTCATGTTGGACTCCTGAAACAAAGATTTGAGCGGCAGGATACCACTCCTGTTCTCTCACACCTTGCCCGGCACCAACAAGCTCAATGATCCATGCCCCACATGGCTGAGCCTGAATCACGGCTCGTAGCCGTACTGTTTTGGTTCTTCCGGATTTTGTGTGAGTGATTCGTACGCTTTCGCTGATCGCCCTGAAGCCGACGATGCGGAAAAACCATGTGCCAATCACGCCGTCCCGTTGCAAGCTGCTGGCATTCATCGGCAAGGCGCGGCTACAGTTTGCGCCCTCCGGGCGGAGGGTGAATCGGCGCAATTCCGCTGCGCTCCTTTGTTCCGGCTGCGCCGCGCCCTACGACAACCGCCCCTGCTGGTGCCAACGGTGACGGGGCTCTAGGGACAAAACTGGCATGCCGAATGTTTTTGTTACCAGAGCCTAAGCACCCAAGACGCCATCACGCCCGGGGTCCAAACACCCCGGGTTTTAAAACTCTCATAACACCCACGGAAAAATGACGCAGAAAGCGTAGCGAGCGGCTGGCGATTGAAACGAGAAGCGCAGCCGTACTTGAGTACGGCGAGCATCACAGTTTCAAGCCCCAGTCGCGCAGTAGCTTTATGCGTTATTTTTTATTTGGAGTACTTGTTGATGGCCTGATTGATTTCGTCGATTGCGCGCTCGATGTCGTCGTCAGACAGCCCACCCGCCTCGTTGCTGCGCGTGCGCACAAAACCTTCCATCTTGGTCGTGATTCCATCGATCGGCATCGATTCGGTGGACACGGACGAGGCTTCTTCTTCAGTGTAATCATCGTGCCAGCGCATGGCCAGCATCGAGAGATTGTCGCAACTCATGCCGCCACGGGCTTCAGCCAGATCAAGCAGGCGTGGTGAGGTATCCAGGATATTGTCATCCGACAGGCGTTCCGTGAAATCCTCCGGCGTCAGGTTGCCCCATACGCCATCGGTACAGATCGCAATCAGATCATTGGCAAACAGCGGCACTGGCGAGGAAAACTCGATCTGCGGCGAGTGGGTGCCCCCCAGGCAGCTGAAGATGCGGTTGCGCGCCGGGTGGCGGGCTGCGGCTTCTTCGTCGATCAGCCCCTGATCCAGCATCATCTGCAGGCGCGAGTGGTCACGCGTCTGCTGGGCAATGCGCCCCTTGCGGATCAGATAGAGCCGGGAATCCCCGGCATGCGCCCAGAACGCCACGCTATTCTGCACCAGACAGGCCACAATGGTGGTTCGCGGAGCCTCGGTCAGGCTCTTGTCGAAGGCATAATCCTGAATCGCCGCGTGTGCGTTGCTCAGGCAGCGCGAGAGGAACATCAGTTCATCCCGGATCTGCGGCTTGGCAGCACGCTGAAAGGATTCCACAATGTACTGCACGGCGATCTGGGCGGCAATTTCGCCATGCAAATGCCCACCCATTCCATCCGCAACCACCAGCAGGAGCGATTCTCGGGTGTAGCTATAGGCCACCCTGTCCTGATTGTTGGGCCGGGCGCCGGGACGACTTTCCTGGTAGATCGTAAACTTCATGCTTTACCTATCAAGGCTTTCAGGCGGAACGACATTTTCCCGAACAGGGTGGTGGGGACTTCCGATGCGACAAACCGCGTACGCGTGAGCAGTTCCTTTTGCAGGGCGTACACACTTTGCGGGCGTTCCAGGGGGTCCAGCGCCAGACACCAGTCGATGGTCTCCAGCATATGCGGGGAATACTGACCGGCCCAGCGTTTCACGGCCGGTTCCATCAGATCCTTCTTGATGCGCTCATCCGAGCGTTGCGGTGCCACACCGGCGAGACAGGCATACATGGCGGCACCGGTGCTGTAGATATCACTCCACGGCCCCAGATTCTCGCGATCCGTAAACTGCTCGGGAGGGGCGAAACCAGGCGTATACATGGGCTTGAGCATCGGCTGATCCTGCGCCAGGGTCTGCCGCGCCGCACCAAAGTCGAGCAGAACAGGCGTGCCATCATTGCGCAGGTAGATGTTCGAGGGCTTGATATCCAGATGCAGCAGCTTGTGGGCATGCACTTCGCGCAGACCATTGAGCATGCGGGTAAACACACCGCGAATGAAGCGTTCCTTGATGTGCCCGCGATTGCGCTGGATAAAATCCTGCAAAGTACGCCCACGCTCAAACTGCATGACCATGTAGACCGTACTGTTGGCACGGAAGAAATTGAGCACACGCACCACATTCGGGTGCATCAGCTTGGCCAGCGAGCGCCCTTCCTCGAAAAAGCACTTCATGCCGTAGCGGAAGGCCGCCTGATACTCGTCATTGATCTGCGGCTCAATCTCGCCGGCTTTGCGCAATGCCAGCGAATTGGGCAGATATTCCTTTATGGCCACGGGCTTGCCATCCTGATCGGTGGCAAGATAGACAATTGAAAACCCTCCCAGACTGAGCTGTTGCTCAATGCGATATTGCTCAAGCTGAAAGCCCGGCGGCAGCGGTGTATTGACTTGAGACGGCATTATCTGGGCGTTATGATCCGTATTCGTTCAATTTTCAGGCTTTGTCCGCACGCTGTAAAGGCGGGAAAGCCAAGTATAGGAATATTCCTGATGATTTTCAGCATGACAGGTTACGCCTCGCTTACGCGTGACGTCGGCAACGCCTCCCTCCAGATCGAATTGCGCAGCGTCAACTCACGCTACCTTGATCTGGCCTTCCGCATCACAGAAGACCTGCGTTTCGCCGAGCCCATCGTGCGGGAACTCATCAATAGCAGCGTATCACGCGGCAAGCTGGAATGCCGCATGAGTTTGCAAGCTGTTGCAAGTAGCAGCACCAGTCTGAGCATCAACACCAGCATGCTCGAACAGTTGCGCGACGCACAAGGGAGGATCCGTCAGACCCTGCCCGAAGCTGCCCCTCTGTCCGTAGGCGAGATATTACGCTATCCCGGCGTACTTGCCGAAAACACGCTGCAGTCCGACCAGTTGGCTTCTGCCGTGCAGGCCATCGCCAAGACAGCCCTCGAAGAACTCCGCGCCACCCGGGCCCGTGAGGGGGAAAAGCTTGCTGCATCACTGCGCGAGCGTGTTGCGCTGATCCGCGAGCGCGTTGCCATCGCCACACCCATCGTGCCGGCAGCCGTCGCCGAATATCGCGAACGCCTGACCGCACGTCTGCGCGAAGCGGTCGAAAGCCTCGATGAAGACCGTATCCGCCAGGAAGTCACGGTGTTTGCCCAGCGTGCCGACGTCGCCGAAGAACTCACCCGCCTGAATGCGCACCTCGATGAAGTCGAACGCGTCCTCACGAAGGGGGGCACTGTCGGCAAACGGCTGGATTTCCTCATGCAGGAACTCAATCGTGAAGCCAATACTCTGGGTTCCAAGTCGGTTTCGGCGCAATTGACAGAGATTTCCGTTGATCTCAAGGTCTACATTGAGCAGATGCGCGAACAGGTGCAAAACCTCGAATAAAGGGATGCAAGGCTACGGCGTACACCTTCACCCGGCGGACAAGACTGGTCACAGGTGACAGGCGCCGACACAAAGCCTTGCGTTGCCTGCCTCAAAACGGGGCATAATCTGTCTTGATATGGCCCGGCCCGCTGCCGGGCGTTTTCCCCCTGCCTGACCCTATCTGCGCATGAGTACCTTGCAAACCGGTTCACTTTTTATTGTTTCCGCGCCCTCCGGTGCGGGAAAAACCACGCTTGTACGTGGCCTGCTGGACAGCGACAGTGGCGTACACCTGTCAATTTCCTTTACGACACGTAGCCCGCGCGCGGGCGAAACCCACGGCGTGCACTACCACTTCACCACAGAAGAAGATTTTCTGACCCGCCGTGAGCGCGGCGAATTTGTGGAATCTGCCCTGGTGCATGGCAATTACTACGCCACCTCGCGAATCTGGCTTGAAGAACAGCTGCAGGCCGGCAACGACGTATTGCTGGAAATTGACTGGCAGGGGGCCGAGCAGGTACGCAAGGTATTTCCCCGTGCTATCAGCATCTTCATCATGCCCCCAAGTCTGGAAGAACTGGAAAAACGCCTTGTCGGGCGTGGCACAGACAGTGCCGAGACCATCGCCAGGCGCCTTGCAGCGGCCTGTACAGAAATGCGTCAGGTAGACCGGTTTGATTACGTTATAATTAACAAAGAGTTGCAGCTTGCGATTGATGAACTGGGTACCTTGGTGCGCGCAGCCCGTCTGCGCACCCCTCTGGTACGCGCCCGAAAACCTGCAAGTTTTCTCCCTGTCGATTGATTTAAAGAAGGATTCCCACCATGGCACGCATCACGGTCGAAGACTGTCTGCATCGAATTCCCAACCGCTTTGAACTGACCCTGGCTGCTACTTATCGTGCCCGCCAGCTCACGGCAGGCAACACGCCGATGGTTGAAGTGGACCGCGACAAGCCTACGGTGATCGCCCTGCGCGAAGTGGCCGCCGGCAAGGTTGGCCGCGAAATGCTCAACCGTAGTCAGTCCTGATCGGAATCCGCAACGGGCCGCGCGGACACCGGAGAACATTCCCATGGAGCCCACTCCCGTTGCGACTTCCCCTTTGCCTCTGGATCCATCGCCCCTGAAACTGGTGGTGGATGCGGATACGGGGCATGAAACCGGCTTCGTTGAAGCTGTGGAATTTGCCCGCCTGCGTGCGCAGGCGGCACGCTACCTTAAGCCAGAAGATCTGGAACGCCTGGATGCGGCTTACCAGTTGGCCTCACGCTCACACCGCGGGCAATTCCGCATCAGCGGTGAGCCCTATGTCTCCCATCCTCTTGCCGTCACCGAAATCCTCGCCCAGTGGCACCTTGACGCCCAGGCACTGATTGCCGGCCTGCTGCATGACGTGATGGAGGATAGCGGCGTCACCAAGGAAGACATCACTTCACAGTTCGGCAAGGTGCCGGCCGAACTCGTCGACGGCGTCTCCAAGCTCGACCGTATCGAATTCAAGACCTATCAGGAAGCCCAGGCCGAGAACTATCGCAAGATGTTCCTCGCCATGGCGCGTGATGTACGCGTGATCCTGATCAAGCTCGCCGACCGCCTGCACAACATGCGCACCCTGGAGGCTGTGCGGCCGGACAAACGCCGCCGCATCGCCCGCGAAACGCTGGAAATCTTTGCGCCAATCGCAAATCGTCTGGGTCTCAACACGCTCTACCGCGAACTCCAGGAACTGGCGTTCAAGAATACTTATCCGATGCGCTACCGTGTGCTCGCCAAAGCCCTGCGCACGGTTCGCGGAGACCGCCGGGAACTCATCGCCCGCGTCATGAACAGCATGCGCGAGCGCCTGCCGGTCTGGAATGTAGACTCCGAAGTGTATGGGCGCGAAAAACACCTTTTCGGCATCTATCGCAAGATGCTCAACAAGCACCTGTCATTCGAACAGGTGCTCGATGTCTACGGTTTCCGCATCCTCGTCAAGGATATTCCCGGCTGTTACCTGGCTCTCGGGGCCTTGCACGAGCTGTACAAACCGGTGCCCGGCAAGTTTAAGGACTATGTGGCGCTGCCCAAGGCCAATGGCTACCAGTCGCTGCACACCACGGTGATCGGCCCGCAGGGCCTGCCCATCGAAGTGCAGATCCGTACCAGCCAGATGCATGCCGTGGCCGAATCCGGCGTGGCCTCTCACTGGCTGTACAAGGAAAACTCCACCGAGTCGCTCTCCGATCTGCAACGCCGCACGACCAACTGGCTGCAATCGCTGCTGGAGTTGCAATCCACCTCGGGCGACTCCGCCGAATTCCTCGAACACGTGAAGATCGACCTGTTCCCGGGCGACGTGTTCGTGTTCACCCCTATGGGGCAGATCCGCAACCTGCCACGTGGCGCCACGGCGGTGGATTTTGCCTATTCCGTACACACCGACGTTGGCAACCGCTGCGTGGCCTGCCGTATCAACGGCGAGATGCGCCCCTTGCGCAGTGAACTGAAAAACGGTGATCAGGTCGAAATCACCACCGCCCAGCACGCCCACCCGAATCCGGCCTGGCTGTCATATGTCCGCACTGGCAAGGCACGCGCTGAAATCCGCCACTTTCTCAAGACCGTGCAGCAGGAAGAGGCCACCCATCTCGGTGAGCGCCTCCTCTCGCAGGCATTGCGCCACCTTGGTGTGGCGCTTGGCGACATCGGGGCGCCAGCCTGGGACAAATTCCTCAAGGAATTCAATGTCAGAAGCCGGGTCGACATCTTTACCGACATTGGTCTGGGCAAACGCCTGGCAGCCATGGTCGGGCGCCGACTGGCCGACCTGCAGGATGGCCAACCGACCCCGACGGGTGAGACCAAGCCGGCCCGCCCACGCCTGCCAACACCGATCCTGATCCAGGGCGGCGAGGGCATGGCGGTGCAGATGGCACGCTGCTGCCGACCGATTCCGGGCGATCCGATCGTGGGTCTGCTACGCAAGGGGCAAGGGCTGGAAGTCCATCTCAACGACTGCCCGATCCTCACGCGCAATCATTCCTCCGAGCGTGACCGTTGGGTTGACGTGGAATGGGAAGCGGGTGAAGACCGCCTCTTCGATGTCGGCATCCGCGTCATGATCCATCATCGGCGCGGCGTGCTGGCGCGTGTTGCAGCGGCGATTGCCGATCAGGAAGCCAACATCCAGGATGTGAACATGGAAGGCGAACACAGTGAAGACGCCATCATCCACTTCACAATCCAGGTCAAGAACCGCCCGCACCTGGCCCGCATCATGCGCGCCGTACGCCATATTCCGGATGTTGTCCGCATCGTGCGCGAACGCAGCATCGAACGCCCAAGCGACAAGCACTAAAACCTTTTATTAAAAGCGTCCAAGAACCCAACAGCAGAGAGAGAACCATGGAATACGCTTACGTCTCGGATTTCACGAAATTCATCAACGGCTGGCTCGACGAACATCCGGAAGCCCGAGAAGAACAGAAGAAAGGCCGTGCCCTGTGGTGGGATCACCCCCAGGATCCAGCCGTGCAGGCAAGCAATCGCGCCTCGAAAGTAGATCAGAAGCCCTATCCCTACCAGGCCGACTGAACATCGGTTTGACGCCAGCGCAGATGAAGCTGCCCGAATGGTGGATAATCGCGGGCAGTTTCCTTGCTCCCGCCATTGCGGCCCGTCATGCTATTTCCCCGTCTCGCCATTGTTGACCTTGAAACCACCGGCGCAGACCCTTCTCGCGACCACATCACCGAAATCGGTATCCTCGTCACCGAAGGCGACACCCTGATTGAGCAGTGGAGCTCGCTGATCAACCCTGGCGTACCGATTCCCCTGCGGATTCAGGAGCTTGTCGGGATTACCAACGAGATGGTGGCTGAAGCACCGCGTTTCGAACAGGTTGCCGAAGAAGTGATGGCACGACTCGAAGGTGCCGTGTTCGTTGCCCACAACGTACGCTTCGACTACAACTTCCTGCGCACTGCCTATGAGCGCCTGGGCAAACTGTGGAGTGCTCCGGTCATGTGTACGGTGAAGTTCTCCCGCGCCATGGACCCGGAATTCCCGCGCCACGGGCTGGATGCCATCATCGCCCGCAACGGCTACAGCATCGAATCACGCCACCGTGCACTCGACGACGCAAGCATCGTCTGGCGTTTCCTCGGGGATGCCCGGCAACGCGCCGACGCCCCGCGCCTGCAGCGCGCCTGGGACAAAGCCTTCACCCCAAGCAGCGGCGTGCCACGCCTGCCGCGTGGTGATCTCGAAGGTCTGGCGGACTGCCCGGGCGCTTGGGTCTTCCGCAGCGCCACAGGGCAGATCCTCGATATTGGCTGGGCCCGCAACCTGCGCTCACAGGTGCTTGGCTTCTTTACTGCCACTCGCCAGAGCGCCAAAAACCGCAAGCTCGCGGCCGCTGTGCATGACGTCGACACCTGGCCATGTGCCGGCGAACTCGGCGCCCAGTTAAAGGAACTCACGCTGGCCCGCAGCCTGCGCGATCAGCCCGCGACCGGTGCTTATGGCTGGCGCTGGCTACACCATGCAATCACCCCGCCGGTTCTCTCCCTCGAAAATCTGGACGGCAGCGATCCGGCGAACTGGCAAGATGTCTACGGCTGCATGCGTGGCGAGCGTGAAGCTTCGATTGCCTTGCGCGAACTGGCCAGCCGGCATCATCTATGCGCCATGCGCATAGGGCTGGAACACGGCGGCGGCCCCTGTCAGGCCGTGCATCTGGGGCGTTGTGCCGGCGTCTGCATTGATCGCGAAACCACACTGGAACACGACCAGCGCCTGGCGACTGCACTGGCCTCACTGAAACAGCGGGTCTGGCCATTCCCCGGTCCCGTGGTGATCCGTGAATTCGATGCCCCCAGCGGCAACAACGAAAGTCATCTCGTCGATCAATGGTGCCTGCTCGGCAGCAGCCGCGATGAAGCCAGCCTCGCCGGGCTGATTGCCACCCCACCCAGCCGCCGGTTTGATGCAGATACCTACCGTCTGCTCGCCCGCTGGCTCTCGAACCCGGAAAACGCTGCCAGCGTGCACGCCGTACCTGCTGCAACAGCCATTTCAGGGCAATAAAACGCAAAAAACCGCAATCTGTCAGACTGCGGCTTTTCGGGCAGACCCAGGCATTACTCTTCGTCGAGAACGGCGGAGGTGTACACTTCCTGTACGTCATCCAGACTGTCGAGCACATCCAGCAGCTTCTGCATGCGTTCGGAGTCTTCCCCACTGAGTTCCGTCTCGTTGAGTGCCTTCATCGTCACTTCACCGAACTCGGACTTGAAACCCACCTTTTCCAGCGCTTCCTTGATGTTGGAAAATTCCCACGGTCCGGTAATCACTTCGATAGAGCCGTCGTCATTCGTCACCACATCTTCGGCACCGGCTTCAAGTGCCGCTTCCATCACGGCATCTTCATTCGTTCCCGGCGCAAACAGCAGGGTGCCGCAATGCTTGAACTGAAAGGCCACACAGCCATCGGTGCCCATGTTGCCGCCGTACTTGGAAAAAGCGTGACGCACATCGGCAACCGTGCGGGTCTTGTTGTCGGTCAGACAATCGACCATCACCGCCGCACCACCGATACCGTAACCTTCGTAACGGACTTCTTCGTACACCACACCCTCGAGTTGGCCCGTGCCACGTTTGATGGCATTCTCGATGTTGTCCTTGGGCATGGATTCGGCCTTGGCCTTTTCCACTGCCAGACGCAGACGCGGGTTGGCATTAAGATCTCCGCCGCCCATCTTCGCTGCAACGGTGACTTCCTTGATCAGCTTCGTGAAGGCTTTGCCACGCTTGGCATCCTGACGGCCCTTACGATGCTGGATGTTGGCCCACTTGGAATGACCCGACATGATTTCCCCTGAAAATGCACTAGAAGACAAAGGTCTGGATTATACAACCGCCGATCAGCCTGCCAGCCCCCTGCCGAGGGGCGGCTGATAGATTCTATACATACTTTGGAGCGTGCCACCCATGAACCGCCTGTTCCTGCTTGTCTGTTTGTTCCTGCTCAACCTCGCCACTGCCGCGTATGCGCAGGAAACTGTTGCCTTCAGTTTTGCCGGCTGTACCGACCCTCAGGGGAAAGCCGTACGCGGCCAGGCCGATCCCGGCCTGCGCGTGCTACTCGAAACACACGTGGTCGACGGCACCCGGGTGATTGCCTACAACCCCAGCTTGCTGCCGCAGTTGCTGCCTGAAACCCGCGCCTTCCTGTATGCCCACGAGTGCGCATGGACCAATCTGAACCTGCCCATTGACGGTCAGCGCACGCTTGAAAACGCCCATAAGGCCGATTGCTGGGCCGTCGATACACTGGTTCGCTCCCATCTGATCAGCCGCAACAATCTCGAAAGCATCGAAAACGATCTGGCGCTGGTCACGGAGAACGCCGCACAGTTGCCCCAGCCAGCCCGCCAGTACAATCTGGCGAGTTGCGCTCCCGGCAAATCGAGCAAAACCAGTGGCAATGCGCTCGACGTCAATGCCCCCCCGGCAAGCCAGGCGTGGAACAACTGCATGCAGTCCTGCGGTAATCATCTGTACGCGTGCGGCCGCAGCAGCTCATGCATGGCCGCGTTCAACCAGTGCACGGCCAGCTGCAAGGGGCATTGAACCGGTTTCCCGGATACCGTCCGGCAAAAGGCAGGCCGCAGCTCTTTACAGGAGATGCGGCCTTTTCATTTGGCTCTTCCGGCGTTTTTCTTATCTTTGCCGGGCTAATCCATTAGCCTGCGCCAGCCGAGCGCGACGCTTGCGTGCCCAGATCAGCACGCCGGTAACACTGACAACAGCCACGCAGATCCCCAGCAGGCTGACCAGAATCCTTCCCGGCAAGCCGATGATCCTCCCCGAATGCAGCGGAAACTGCAACTGCATGAAGATATCGCCGACTGTGCCAGAGCCGGGTTCGGTAACATTGATCATCGAGCCATCATGATCGTCGATATAGATCCAGACGTTGCCCAGACCGACATCCCCATGCTCCTGACCCGGTACAAAAAAGCCGACACCGTAGACGCCCGCTGGCGGGAAATGATAGAGACCGCCCATCGGGGTCTGCCAGCCACGCCGCGATGCTTCTTTGGTGGCTAGTGTGACCACCTGTTCGCGCGTCAGCACTGATCGCACTGCCATTTTCGGCAGTACCCGCTCATAGGGAGAGGGACTGGACGGGGAAATCACTCCTACAGCAGCACGTGCCACCTGCGGCAGGTTCAGGCACACCGAGCTGACAGCAACACCAAGCAGGAGAAGCCAGACCCAGACACCGGTCGAACGGTGCAGATCGAAAGTCAGCTTGTAGCCACCCTGCGACCAGCGAAATGCCAGTGACTTGCGCCAGTTCTCGATCTTCGGAAAGGATAGCCAAAGCGCGGCGCAACAATCGATGATCCACGCCATCGCCAGTAACCCCATGAACCAGATGCCGGGATTGATGGCACCTACATTCGGCATCACCAGGCTGTAGTGAAACCGGTAGATCAGCGGCAACAGGTTTTCACGCGCCAGCGACAGCTCACCCCATTGGCGTTGCCCCTGTACCTTGCCCGTCACCGGATCGAGCCACACTTGATCGGCAGACTCCCCGGCATTGCGGTCCGGCCGGACCGCCACCCCAAGTGCCAGCGATTCACCCGGCTCCCTCGCTAACGGCAACCACGTCACCTGCCGATCGGGATGCTCCTGCTCGAACTGATCAGCCAACTGCAGGGCCGAACGCTCCTGCCCTGCAGTCTGCGCCTTGAACAACTGCGGATTGAGCCAGCCGTCCAGTTCGTGATCCCAGGCAATGATGGCCCCCGTCAGCCCGGCAAGAAAAAGAAATCCTGCTGCGGCAAGACCGAACCAGCGATGCCAGACTACCAGCAGACTGCGCATCGCCATCCTCAGTATTTCCAGTTCAGGGAAATGCTGCCATTGACCGGCGCACCGTAGTAGGCCTGACTCCAGTAGAGACTATTGATGTACTTCTTGTCGGTAACATTGTTGAGATTAAGGTTCACGCTCCACTGCTTCGTGATGTCATAACGCGCCATCAGGTCTAGCAGGGCGTAGGCGTTCTGGCGCGTCACGATGCCACCCGATTCGTCGCGGTGGATATCGCCCTGCCAGCGCAACTGGGCGCCCAGAGTCACTGCTTCGAAAGGCTGCCAGGTGGTTGACAGGTGCCAGGCGTGGCGTGGCGTGAAGGTCCGTGCTTCATTACCATCCTGATCCTTGAGCGTCAGACCGGTCAGGCCGGCGTTAATTTTCACCGATGCTGCGAGCGCTCCTGAGACATCCAGCTCGTATCCCTGACTGCGCACGTTCTGGCCGACATACACCTGTGTGTTGCCAACATAGCCGTATGCGGTCGCCAGATTGCTCTGGCGAGTATTGAACAGAGCAGCATTGACATTCAGACGCTTGCCGAGGAGCTCACCCTTGAGGCCGATTTCCTTGGTATCTCCGCTAGCCGGTGCAAGACGCTGGAGTTGTGGGTCGATCCGGTATTGGGGATTGAATATTTTGGCATATGAAACATATGCCGACCAGTTATCCGTCAGATCGTAGAGCAACCCCGCATAAGGCGTCGTGGTGCTATCCTGGCGCGCATAGCTGACTCCGTAGTCGCCCCCCGAAGAGAACAGCCGCGTATTCGTAGCGCCGAGAATCAGCTTCCAGCGTTCCGCCAGGTGCAAACGGGTAGCAGCATAGACACTGCGCTGGGTATCCTGATACGCGCCGCCATCATAAGAGGCATCAAAGAGTGGCTTGGCATAGTTGCCATCCCAGTTCATCAGGTCGGGGATACCGGTGCCAATGCCTTCGCCATACGCCGAGGCATCTTTAACACGCGAACGGGAGTAGGTGGTGCCAAACACCACTTCGTGGCGCCGCCCTGCCAGCGGCAACACGCCAGTCGCGCGCAGATCGACCTGGCTTTGGTTGCTGTCCATGTCATACCGGGAAGGATAGGAAGCAAGCCCCGTTCCGGTGCTCTGGTCCGGCGTACCGTACACATAAAACAGCACGCCACGCTCCTTCAGATCTGTCGTGCTGACACTTAGCTTCGTCTGCCAATCGTCCGTGAAGTGATGGACAAGCTCGGCAAAGCCTGTGCGGGTCTCCACGATCCATTTGCTCCAGTCCGTGGCCGTGCTTGTCGAGCGCGCGTAGCTGGTCTGATTGCCGTTGGTGTAATACATCGGCAGGGCACCCCACATGTTGCCTTTCGGCGCATTGCGCTGATAGCTCACGCCAGCTGTCACGGTGGTGTCGTCGGTGAGATCCCCCTCCAGCGTAGCGCCCAGAACTGTGCGGTTGGACCGATAACGATCGAGATAGGAATCCTTGTCTTCATACGCGGCAATGAAACGGCCACGCAGGGTCTTGTCCTGATTCAGGGCGCCGGAAACATCGGCATCCAGACGTCGGTCATTCCACGAACCGTAGCTCAACCCGAACGTAGCCTGGGTATCGGCAGTCGGGCGCTTGCGCACGTAATTCACCGTCGCCGAAGGATTGCCAGTGCCCGATAGCAGGCCATTGGCCCCTCGCAGGATATCCACCCGATCATACAGAATCGTATCCAGGTCGCCATGTACGTTGCCCGCCGCCATGACCTGTGGCACCCCGTCGAGCTGGAAATTGGTGATGTCGAACCCGCGCGATGTGTAGTAGGTGCGATCCGTTTCGATACGCTCCACCGTCACCCCCGTGGCGTTCTGTAACACATCGTTGGCTGTGTTCAAGTGGAAATCGTCCATCTGCGCACGCGTCACGACGGATTCCGCCTGGGGTGTCTCACGTGGGGAAAGATTCATCCCGGTCGCTGTATTGGTCTTGCGGACAGTGTACGCGCGCGTACTTCCGGTCGGCTCCTGAACTTCCGACACTGCATTCACGGACACCGTCGGCAAGGTCTTCTCCTGACCACCACCGGCGCCGCTGGCGGAGCCAGCTGATTGACTGTCCTGACTCCAGCTTACTGGGGAAAGCGCTGCGCACACCAAAATCAAAGCTGTCTGTAAGGGGTTGATACGGAAGGAATGGATTGTTTTCTTTTTCATGAGTCTATTTGGCCGAATTGGAAAAAACGGTACCTGTCAAAATCCTGCGCGGCCAAATTTACCTTAATTTACGTTAAATGCAAATGATTCTCATTTTCATTTTATTTGTAGCACTGATACAACACGCCCTGCAAAACCATCAGTCAGTCATGGATTCTCTTCCCGGCTGCAGCAGCTCGGACAAATTCTGGAGGGTATTGCACGACAACCAGGATGCACGCTGCAAGCATGAGCGGCCGATCACCGTTGGTAGCAACGGCAATCCCCTGACAGCTCTGCCCGAAGCAGGCCACCCACGCGAGCACGGATCCGTACGGAACTACCGAACGCCTGGATATTGGGTCCGGCTACAGGCTTCAATCCCGACCAGCCAATCCAGACAACCTGAGGAGTCTCATCCGGCCTACCACGCCTGTCTTCCACCAGAAGGTATGGCTTATCGACTGGGTCCCGATACTCCTGTATGGACTGTAACGGCAGTTTCCCCCAAGGAGCGACATACAACGCGGACACGAGTTACTTGCACAGATCTGATCGACTTCAGCTTGGCAACTCCCGACAACCCCTATAATGCGCAATCTTCCAGCCAGGTCACGCCCCTTGTCTTTCGATCCTGTCGAACATTTCGGCCAAGTCTTCACGCCTCCCGCTATCGTGGCGCAGATGCTGGCTTTACGGCAGAACCAGGGCTCGGTACTCGAACCCTCCTGTGGTAACGGCGCTTTTGCACGCGGAATTCCCGACTGCGTAGCGGTTGAACTGGATTCACGCGTTGCGCCGCCGGGCGCCCTGATTCAGGATTTCTTCACCTACCCGGTGACTGAACAGTTCGATACCATCATCGGCAATCCGCCGTATGTGCGCTTCCGCGACATCATGCCGGAAACGCGTGCCCGGCTGGATATGACGCATTTTGATGGGCGCAGCAATCTGTTTCTGTTTTTCATCGAGAAATGCATCCGCCACCTCAAGCCGGGCGGAGAGCTGATCTTCATCGTCCCCAGAGATTTCATCAAACTCACAGCGGCCCGCCAACTCAATGCCTGGCTGTTTGAGCAGGGCAGCATCACGGATTTTGTTGAAACCGGAGACAGCGTGATCTTCGGCCCGTTTGTGCCGAACTGCGCTATCTTCCGCTTTGAAAAAGGGCGCATGGATCGCCGTATGAGCGATGGAGAACACATTTTCAGCCTGGTGGATGGCCAGTTGATGTTCCTGCGCAACGATTATTGTCTGCCCCTGAGCGAGCTTTTCGATGTCAAGGTCGGTGCCGTCTCTGGTGCCGACCAGATCTTCACGCATCCGCAGGGCAATATGGATTTTGTCTGCTCCAGCACTGCCACAGACGGACTGACCCGGCGCATGTATTTCAATATCCAGAACGATTATCTTCTGAAATATAAAAAGAAACTTCTGGCTCGCCGCGTCAAGCACTTCGATGAGGGAAACTGGTGGAAATGGGGGCGCCAGCACCATTTCTCGGAAGCCCCGCGCATCTATGTCAACAGCAAGACACGACGGTCTTCGCCGTTCTTCACCCATTCCTGTCTGAATTACGATGGGTCGATTCTTGCGCTGTTTCCAAAACGCCCCGACATGAATATCGAACTGGCCGTCGACCTGCTGAATACGGCAGTGGACTGGCAGGAATTGGGCTTCAGATGCGATGGTCGCTATCTGTTCACGCAACGCAGTTTGCAGACCTGCGTGCTGCCGGTAGACTTCCGCAAGCTTCTGGCTTGACCAGAATAAATGTCAGTATTTTTCTGACATTTAAATTTTCATTCCGAACAATACTCATACGCATTATGTCCAAAGACATAGTGATTTTTCCCCGCATAGCAGCGTGCATTTCAAATCAGAACCAGGAATTGGCCAGATTTTTAATTAATTGATATTTTCTTTTCAGGGGGCAACATCTTTTAACGTCTCGGCCCACGATAATCAAGACCGTTGATTGTTGCGTATTTCCCCGATGAGCTTCGCCCCGCATCCTGTTGCCGCTTTACCCTTCCGCATTGCGGGCAGGGGTGCGTCATGCTTGATCGCCATTACCCTGAGCGGGCTGCTTGGCGCCTGCGCAGAGAAACCTCTGGTGCAGGGCCCGACCCAGAACATGCCACAGCAGCAGTTTGCTGCGGTGGAACGCAATGTGAATCCCGGTGCCATATTCCAGCCGGGAGACTCCACCGGCATGGCACTGTTTCACGAAGATAGCAAACCCCGGCGCATTGGCGATACACTGAAGATTGATATCTCCGAATCACTCAGCGCCAGCAACACCACGGCCACAAAAACCAGCCGCGCCAACAAGGTTGCCAGCAAGGGTCCAGGTGGCGCCAACACCATGAGCGACCTGATCAACAGCATTTACAACCTCGATGCCACGGCAAGCGGCAGCGATAGCTACGACGGTTCAGGCACGTCGGCAAACAATGCCAAACTGCAAGGTAAACTGGCTGCCTCTGTGATCAATGTTCTGCCCAACGGCAACCTGATGGTCGCTGGAGAGAAGAGCATTTCCTTCAATGGCAACATCGCCACGCTACGGTTTTCGGGCGTAGTGGATCCTGCCGATGTCAAAACCGGCCGCACGGTCAGTTCCAGCGATGTGCTGGATGCAAAACTCGAACAGGTCGGCGCCGGCCAGATCTCCGACTCAAACAGGCGCAGTTGGCTCCAGCGTTTCCTCACGGACAAGCTGACAATATGGTGATAACAACGCCACCCCGTGTTCAGGCCCAGACATCCAGGACCGAGCCCAGGGCACTGACCCCCACCTTGGCAGTTTCCGCCACTGCGCCAACCGCCAGCACGACGCCGGATTCGATGGTGCCAATCACGGCACTCCCGACCTTGTCGATCTCCTGTTCGACAGTCTGTATTGCGCGCCCTACCACGTATTGACTCGGCGCATAGCTCGCCACAATGCGCGATATTGCTGACATAGCAACTCTCCTTCCCTCACGCGTCAGGAATCAATCGATTCTGCAATCTCGTTTGGATCATCCCGTATTCATCGCGGCGCGTCCAGATTGATGAGTGCCGGATGCCCTGCATCTGGCAATGATGTGCTTTTCGCCGTTACGACCGGCTTGGGTGCTTTTCCGTCAACACTGCCGAAAACCAGTACGCGCACGGACGGAGCGAGCTTATCCCGCGTACTCGACCATTTATCGTAATTCAGCACGCTGGGCTGATAGCTGGAAACCGCGAGAACGCGGCCATACTCGCGCAGTTCAATACGCGCCGAACTCATATAGGGGACATATTGCGAGGAAAAAACCCGCCGGTCCCAGTCCACGCGTGCCGTGTAATGAACGGAATAAGGGCATTCACTCGGCACGATATCGTAGACGTGACTTTCAACACCGTTGCGTGCGAATTCAGCCTGCAGTGCCGGCACAAAATCCGCTACCGCAGCATCCCGATTCAATTGGATACATACCGATGAGAGGTGATCGTAGGTATGCACCACCACTGCATCCGAAGGCGTTGCCGGTGCAATGGAAGCTGCGTTGGTCGCAGTGATGCTCGCCATCTCCAGAGCCGTCATCGAAACGCTGGGAGTCATGACAACACAACCGGAGGTTGCCAGCGTCAAGAGACAACCGAGAATACGCAGCCGCACCATATCTCTGAATAATTGTTTTTACGCGCCTGATTCTAGACGGAACAAACTGGCGTTTTGCCAACTCTTAAACCGTTTTACATTTGACGATCTAAATATTTTCGGCTTTACGTCGAAGGTTTTATATTACGAGAAAAATACCTACGTAGAATTGAGAATAATTCTTACATTTAATCTACAAAAGAATCCTGTCGACATATCCTAGTCAACTGATTTTCGTGCGCAAGTACTTTATTCGGGGATTCAGCAGTATTTATGCAAAATCTGTTTGTATCGCGACGCAAACGCTTGTTACGCAGCCGCGAACACGGCCCCTTCGATGGCGCAAGCTGTCACAATAACGCGATGCTGACGCTACACCCGGCGTGACAGATCCAAAAACTCACCGACCATGACCCGTATCTTCTCCCATCGCTTCGTTGTCCCGGCGGAAGCGATCGACATCAATCGGCACGTCAACAATGTCGAGTACCTGCGCTGGATGCAGGATGTCGCAATTGCCCATTCGACAGCCCTCGGCTGGCCGATGGAGCGCTATCTGAAAGAGCGCTGCTCATGGGTGATCCGCTCGCATTTCATCGAATACCTGCGCCCAGCCTTAAAAGATGATGCCATCCATCTGCTCACCTGGGTCCAGGACATGGGCGAGCGCTCATCCACACGCCGCTATCTGTTCTGGCGAGAACGGGACCGTCAGGTGCTGGCACGCGCTGAAACCGCCTGGGTCTTCGTGGATATCCGCGCCGGTCTGCCTCGCCCCATCCTGGATGCCGTGCGCGAATCTTTCCCGCTCGTACCTGATGATGCCGAAGTCATGGCCCTGGCGGAAGCAAGCTAGTCCCCCTTAAGGAGCACGCCGTCTGCGTCATGCACGCTGACGCTCACAGGAAAACCGCTGCGCACGCTCTGCGTGACTACACAGAATTCCTCAAACTGGGCCAGCACCCGATCCAGCATGGCCATGTCGGCCGCCTGCCTGCCGATCTGGATATCCACGGCCATCTGACCAATGCGCAGACGCTTGGCCTCGTTGCGGACCATACTGACTTCGACTTCGGCATGCACCGGAGCAGGGTCGTTCTTGAATTTCTGAAGCGCGAAGATCAGGCTCGCTGCCAGACAGTTGGCCACCGCCGTCGCAAGCAGGCGTGAGGGATTGGGGCCTGCATCCGCGCCGAGAGGCGACATCTCGTCGGTGATCAGGGGTGCCAGGGGTGCCAGGGCAGGGTTGTCGAACTGGACACGGAAACGGAAGTTCTCCTCCTGATCCAGTTGAATGCGCCAGTTGCCTTCAGTGCTCATGCCAGTCTCCTCGGTATGCAGTGTCTCCATCTTCACGGATCAGGAGATGCCCGGCAATGGCGGTTACCCCTCAGAAGCTGTTCACGATCAGACGCTGCAGACCGTAGTCAGGGTTCAGGCGGTAACAGACGAATGCGGGCAGGTACACTCCGGCGCGCAACTTTCCGGATGGATGAGCACATTGGCATTTTCCAGCACCGCACCAATATCCTGCTCGATCACATCGCACAGGGCGTGCGCCTGTTCCAGGGTGCTGCTGCGATGCAGCGTCAGGTGCAGATCGATATGGCGAACCTTGCCGGACTGGCGCGTACGCAGGTTATGGTAATCAATGAAGGCATCCGCATGGCGCGCCAGGGCCTGGCGGATCAGATCGATTTCCTCTTCGGGCAAGCTGCTGTCGATGAGTGGGGCAAAAGCCCGCGAAATCAGTCCAAATGCCTCGCGCAGGATAAATACCGCAACACTGATGGCAACCAGAGAATCAAGTACAACCCAGCCCGTCAGCCAGATGGCGAAGAGGCCCGCGCCAACCCCAAGGGAGGTATAGACATCCGCTTTCAGATGCAGCGCATCGGCTTCCAGCGCCACCGATTTTTCTGCCTTGGCGACTCGATAGAGAATAGTCGCCACAGCAGCATTCACCGCTGCGGAGACGAACATCACTGCCATGCCCCAGCCCGCTGCTTCGATCGGGCCTGGATGGAACAGCTTGCCCACGGCTTCGATAACAATCCAGACGGCAGCCACAACAATCAGTGCGCCTTCGATCACGCCAGAGACGTTTTCGAATTTTTCATGCCCGTACGGATGATCCGCATCCGGCGGAGCATCTGCCAGGCGCACGGAGACAAACGCAATGACCGCCGCCAGCAGATCCATTGTCGAATGGATGGCTTCCGACACGATACTGACCGAGCCGGACATCAGGCCAACCACAAGCTTCATGGCAATCAGCAGCGTGTTGGAGGCGACAGACAGAAGAGCGACGTTCTTTTTAATACTCATGAGGACTTCAATGTTGAGGAAAAACGTCAGGTATTATCCACGATTTTCTTTCAAAAATCAAAAAAGTCCTTTTTAATCAATACGATATTGAGAATCAACCGCATTTGGGAATGAGACGCGAGTGGAGGTTTCTGCCATACACAGAGAACCTCCCCCTGTGGAAAACTAGATTCCCGGCGCCAGGTCACCGGAGATGTAGCCAGAAAGCTCGCGAATCGTCTGCTGCTGCTGTTCGATCACCGTACGCACCGCATCCCCGATGGTGATGATGCCCAACAGCTTGCCACGCTCCACCACAGGCAGATGGCGGAAATGGTATTCCGTCATCAGGGACATGACATCCTCGACGGTCTGGGCTGGCGAAATGGTCTGCAGATTTGCCGTCATCAACTCGCCGATAAGACTTTCACGCGAACTGCGCCCTTGCAGGATCAGCTTGCGCGCGTAGTCTCGCTCAGTGAAGATTCCCACCAGATTTTCACCTTCAAGCACCAATACGGCACTGATATCCTTTTGTGCCATCAGTTCGAGTGCCTCGAACACCGAGGTTTTCGGTGTCACGGAATGAATCTTCCGGTCTTTCTTTGAATCCAGCATTTCACGAACGGTTGCGGCCATGATGTCTCTCTCGGTAGGGTGCAATGCATTCTGACGCCTAGGGCGCAGAGCGCATGCTTTTGTCGTTTTGTGGGATTCGCCAGGAGTGGTCTGCACTGATTCCGGAAATGAATCAGACACAGCCCCACTGTTAGCATTTAGACGCCAATCGGCAAACATGCAAGTAGCAGTGCAAGCATGCCCCCGCACACCTGCACGTGCCCCACGGAAGCCCGTCAGTCTGGCTGACCGGCTACACAGGAGGAGCGGTGAGACCTACCCAAAGATCCAGGGCTTGATGGTTTCCCACACCAGCTTGCACAGGAGTGCCAGCACGAGGACGAGAAACAGGCGCCGCAGCCAATGGTTACCGCCTTTGAGGGCGAAACGGGTACCGACGAGCGAGCCCAGAATTGCCGCTACACCCAGCGGCAGGGCCAGATGATAGGCCACCATGCCGGCCGGAATGAGGAAGAACAGGGTGGCAGCATTGGTTCCAAAATTGACAATCTTGGCACAAGCCGTGGCACGCAGAAAATCGAAATGGAAAAAGCGAATGCACAGGAAGAGCAGAAAGCTGCCCGTGCCCGGTCCGATGAACCCATCGTAGAACCCCAGCGCAAAACCCACCCCGGCACCCTTGATAAGGTCTGCACGTGTCGGCTCACGACTGGTGTCCTGATTGCCGAAAGCGGGTTTGAACCAGGTGTAGACGAGCATCGCGGCAAGCACCACGATGATGATCGGACGCATCCACTGGGTGGGCATCAGGTTGAGCATGCGCACACCGGTGTACGCTCCAATGAAGGAAGTCACTGCCGTCGGCAGCATCAGGCGCCATGGCAGGTCCAGATGCTTGGCGTACTGCCGCACCGCCATGCCATGCCCCATGACGGAGGAGAGTTTGTCGACGCCCATGATCTGGGCTGGCGAGAAGCCTGGCAAAACGTTGTAGAGCCCAGGAATCTGGATCAGGCCGCCCCCCCCGACGGCAGCATTGATCACGCCGGCAACAAAGGCCAGCGGCAGCAGCAAGAGCAGTTCGTGACTCATCAGGCCTTACGCAGCTCCGCAATTACGGGGGCCGTATCGGGGCGAATGCCACGCCACTGGCAGAAGCATTCCGCCCCCTGTTCGACCACCATGCCCAGCCCATCCGCCGTAAGACCGGCACCTGCGGCCCGCGCAGCCAGCACAAAGGCCGTCGGCTCTTTTTTGTAGGCCATGT
>DBTS01000049.1:107648-109464 GCA_002307175.1 Rhodocyclaceae bacterium UBA1310
GTCGGCTCTTTTTTGTAGGCCATGTCGTACGCCAGCGAATCGGCATCCCATACCCCTGCCGGCAGGGGCGGCACATCGCCAGTCATACTTGAGGCGGAACCATTGATAATTGCATCGAAACGCCCGGAAATCTCTGCAAAACCACCCCCTGCAAGCTTGATCTGGCCGGCATGAGAGGCAAATTCGGCAGCCAGTTCAAGCGCCTTGGCAGTGGTACGATTGGCAATAAAGACTTCGGCAGGCTTTTCATCAAACAGCGGCAGCAGTGTCCCCCGCACGGCACCACCGGCGCCGAGGAGCAGCACGCGCTTGCCGGTGAGACTGAAACGCAGGTTGTGGGTGATATCCCGCACGATGCCGAAACCATCGGTGTTGTCGCCGAGAATCGTACCGTCCGCCCGCAGCGTGAAGGTATTCACCGCACCCGCAGCGCGGCCACGCGGGGTCAGTTCATCGGCCATCTCGAAAGCCTGCAGCTTGAATGGCATGGTGATGTTCATGCCTTTGCCACCAGACTGCTGGAATGCACGCACGGCGGCGACAAACCCATCGAGTTCGCCGAGGATCGCGCCATATTCCATGTTTTGCCCGCACTGTCTGGCAAAGGCCATCTGCAGGGCAGGTGATTTGGCTTGGGCAACGGGGTTGCCAATGATGGCGTAACGGTCAGTCATGATGCGCAGCAGCCTCTGAAGCAAAGATGCCGGAATATTAATCTTGGCAAAAGTAGACGTCCAATATATATTTCAGGATCAATTAATAGTTTCATAATATAAATGGAATTGCGCCATCTGCGCTATTTCGTAGCGGTGGCAGAAGAGTTGCACTTCACCCGCGCTGCTGCCCGCCTGCATATCGGGCAACCGCCACTGAGCCAGCAGATCCAGGTACTGGAGGCGGAGCTGGGTGTCGCACTTTTCCTGCGCACCAAACGCAGCGTGCAACTGACCGAAGCCGGCCAGCATCTGCTGGTGCGTGCCCGCGAAATCCTTGGCAACAGCGCCGGGATTGCCGGCGAGCTTCAGCAGATCGCGCGCGGTGGCAGCGGGGAACTGCGCATCGGCTTCACCTCAAGCGGTATTCTCATCGATGGCATCCGCCAGTTGCTGCGCAGTTATCACGAAGCCTATCCCAGAGTCACCCTGCGCCTGCATGAGATGTATACGCACACCCAGTTTGCCGCGCTGGAGCGGGGAGATCTGGATATCGGCTTTGTGCGTTTCAACGAATCCCTCGCCCCGCCCGGGCTGAATCTGAAACTTTTGCGCCGTGATCGACTGTGTTTGGTCGTGCCCGGTAACCATCCTCTCGCCGGGCGCCACAGTCTCCGTATCGTGGAATGCCGCCACGAGGCTTTCGTAAGTTACCCGGGCGGTTCAGGTGCCAGCCTCGTGGACTATCTCTCGCGCCTCTGCGCACGCACCGGTTTCGTTCCCAATATCGTGCAGGAAGCACGCGAAGCGCTGACCCAGGTGGGGCTGGTTGCCAGCGGGATTGGCGTCGCTGTGCTGGTGGAGCCACTGGCGCGCCTGAGCCTGGGGGACATCCGCTTCATCCCGCTGGAGGATGAGGAGGCTTACATGGATATGTCACTGGTGTGGCGCAGTGCCGAATCCTCCCCCCGCGTAGAAGGCTTTCTACATGTGCTGGCAGGGCAGGGCATTTAGGCCGTACAGGCATCCACGTAGCCGACAGGCAGCTCACTAGGCGCACCTTTGATCACATCTAAGAAGCTGTTCATGATCTTACTGCGAAGGCGTGATCGGGCCTCATGCGCTGCTCGAAATGCTCATTTATACGCATAAACTCCGGCTTC
>DBTS01000058.1 GCA_002307175.1 Rhodocyclaceae bacterium UBA1310
AAGCGTTAAACGATCTGTGGCGAGAAGGCGTCAGTGGGCTGAATAGCAGCGCAGAAACCGGAGTTTATTCGTATAAATGAGGATTTCGAGCAGCGCATGAGGCCCAATCACGCCTTCGCAGTAAGATCATGGACAGCTTCTTACGTCGTCTGGTCAGCGCAGCCAGAAGACGCTCTTACATACAGCGCACCCCAACCCTGAACGGAGAAACACCATGTCGATTGAAAAAGTCCTCTACCGCGCCGGCGCCACTGCTACCGGAGGCCGCGATGGCCGTGCCGTGTCGGATGACGGCAAGCTCAGCCTGAGCCTCACCACGCCGAAGGAACTGGGCGGTGCAGGCGGTGAAGGCACCAACCCCGAGCAGCTTTTCGCTGCCGGCTACAGCGCCTGCTTCCTGGGCGCCATGAAGTTTGTGGCCAACCGCGACAAGATCGCCATTCCGGCTGACGTGAGCGTGCATGGCAAGGTGGGCATCGGCGGCATTCCGAATGGCTTCGGCATTGAAGTGGATCTGGAAATCAGCCTGCCCGGCCTGGACCGCGCCGTGGCTCAAACCCTGGTGGATCGCGCCCACATCGTGTGCCCGTATTCGAACGCCACACGCAACAACATCGATGTGCGTCTGAGCATCGTGTAAGCCAGCAATACCCGGCGCTCCCGTGGTGAAAACCAGGGGAGCGCCAACCCGGACGACCTGCCCGCTCAGGAGTTGGCAGCGTCTCCGCCCGGCTGGTTGGGGCGCTTGGGCGTCAGGCGTGTAGCGATATCATTGGCAAGCTGCTGCGTCAGCTCTTTGTCATAGCCTTTTTCCAGCAGCGCCCACTGAAAATTGTTGATCAAACGCGCCTTGCCAAAAGTGCCAAGGTGTTCCTTGCGCTGAAAACCCTGAATATGCCCCAGAATGATTTCAAATTCCTGGGTAAAACGCTTGGCATCCTTAAGGCGCACAGGTGGCAATTTCTCCGCGAACTGCTCGGAAAGCCTTTTCGCCAAGGCATCAATTTCCTTGCGCCGGATGAAGTCGGAGATGAGTCCCATGTCAGATTCCTGAAAATGTTTGCCGGAATTTCGCTGCACTTATCCGCACGGATCACGACGCGACGCAGAGACCGGCAGCAAAACCGTGAAAATTGGGCAAATCATACCCCGGCGCGCCCCTAATCGTCATGCTCCACCCCTGTTTCACCGATCAGAGACACCGGGCCTGGACGGATGGATACACGTGGACGGACGCCCAGGGCTATTTCATACAAAAGCAGGCTGTGCCGCTAAAATCCCTGGCATCTGACGATATTCGGTCACGTCCAGCACCACTCCACCAGTCAGTGTATGCACACGTACCTGTCCAGGTGCAAAAGCCTCCCGTACGAACTCCACGCTGCGGCCCACCAGCATGCCCTGCGCGTGGAACTCACCACACAATTCTCCGCCAAACTCGCCATCCACCACCACACGGGCCCGCAACACCACCGGAAACGCATGGGAATTGGTGAGGCGCAAATCCTTGAAGCCCCACACCACTGTGGCGTCTGCCCCCAACGGGGTAAACCGCTCTTCTTCGCGGTAGATATCAACGCTATGGGCATGCCGCTCGCGAATACCAAGCCCTGCGAGCAGGGCGAGATGGTAGACCAGCGAAGCCATCTGGCAGAGCCCGCCACCAGTCTGCTCGACAAGGCGGCCGCCCACCAGATTGCGGCCCACCACAAAACCATTGCAGGCATCGGGCCGGCCAATGGCATGCCAGAAAGACCAGTGCGCGCCCGGCGCAATCAATTGGCCATCAAGCAGTGCTGCAGCACGGCGCAGATTGGTGAGCTTGTTTTGATACAGGCTGGTCTGGCGGATGGGTTGCACCAGCCGGATCGGGCTGGGGCTGAGAATTTCGCCGCGTACCCGAGTAAACCGCAGGCCACGCCAGTCATCCAGATGGGTACGCCAAAGCTGACGGATATCCTGCCGCAGCGAAAGCGGCACAAAGCGGCGAATCAGGGCGCGCACCATCATGGCAGGCGAGTGAGTTCGATCACGTAATACGAGGCAAAGCGTGCCAGCCAGCTACGCCCCAGCCATGCATCCAGACCGGTGAGCCACGGACGCAATGGCGCCGGAATGCGGTGAATCGGGAACAGCAGGATGCCGCGCCAGCGCCTCACCACCCATTGCGGCTGCGCCCAGGTGCGGAAAGTTTCGATGCTCGCCGCTGTATCCCCATGCCAGCCACTGGAGGGCCGGCGCGACAGGGCACGGCGTGGCGCCGAGGGGATATCCACAATCAGACGGCCGCCGGGCTGCACGATACGGCCTGCTTCGGCGAGGAAGGCCCGGATCTTCTCTGGCGCGAGATGCATCAGCACGTGAAAACACAGCCCGGCCTGCATCTGCGCATTGGCCAACGGAATCTGCGTGAGGTCGGCAGGAATCAGGTGCCGGTCGCCAAACTTCTGTGCTGCCAGCTGCAGCATGCGCACCGAGCCATCCACCCCGGTGCCGGCAAAATCCAGCAACCGACCCGTACCGCAGCCAAAATCCACCGTGGCATCAGGCACCGCCCCATACAGCCATTCGGCCAGGATGCCACGCTCCAGGGCATCGATATAACGGCCATAACTGTTGGCAAAACGGCTACCGTCGTAATCGTCGGCAAGCTCATCGTAATACGCAATCACAGACTTCATCGGGCAAATAAAGGAAGCAGAGGAACGCCCGGATTCTAGCGGACATGCCTCATTTCCACCGCCGCCGGGCGCCAGCCGTCAATCCACGGCCGACCGGATACAGCCCAGCCCCAGGCCACCAGCCTCTCCTGCCTTTCCCGTGCGTAACAGCACGGGCAGTACTTCCGGGAACCCCACGCCCACAACCGGGCAATGCCCTTTCCATAATCTGGGGCTTCAACCACAATACAGAGAGACGATCCTCACCGGGCACGCTCATGTACGCCACTGTATTCAAATGGCTGGACGAACCCGCGGCGCAGAGCTGGCTGTGTGAGCATGTACGTGCCCTGATCGACGAATTGTGTCGCGGCGCCAATAATGCCATCGACAGAGTCGGGCTCATCAACCCGCCCTCACCCGAGGCAGTAGTGCTGATGCGTCACAGCCTTGATGAAGATACCGCACTAGGCGTGGTGGATCGCAAAACTACACTCAAGCCGGTGTTCGATGATGCCGGGCACCTCATCGCCGTGGAATGCCCGGATCATTTCGTGTGGATCACCCACATCCAGGATTAGCCCGGCGCCACCACCCCGCGCAGGATATTCCAGTGGGAATGGTGTGCCGTACCAATATGGGTTCTGTGCTACCTTACGCCGGCACCAGCTGCTCCGGCGTATAGCCCGAATCCACCAGGCTCTGCAAGGGGCGGAACAGAGGGCGCGGCAGATCGTCCCACTCACGCCACACCCAGGCGCCACATTTATCCGGCTCGCGCACCTCAGGCTCGCCTGCGCCACAACGCGCCAGCACAAACAGGGTGACGTAATGCTCACCCTCGGCAGCGAACATATCGTTCGTGAAACCGGCCGGGCCGATGATGGCCGCCCGCAATCCGGTTTCCTCGAAGACTTCGCGCATCGCGCAGGCTTCGACCGACTCGCCGAACTCCAGATGCCCACCCGGCAGGCCCCAGGTGCCCGCACCGTGGGAGCCCTTGCGATGCCCGATCAGCACCTTCGAATCACGCAGCACGATGGCCGCGACACCAACACGCACGGCAGGGAATGTTGCCATGATGTACCTCGCAGGTCATGAACTCCCTTTGACCTTACCACAAAGCAATCAAATCCAGCATCCCCACTACCCTCACTGCCGTTGGCCCCGATGCGCGCAGTGGCATTACCCAGGGGCCCCCTCCTTTGTCTTCGGGCACAAACACCCGCCTGAGATGGCCGAGGGGTGCCAGACAAGCTTAACGCAGCGGCACCCTGATAATCTGCGGCACATGCCCGGTCAGCTCGAAAAACCGCGCCAGGGAAGGCTGCTTCATGGCCAAGGTTTGCGTATTCACAAGCGGATGACAAAGAATGGCCGGCGCGGCCCAGATGGCCTCATCCACAAACACCTCCACAGCATGCGCGCTATCGTTGATCACGGCGAGCAGACTGACCGACCCTGGCTCCACCCCGAGGTATGCAAGCAGCCTCTCAGCCGAGGCAAAGCGCAGACGTTTGACACCGAGCCGCTCACCAAGGACCTGCAGATCCAGCCTGGCCTCTGGCGGTACAGCCACCAGCAGATGGCGCCGAGCCTTATCGTCACAGAGAAACAGATTCTTGGTTTCGGTGCCCGGCAAATCGGGGATCAGCACCCGTGCCTCGTTGCAGGTAAAAACAGGTGGGTGGACGAACTTCTCATATCCCAAGCCATTGTCATCCAGCAATGCATACAGCGTCTGATTCATGATGTTGTTGATAAACCGCCATCCGCGAATTATGCCCGCTCAGAGCAGTTCACGGTATGACTGCGCTACCGTCACCAGGGCTCAGCCAGGGCTGGAATCCTCATCACGGCCAATCCTTTCCGGTTTCCGTGCGGCGCTGACGAGCCCCCTCAAAAACTCACCCGCCGCGCAGAAACCCTCGCAGAAGTGCCAGAAATTCGGCCGGCTGCTCCAGCAACGCCAGGTGTCCAGCAGCCATCTCGACATAGCGGGCCCCGCCAATCGCAGCAGCCGTAGCGCGTGCATAGGCGGGGGGCACCATGTTGTCGAAACGACTGCCGATCACCAGCGTGGGGCAAGTCACACGCCGCGCATCGCTCGTCACATCCACACACAGATCGAGCTCCACCTGGCGTGCCATGCCCTCCCAGTCGGTGCCTGCCTGTATGCCCTCCAGCGCATCGGCCATGCCTTTTTCATCAAGACTCAAGAGAAAATCCGGACTGAACCCTGTGAGCATCAGTACGCGCGCCATTGCGTTGCGGTCAGTTTGAATGAGATCACGCCACAAGCCGAACTGTATCTGTTGCCGCGCATCCCTGCCATGCAGAAAGGCCCCGAGCAGGACGAGGCGCCGCACCTTGTGCGGATATTCCGCCGCAATCCTGATTGCCACCGCCGTCCCTAACGAAAACCCCACCAGATCGAATGGCACTGCCCCCGCCGCCTCAGCCGCAGCCACCACCTGGGCGGCAAGCTTCTCCACCGTGAGCACGCCACCTGCATCACGCGTCGCCCCCGAACCAGCATAGTCTGGCCGCACCACCTTCCAGTCAGACGCCAGATCCTCAACCAGATGCCCCCAGTTGGTTTCTGCATTCCCCCCGGTGCCATGCACCAGCACCAGCCCGGCCCCCTGCCCATCAACCCGATAAGCAAGCTGCACACCTTCCACATCCACCCATAGCATGATCTTTTCTCCCGCTTTCAATGCCCAGACCACAATGCTAAAGTCTGACAGCGGCGTCAGAGTCAACAGAGAACTGCCACCAGCTTCCGGCAGCCCCATCAAACCGCAGGCACATTGTGAAAATTCAAGGAGTCGGTCATGAAGATCGGAGAGCTGGCCGAACGCACCGGCGTCAGCGTGCGCATGCTGCGCTATTACGAACAGGAAGGGCTGCTGCAGCCACAGCGGCGCAATTCCGGCTACCGCGATTTCGGCGAGGCCGAAGAACGCACCGTACAGCGCATACGCACGCTCAGCGAAGCTGGTCTCAAACTCGCCAGCATTCGCCAGTTGCTACCCTGCGTGCACGGCGACAAGCCCATCCTCGAACTCTGCCCGGCCGTGCTGGCCACATTGCGCAGAGAAATCGCCGCGCTCGACGAGAAAATTGAATGCCTGCAGATCAGCCGCCAGATCCTCGGCAGCTATCTGGAAACCCTGCCGGCAACTGAGCCCGCCAAGGTCTGTCTGATCAACGCGCCAGCGCGGCCAGCGCCTCGGCCAGCACCGCATGGCGAAAGGTAAAACCCGCCGCCTCCAGGCGCTGCGGCAGCACCTTTTGCCCACCCAGCAGAAAATATGCACGCTGCCCCAGCCCCAGACGAATCAGGCAGGCCGGCGCCACGAAAAATGCCGGCCGATGCAGGCTGGCGGCAAGCGCCACCGTAAATGCAGCATTGCGTGCGGGCTGTGGTGCTGTCAGGTTATACGCACCGCGCAAAGTATCATCGCGCAGCAGGGCCAGCACTGCACCCACATAGTCCTCGATATGGATCCAGCTCATCCACTGCCGGCCATGGCCCAGACGTGTGCCCAGCCCCAGACTGAAAGGCAGATGCAGGCGTGCATAGAAGCCCCCCTGCCGCGCCAGCACCAAGCCTGTGCGCAGCAGGCACACCCGCACCCCGAAGCCTTCCGCGTGGCGCGCCGCAGCCTCCCAGGCCGCACACAGCCGCCCACCGAAATCCATGCCATGCCCCAGCGGCGATTCCACCTGCGCATCGCTGCACACCGCCTCGCCCTGATCACCATAGAAACCGATTGCCGAACCACTCAGCAGCACCGCAGGCTTGGTGCGCGCCCGCCCGATGGCCGCCACCAGTTCCTCGGTCAGCGTCACCCGGCTCTCCCATAGTACGCGCCGCCGCGCCGCCGTCCACGGCCGATCCACAATCGGCGCTCCGGCCAGATTGATCACCGCATCAAAATGCCGCTCCGGCTCCCAATCAGCAAGCCGAACCAGCGCCTGCACACCCTCACCGCAAAGCACCTCAACCTGCTCCGGGCGCCGGCTCAGCACCGTCAAACGATGCCCCGCCGCCAGCAAGGGCGCGCACAAGGCACGGCCAATCATGCCGGTGCCACCAGTCAGCAGAATTTCCATCGCACGCCCCTCAGTCTGTCTTCATTCAGCCTAGGACGTTTATAACAGGGCTGCCCGAAAAACCAAAGCCCCCGGCGGCGGGCCCAGCACACAAAAATACCGGCGAGCCAGGGAAAGCCACGCCCCCGGATCACCGGAAATCTCGACCTTTCACTTACTTCCAATATGTCATAAATGTATCACTGTGCATCTTTATATGCTTTGACCGCTGCATTCAAGACATTCACATCAACCGTTTTCGAATTTTTTGAAATTGCCTGCATGAAGTCAGCAACCTCATTCGCGGTATCGAACTTCTTTGCCATGACATTATCTTCACGGGCGATGCGCAGCAACAGCCAGGTACTACCACGGTAGGGCTGGTTGCCCGCATCACAAAGGAAGCCTTCGTTTTTGCAGACAGACAGATTCCCGCCAGCATCTCCTACTTTCAGACTCGGCAAGGCATCGCGGTTCTCACGGCGCAGAATCGCAAAGTACCCTTCCTTCAAAGGCATTCTGAAAACCAGGGATTCTTTGGCAACGCCGGCTACAGCGGTGGTAATCCCCGAAAATGCAGGATCAAACTCGAACTGATAGCGCATTTCAATATCATCTTTTCCATTCTTCAGCAGTACCGTACCCACGTTATTGAGAACCGCGAGCACCGGAGACGAACTCGGGAAGGCAGTACCACCGATGGTCGCAAGACTGTTCAGAATACCCCGCGCCGAACTGTTTTCCTGATTGTCCAATTCCAGGATCGACCAGTCCATGAAGAACGGCCCGCCGTTATAAGTCTCCGGTCCAAACACAGGCAGATTCAGCGCATTGATCAGTTGCCCGGTCTCCCGCACATCCTCGTTGTAGTAAACCACACGCCCAACCGTATTGAGATCCGCAGGATTGAAACTCACCCCCGCACCATCGGTCCGTTCGCCAAGATTCGTTACGATCGTGATCTCGCCACGCGTCACCTCTCCCTGGCCACCATCACCTCCCGCACACGGCTTATCAGCATCATTGCTGCGGCCAAACAAATCAAACCACGCTGCTTCGTGAAAATCACAGATGAAGGCTGATATCAGCCGAACCGAAAAAGCCTCCCCCTTTTGAATAACAGCCTTGTCATCCCCAATTTTTGAGGGGTCAACATACGTACCCACAAACTGGGAACCGGCCTTATCCTGCACAACAACCCTGCTCGTACCCTCGTTGTAATAGAACGTACTGCAGGCACTCATGCACACGGACAATGCGGCAACAAAATATCTGGAGACAGACGTATCCATCACAGCCCTCCTTCGCAAATGGAAATCAAGAACTGACGATGCGCCCCTGGCTAATTTTGGCGCCTGTGATCAGGCGAAATTACCGGTTTTTCTTGGAGGGGTAGCTGCGGACATACACGGACCATGCACGGAAATCCATGCACAGTTGAACAGTGGATCAAAGGCAACACTCGACGGGTATGTCGATTCTTATGTAGCCCCTTTTCCACATGCGAAACAGTGGATTCTCGTGCATCTACCCAAGGGTACATTCACACGAGTTATGCCATTCAGAAAATTAAAAAATAGACATAAAGAGTGATCAAGCCCCGCCGGACCAGGCTACATCGGCCACCAGAACCGAACCGTAAGATTCGAAAAAAAAGTAACTATCACTCGATTGTTTACACAGATGGGCTCGGCCACAACAAGACGCAAAAACAACGCTGATAGACAGTCAAAGAAGACAGCTTCGCTAATTGGACTCCCAGCCCAAAACGCCGGGCGTCACAGCGTGTGGGCAGCGCCATACCACGCTCACGCCATGAAAGCAAGCCCGTTATGCCTACCTGTCGTCTTCCTCTTCCGGATCGGCTCCGAAAATGGCTTGGGCTACCGGGCGATAGACCACGTTATAAAGGATCGCGCACAGCACCAGCAGCGCAAAAATCGCCGGATGTACGCGCTTCCCCATCAGCCACAGGGGTGCCAGAACGCCCCCCATGCCACAAATGGAGGACGTCAATCTCATCATGAACACTTTACAGACTCCTGCACCAACTTGGAATTGCTCTGTGCATCCGGCAGCGATATTGCAGGGGAATGCCAACACCGATACAAGAGGGAACGGATTGCCAGAGATATCTCGATTCTATTCACATCAGAAACAACGGTTTACCCCACTGAAGAAGAATCGTCATTGTTTGATCCCACGCAAACCTGTTTTGGCACTACCATCAGGGGGAAAGTTTCTGGAAAGCTTCGCGTCGAGCAAACTTCAGCACAGGAAACCTGAAACACCAGTGACGGACTTTATGGAGCACTCCTCCATTTCGGTCGAGCCGGCTTGCTGTACCAAACTCGGTAAATTTGAGCAGGGCATGAACCTTAAGCACAGCGTTGCAGAACGCCAATGCAATGCCCTTAACTGAGCTTTTCAAAGTTAAATATGCATTTTCATTTTTCATGTTCTGTACGTGCATGGAAGAAATTGCAGCTTGTGTCACTCATAGAACTCTCACGAAGAACCAACTGCCCGTGGTATCAGCGACAAAATGATGAACTCCCTGCTTAAAACACTGCTCGGTCCAACATTCCTGTCACTGCTGGTATTCGTTTGCGCAACACCGATGACAGCCGGGCTCCTGATCGAGCTTTTCTCACATCTGTTCAACAGGTGCCCGCCACAGCATCCAGCATGCGATATACCCGTGATGGCTGCGGAGGGAGGGGGCTTTTCTGCTGGCGCCGGTAATCGGCCTTAGGTTATCCAATCTTGCCTATACTCGACTCAGGCGCAGACAAAACCGCGCAGGGCACGGCAAGCCATCAAATTCACCACACCTTGCGCAGATACTGTCGCTACACTTAGGGCTTCACCGCCCCAGGCTCGGGGCGGTATCGACAGCACAATGCGCTGGCCTCTCAGCCCTGAACCACCCTGGCTTCAGCCTCCATCGCGTTGATACGCCTTCTCAGCGAGGTGATGCGCTGCGCCAGTTCGGCGGTGACTTCGTTGGCCTGCCGGCCCAGTTCGATGGCGGCGAACTGTTGCGCGGCGGCGGAGGTGAGCTCGCCGAGGGCGCGGCTTTCACGCGGGGTGAGGGTGAGCACTTCGTCGCCAATTTCGATCTTGACGAAGCCATCAGGAAGAATGGTCTTGCTGATGGGGCGAGCGGTGGGCCAGGTGGGGGCGGGGATGAAGACGCCGCGCTGGACACGGATAACCTGCCCGTCATCGACCAGCACGGCGATGCGGTCATCAACCACGGTCATGGTGAGCCCGGTGTGTTCGGCGAGCGTTTCGCGGGTGACGACCTGTTCCTGGGCGTGCAGTTCGCGGACGGCTTCGAGGACGAGTTCTTTGCTGTTTCTCATTTGCATTGCTCCTTCTGATGAGTGATTGCCTTGCGGCGTTCAAGGGTGTTGGTGGTGGCAGGGGTAAAGCTTCCGCATTGGCGCGGGTGGCGCGCCGAGCGGTAGCCACTCTGCTCGCGGCTTTGTGTGCAGCGGCCGTAGCCAAGGCTGGCGAGTTCGTAACCGGCCTGGCGCAGGCTGAAGCGGTGGCAGTCTGTGCAGCGGACCAGTAAAATACCTGTTTCGCATTTTTCTGGGTTTGAGTGGGTTTGCGCATGGGCAGACAGAATCTGGCTCATGCGGCTGAATTCGCGGTTCATGCCTTCACCCACTTGCTGCCATCCCAGCGCATGAGTAGCCGGCCAGCGCTGCTGCAGATGCCATCGGCAATGTGTTTGTCGAGAATGGCACGCAGCACGCTGTTGCCCTGGTGCATGCCTTCACGCCAGATCGCGTTCATGGCAACCTGACTGCCGGGATGGGCCGCCCAGGCGAGTGGATCGGCACGACTCGCGCGGTGGCGCACAACGGTGGCAATGCGCGCGGCAGTTTCACGCTGGCGGGCGATCTCGGCCGCACTCGGGGTATGCGAGAGCCGCGCCACGGCGGTGGGTCGCCCGGCTTCTTCGCGACACAGGCGCAGAAATTCTGGCAAGGTGGGCGGGAATTTGAGCGTGCGACAGGCTTCCAGCGCCCGCCCCAGCACTTCGGGGCGATTGGCAAAGCCGGCCAGTTCGCCAGCCCAGGTGGCCTTGGCGTTGAGCATGCCGACATCCACCCACTGGCCGCCGGCAATCTGGCGCAGTTCGCCGGTTTTCCAGCGATCCACCCAGAGGGTGCCGTAGAGGCCCTGCAGGCGGGCGAAGATGCGGTCAATCCAGGAAGCGGGCAGCGTGCGCGGGGTTTCCATTGCTGTCTCCAGAGTGGGTTTTGAAGCTGCCGTCGTCATTTACGAGATCGGCAAGGCGGGTGGTGGCAGCCAGGGTGCGGACGCCTTCACGGGTGTGTGGCTGCCATACGCAGATGGTCTGGGGCAGCGCTTTGCCGGTGGCCCATTCGGTGTGGAGCTTTTCGGCATCGATGAGCATCAGCCCGACGGTGTGAGCACCACGGGCGTAGGAAATGCCATTATGCTGCACAAAAAACGCTGCCACGGCGGGTGCGGCATCCCGCCCGAGGCGTTGCACGAACTGCTGAATCTGCGAATTGATGCGTGCATTGCGCACCGGTGCGGCACCATAGCGGGCAGTGTAGGCAGCAAGGTAGGCTTCCCAGGTGGCATGGCAGGCAGCCTGCAGGGTGGTGAGCTTTTTCGGCGTGTGCTTCGCCGCAGTGGTAGCGGGCAGACTGACGGTGGCGGCCTCACCCGCCGCGACGGGGGGAGCCGCAGGCCCCGCCGTAACGGGGTAAACCATCCCCTCCTCTCCTTGATCCCTTCCTAGATCCTCTCTTAGGTCCACTCCTAGATCCAGGGGGGAATCCTCGCGAGGATTCGCGAACAGGTCGGGAGTGCTCTCTTCTCCTTCAACAAGCTGCGGGAATCTTGAGGGAGTGGGCTTATCGATTTTTTGATGTTTCTGCCAGTTGCAGATCACCAGATACTGGCTGCCCGCATGCCGATACCGCTGGATGCAGCCCTGACGCTCGAGTTCCGCCAGCCAGCCGGGCATTCCGGCGTGGGCATCCTCGTCGTAGGGAAAGAGTACACCGGCAAGCATGCGGGCACTGCCACGCAGGCGCCCTTCGTCATCTGCCAGTGTCCATAGCAGGATGAAGGTGAGGCGGGCGTCACGCGACACATTGCCCATGCTCTCAGACTGGGAAAACTCGGGTTTGATGGAACGGATACGGGCCATACTCTTTCTCCTCGGTGGGCTCGTGGGGCATTCAGTGACTATTGCGGCGCGAGGCTTCAAGCTTGCGGCGCAGACGGGAAAGCTCTTCTTCGGCGCTGACGCGGCGACTCATCTCGATGGCGAGATAGACTGCCAGCACAAAGGCCAGCAGCCAGCCGGCAACCTGCATCAGGGTGCTGCTCATGCCTGCCCCTCCGGCAGTACCTTGCAAAACGCCAGGCAATAAGGGGCCGGTGGCCGGCAAGACGGCTTGTTCATGGTGTGTCCTCGTAATGTTTGTAACTGGCGCTATCAAGGCTTTGCCCCCGCGCCTGTTTGCCCTGCCAGATGAAGCTAAGGTGGGCTCAAGACGCGTGTGCTGCCTGCTGAAAGCCTTGACACGCTGAGTGAATATCGATTCATGGATGTAATTATAGATAAATCAATACGCGAGTCAATAGATATTTCTCTACAGATCTATATCAGAATTCCAATATGGACACCTTCGGACAAAGACTCAGATCCGTACGCGAAGCAGCGGGCCTCTCGCAAGCATCCGCCGCCAAGGCGGTGGGCATGCAGCAGCCCACGCTCTCCGGCCTGGAAAACGATGGCAGCGTGCGCAGCACCTTCACCACGGCGCTCGCCGAGCTCTATGGGGTGAGTGCGACATGGCTGGCCACGGGCAAAGGCCCGCGCAAAATGCCACAGGTGATCCAGGGTGCGGGAGGCATTGCCGACCCGGAGCCCTCTCCAGGCCCAGCCGTGCGGGGCCGCGTACCGCTGATCTCCTCAGTGCGTGCCGGTGCCTTTGTGGAGGCCCGCGATCCCTTTCAGCCGGGCGACGCGCAAGACTGGATCGACACCACCGTGCCCATCCAGGAGCACACCTTCGCACTCCGTGTGGAAGGCGAATCCATGCTACCAGACTTCCCGGAAGGTACGATCCTGATCGTAGAGCCCAGCCTGGATGCATTTCCGAACGATTTCGTGATTGTGAAGAATGGCGATAACGAAGCCACCTTCAAGCAGCTCGTGAAAGATGGCGGGGAGTACTACCTGAAACCGCTCAACACCCGCTTCCCGATCAAGCCACTGGGCAGCAACCGCATCATCGGGGTGGTGCGCGAGACGGTGCGGCGCTTCCGCTGACCCTCACCACAGAGCACAGCACGCCTGCCAGGGGCACAAAAAACACCGGAAACATAGGCTGATCGTCTCTGGAAAAAACAAATCTATTGCCATGCAGCATGACTTATGCATTTACAAACCCTTAATGCATATACTGAAATCCATTCAGAGCAATTTTTCTGCTGCAAGGCAACACTCCGTACGGGTTTTTCCTGCAGCAGCTTTAATCCGATTTACACAACAGACATTACAATCAATAACTAATTAAACGTTTTCATTCTTTATAACAAAAGCTATCCTGCTGATCTCCGACACATTATCTGTGCGGAGCACTGTTACCCCATAAGCATTACGTCCATCCATAGCAATGTATTCAGGCAGCACCATCAACAGCCACCAGACCGTCTCGGAACAGAGTGGCGCAGCACGCTACGAGGCCGCGCACTGCTTTTCGCTGCGTGTGGCGGGTGCCGCGATGATGCCGGATTTCCCCGAAGGGCTGATCCTGATTGTGGACACCACACTGGAGGCCAGGCCAGGGGATTTCGTGATCATCCAGACGCCCGATGGGCTAACCGCCTTCAGGCAACTCATCCTGCGGGAAACGGAATATTTTCTGCACGCCGTCAACCCGCACTACCCAATGCTCCCGCTGGCAGACAGCTATATCATCGGCGTAATCCGCGAGACGGTACGGCGGCTGCGCTAGGCAGCAGAGTTGTCTCAGGATACCTGCAGGCACAGGATATTTTGCTGCTCAGACAGGCGGCTCCAAGCACAAGCCGGCTGCCCGGATACACCCAGGCGTATTGGCAACACATCAGCACACATCCGCCTTCTTCGTAGGTTCATCCGACTTTAGTGTGGGTTACAACTCAGGGCGGCGCGCGTTACGGGTGGCGCAGCGAACAATGAGCGCCAGCGAGTTGCACCTTCCGCGTGAATTTGCAGGTGCTCACTCGTTCGGTGCAATTCACTGCGTTCATTGCACCCTACATTTGGGGCGTATCCCGTGCAGTGGAGAGTGCGACAACGCATGCCTGACCCACACGAAAGTCTGAAGAACATCTTCGTATAGCTGCCCATCCCCCAACGATCTACCGATATTCCCGGTACTGGTACCTGACGGGAATACCCGGATCGGCAGCCGCGAATCGCGGTTTATACTGCAAGGCGACATCCAACCCGATTGATTCGTGAGAGGAGTTCGTCTGTGAGTACAAGCACCCAGCCGGTCCTGCGCGGCGTGAAAGCCTGCGTGTTCGATGCCTATGGCACCCTTTTCGATGTGAGCAGTGTGGCACATGGCGCACAGGATGCGCTCGGGGAGCGATGGCACGCACTCTCCGATCTGTGGCGCACCAAGCAGTTGCAATACTCATGGCTGCGCAGCCTGACAGATCAGCATGCAGATTTCTGGCAGATCACGGGGGATGCACTGGATTTCGCACTGGCAACACTGCACATCCAGGACAAAGCACTGCGCGAGCGGCTCCTGCATATGTATCTGGCGATCAAACCGTTTGCCGAGGTGGCAGAAACACTCACGCAGTTGAAACAGGCTGGCGAGAAACTGGCGATTCTCTCCAACGGCACGCCGGTGATGCTCCAGGCTGCCGTGAAAAACGCCGGACTGGAAGGAATTTTTGACGCCGTGCTTTCGGTGGAAGATGTTGGCGTATTCAAGCCCCACCCGCTCGTCTATCAGCTTGCCACGGATCGCCTTGGCATTCGCCGCGAGGAAATCTGCTTTCTCTCTTCCAATGGCTGGGATGCCTACTCGGCCAAAGCCTATGGTTTCCAGGTGGTGTGGTGCAACCGTTTCAATCAGCCACCAGAACACCTGCCCTCACCGCCGGATGCCCAGATCAGAACGCTGGACGACCTGCCGGCTCTGATTGCCCGCAGCGCATAAACAGAGAAAACGGCATAAATCCCCTGTCTTTTTGCGGCTTCAATGCGGAGGTTTTCCTATCCAATATGGCTGCGGTGGCACGCACGCCCTCCGCTATAAGAGCAAAGCAGGATAGCGGGCTGCAATCAGGTTACAAACGGAATACCTGTCACACATAGGTGCCAGAATATAATTCGGCAATTGTATTCAAATACGTTTGCGCAGCACCCTCAGGCACTACCGGCATCAACATAGACTTGATCAAGATAGATCCAGGAGAATTTCCAATGCAATACAAAATGATCGCAGCCATACTGATTGCCGGATTCAGTGCATCAGCAATGGCTGACATTGGTGTGGGCATTGAAGCCGGCACCACAGGCTATGGTGCAGACCTCGCTTACAAGCTCTCCGACAGTGTAGGAGCGCGTATCGGCTACACCGGCCTGAACTATTCCCGCAGCATGAGCGACACAGACATCAAATACGATGCCAAGCTCAAACTCTCCAACCTCAAGGCCGTAGCGGACTGGAACCTGATCGGCGGTTTCCGCCTTACCGGTGGCTTGTATGTGCACGACAACAAGGTAGATCTGAACGGCGAACCCAATGGCAGCACCTACACCATCAATGGAGACACCTATCAGGCCAGCCAGATTGGCAGCGTGAAGGGGCGCGTGAAATTCGGCAGCAGCGTGTCACCCTATCTGGGGATCGGCTACGGCATGATCGCCGACAAGGGCTTTGGCTTCTTTGCCGATGTTGGCGCGATCTATCTGGGCAAGGCCAAGGTCTCGGTGGATGCAAGCTGCGGCAGCGCCATGCCGGCTTCAAGCTGCGCCCAGCTGCAATCCGACGTCGAGCACGAACGTCAGAAGGTGTACGACAAACTCAACGGCTATCGCTTCTGGCCGGTGGTGAGTGTGGGCGTCTCATACGCTTTCTGAACCTCCACACCGCCGGGCCTCACTGTTTCATACTGAACTGGCGTACGGCGGCCGCTGCGGCGGCCGTTCTGGTTTCTACACCGAGTTTCTCGAAGATGTGTTCGAGATGCTTGTTCACGGTGCGCGGGCTCATGCCGAGAATTTCGCCGATGTCGCGATTGGTCTTGCCACGCGCCACCCAGAGCAGAACTTCGCTTTCCCGGTCAGTCAGGCGCGGCGGTTTCCATTCGGTAACGGTAGCTGCTGCGGCAGGTTTGAGCATGCACATCGTGATGTTTTCGTGATCTGCCGTGACACGGCGGATCTCCACATTACCACTCCCCAGAGGCACCACCAGAGGTGCTGTATGCAGGCTCTCTACCCCCTCGCGCCAAGGCGCTGTCAGACACGCGGGAAGCGCCTGCCCTTCCACCACAGCCGCTTCCATCCCCAGGCTCTTGAAGAGATTGCGGGCGGCGGCATTGCACCACAACAGCACGCCCTCCGGATCCTGCGCAAACATTGCTGTGTCCATCGCGCCAAGCGCCTCGCGCGTGGCCCGCATCAGGCGTGATACCCGTGTATGGGACTGCAGGCGGGCAATCACCACAGGAATCACGAGCGGCTTGGTGACATAATCGGTACCGCCAACGGCAAACCCCTGCACGATGTGCTCCGATTCGCCAAGACCGGTCATAAATATGACAGGGACATCCTCGTGGGCCTCGCGGATTTTCCCGCACGTGGCAAAGCCATCGATCCCCGGCATTATCACATCGAGCAGCACTGCGTCAGGCAGCGTATCCGCAAGGCTCGCCAGAGCCTCCTCGCCGCTGGCTGCCACACTCACGCGCAGGCCTGCCTCCAGCAGCCCGACGCGCAAAAGATTGCGCGCATCGGCGTCATCATCGACAAGCAGGACTTCGATATTCTCATCAAACCTTGGCATGGTCTTGAAGCATTTCGCACAGCAAATCGTTCAGCATGGTCATATCGGTTTCGATCAGACTGGTGCAATGCCGCACCCAGGCAAGCAGTTGGGGATTCTCCGCGCCAAGTTCGGTGAGCCTGGCGCGCAGAGCATGGGGAAAACCGCCTGCCGAGAGGGCAAGCAGTTCACGGACATCGTCGGCATCCGGATGGGCATGTTGCCAGCCCTCACGATCGCCACGCAACCAGCGCAGATCCAGCGCCTGCCGAACCTGCTCAAGCAGATCGGCCTCATCCACCGGTTTGGTCACAAACCCGGCAAGTTGCGCACCGGCCCTGGCCTCCTCGGTATTCTCATGGGCGTTGGCCGACACCATGAGCACCGGAACCCTGCCCTGTTCGATGGCAGCAAGGCGCTGGCTGACCTCCCAGCCGGTCATGTCGGGCAGGCCGATATCAAGCAGCACCAGATCCGGGCGCTGTCGCGCAAATGCATCCAGGCAGGCCTGACCACAATCGACTTCATCGATAATGAAACCCAGATGGGCAAGGTAGCCACGAATCAAGCCACGGTGCGCCGGTTCGTCATCAACCACCAGAAGATGGCGTACATACCCCAGATAGCCAGTGATCGGTTCGACAATATGCCCGGCGTCCACATTGCTGACCGCCGGCATGTACAGCCGCACCATGAAGCGACTCCCCTCCCCCTTGCGGCTGCGCAACTGGATGTCTCCCCCCATCAGCTCCACCAGCAACTGTGTGATCGTCAGGCCCAGCCCGGTGCCTTCGGTCTTGTTGCCACCAGCCGTGGCGCGCTCGAAAGGCATGAACACGCGTTCCTGATCCTCCTGGGAAATACCGACTCCGGTATCCTCGACGTCGATGTAGGCAATCTCGCGCTGATAACGCACGCGCAGCACCACACTGCCGCATTCGGTGAACTTGATGGCATTGCCGAGCAGATTGATCACGATCTGGCGCAGGCGCTTGGCATCGACGTGCACGTGCGGCGGCAGTGCACCGCTCACCTCGTAGCGAAAAATCAGCCCGGCCTTGCGAGCCTGGGGCGTAAACATGCGCACGATTTCGTTGAGGAACGCGGCGAGATTGATGACCTCCAGTTCCAGGCGCATCTTGCCGGCTTCAATGCGTGAGAGTTCCAGCAGACCATCGACAAGACTCGCCAGGTGTTCGCCACTGCGATGAATCGTGCCCACTGCATCGCGATGCTCGCCGGCAATCCCCGTATGCTTGCGCAGCAACAGATGCGAGTAGCCGATGATGCTGTTAAGCGGCGCCCGCATCTCGTGACTCATGCCGGTGAGAAACCGGCTCTTCGCAAAGTTCGCGCGCTCGGCCTCCTCCTTGGCACGCTGCAGGGCACTATCGGTCTGGCGGTGGGCATCAATCTCGCTAAGCAGCAACTGCGTCTGCCGATCCGATTCCTGCTGCGCCACATGGCGACTTTCGCTTGTGAGCACAAGCCACCACGCCGCCACAGCGGAGAGCAGCACCAGCACCGCCGACATGCGCAGGAACAGCAGGCCCGGATGCGCGGCAAGATCCTGAGGGCGTTGCAGGATTTGCGCGTACATCAGCCACATCAGCGCGCCAAACACACACACAATTCCGGCAAGCACCATGGCATACTGCCCGACCCGCTGCACCATGGCTGGCGACACGCGATGCGGCAGACAGGCAGCCAGCCAGCTCACCACCTGCTCGTGGATGCGAGAGCCTTTTTTGCAGCGATCCCCACAGCGCACATCGAGCGTACAGCACAGCGAACATATCGGCCCATCGTAGGCCGGGCAGTGCGCCATGTCGTCGGCCTCAAAGCGGTTGCGGCAGATCACGCAGTGCATGCTGTGATGGCGCTCGCCAAAGACAAACGGGGTACGGGCGATTTCATAATGCTGCCGCCCCACCCAGGAAATAAGCGGGGCTGCCCCCAGTGCCACGAGAAAGGCAACGCCGACGGAGGCCGTTTCAAGAACCGATCCAAAAAATCCAAGGTGGGCAACAAGCGCGAGAATGGATGCCAAAAGCATTGCGCCGAATCCGGCAGGGTTGATGTCGTAGAGATAGGCACGCCGGAACTCGATGGTCTTCGGCGCAATCCCCAGCGGTTTGCTGATCAGCAGATTGCCGACCACGGCACCAATCCATGCCACCGCAAAATGGGCATATAAACCAAGCACCTGGTTGAGCGCTTCAAACACGCCCATGAGCATCAGCAGCACGGAAATCAGCACATTAAATACCAGCCACACGACGCGCCCCGGATGGCTGTGCGTGAGCCGCGCAAAGAAATTCGACCAGGCCAGGGAGCCTGCGTAGGCATTGGTGACGTTGATCTTGATCTGCGACACGATCACGAAACAGCCGGCAAGAATGATCGCAGCGGCATGATCCCCCACGGCCTCCTTGAAGCCCACCAGATACATCTGCATGGGCTCCACCGCACGCTCGATCGGCACCTCCTGCTGCAGCGCCAGAAACGCCAGGAAAGCCCCGCCAAGCATTTTTGCGGCGCCCAGCACGATCCACCCCGGCCCGGCCACAACCACCCCTAGCCACCAGCGCATCCGATGGGCCTTGGCAGGCTCCGGCATGAAGCGCAGGAAATCCACCTGCTCACCGATCTGGGCACTCAGGGACGCCACCACGGTTGCCGCACTGCCAAAAGCCGTCCAGGAAAAATGCCCACTATCCCCGCCCAGACCATTAAAGGTGGTGAAGGCCACGTAGGATTGCGGATCGTTCCAGGCTGCCGCCAGAAACGGAACCACCATCAGCACCAGCCACACCGGCTGGGTCCACAGTTGCAGGCGACTGATCGTGCTGATGCCGTGCGTCACGAGTGGAATCACCACCAGCGACGAAATCAGGTAACCAGCCCAGCGCGGCAGGCCGAACCACAGATCGAAAGCCTGCGCCATGATGGAGGCTTCAAGCGCAAAGAAGATGAAGGTGAAACCGGCGTAGACCAGCGAGGTGATGGTAGAACCCAGGTAGCCGAACCCTGCACCACGCGTGAGCAGATCCATATCCAGCCCATGACGCGCCGCCGTGTAGGCAATCGGCAGCCCCGTGCAGAAGATCAACGCACTGACCACCAGGATCGCCCACAGGGCGTTGGTGAATCCATACGCCACCGTGATGCTGGCACCGATGGCTTCAAGGGCGAGAAACGAGATTGCACCAAAAGCGGTATTCGCTACCCGGAAAATGCTCCATTTGCGGAAGCTGCGCGGGGTGAAACGCAGGGCGTAATCCTCCAGCGTCTCATCCGAGACGAGACGGTTGTAATCCCGCCGAACCTTGACTATCCGCTGCGTGGGCTGGGTACCACTCTCTCCGTGCTCTGCGCAATCCATCACCACCCCCGAACAACCCGCTGTCTGCATGCAAGTAACGTGCTCGCCCACTCGCGGGAGTTTAACGATACAGGCACGGCAGCGAACTCAGTCAAATAACGTATATCAGGCGCAATACCCTGCCCTGCCAGGGCTTGCATGCCCCGATCAGTCAAATGACGCATACCGTGCCCTGCCACCGATACGCACACTGACTCCCAACAACGCACCACCTCAACGGGCGTTGCGAATCCACCTCAGTCTTCATCGGGAGAAAGATCATGAACACGGATTACCAAGCAGGCCGACGTCATGTGCTGCAGGGGCTTATCGCGCTGGCCCTGGCGGGCGTATCCGGCCTTAACTGGGCGGCCAGCCTGCCCACGGCCAAGGTCAACACCACCAAGCTCGCAGTCACGGATAGCGAAGTCGTCGTCGGCCAGCTACACTCGGCCACCGGGACCATGGCCATCTCGGAAACCGGCTCCATCCAGGCCGAACAGCTTGCTATCGACCAGATCAACGCCGCCGGCGGCGTGCTCGGGCGCAAGATCCGCGTGATCAAGGAAGACGGCGCCTCGGACTGGCCGACCTTCGCGGAAAAAGCCAAGAAGCTGCTCGTCAATGACCACGTCGCCACCGTGTTCGGCTGCTGGACTTCGGCTTCGCGCAAGGCGGTGCTGCCCGTGTTCGAAAAGGAAAACGGCCTGCTCTACTACCCCACCTTCTATGAAGGTCTGGAACAGTCGAAGAACGTGATCTACACCGGCCAGGAAGCCACCCAGCAGATTCTCTGGGGGCTCGACTGGGCGGCCAAGGAGAAGAAGGCCAAGACTTTCTTCCTGGTGGGGTCGGACTACATCTGGCCGCGCACCTCGCACAAGATTGCGCGCAAGCACATCGAGAATGTGCTCAAGGGCAAGGTGGTGGGCGAGGAATACTATCCGTTGGGCCAGACCAACTTCAATTCGCTGATCAACAAGATCAAGGTGGCCAAGCCGGATGCTGTCTTCGCGATCATCGTGGGCGGCTCCAACGTGTCGTTCTACAAGCAGCTGAAAGCCGCCGGCATCACCGGCTCGAAACAGTTCCTGCTCACCACTTCGGTGACCGAAGACGAACTGCTCGGCATCGGTGGTGAAAACGCGCAGGGCTTCTACTCCTCGGTGAAGTACTTCCAGTCGATCGACAACCCCAACAACAAGGCCTTCGTCGCAGCCTTCAAGGCCAAGTACGGCGACAAGGCAGTGATCGGCGACGTGACCCAGGCCGCCTACCTCGGGCCGTGGCTGTGGAAGGCTGCTGTGGAGAAGGCCGGCAGCTTCGATGTGGATAAGGTGGTGGCCGCGTCCCCCGGTATCGAAATGGCCAACGCCCCCGAAGGCTACGTGAAGATCCACGCCAACCACCACCTGTGGAGCAAATCCAAGATCGGCCAGATCCAGGCGGATGGACAGATCAAGATGGTAGCCGAGTCTCCCAAGCTCAACGAACCTGACCCCTTCCCCAAGGGCTATCAATAAGCCCTGCGTATAACGCCCGTGTGATGCCGAATTCTATTGGCATCACACGGATTTCACCATACACGGGAAAGGAAATCTGCCATGTCATTTTCGGATATTCTCAACATCGGCCTGATGCAGGGCTTTGCGGGGCTGAGCCTGTTCGCCGTGCTGTTGCTCATGGGCCTGGGGCTGGCGATCATCTTCGGCCAGATGGGCGTGATCAACATGGCCCATGGCGAATTCATGACGATAGGCGCGTACACGGTCTATCTGTTCTCCTGGCTCGCCGACAACCGTTTCCCCCGCTTTTCGCAAACCTATTTCCTGGTGGCGATTGTGGCCGCCTTCGTGATTGCCTTCGCAGTGGGCTGGCTGGTTGAATGGGCACTGATCCGCCACCTCTACAAACGCCCGCTCGACACCCTGCTCGCCACCTGGGGACTCTCGCTGGGCATGCAGCAGGTGTTCCGCTCCACCTTCGGACCCAAGGAAGTCAGCCCTACCCTGCCAGACTGGCTGATGGGCTCATGGGCACCCCACGAGGGCCTGGATATTCCCATCAACGGGCTCTTCGTGCTGGCACTTACCCTCGTCATCACTGCCGCCCTGCTGCTGGCCATGTACAAATCACGCTGGGGGCTGAGGGTGCGCGCCACGGTGGCAAACCGCATCATGGCGAATGCCTCCGGCATCGACACACGCAAGACCGACCGCCTGACCTTTGCCATCGGCTGCGGAGTGGCCGGCGTTGCCGGGGCAGCCTTCACCACCATCGGCTCCACCGGCCCCACCAGCGGCTCGCTATACATTGTGGATTCATTCCTGGTGGTCACCTTTGGCGGCGCGGCCCACCTGCTGGGCACCGTGGTGTCTGCCTTCGGCATCGCCCAGACCCAGTCGATCAGCGAATTCTTCCTGACCGGCTCGATGGCCAAAGTCCTCACCCTGCTGCTCATCGTGTTCTTCCTGATGATCCGCCCGCAAGGACTGTTCGCCTCGAAGGTACGTCGTTGAATCTGAGGAGAAGCACGTCATGAACACGATCAAGACCTGGATCCATCAACACCAGCTCGGTGGCCTGCTGGCGCTGGCACTGCTCATCCTGGTGATTCTGCCGGCAGGGCTGGACATCTTCCGCCTGAACCTCTTTGGCAAGTACCTGACCTACGGCTTCGTCTCCATCGGGCTGGTGATGCTGTGGGGCCACAGCGGCATCCTGTCACTCGGCCAGGGGGTGTTTTTCGGGCTGGGAGGCTATTGCATGGCCATGTTCCTGAAGCTTGAGGCCTCCGACCCGATCAGCACCAGGATCCAGTCCACACCGGGCATCCCGGACTTCATGGACTGGAACCAGCTCACAGCCCTGCCGCTGTGGTGGCAGCCTTTCCACAGCCTCACCTTCACGCTCCTGGCGGTGGTGCTGGTGCCCACACTGCTGGCTTTCTGCATCAGCTTCGCAATGTTCAAGCGGCGCGTCAGCGGGGTGTACTTCGCGATCATCACGCAGGCCGTGGCGCTTATTCTCTCGGTGCTCATCATCGGCCAGCAGGGCGTGACCGGTGGCGTCAACGGCATCACCGATCTGAAGACCCTGCTGGGCTGGGACATCCGCAGCAACAGCGCCCGGTACATCCTCTACTTTGCCAACGCCGGGCTGCTGCTCGCCTGCATCTGGGGCTGCATGTGGATTCAGAAGACCAAGCTCGGCACCCTGCTCCTGGCCATGCGCGACAAGGAAGACCGCGTGCAGTTCTCCGGCTACGACGTGGCAAATTTCAAGGTCTTCGCCTTCTGCCTGGCAGCGGCGCTCTCGGGCATCGGCGGGGCGATGTTCACGCTGCAGGTCGGCTTCATGTCCCCGTCATTCGTCGGGATCATTCCCTCCATTGAGATGGTGATCTTCGCGGCAGTGGGTGGCCGCCTCTCGCTGGTGGGCGCGGTGGTCGGCACGCTGCTGGTCAATCTGGGGCGCAGCTACTTCTCTGAGAGCTTCCCGGATCTCTGGCTGTTTCTCATGGCGGCCCTTTTTATCGGCGTGGTGATGGCCTTCCCCAACGGTCTGGCCGGTCTGCTCGATAGCCACATCAAACCCTGGCTGGCGCGCCGTGCCGCAAGCCGGCAGACACCAGTGGCCGCTACGGGCGACCCCGTGGTGCCGGCCAGCATCACGCCCACCCAGGATCTGCCCCTGCCCACAACGATCCAGGCCCAGCCGGAATAAGAGGAGCACAGCATCATGAGCAACACCGATTTTGTTCTGGCAATCGAAGACCTCACAGTCTCCTTTGACGGCTTCAAGGCCATCGACACCCTCAACCTCTACATCGACCGCGAGGAACTGCGCGTGATCATCGGCCCCAATGGCGCCGGCAAGACCACGCTGCTTGATCTGATCTGTGGCAAGACCCGCGCCAGCGGCGGCAGCATCAAGTTCAAGAATACCGAGATCACACGCATGGCCGAGCACAAGATTGTGCGTGCCGGCGTGGGGCGGAAGTTCCAGACGCCATCGATCTACGAGAACCTCTCGGTCTTCAAGAACCTGGAAGTGTCCTTCCCGCAGGGGCGCAGCGTATTCGGCGCATTGCGCTTCAAGACCAGCACCGAGGTGATCGCACGCATTCATGCCGTAGCCGAGGAAATCGGCCTTGAGGCGCTGCTCCACACCGAAGCAGGCCTGCTCTCGCACGGGCAGAAGCAATGGCTGGAGATCGGCATGCTGCTCATGCAGGAGCCTGAGTTACTGATGCTCGACGAGCCGATTGCCGGCATGAGTGCCCGCGAGCGCGAGCTGACCGCCGAGCTGCTGCAGCGCATCTGCCGCAAACGCTCAATGATCGTGATTGAGCACGACATGGAGTTCGTGCGCCGCATCGCCCACAAGGTGACGGTGATGCACCAGGGCAAGATCCTCGCCGAGGGCAGCATGGATAAAGTCCAAAACGATGCCAAAGTCATTGATGTATATCTCGGCCACTAATCACAGGAGAGCACAGAAATGCTGAACGTATCGGATATCTACGTGAGCTATGGGCAGAGCGAGGCCCTGCACGGCATCAGCTTCGCTGCGGAGAAAAATGAAACCGTGGCAATCATGGGCCGCAATGGCATGGGTAAGACCACCCTGTTCAAATCCCTGATGGGCATCCTGCCGCTCAAGAGCGGCGCGGTATTGGTGGATGGGGTCGATGTCTCGCGCGAGGAGAGTTTCCGCCGCGTCAGCAAGGGCATCGCGTATGTGCCACAAGGGCGCATGATTTTCCCGACCCTGACGGTAGAGGAAAACATTCTCGCCGGCATGGAAAACGCCACCATCAAGAAGGTGCCTGCAGACATCTACGCCCTCTTCCCTGTGCTCTGGGAAATGCGCAGCAGAAAGGGCGGCAACCTCTCTGGCGGCCAGCAGCAGCAGCTGGCGATTGCCCGCGCCCTCGTGGCCGATCCCAAGGTGCTGCTCCTCGATGAACCAACCGAAGGTATCCAGCCTTCGATCATCAAGGACATTGCCCGCACGCTCAACGAGATCCGCCGCCTGCGCAAGCTCACCATCGTGGTCTCGGAGCAGATCCTGAGCTTTGCGCTGGAGGTGGCGGACCGGCTGTATGTGATCGAAGGCGGCCGGCTGGTGCACGAGAGCCCACGCGCAGCCATTGATGAGGCACGCATCAAGCAGTTCCTGGCCGTCTAGGCGAAACGATTTCTGAAAACGGTGAAGGGGTCCGGCCGAATCGAAACGGACCGTTTGTTCCATTTTGTATGAGGAGATGAAAATGGCAAGTACCGGAAGCGTCAGCGCATGGGATGAAGCACTGCTCGTCGCCATGATTCAATACCCGGTTCCCGTAGTGAAGGGGCCGGCGGATATCCAGGTGCAGGTCGAGCAGATCTGCAAGGCAGTTGACAACACCAAGGCCGGGTATCCCGACCTCGATCTGATTGTCATGCCTGAATATTCCACGCAGGGGCTCAACACCGCAATCTGGACCTACGATGAAATGCTCCTCACCATCGACAGCCCGGAGATCGGAAAATTCAAGGAGGCGTGCATCCGCAACAAGGTGTGGGGCGTGTTCTCGCTGATGGAAAAGAATGAGGACCCCACCAAGGCCCCGTACAACACCGCCATCATCATCAACGACAAGGGCGAGATTGCCCTGCACTACCGCAAGCTGCAGCCCTGGGTGCCAATCGAGCCGTGGTCACCGGGCAACTATGGCATGCCGGTGTGTGATGGCCCCAAGGGTTCCAAGCTGGCTGTGTGCATCTGCCACGACGGGATGTTCCCGGAGCTGGCCCGCGAAGCCGCCTACAAGGGCTGCAACGTCTACATCCGCATCTCGGGCTATTCCACACAGGTCAACGACCAGTGGATCTGGACCAATCGCACCAATGCGTGGCAGAACCTGATGTACACCATCTCGGTCAACCTCGCGGGCTACGATGGCGTGTTCTACTACTTCGGCGAAGGCACGGTGTGCAACTATGATGGCAACGTGGTGCAGCAGGGGCATCGCAATCCGTGGGAAATCGTCACCGCCGAACTGTTCCCGCGCCTCGTCGACAAGGCCCGTGAAAACTGGGCACTTGAAAACAACATCTTCAATCTGGGCTGCCGTGCCTATGTCGGTAAACCCGGCGGCGAAAAGGCCAACTACCTGACCTGGGTACGCGATCTGGCCAACGGGGAATACAAGCTGCCCTGGGATGACAAGGTGCGCATCCGCGACGGCTGGAAGTATTACCCGGATGGCGTCAAGCTCGGGCCGATGCCGAAGTAGCCAGAACTGTATTCAGGCACAGGGCGCGCACGGCAGGGATCACCCCCTGCGGTGGGTGCCCTTTTTTGCATTCACCGCAATGGTAACGCCAGGGTTCAGACGAACAGCGTGATTACAACGGAAGCGATGAGAAATAGCGCAACACCACGCCGGAGAATTTCTGCTGGGAGAGTAGTTGCGGGTGCTGCAGCGTGGCGCCTCCGCCAAAGCACGCCCAGCAGATGGCATGTGCCAGCCAGCGGGCGTTCTGCTCGGGCAGATTCGTGCGTTTGTGTGCAAGCAGGCTTGCCACATGTGCGTGAAACACGGCGGGCACTCGCTGCAGCAAGGCTGCGTGCAGGGAGGGTTCGGGCAGACGCAGATCCTGCACATCTGGCAGGGCCACGGCAACAAGGTGCTGCAACTCGGGATAGGAGAGCCCGAGTGTCCTCGCCCAGCCCGGTTCGTTCATACCAAGAGCGGAACCCAGGGAGTCACGGATCAGGTCAATCGCATTGGCATCCCATGCCAGATCCGCCGGTACGCGCTTGGCGAGGGGCCGGGGAGAGGGTTTGAATGCCGCGACTTCTGTCTGAAACATGATGCTGGGGTCCGAATCTATGAGATATCTGCGATGCCATGCCCGCAACAACTGGCCTTACTCGTGCCTGTCGTGTGGCGAAGCTGACACAGGTGTCTCCGCTGGATTAAGGTATGCAAAAACCAGGCCTACGAAGCAGGCGCCACCCACAATATTGCCGGCAGTGCTGAATACCAGATTGAACAGGGCCTCTCCCAGAGAAATCTGCCCGTTGCCAAGCAGCGAGATGGAGAAGGTGCCCATGTTGGCAATCGAGTGTTCAAAACCGAGGTACAGGAAGATGAACACCACCAGAATCAGGATCAGGATCTTGGCGACATCTTCCTTGGTCCGCAGTGCCAGACGCACGGCCAGGCACACCACCCAGTTGGCGAGAACGCCCTTGCAGAAAATGGCCCAGGCGGATTGGTGCACCTTGTGCGCAGCCCCGGAATACAGGGCGTGATCGAGCGGCAGATCAGCTATCGCGTTGGTGCCACAGAGCAGGCCAGCAATAATCAGGGCGCCTATCAGGTTACCGATATAGCAGGCCGTCCACAGGGCGACTGTCTGCGCCAGACTGGTCTTGCCTTCCTTGGTAGAAACGGCAAGGTACATGTTGTTGCTGGTAAACAGCTCGGCATTGGAAAACACGATGATGGTCAGGCCCACCCCGAAAAACGCCGAGGCAATCACCTTGCCCAGCGAAATATCGTGCAGGTTGTGCAGCAAAGACCAATACACGAAGACAACAATGGTCAGGAACATGCCCGCCAGGATGGAACGTGTCATATAACGCAAGGGGTCGCCATACAACAGCGTGACTTTGCGTGAGCCGCTGTCTGCGGCTTTTTCTACGTAAGGCCGATCAATCAAAACAAACCCTCCACTAATGAAACCAGTCACTGCCAGGACATCTGGACAGGACCGCGGAGTATGCCAAATTACATAGTCGGAATGTGTGAAACTTGCTATGCAAAAACCACACTCACACCACGGATAAAGTAAAGCAACCCGAGTTCCTGGTGAGACGCTCCATGCGCAGCCTCTGCCCTTTTCTCTTTTCAATCATCGCGTCAGATACGCACCCAAACCGGGCCACAAGCCATAAGCTGCGCCCAAGCACCCTGCCATTGCTGCGTCTGCCTACCAAACGATGTATTCACAAATATATATCGAAAATAGAACCACCGTCGATATATTTATTTCCTTCGCATCCAGCCATTCGGCGAAGGTCTGGCGAAATCAGGCGGCTCACCCTAGCGCGGCATCTGCTCAGCCAGACAGAAGAATTCCTGCACCTGCGCCACATCCGTACCCGAACGCAGACGCTTGAGAATCAGCCAATGCCCATCGACAAGACGCCAGGCCGACGAATGCTCCCAATATTGGGAAGCCCCACCGGCTGCTGCATCCGATTCCGTGCCGCCAAAGTCCACGCGATGCTCGCAGTAGCAGGGCTGATCTTCGTATTCGAAGCCGACTATCCGTTCAGCGCAGATCTCATATTCCCGATACCTCACGAAATAGGCAGGCACAATCACACTGCCTACCCAACGCCTCGGCAAACCGGTCTTCCATGCATGCAACTCTTCTGCCCGCCCTCTCAGAATTGAAGTTCCTCCTCGCCACAGTGGCAACGCCTCATCCGCAACCATACTACCGACCCAATTTTGTTATGTAATTTTGTATATAGCGAGGAGTGTGCCAGTACGAAATCCAGGTCAAACGCTCACTGCGGCGTGCGACGCTCAACCAGACGAGGCCATGGCTACCCACTTTTGCCCATGCCCCGGATTCCGTTCGCCCCAAAACGGTGCAAATTCACCTGTTTATAGCGTTGGCACAAATCTCGAGCGCCATGCTAGGCTTTACATATTGCGTATTCGAATTCCACGCATCCGAAAAATATCTTCCCAACATGAAGGATGAAGTCCGCTACCAACGCGTTGCCGATGTACCGGGCCTCGTCCTCAGCGACGGGCGCTTTACGGAATTCAGCTTCGACCGCCACTACCATCTGGACTGGCACATCGGCATTGTCACCGAAGGGGTACAGCGCCAACGCTACAAGGGGCGCACCGAACATGTCGGGCCCGGCTGCATTGCCGTGATGCCACCCGGGGTGATCCATGACGGGGTACGTGAGGGCGGCGAGGTCTACACACTGAAGACGTTCCGCATTCCGTATGAGCTGCTCTGCCGGATCAATGCGGAGATCGGCGGCGCCACGCGCGAGCCGGAACTGCTGGCCATGACCATTGAGGACGCAGGGCTGGCCGCGCAACTCACCACACTCCACGCTGCCATGCAGGCACCGCAGGCCGATCCGCTCGCGCTGCAGGCTGAGTGGCTGGGTACGCTGCACAGGTTGTTTTGCCTGGCCCATGCGCTTGAGCCGAGCACGGAGGCCCCGTTTTTTTCGGATTCACAATGGCAATCCGTGCGGGATTACTGCATGGCCCACCTGGCCGAGAAAATCACACTGGAGGAATTGGCCGGGCTGTGCGGGCTGGCACGCTTTCAGTTCCTGCGCCAGTTCAAGCGCACCGTTGGCATGACGCCCCATGCCTGGCTGCTGCGCATGCGCCTGGAGCAGGCCTGTACGCTACTCGCACACAAAGCCGGCAGCCTCACGGAAATCTCCCAGGAAGTGGGCTTCTTCGACCAGAGCCATTTCAACCGCGCATTCCGGCACGCTTTTGGTGTGGCTCCGTCGCAATACTGAGCCCTCGCCCATCCGCCAGCCCGACCTGCCTGTCGGCGTCAATTTTTTACAATCCGCACTGCCTGTTGCGGGGCTAGGATGCGCCTGTCGGATCAGACCGAACCAACAAGGAGCAAGATTGTGGATTGCAGCAGCCCCCTTACAGATCAACCCGCCCTGGGCTTTGCCAGTGATAACAATGCAGGGGCCTCGCCGGAAATCCTGCAGGCCATGCTCGCCTGCAATGGCGGGCAGCTTGCCTCGTATGGCGCAGACGCGCTGAGCACCCGCGTCACGGGCCGTCTGTGCGAACTTTTCGAGCGGGAAGTCAGCGTGTTTCTGGTGCCCACCGGCACCGCCGCCAATGCCCTGTGCCTGGCTGCCATGACGCCGCCGTGGGGGCAGGTACTGTGCCACCCAGGCTCCCATATCAATAACGATGAATGTGGCGCGCCGGAATTCTATTCAGCGGGTGCGCGCCTCGTCACCGTGGATGGCGCAGATGCAAAGATTGATACCGATGCCCTGCGCGTGGCGGCAAACAACCGCGTGGGCGATGTGCACTCCACCCAGAGCCGGGCGGTGAGCATTACCCAGGCCACAGAGATCGGCACGGTCTATACCCTGGCCGAGATTGAAAACATTGGCGAGATCTGCCGCAGCAGCAGGCTGCATCTGCACATGGATGGCTCACGCTTTGCCAACGCCGTGGCGGCACTGGGCTGCACCCCGGCGCAGATGACCTGGAAGGCCGGCGTGGAGGCACTGTCTTTCGGTGCCACCAAGAATGGTGCAGTCGGCGTGGAAGCCATTGTGCTGTTCAACCCGGCACTGGCCGAGGAAGTGGCATTCCGCCGCAAGCGTGCCGGGCACCTGTTCTCCAAGATGCGCTTTCTCGCCGCCCAGATGGATGCGTATCTGCACAACGATCTGTGGCTTGCCAATGCACGCCAGGCCAACGCCAGGGCACAACAGCTGATTGCCGGGCTACGTGCGACACCGGGAGTCGGGCTGATCGGCACACCGACCACCAACATTGTCTTCGCGCGCCTGCCGCTGCCCCTGCAGGAAGCCCTGCTCGCCGAGGGCTTCGTGTTTTACACCGGTCGCTGGGAGCCAGGGGTGGTGCGTTTTGTCACCTCGTTTGCCACCACTGAAAGAGATGTCGCACACTTCGTGGCGCGCATGCAGCATCTTGCCAGCACACTCGCCTGATTGCGGCTACCTGCCCCTGTCACGGCCCGGATTTTCGCCTGCACTCTTGGGCGAAACCGGGCCGTTTTTCATGCTGCGTAGCATCATGGCGCTGTGATCAAACCATAGCCCGCAGCACATCCGGGCAGCCAGGGAGACAAACCATGATCGACGCATTGTGGAGCCTTGAATTTGAATCCAACCAGCAGCGTGCCGGCAACGGAGTCGTAGTGCTCAAGGATGGCCGGATACTCGGCGGAGACAGCATGATGCTCTACGACGGCCGTTACACGGTGGAGGATGGCCAAGTGTACGCGCTGATCCAGGTCAGCACCTATGCGCCGCGCGGCGAGCTGCAATCGACTGTAGGCCTGAGCGCTTTCACGCTGGATCTGAAAGGCCCGCTCAATGACAACACGATGGATTTCACGGGATTCGTCACCCAGGACCCACATCGCAAGCTGACCGTGCACGCGCAACGCCGCGCGGAACTGCAGTAACCAGCCAGACCACACAACCGTTTCGATTGGCCTCCTTTAGCCCTCCCTTAGCCCTCCTTTGACCCTCTTTTTCCCGCCCCGGCAAGTACGGGGCGGCTCGCCCACGCACATCCCATGTAGCACCGCATTTCTTTGAGAAACCAACCTGCCCGGCTCTGAACAGCTATCAGAAGAGCAATATCTGGCGGATTCCGGCAGTCTGGTCATTGCGCCAAAAACATGTGCGGCGCACAGACAGGTATCTGTTTTTCCCCTACCGTTTACGCGGGTAATCCACTCTATCGCCGGTATAGGCATTTTCTACCAGGCCTAGACGCCGGTGATTTCGCGAGACAGGCGGCTTTGGCAACCGAGCACCAGCCGCTACCATTGCGCCGTCAGAAACCGTCGCAAGTCATTGCTTTCATGAAGAACATATTTTCAAATTGCGCATTTGGCATTTTCTTAAAACATTCATACTTCCGTTTCCACGAAAAATGACATATGGATTGTTGAGAAAAATGAAATAGTTTTATTACCAGAAGCCCTCTTGGAATTGCGCGCCACAAGCCTAAACTAATGAGCACTCGCCGAGCAGTCAGGTCTGACTTGCTGACGAATCTAATTCTGCCAACAGGAGATAAAAAAATGGCATACCAAACAATCAATCCGTATACGGGCGAACTCATCAAGACCTTCCCCGATGCCAGCGATGCTGAAGTTCAACAGGCACTTGATGCCGGCCACAAAGCCTTCCTCGCCTGGCGCGAAACGAACTTCGCCCAGCGTGGCAAAATTCTGCAGAAGGCTGCCAACCTGTTGCGCGAACGCAGTCATGAATACGCCAGCCTGCTGACCCTTGAAATGGGCAAGATCATTGGTGAAGCCGAAGCCGAAGTGGAACTCTCCGCCAAAATCCTCGAATACTATGTAAAGCATGCCGAAAAGCTGCTGGCCCCCGAAAAGCTGCCGGTTGAAGACCCGGCTGAAGGTGAAGCGGTGCTGGTTAATGAGCCGCTGGGCATCATCCTCGCCATTGAGCCGTGGAACTTCCCGTTCTACCAGATCGCCCGCATCCTGGCACCGCAACTCTCCGCCGGCAATGTGCTGCTCCTCAAGCATGCCTCGAACGTGCCGCAGAGCGCTGCCGCCTTTGAAAAGCTGATGCTCGACGCCGGTCTGCCGGTGGGTGGCTTCAAGAACCTGTACGCCACGCGCCATCAGATCGAAACCATTCTCAACGACCCTCGTGTGCACGGTGTGGCACTTACCGGCTCGGAAGCCGCCGGAGCGATTGTGGCCACCCAGGCAGCCAAGGCTTTGAAGAAATCCACGCTGGAACTCGGTGGTGCTGATGCATTTGTCGTGCTGGCTGACGCAGAGCTGGACAAAACCGTGAAGTGGGCCGTGTTTGGCCGCCACTGGAACGGCGGCCAGGTATGCGTCTCCTCCAAGCGCATGATTATCGTGGATGCCATCTACGACGAATTCCTCAAGCGCTACACCAAGGGTGTGGAAGGCCTTAAGGCTGGCGACCCGATGGATCCGACCACCACACTGGCCCCGCTGTCTTCACAGATCGCGGCTGACGAAGTGCGCGAGAAGATCGCCCAGGCCGTCAAGCATGGCGCCACAGCCACCGAAGTCGGCCCCAAGGTGCCAACCAAGGGCGCCTTCGTGCAACCGACCATCCTCACCAACGTGACGCCGGATAATCCCGCCTACTACTGGGAGTTCTTCGGCCCGGTGTCGATGATCCTGCGCGCCAGGGATGAAGACGATGCCGTGAAGATTGCCAACGATTCACCGTTTGGCCTGGGTGGTTCGGTATTCACCGCCGATACGGTGCGGGGCAAGAAGGTGGCACATCGCATCTCGACGGGCATGGTCTTCGTAAATCATCCGACCATGGTCAAGGCCGACCTGCCCTTCGGTGGCGTGCGCCGCTCGGGTTATGGCCGCGAACTGCTGGGTCTGGGCCTCAAGGAATTCGTCAATCACAAGCTGGTGGATGTTGTCGATATCGACGCACCGTTCTGAGAGACGCCTGAACCAGAATCAACACGATTCATTGTGAATTCGAGGGACGCCGACGGCGTCCCTTTTTCTTTGTCTGCAATAATTTCTGAAACAGGTTTACGCACTCCGGGGCAAAGGATTATCCGGCGCAATTCCCCTGCGCTGTATTGTTCCTGCTTCGCTGCTCCCTACAAAAAACGTTTGGTATGCCAAAAACTTAGGAGGCTAATGAGCGAAGCGAATGGCATCGAACGCTCATTAAAACGATGGACTGATGATGTGGAAGCGGTGAACGCGGAAGGTTCCATTCGCTCTCGCTCATTGTTCGCCTCACCACCCTATCGAAAATATCCGTTACATGACATAGGATTTTTACTCAGACCGGCTTGACGCAGCGCGATGTAACAAGGCATTGAGAGGCGCTTGCGGCTTTATCACCCCACGACAGCCCGCATCTTTGGCAAGGGCGGAGCTTCTCGTTCAGAATGAATTTATGCCGAACGCTTTTCCTGCAGTGGCAATGCAGTGCGAGCAGATATCTTCACGGCCAACAGGCTGCGCAAAGCCTTGCTATGAGCCTCAGGCCGCATCCTTGGCAAGGGTATGCACCACGACATACTGTTTGCGCATCTCGAATCCACGGTCCGGCCACGTGTTACCGTATTCGATCAGGGCGGCGCGGCCTGCGTGAAAATCAATGCCGTTAATGCGGCAATCGGCACTCACGTGCCCTTCCTGGTCGCGCATGACCAGCAGACGGATACCGAGAAATTCGTCGCGAGCCAGCTCACTGCCAAACGCATCGAGGGCGTGAGTCAGCAGGCAGCATGGGCAGAACGGATGCTCTTCCTCCACCTCGGCTGGATGGGATGCGCGCTGCAGCACATTGCCCAGAATGGCCAGGCGTCTGCCCGCCGGGAGTTCGGGAAAACTGAATTCCAGTGTGGGCAGTTCCCCCTGCCCTGTCACAGCCTGCAACAAGGGGGGCAAATCAAGCGCCAGCCAGCCTTCGAAGCCCGAAGCAGCAGCGGCGGCAAGGCTCTCGCCAAGCGCATGCTGAAATTCGAACACCCCCCGGGGAATATGCTCAGGGTGGGCCACGGCGAGTTCGAAGGCAGTGCTCACTCCGCCTTCATCCTGCGGCGAGACTTCGAGCAATTCGGGGTGCAGGCACAACCCACTCGCATCAAGTACCAGCCATTCATCACGGACGCTGGCAGCGACCCCTGCAGCCTCAAGCATCTGCCCAAGCTGCCGGAGGAAATCAAAACTTTCCTCGGTTTTGCCGGCTTTACGCTCTATCACCAGCCGACCTGAGCACCCAAGCCCTTCAAACCCTTCGGGCAGGAACGGAAACGGGGTGTTGGCACTTGCAGACATTGGCGGGAACTCCAGCTTGGATTGGCTCTGAAAAAATAGCACGCCAGCCCGGAGCAGACGGAAAACCCTCCCCGACTGGGCCATATCCTGAATATTCTGACCCAGACGATCAGGGAAGCGGCGCGGCAGGGCGGGTCAGGTCATCCCGACCCGGCAACCCTGGAGATCAGCGTGCGCTCTGCGGCGCCTGTGGCTCGGCTGCGACAGGCATACTGGCGGCAGGCTCCACCGAGAAGCGGATGGAAGCCGCGTGGGCAAGGTTGTAATTGAAGGTCGTATAGGTAAACGAGAGCCAGCCAAAACACAGGAACAGGATCAGGCAGCCACCACCGACCACGATGCGCAGCGTCTGCAAGGCGGGATTGTCAACACGCGGGGGACGCCTTTTCCAACCTAGCACCGCCCACAAAGACCCGCAGACAAACGGAATCGCCAACACCGCAAAACAGACGGCAGTTGCCGACGTAAAGAAAGCTGCACCCCAACCCATTTTTTCACCAGCGAATCAGCAAAGGGCGCATAGGATACCTTGCCTGAAAGGTGTCACCAAGTCGCCACGGCGCCAAAAATGACGCTTTCACCGATGAAATTGCGTGGCGTCAAGCACTTGCCGGGTTTTGGAACGGATCTGCGGAGGCCAGCCAGCAGGTGCCGCACGTATGCAACCCGATCCGGCCAGGATATTCAGCGCGTGGTGGTCGAGGTTTGATTCCAGTCCACAGCATCCGGTGCCTGGGCGATCTGTGCAGAATCAATCGAGCCTGCCTGGGCATCGTCGTCTGCCCCGAAATTCTGAAACACCACGCTAAGGTACATCGCCCACAGAAAGCTCACTCCAAGCGCCAAACTGGCCAGCGATGCTGCAGAGCGCACGGCGAAGGCGCAAAACCCCGAATGCAGCATCATCAGCACGGTGCGGCAACGCCAGCGAAACCCGAACCAGAAGGCCAGCCAGACAAACACCAGCGCAGCAAGCAGATAGCCAATGCCATGAGAATAAGTAAAAAAAGCGACAGTCGATTCCAATTTTAGTCCCCGTTACAGCCTCACCACCAGCCCAAAATCCACTCAGCAACAATCAGCGATGCACCCACTGACCTTCGTAAGCCACTGAGATCGTTTTACTTTTTTCTTTTTTGCGTACTGACCTGAATGCAAGATTACGGCGTGTTTCGACTTCACGGGTCGACGATTCCCCGGATGGTGGAGGCGCGGTGACATACGGCCTCCGGCGCTTTTCCGGGCTCCCAGCCTTCCCTTTTTTACAGCCGTTCATCTCGCAACGAGCGGCATTCCTGACGCTATCAATCCATCAGCCTTCTCTTTGCCAATGAATGACGCCACCAGGATTCAAACAGAAGCACCTAGCCAAGTATAATGTCACAAAAATATGCAGAAAATCTTACAGTCCTGCAAATTCGGCATAGCAGTTCTGCATCTGAAAAATGTGGGCGGGCACCATGCAAAAACACGCGCTTGGGGCATTCAGCGAGCTAGGTCGGTTTGCCTTGCTGGCAACGCAATTCGCGCGGCAATTTAGTACAGCACGGGCGGGGGACGAGTCCTGCTTAAAATGGGCAACGGCCAAGCAGCCGACTGAATGGGCGATTGGAACAATGACAGGGCAGATCGGGCTACCCTGTCGCACGCGTCAAGAACGCAGACGTGGCCGACCCCGCAGGGTTGGCGCAGCTTCGAGCCCGCCTTCTGCCTGCATCTGCACCAGGGTGCGGGAAACCGTGCTGACCGTCAGCGCCGTCATCTCCGCCATATCCCTCAGCCGCGGCAAGGCGGGGCGTGCCGGTGGCTGCCGACCTGCACGACTTGGCCCAAGCAGCGCCACAAGCCTGCGCACGCGGGCAGCAGCCTCACCACACCGCAACGCCAAAGCCTCGGCCCCTCGCCGCTCGGCGCGCACCAGCGCCTGCAACAGCGCGGAGGGTTCCGGCACCAGCCCGGCATCCGCCCATAACTGCAATCGGCAGGGCGTCAGTGCTGTTGCGCAAAAAGTGTAGGAACCCAGCAGCAAGATTTCCGCACCAAGAATATCGCCCTTTACCGCCAACCCGGCAAACCGCTCTTCTTCCGGCACTCCACGACGATCCAGGCGCATCGAGCCCTCCAGCAGCATCCAGACCTTGCCACCCTCTTCCGTGGCAAACAGATCCTCTCCCACAGCGAGGCTTCGCTTCGATTGTGCCAATGCACGCTTTGCCATCATGTTCTCCCGGCAATCAATACGCCTGCCGGCCTGATCCGCCGGCAGGCCTGCGAGATCAATAACAATCAGTGCGTGTGTGCATGCCCGGCCGGGCCATTCGAACCCATGCCTTCAACCACCACATCAACAGTTACCTCTCCGGCCTTTTCGAAACGCAGCTTGAGCGGAAAGCGGTCCCCTTCCTTGAATGGCGCTTTAAGGCCGAAGAACATGATGTGCAGGCTGCCCGGTTTGAGTTCAACAGTACTGTTGGCCGGCAGCTCGATGCCGTGATCGAGTTTGTTCATCCGCATCACGTTGCCTTCCATGCGCATCTCGTGCAGCTCCACAGCATCCGCCACTGCGGCACTTGCTGCCACCAGGCGGTCGGCTTCGCCCTTGTTCTCAATACTGAAAAAAGCCCCGGCAGCAGGTGCCCCAGGAGGTGTGGCACGCGCCCAGGGATGCACGATGTGCAGCGCGCCGAGGTTATATTCGTGAGCCATGGCACACAGGGAAAGCAGACTGAACATCAATCCGCACAGAATTTTCTTCATCAAAACATTCTCCTCGCCACAGGCAGCCAACAGCCATCCCGGCCAATTGGAAATACAGGCTGCCGCAGCCGATATTGCAGACAGCATCCGGCAAACCCGGATGCCCACAACCTCCCCCGGCGATGCGGAAAAAGGCCGAACAATAGACTGACCATCAAGCCACAGGGGGGGCGCGCGGAGAGAAATGAACTGCGGCATTACGTGGCAACCAGCGCGCAGAAGGCGCTGCCACCTGTAAGTGCTGCCAGTGGGCATTGCCCAGCACGGGCATGCCCATGCCTGGAGGCAACGCATACAGGGCGCCGGCCACACAGAGCGGGCAAGGCCAATTGAGAAGTGTCGGGTTTTGCGGCGCGGGCTTCCCAAGCTCCACGTAGACGGTACGGCTGCCCTCCACCGAACATAAGGTGGTGGCAATTCCATCCGGCACACTCATGGCCAGTGCATGGGCGAAGGGCAGCATGGCGTGCATCAGCACACCAAGTACAGCCAGCCGGATGATCAGGGAATGCCGGAAGAGTCTCACGGAGACACTTAGGTTTGATTTATATCAATTCCGGCATTATGCCGCATTGGCGGCAAATTCGCTGCCCCGCCACCACCGGGAACCGGCAGCAGCAGTGGCAGGGGGTATTTCGTGTTACGCAGCCACTTTCAATACATGCGGAGCCAGCACGCGGATGCACGCTTCATCGGCAGCATCAACCACATCGACGAGCACACGCCCGCCAGCTTCCACCACATGTTCCTGATTCGCAGAAAGGATGAAATCTTCAGCTATTCCTGCTTCTGTCAGCCACACACGGCCACCTACCACACATACGCGCGAGCCGCTTGCCAGTTCCAGTGCGCATAATTGCCCGCGACGTACAAATGTGAGTTCGTTTTGCATGTTCAACCTCTTGCCCCTCATCGAGCCATTCCCACCAATCCCGGCCCACTACCCGCATCGCCCATCCAACTCTCTGATGGGCCCCTGTATGATTAGCATTGTGGAGCAGGCAAAGAAGCCCCACAAACGATATTCTCTCTACGATTAGTGAGTTAAATTCACACATGGATAAGCCGAGCCGACTCCCTCCCCTGGGTATGCTGCGCATTTTCGAAGCCGCTGCTCGCCTGCAAAGCTTTACCGCTGCGGCACGCGAACTGAACGTCACGCACAGTGCAGTGAGCCATCAGATCCGTGCTCTGGAAGATCAGCTCGGCTTCCCGGTATTCCATCGCGAGGGGCGCGGTGTGCAGCTCACCGTACTGGGGCAGGAATTCGCTGCACAGGTGAATCAGGCGCTGTGCGACATGGGGCGCAGCCTCACCCAGCTACTGCAACGCGCCAATCCGAATCTGCTGACCGTCACCAGCCTGCCTTCGTTTGCCGCCTGCTGGCTGGTGCCACGCATCGGCAGATTCCTGGCCTCTCACCCACAGGCCGAATTCAATCTGATCAGCACATCGGCCATGCTGGATTTCGCCCGCGATGGCATCGACATTGCCATCCGCTTCGGTTTCGGCAACTACCCGGCACAAAACTCGGAACTCCTCATGCGCGACGAGATGCTCGTGGTGGCAAGCCCGGCACTGGTGGGAGACGACCCACCGCTCAAGCCCGAAGATCTGGCGAAATGGCCGCTGCTACGCTCGGATGGTGAATTCTGGCGTGCATGGTTCGAACGTGCCGGGCTGGATTGGCCCGAGCCGCAAGGCGGGCTCTTCATCAACGATTCATCGCTGGCCCTGCACTCAGCCCGCGCCGGGCATGGCATCGCCCTCTCGCGGCGCAGCCTGTGCCAGATAGAGCTGGATGCCGGGCGCCTCGTGCAACTGTTTCCGCTGACCCTGCCGAATAGCCGCGCCTACTGGTTCGTCACCCCTGCTGGCATCGAGCATTCGCCACTGGCACAGGATTTCCACGACTGGCTCTTTGCCGAAGCCGCCAAGGCACCGCCGATCTCCAGCGATCCGCCTGTCTCGGACGCGGATCTCGAACAGGGCATTCACAGCTGGGGCAGACTGCTGCACGTGCAGACGCATGTCAATGTGGATGCATGAGCGCGAACCCGCCCAATACTCCGAACGCAACAACTGACAAGGACTATTGCATCTGCCCGGAGAGCAGCACCACGCGCCCACGCGCTTGCGGCAGGGCGGTGAGCAATGCTGCGGCCACCTTGCGCGCCTCGATGGGGCGGTAATTGGCGGGCAGCAATGCACCGATCCACGCACCAATGCGCTGTGAAATGGCCTCACCGCGCCGCGCCGGCTGCCCGAGAGCATTGCGATCACCGAGCAGCAAGGAAGGGCGGGCAATCACCAGGGCCTGCGTATCAAGTGCCGCCAATGCCTCTTCAAGCTCGCCCTTGACGCGGTTGTAGAACACCCTTGACGCGGCATCCGCCCCCATGGCGCTGACCAGCCCGATCCGCGTTGCACCGGCGAGCAAAGCCGCCTTCGCCACAGCCAGGTTTGCATCATGATCAACCGCGCGGAAAGCCGCCTGACTGCCGGCCTGTTTGATCGTGGTGCCCAGGGCAAGATAGACCTCATCGACGACCGGCAGCTCCGGCAACTGCGCAAAATCCACGAAGTGCACAATCAGCCGGGGATCCGTCTGCCTAAGGGGGCTGCGGGACAGTGCATGCACTTCGGCCACGGTGGCATCCGCGAGCAATGCTTGCAGCAGATAGCCCCCAACCAAGCCGGAAGCGCCAGCAATGAGAACACGGCGCCGGGCTTGCGTCTCTTGTGTGGTCTCTTGCGTGTTTTGCATCTCTGGTGAGTGGATGTCTACCATGCCACCCAAGCTACGCCAGACAGGCTCCCGACGCAACAGGCGGCTGCCGGTAAAAATCAGGCTTGGCACCTGCAATCCGTGTCTGTTACTTTTGCCCTGTCTGCCGGCAAGGCAGACTCAATGATTCTGGAGAAACAAGACATGCAGCAATGGAAGCCCAGTGCCCTGATCTTTGATTGCGATGGCACCCTTGTGGATAGTGCCCCGGTCTATCTGCGGGCCTGGGCCAGCGGCCTGGCCTCTTCCGGCAAACTGCTCGACGAGACCTGGTACCGCCAGCGCTACGGGTTTTCAGAGCAGGTACTGATGCGGGCTTTCGAACAGGCGCATGGGACTGTGCTGGATTACGCCAGCGTGGCGCAGCGCATGCGCGAGGCTTATCTCGAAAACATGGATGCCCTGGCGGAATACCCGGCAGTCACCGCCATCGTGCGCCGTGAATACGGACGTATTCCCCTGGCGGTGGCTTCAGGCGGCCCGGGCCTCATCGTACGCGCTTCGCTGGCACATCTGGATCTGAGCCAATTCTTCGACACCATCGTCACGCTCGATGAGGTGGGGGTACCAAAACCGGCGCCGGATCTATTCCTGCACGCGGCGGAACGCCTTGGCATACCCCCGGAGAACTGCCTCGTGTTCGAGGATACCAACACCGGACTGACCGCCGCGCAAGCAGCCGGGATGCGCTGCATCGATGTGCGTGAAGGCCTAAGTGACTGGTAAGACTTGGATTTTCTGATCCATTCGGGCAAAACACGGTCATGACGGAAGTGTTTACGCTGCGGTGCAGCATTTTGTGGCAAACTGGCAGCATTGCCATCGCGGCGCACTTTCGGCAGATTCCCATGAGCCCACGCACCGCCCAGTTTCACGAAGACGACTATGGCCAGATTGAGCTTTTGCCGGCCCAAAACTGGGCGCATTGTGCCCAGGAACTCGGACGTATCAGGGAAATTTCGGAAGTGCCCAAAACTTCCCAAACCCCCGACAATTCCGACTGGACAGAGCTTTGCCTGCGCAGCCACGCCCCCCTATCGATTGCTGCCCTAGGTATCGACTTCGCGGGAGTCACACACGCTCTGGCACTACACCTGCCCCAGTTTGATACGGTGGAAACCGACTACGGCCCCTATACCGAGAAATGCCCGGATACCTGTGCTTTCGGCTACGCAAAGGGCTACATCATCTACGTCTCACATAACGATTCCGGCCATGTCAGCGCAATCTGGCTGGCGCTTGGGCCCGCCACCGCTCAGGAAAAAGCCGGTTTTCTCGCGGCGCTCCATACCCTGGATGCCCTCGGCCCGCTCCTGCTTGTCGACTGGGGCTGGAATGCCTTGCTGCGGCTGCGGGAAACTAGCGAGCTGCTCGCCTATCTGCACGCCCATGCACGCAGCGCAGATAACGCACCGCAAACCTGAAAGCCATCCCGCTACAGGGCCAAAGGAATTCACCGTCTCGCGATTTTTCAGCTAAAAGTCGCATACCTGCGGGAAACCCGTCATACAATGACGACGAAGGCGGTATCTGCCTGATTTGCGCCCAAAATCCGGCCCGGCAAGCATCCGGGAAATGAATTTGCATGCGCTCCGCTCCCGGTATGCTAAGGGGAAGCAGGCGCCAGGATGGGCCACAGAAGGTGATCGATCCGCTGACCCGATGAATTCCGAAGCCTCATCACAATGACAAAAGAGACGACTCACCAATCACTGCAACGCATCTTTGCAGGTGTGCTGTTTGCAGGAATCCTGTTCCTGATTCTCATCAAGAACGTTGTACCGGCCCTACTGGCAGGATTTCTTGCGTATGTGATCACCGACAAGATCCGGGCGACATTCCTGCAACGCAACCTGGCGTGCAGCAGGAAATGCAATCTGGCTGCAGGCATCATCATCGCCCTCATCTCGGTGCTGATTGTTGCCGGCATCAGCGGCGCGCTGCTTTACGCGCTGGCCGGAGAATCTCCCGCCGACATGCTCGCCAAACTCTCCGATACGCTGAATCAGGCCCGCACCCTGCTGCCGCCGTCACTGGCAGCACTGATGCCAGACAGCATCATCGCCATGGAAGAACTGGTTTCACGCTCATTCAAATCGCATGCCACCGAGCTTGCCACCCTGGGCACACATTTCGCACATGGTCTGGTACTCGTCTGCGTGGGCTGGATCACCGGTATTCTGGTCGCCTTGCGTCGCGGCAACCCTGCTGCGACACGCCACCCCTTTCATGAAACCTGGCTGCGCATGTGGGCCAGCATGAGCCGCGTATTTGAAGCTGTGGTGTTCGCCCAATGCAAGATCGCTTTCATCAACGCCGTGCTCACCGGTATTTTCCTGCTCGTGATTCTGCCCCTGCTGGGCTATCACCTGCCGTTTGCCAAGACACTCACGCTCGCTACCTTTGTGTGCGGCCTGATGCCGGTGATCGGCAATCTCGTCTCCAACACTCTCATCACTGTTCTCGCGCTCGGAGTGAACTTTCACGCCGCAGTAGCCGCGCTGCTGTTCCTGATCGTGGTGCACAAACTCGAATACTTCCTCAATGCCAAAATCCAGGGCAATGCACTGGGTGCCCAGGTATGGGAACTGCTGATCGTGCTGTTTGTGATGGAGTTTCTCTTCGGTGCGGCTGGCATGGTCTTCGCACCAGTGCTCTACGCCTTCGCCAAAACCGAACTGGCCCACTACGGCTGGCTCAGCAGCAACGGGCGTGGCACGCCGATCACGGTATCAGGCCCGGCTATTCCGGAACCTGCACCGGAAGCGCCAGCCAACAGGCCACCGCGACAGCCACGCAACCAGGAACGCCCCGCCCGGCGCCCGCAACAACGCAACGAGAACCAGGAAAGCAACAACAAGCCGCGCGGCACACGCTATCTGCGCAATAAACCGACTCTGCACAAGCCACGCAATAACTCTAGCGAAGGGCAATGAAACAGACGGGTGATCTGTCAGCGTATCTGCGCAGCAGCCTCTACATCGACTTCTCTACTCCGACGGTAGCTGCCTGCGCACGTGAGCTGGCAGGTGGATCAGATAACGAACAGCAGCTTGTTCGCAATTGCTTCGAGTTTGTGCGTGACAAAATCCGCCATAGTGTGGATTTCAAACTCAACCCGGTCACTTGCCGGGCTTCGGATGTGTTACTTCATGGCACAGGATACTGCTACGCCAAAAGCCACCTGCTCGCTGCCCTGCTGCGCGCAAACGGCATCCCGGCCGGGCTGTGCTATCAGCGCCTGTCCCTGCATGGCAACGGCGCTCCTTTTTGTCTGCATGGGCTCAATGCCGTGCATCTTGCGGATATCGGGTGGCTGCGTCTGGACGGGCGTGGCAACAAGCCGGGTGTCAACGCACGGTTTGAGCCGCCGAAGGAATTTCTCGCCTTTCGGGTAGACGCGCCGGGAGAATATGATTTGCCGGAAATATGGCCCGAACCTCTGCCTTGTGTAATCCAGGCACTTGAAGCGCATACCGATTATGCAGAGCTGCTGGCCGAACTGCCCGACATTGACCCTGCTACGGCGCGGACCGCACCATAAGTCAAACAGTCTGCGCTACCCCGCCGCGCCAGCAAGACGTCCGGGGACACAAAAATTCCTGATTGTGCGCTCCCTTCGAAAAGAGCGCACAGTGTCATTACAGCAATTGCCACCGCAGCGGCTTACATCTGATAGCCCAGCCCCAACGCTACAGCGGGCTCACGGTTGGGATGTGCAATGGAATCCCGCAGCATCGCAGTCATTGGCATCCGGAAAGCGTTACTATTGAACCATTTATCATAAATAGCATTGATTTCGCCGCTACTGTAGAGGGCGGCAAGCGTGCGATCCACCACGCCAAGCAGGGCCTTGTCGTTCTTGCGCACCATCAGCCCCATCGGCTCAACCGACAACGCCTTCTCGGTCAGCGCATAGCCGGCCGGATTGCTGCTGCCAAGACGCATGCCTTCGGCAAGTACATCTACTTGCGCCACCGCATCAACCTTGCGGGATTCAAGTGCATTGAATGCCTCTGCCATGGTATTGACTGACACCAGCTTCATTGTGTGTATCTGGCTGTCACGAATCTGCGTGAACATCTTCTCTGCCGTCGAGCCCTTCAGCACGACAACCGCGCGACCAGCCAGACCTTCGATATCCTGAATTTTGGAATCGGTCCGCACCAGCAGCTTTTCGCCTGCAAAGAATGTGGAGTACGAGAATGCCACATCCGCCTGGCGGGATTTGGTGTTGACGCTGGAACCGCATTCAATATCGATCTCTCCAGATTTGAGCTTGGCGATACGGTCCCCCGCCGTCACTGGCACATAACGCACCTTCAGATCCGGCATCTTAAGCTCCTTGCGCAGGCTGTCGGCCACCTTGCCGCACAGATCCACAGAATAGCCAACCGGGCCCGACGAACTCATCGTCGAAAAGGGCTGCGCATTGCTTCTCACCCCCAGCACGATCTGCCTGGACTGACGGAGCTTTTCCAGAGTATCCGTGGTCTGCCCGAAAGCCAGGGTCGGCAGCAGGCATAGCCCGGCAAAAAGAATGGAAATTCGCATATCAGTGACCACCAGCGTGGGGTATTAGGGTTTTCCATTATCCAGAAAGTTTTGCTTTTGGACAAGTTAACCAAGTCACTGATTTTCAAACATTTTGTAAATTCATCAAACTGCAGAAAACAATACCGCTCCCTGTCACCATTGTGGCTTTCCTGCCACTAGGAGTCCGTCTGACAGACAGACACACAAAGTTTGCAAGGATTCGGGCCCGGCAGCCGCTTCCCCGCCCCGCTTCCAGAAAAACCACACCGGCAAGCACCGCCATCTCCAGGCCGGGCAAAACCAAGCAAAAAAATGCGCCGTCTGATCCACTGCAAGTGAATCAAAGACAGCGCAATCCGTTAAGACCCCCTCCACAGAGGGGCAATACACCAGATTACAGTTGATACCCCAGCCCCAGCGCCACCGCAGGCTCGCGATTGGGGTGCAGGATGCCATCACGCAGCATCACTGACATCGGCATCTTGTAAGTGGCAGTATTGAACCAGCGATCATAGATGGCATTGATTTCGCCGCTGGAGTACAGGGTTGTGAGCGTACGATCGACCATGCTCAGCAGGGCTTTGTCATTCTTGCGCACCATCAGGCCCATCGGTTCGACAGACATTGCCTGCGGCGTCATCACGAAGGCATCGGGATTGCGGGCATTTACACGCACGCTTTCGGTGAGCACATCAGTCTGCGCCAAAGCGTCAGCCTTGCCTGCCTCAACGGCACTGAAGGCATCCTGAAGTGAATCATAGGGCACCAGCTTCAGGTTATGAAACCGGCTGTCGCGAATCTGGGCGAACATCTTCTCAGCCGTAGTCCCCTTGACCACCGCGATAGTGCGCCCTGCCAGGGCATCGACATCCTGGATATTGGAGCCAGCCCGCACCAGCAGCTTTTCGCCGGCAAAGAAGGTGGAATAGGAAAACGCGGCATCGGCCTGACGGGATTTGGTATTCACCGTGGCGCCGCATTCAATGTCGATATCGCCAGACTTGAGCTTGGCAATACGGTCAGCCGCCGTCACCGGCACATAGTGCACCTTGAGATCTGACAGCTTGAGTTCCTTGCGCATGGAATCGAGCACCTTGTTGCACAGGTCTACGGAGTAACCCGTAGGATTGCCCTGGGTAAGGGTGGAAAAAGGCAGGGAATTGATACGCACGCCGATCGCAATCTGCTTGCTTTGGCGGATCTTTTCAAGCGTGTCGACGGACTGGCCGAAAACCAGAGTAGGCATCAGGCATAGACATGAAAGCAGCATGGCAATTCGCATGATCGTCCGAATGTAGTGGAATAATTAGACCCTATTATCCCGAAAGTATTAATAAGCGCAATACCTTGGGCGAGGCCTTCAACAAACTTTTTTCGTCCCTGCCGCAAAAACTCTAACGCCCTGCCAGACAAAACAAGAAGAAGATATACAGGATTCCAGAAAGCAAAAGTAAGTTATTGTCTTACAAAGATTATTTTATGACTGAAAACCAGCACAATATATATGCCATAAAACTTAAATGCTACCATAAACCACATCAATGTACTCTATTGGAATATTCTCAATATGCTTTTGACAATCACACAAACACACCAACAACCTCGCTCATCCATATTTAGTGAGCATCCGCAGCCATTACGCCTCACAATTTATCGTCCCCTACAAAGACCATAGCATCCGACACGCTCTTCCGGGGCAAGAAACTGTCACAAATTGGGGGGGCAGCACAGCGTAATGGTTTTAGCCAAGGTCGCCAACGCAGAGAGTACAAGCCGTAAGGCAAAGAGGCGCAGCAACGCCGGAACCATTTTGTTACGGCTTCCACCCCCTGCCCGGGCTGGCCTAGCCAGCAGGAGCTGTCATCGCGATGTGGGCCAGGGCAGCCGCAAAATCAGCCGGGCGCCCGAGCCACACATTGATGTTGATGGGCACCAGCAGGCCATCAGCACGCTCTACAACTACTGTGGGGTAAGCTTTACCGGCAGCGCGGGCAAACCATTCCCGGGTTTCCGCAAAATGCCGCTCAGTCGGTGCCCCTGCCAAACGCGTCATCGCCGCATCGAAAGCCACAGGATCAAACAGCAGCGCGGCAGCCAGCTCCCGCAGCACAACAAGCTCCCACACATGCCAGCCCTCGGCAAAACAAGCCTGCTGCAAGGAGAGAACAAAAGTCAGACCGCGCCCGGCAAGCTCTTCAGCAGCAAGAATCGCCGTAGTCGGCGGGGCAGAATCAAGTGACACACCCTCCTCACCGAGCAGCCCGTCAAAATAGGCAGCGCTGAACGGCTGCCGAGACAGACGCGCGATGCGCTGATCCTGGGCCAAAACACTTGCACGCCAGTCTGGCGTGATCAAGCGGCGATTCTCTCCCGCAAACAGGCCCGCACTGTGCAGCACAAGCTCTACCCCCGGCACATCGCGTGCTGCTGAAATCATTGGCGCAACGCCGTGACATGCCCCGCTCAGGGGATCGAAAAGATAATGGAGTTTGATCATGATGGTTTCTGGTCAGCGGCTGGCGCGTCACACCAAAGAAGCGCCACCAGTCTTGATCTTACAGCATGCTGCAGCAGCCAGCGGCCATGTGTTGAGAAAGGGATTATTCCCCAAGCTCGCGAATATTGCCAAGCATACGGTGGAATCCAAGCTGGGCATCGGTGAAATTGGAGTACGAAATCCCTCGCACGAAATCATCGATATGGACTACCGTGGCGCCGTTAGACTCCTGCCAGGTGATCATCCATACATCGGGGCTGACTTCATGCGCCTCAAAAGGCGCCTCGCCTTTCACTCCCGCAAATGGGCCACCAACCACTTCAAACCGTAACAGGGTGTCGGTGACAAAATGATCATGCGCTACAAGACTCCCGTAGTCATACACAAAGCTCTTACCAACAAAGAAGGGGGTTTTCGATTCACTCATTTTTGTACCTGCAATATTAAAGTTGTAGAACTTTTCCACTCAACCGATACGGCAGCCGTCTGGTCCGCAGTGGGGCGAGACGTGGCCTTCAGACTCTCTCAGTTCCTGTCGGAGCATCCCAGCGAACTCCTGTGCCCGTCCCAACCAAACCCCGATATCGATACGCATAAAGCTGCCGTCCAAAGCTTCCAGCACCACAGTTGGAAATCCCTGCCCGCCTACCCGTGCCAGCAGATCCCGGCTCTCGGCAAAGTGCCGCAACGTGGCCTCACCGGCAAGCCGGGCATAGGCGGCCGCAAACGCGCCGGCATCCAACCCCAGTTCAATCGCCAGGCGCTGCAGCACCGCAGGCTCAGCGATGCGCCAGCCATCCACATAATGCGCATGCTGCACGCGATGAGCCATCGCCAACCCCTGCCCGCCCAATTCCTCAGCAGCCAGGATGGCGGTAGTGGGCGGGGCAGAGTCCAGCGGTGCGCCAATATCGCGCAGCAGGCCGTCGTAATAACCTGTGCCGAAAGCCTGCCCGGAAAGACTGGCGATACGCTGATCGTGTGGCATCACGTAATCCCGCCACTGTGCCGTAATGCTGCGCCGATTGGCACCGGCCAGCATGCCACCACCATGCAGAACCACCTGCACTCCGGAGCCCGCAGCCGCGTCGATCAACGGCGCGGCCCCATAGCACCAGCCACACAGAGGATCAAAAATGTAATGTAGCTTAAGCATCAAAATACCCTTTCGCCGGCTTCTGCCTGCCCAAAAAACTCACTGCACAAAAAGCCTTCCCCAGCCTTTACTGCGGCCATTTCATTTCACCCTTGATAACCTTGGCAGAGAGTTCCAGAGAGGGGAGCTCACCCAGATCCGGATAGCGTGTCTGCATGGCGTGGGTCAGCGCTGCGGCGTCAGTAGCCTGGGCGGCTTCGGTTTCGAAGCTCGCCAGGTATTCGGAGGTAAAGCTCACTGCGGTGAGCCCCTTGGGTGCCTCTCCGAGGAAATGCCCCGGCACGACGGCTGCAGGTTGCAATGCAGAGATGCTCTGCAAGGTACTCTGCCAGTTGCGACGGGATTCGGCAGTCTGAGTATCTGCCACCCACACATGCGTGCCACTGAATACCACCACACCGCCAACGACAGTCTTCAGCGCAGGAATCCACACATAGCTGCGATCCGGGCTCGGCCCCTTCAATCCTTTGATCTCGATGCGCTTGCCTTCGAGGGTGAGGTGATCGCCCTGCAGCACCTGCGGCAGCACCAGCTTGTGCGGCGCATTGTCTTTGAGAATCGGTCCCCAGTAGGCCAGCTTGCCCTCCATCGTGGCCTGGATGTGAGCCACCGTCTCCGGTGTGGCAACAATCTTTGCCTTGGGGAAAGCGGCCTGGATCACATCAAGCCCGAAGTAATAATCTGGATCGCTATGGCTCACATACACGGCACGCAGCGTCTTGCCGCTTGCCTTGATCTTGCTCACCAGAGCTTCGGCATCACTACGCTGGAACTGCGCATCAATGAGCACCACATCACGCTTACCGCTGAGGATTTCAGAACTGACGGGAAAAATTCCGTTCTGCCCAGGGTTATAGACTTCGAGCGCCAGCGGCGTGGCAGCCTGCACAGCGGGAACAATGCCAGCGAGGCTAACGGAGAGCAGAGCAATGAGGGTATGGCGGCGATTCATGATCTTGTCTTCCAGAAATGTGTTGTAACGAGGTGCAGAATAAGGGCTACATAAGCATCAATAAATACGCTAATGTGGAAATGATTATTCCGGAATCCAAAACAAATCATGAATCACATTGTCGCTGCCCGTGTTTTCGTGGCTATCGCCGAGCGTGCCAGCCTGACCGCTGCGGCGGACTTGCTGGACATGTCCCGCGCCACAGTGACGCGCCATCTCGCCGATATGGAAAGCTGGACAGGCGCCCGCCTGTTTCACCGCAGCACCCGCCGCATCACCCTGACCGTCGCTGGTGAAGCCACTCTGCTACGCTGCCGCGAGATGCTCGCACTGGCCGAGCAGATTCCGCTGGTGGGCGAACAGCACAATGAGGCACTGCAAGGCATCCTGCGCATGGCAAGCGCACCTTCCCTGGCGCTGGCCACGCTGACTACGGCTATCGCAGAGTTTCTCCGCCGTCACCCCCTGGCTGCGATTGACCTGCAGGTGGGCTACAAGGCGGTGAATCTGATTGAGGACCGCATTGATCTGGCAATCCGCATCACCAATCATCTGGAGCCGGGCCTGATCGCCCGGCGCATCGGTGAATGCCCGTCGCTGATCTGTGCCTCGCCGGCCTATCTGCGTCAGCATGGCGAACCGCAGCGCGCCGAAGATCTGGCCCAGCACAATTGTCTGACCTTCGCTTACTTCGGCAAGAGCCTGTGGAATTTCGAACGCGGCACCGATACGCTGGGAGTACCGGTGAGCGGCAACCTCAGCACCAATGATTCACTCGTATTGCTGCAGGCTGCCGTGGATGGAGCGGGCATCACCATGCAGCCAGCGTATTCGGCGGTGCCGCTGATCCGCCAGGGCACACTGGTACAGCTGCTTGCCCAGGAGAAACCCCAGACGCTCGGGATCTATGCGCTATACAGCTCGCGGGAATATCAGCCAGCCCTGCTACGCGCGATGCTGGATTTCCTGGTTGAATGGCTGGAAAACGAGAACCCCCTGAATACCTGTGTATGACCTGAACTGCGCGACAGTGCCCGGATTATCCCGCAAGCCGCAACGGAACATTCTTGCAGACAAGGTTTATCCAAAGACCCACTGCCTATACAGTGCAGACAAAGGAAAATATTCCCAACCCCAAACAACAGGAAGCCCCAGGAAGATCCATGGCAACCAATCTTTCAATCAGTGCCCTGCATGAAGACGCAGACATACCGGTGCCTTTTCGCCTCCGTAAGCCTCTGACGGACAAGCCGGACGCCTGCGTGATCCTGCAGCACGGAGTGGGCGGCAACGAAACCAATCTCGCTGCACTAGCCCTGCAGTTGCCGCCGAATGTGCTGGTGATGCTCACTCGTGGCCCTTTGAGCTTTGGCCCGAACCAGTACGGCTGGTTCCGCGTGAACTTCGGTGCCAACGGGCCCAGACTCGACCCGGCAGAAGCCGAGCGGGCACGTGAGGCATTGCTTCAGGTGGCGCAGGCCACACAGCAGCGGTATGGCATACCCCAAAAGCGCACTGTGCTCGCCGGTTTCAGCCAAGGCGGCATCATGAGTGCCAGCGTGGCGCTGACCGAGCCCGAAAAGCTGGGCGGATTTGCAGTTCTCTCCGGCCGCATTCTGCCGGAAATCGAACCACAGCTGGCCAGCCGCGAACGTCTCGCCCATTTGCAGGCATTCATCAGCCACGGCGAATTCGACAGCACCCTGCCAGTGTTCTGGGCGGAACGCGCACAAACCTGGCTCGAACAGCTCGGGGTGCCACTCCAGGCGCAACGTTATCCGGCCGGGCATGAGCTGACTGCGGCAATGCAGGCAGACTTCCTTGGCTGGCTGGACAGGATCATTGCCTGATTCAATAGCGCCACACATCCTCCGGGATGAGTGGCGCCCGCCCTACGGAAAATCCCGAATGGCATTTCCCGATTTCACCCCATTACCCATGAATGACGTATGGGTCAAGCCCAGCATTCCACATCCGCCGCCAAAATATCCCGTCACCCTCCGCTTTTTGCATAGTATGATAATTGCAAAATCAGCATCACCGCACGGAGGAACATACTATCCAAAGTCTGCTGATCAATTTGCCTGCCTGCGTGTCTGTCACCATGCCTGCCAGCGACTTTGCCAGCACTCCTCCCTGCTTCCAGCCACCTGAAGTTCTGCTTTCCTCGTCCGGTTCTCATGTGCTGTTACAGGTTTACCAAACATGACAAACGCAAAAACAGTGAGTATTGCAGCAAACATCTTTCGCTGCTCCGAGCTGAAGAGCGCACAGCACTCTGCCGACCATCCCTGCCACAGCATAGCCATTGCTCAATCCCGGAATCCTGTCACACAGGTGCTCGCAGCAGGGCAAAACGCGGCCATCTTTACCCGCGCAGACGAAATGCGCGTGCCCGAACCGTGGCGCGGAGACATCGAACACGCCGCGCTGCTGTTTCTCATTGGCAACCTGCCACAGAACGTATGCGGTGATTCGCCGCACGCTGGTCTGAATGACGCGCAAATTGCCGGTTTCTATTGCAGCAGACACTTTGAGAAACACTTTCCGTTTGCTTTACCCGCAGAGGGCAACCCTCGCAGGAAGACTGCACCACTCTGGCTGGGCATCAGAAAACGCGCAGAAGAACTGTATGGCGGCAAGAATCCCGTCGCAGGGAGAGACTATGCCATGACAGCGCTTGTCCATTGCGGTGCCCATGCACAGGCAAGTATGGCAGCCGCAGCAGAGCGTTGCGCGCAACGCCATCTTGCGCATGTGCTATCCGTCGCCCGGCCAAAAGTAATCGTTTGCCTAGGCAAATTCGCCAGGCGTGCACTAGAAAACTTCCACTGGAGGAACTCTTCGACGCCTTTGATACTTGCGCTGCCGCATCCTTGCAGCCGCAAACCCCGCACAACCGCAACACTTGCCGCACCGATACTACAGGAGGCGCAAGCCCTTCTGGGTGCCAGCAGTGAGCCCGCCTGCAAAGCATTTTCCTTCGCCACCCAGTCTCAAACACGGCTCCTGAAGCCAGAAGCGCTCACACGATCCCGTTACAGGAAGTATCCGGATCAGGCGTTGCGCTGAGCCGATCCACGAGGGCACACCGGAAAGCCGCTGAGCGCCCAAGCCAAATTCCCAGATCAACCGGGCTCAGTGCGCCCTCCACGCTTTCAATGATCAGGGCCGGAAATCCCAGACCATCAACACGTTCGAGCAGCTGACGGCTGTCGCGAATATGGCGCTTGGTCGGCATCCCGAGCAGGCGGGCGGAAACAGCCTCGAACTGCATCGGGTCGAAGCCCAGATCACCGGCCAGGCAGCGGAGTGTCGCCATTTCGAAAATACGACGACCAGCAACGAAATACGCAGACTGAACCGCACGCAACATCTCCATGCCCCGGCCGGAGAGACATTCCGCAGCCAGAATGGCCGTAGATGGAGCTTCCGAATCAAGCACCACATTACTCTCGCAAAGCAGCCCATCAAAGTACGCTGGGCCAAATGGCTGGCCAGACAACTGGGCAATACGCTGGTCGTGCGCCACCATGAAATCACGCCATTCAGGCGTGATAGTGCGCCGGCTTGGCCCAATCAGCATGCCTCCTGCATGAAGCGCCAGCTTGACACCCGGAACACCCAAGGCCACATCAATCAGCGGCGTTGCCGCATAGCACCAACCGCAGAGCGGATCAAAAATGTAATGCAACGTACTCATGAATCTCCTGACCCTGCTCCAAACCCGAACGACACCGAAATCGTGCCGCCGTTTTATGCGCGGACACCGCAGAAAGCGGTCAGATGGGCGACACAAAACTGACACTCTACGGCAGACGCAAGTGTTCACAAGGGTAATTTGTATCATCAGTTCGATAAATAGGCTAATCTGCAAAAGATTGTTTCTTTTTCCGAACAAATCATGGATCGCATCACCGCCGCCCGGGTTTTCATCACCATCGCCGAGCGCACCAGCCTTACCAGCGCAGCCGAAGCACTGGATATGTCGCGTGCCATGGTGACGCGCTATCTGGCGGAAATGGAGCATTGGGCCGGCACCCGCCTGTTTCATCGCAGCACCAGGCGCATCAGCCTGACTGCAGCGGGCGAAGAAACCCTGGCGCGTTGCCACGACATGCTGACGCTAGCGGAACAGGTACCTATCGTGGGCGAGGAACTCGATGGCAGACTGCGAGGTAATCTGCGTGTGGCCTGTGCCCCGTCGCTTGCCAAGGCCACCCTGACCCGTGCTATGGCGGCGTTTCTCGATCTCCATCCGCAGACCGGCATCAATCTGCAGGTGGCTTACAAGACAATCAATCTATAGATACGGCACGATTTAGTTTGAACTTTCTGCGAGATTTTTCGTCAAAGGGATATGGACAAAGAAGACGCAAGAACCCAATCTCTGGAACGCCAGCACGAGCGACGCAAACAAGTGATTCGTTTGCACCGTCAAGGCTATGGCGTCATGCAGATAGTTGAACTGAGCGGGCTGAGTTACCCGACGGTGCGTAGCGCGATTGATCGCTTTGAAGAAGGCGGATTGGCAGCGCTCAAACCGGCCCCGCGCGGCAAGCAACCGGGCGACGGTCGGGAGCTGACGCCGGAGCAGGAAA
>DBTS01000008.1:0-6405 GCA_002307175.1 Rhodocyclaceae bacterium UBA1310
GCCGAGCCGGTTTGCTGTGCAAAGCGAACCGTGGGAGAGCACAGAAACCGGAGTGTTTGATAACTTGAGGATTTCGAGCAGCCTATGGGTCAATGAAGAGGCCCAATCACGCCTTCGCAGTAAGATCATGAACAGCTTCTGAGCCCCAGACAACAAAAAGGGGAGAAAACGCCCGGCGTCTTTCTCCCCTGTATTGATCGGCAAGTGCCTGTTTATGAAGTCAGGCGATATTGCATGACCATGTCGTTGAGACGGGAGGCCATGTCGTTGAGCTGACCCGCGGCATCGCTAGTGCTGTCAGACGATTCACGGTTGCTTTCCGCCATCTGGGCGAGCTGTTCCACCTTGAGGGCAATCGATTCGGCTGCCGATGTCTGCTCCTGCAGAGCGACGGAAATTTCCTCGGCCATGGTGACGGCGTGCTGGGCATGTTCGCTGATGCGCATGATCAGTTCGCTGGCTTCATTTGTACGCGCCACTCCCTCGGCCACTGACGCCACCGTCTCGCGGACACTCTCGGTGGCACCACGTGTGCCACTCAGAATGTTGTTGATACTGCCGGTGACATCCCCGGTGGCACGTGTCGTATCTTCCGCCAGCTTGCGCACTTCATCGGCCACCACGGCAAACCCGCGCCCCTGTTCCCCGGCACGCGCAGCCTCGATGGCGGCGTTCAGTGCAAGCAGATTGGTCTGGTCAGCCAGCCCACGAATCACGCCGACAACCTTTTCGATTTCTGCGGCGCGGGCCTGCAGGGTTCCCATCAGGGTTTCAGCCTGACTGGCCTTGCCTGATGCGCGTTCGATCTCATTGCAGGTGTTGCCGATGATATCCACCCCGGAGCGGGCCAGCGCACCGGAGCTGTCGGATTCATTGCGACTATCGCGGGCGCGGTCAGCGACGTGATGGATGCTTACGGTGAGTTCCTCGGTGGCAGCGGCAATCGAAGAGGAAATCTCGCTCTGGCTCGAAACCGTGGCGGCAACCTGTTGTGCCGTGCGGCTCAAGCTATGGGAGGAAGCCTGCAAATCCTTGCTGGATTCGCGCAGCCGCTTGAAGTCAGCCTCAATCCCGCCGATCAGCGCATTCAGCGCGCGCGAAGCGGTGGCCACCTCGTCATGTCCCTTGACCGGCAGGCGCAGGGCCAGATCGCGCTCCTGAGTGATGCGCTCGATTGTCTGGCTAAGCTTGTGCAGCGGCACCACGGAGGTGCGGTAGAGCTCCCAGCCCAGGCCCGCGAGAAGCAGGGCAGCCACCACCACCACGATCACGGAGGCTGTCGCGGCCTGACTTTGGGCGGCCGACATGTGCTCCTGGGCGATGGTCTGCTGCTGCGTCAGAAAAGCCACCTGCTCCTTGAGCGCCTTGAAGAAATCTGCGCCGGCCTTGCGTACCACCACACGCTTGGCTTCCATTGCCGCGGCATCATTCGTGTGTGCTATCGGTATGCTTTCCTGCACGGTGGTGAAGTAGGTTTTCCAGAACGACAGGCTCTTGTCGAACAGCGCACGTTCCTCGCCGGACTGGGCCGTCTTGTCGTAATCGCCAAACGCTGCGTCGAGCTTCTTGGCAGTGGCGTCCATGTCTTCCACCACATGCAGGGTTTTTTCTTCCGGGGTTCCGGCTACACGCTGAAAACTCGTAAACAAGCGCCGATATTCGCCAACCTGCTCGGTGATGTCGCGGAACGCCCGCATCGATGGGAACACCACTTTGGCGATGTAGTCCTGCTGCACTTTGATCTGCTGGTTCTCGTACAGCGTCACCCCCAGTGAAATCAGCAGCGTAACGACCGCAAGGCAGATGAAGGCGGTCAATTTCTTGGCAATACTCATGTAGATGCTCCCTTGAACTCGGTCTTGAGCGAAGTCTGCATGACAAAGACAAGCCTTCCCTGTCAGGAGTCTTCTCCTTTAGGAACAAATAACGACGACAGCGCGACAACCTTAAGGCCAGACTTACCCCGGGTTTACCTGCACTTACGGGTATGCGAAAGGTTTATTCCAAGAGTGGAATCTTAATCCCGTGCTCACGCTCGAGCCGGTCAAAATAGTCCGCCAGCCGTTTGCCCGGCTCGTGCTCGAAACACGTACCGAGATCTTTCAGGCGCGCAATCCGGTCAATGCGAAAATGGCGGAAATCCTCTCGCAGGCTACACCAGCCGACCAACGTCCACACCTCACCCCAGAAAAACACCCCAAGTGGACGAATGCTACGCTGTGAGGGGGTTCCATCCTCACGGGCATAGTCGATGTTCACAAGGTGGCGATTTCTTACAGCGCGCCGCAACGCTGCCAGACAGGCAGGAGCCCGCTGACTCTGGCGCGGAATGAAGAGCTGTGCAAGCTGGGCCTCACGCCGCAGCAGTTCGGGCAACACGTTGTAAATCTTTGCCAGGGCAGCACCTGCCGCAGCCCCCAGGTCCGGATCGGCCCAGGCCTGCACCATGCGTGAGCCAACCAGCAAGGCTTCAAGCTCATCGCGATCAAACAGCAACGGCGGCACATCTAGGCGGTATTGCAACCGATAACCAACGCCAGCCTCTCCCTCTATCGGCACCCCGGAAAGGCTCAGATCGCGAATATCCCGATACAGCGTGCGCAGGGAAACCTGCAGTTGCTGCGCCAGCCAGGCTCCGGTGGCATGGCGCCGGCTGCGCAGCAACTCGACGAGCCGGAACAACCGATCAGCCCGGCGCATGAAGCCTACGATTTTCTGGCATGACTGCCTGCCTGTCTTTCATCCCGATACCCCAGCTTTGAAACACCCTTGACGCCCTGGCGTGCAATTCTGCCTGCTCTTCTGGGAGAGAGGAAAAGCGCTGCGGAGAAAATGCCAGCAGCTCTACCACTCCCTGCAAAGAGACGCGCACCGCCTTCACGCTCCCCACCTCCAGACGCTCCCGCGCATTGATCAGCACAAGAAAGGTTGCTGCCGATTCGTAATCCCCGGCTGCATGAGGGGAGTCCAGATAATCCGTCACGGCCTGAATGTAATACTGAAAAATGCGCTGTGGCGCAAACAGCATCCCATCCAGCCAGCCGCCCCAGCCCGCCGAGGCAAACAGGGCTTCCGCCTCGGTGACACATAGCCCTTTCAGGCAGGCATGCAGGGCTGCGACGGCAGGGTCTTCAACGACCCCCCAACACTCCGCTGCCGGGGGAATATCTTTCCTGATCCACCATAATGGCATGTTCATGCTTCGTCTGCGCCTGAAAGCCAGATTTTCTACGCTTGAACCTCGCAGCAGCCCCATGCGCTCAGTGCCGGGAATGCAGACCGACGATATTGCCCTCGGAATCCTGGAACAGCCCGATGTATCCGATCTCCTCACGCAACAGCATCTTGGGCATGATGATGGCACCACCGGCGGACTCGACCCGCCCCAGCACCACCTCCAGATCCTCTCCCGCTGCAAGATACACACGCACGCCATCTGCATGTGGACGGGCCTGTTCCATGGCGATCACGCATCCTCCCACGCCAGGTCGCTGATAAGGCAGCATCGCCATGCGTATGCCGGGGAAGCTGGCGTCTCTGGGCAGAGCCTGTACATAAATCTGCTCATAGAAGCGCACGGCACGCTCAAAATCGGCAGCAGGGATTTCAAACCAGGTGATTGCATTCATGTGAAAACTCCTTGGATTGGCTTTGAAGGAGTGCACATGGTGAATGGCAGCTACTGACACCATCCTGGCAGCAGACTTTGTCCATCGAGCCACCCCGCCATGTAAATGGGCATTTACAAACTCGTCCCCTCTGGCATCGCCTTTTTTACGGCAACTTACACACACCTCCCTATACTGCGGAATAGCCACTTTGTGCGTTCGCATAGAAAAATCCACTCTCTTTCCTTGTATGCTAATGCAATAAACACAACCTAAATTGGAGAGAAGATCTTGAATGCTTTCTTTACACGCTATGTCACACCCCTGACTACAGGGCTGTTCCTTGTCTCCGCAATTTCCGGCATCGCGCTGTTTTTCCGCTGGGCACCAGGCAGCTTTCACGCCATGCATGAGTGGCTGAGCATGCTGCTGCTGGTTCCATTCGTCCTGCATATGTGGCGAAACTGGGGCGCTTTCATGACCTATATAAAGCGCAATACCCTGTGGATTCCGCTCGCCCTGTGCATCATCATTTCGATCCCGTTTGCATGGCCAAGCTCACAGGGGCAAAGCGGCGGGGGCAATCCCGCATTTCGCGTAGTGCGTCTGATGACCCAGGCACCACTTTCCAGCCTCGCCCCTATGCTCAAGACCAGCCCCGATGAACTAGTCACCCGTTTGCAGGGCCTGGGTTACAAGACCACCTCTACCAACGACACGCTGGACAAGATCGCCGCAAGCGCGAACGAACAGCCACTCAACATTCTTCTGAAGCTTCTGCCCGCGCGCCCGCAATAGGGGGAAAGCACAAACTCGCGAATGAAGGGGAAGGTAGATTTCCTGCTCTTCCTTCCTCTGGCCGTGACGCATCCGTGACAGATCAATGGCGGGAAGTACCAGTGCGGGATGTCGTAGCCCGGCAGGTCACAGCCACCGACATCACGAAATCCCGCCTGGTGCTTTGACACATACCGGAAGGAAGATCGGGAGCCAAAGCACCGATGTGGCACACCGCACAGCCACAGCCGCCAATGGCAGCCTGCGCAAGATCAGTGCTGCTCCACTTCGAAAAGCTTGTCTGAGGCATACATGGCCGCGGGTGAAATCACCGGCTCGTCGAGGGGGATATGTTTGCCGTAGCGTTCCCGCAGCTTGGCCCGCACCACCGGATCATTGAGGTGAAAGTCTCGCAGATGCTCAAGATGGCCAATCTGCACGCCCAGGGCACGGTCATACAGCTTCCATGCCAGCTCCGAGCAGTACATGCGCGTATCCGACCATTCAAAGGCCGGATCATAGGGCTTGCCCATGAAGCTGCGTGCAGTTGCGATCAGGCGGGCCTGGGAAGGTGCATCCGGCTCCAGGAGCAGGCGCTTGACCACATAGTGTCCGCCCTTGCCACGCGCAGTCCATTCAGCGAGCGGCGTTTCACGCACCGGCCCCACGGCCTCAAGCACCGTTATCCGGTCACGCCGAACCAGTATGACGCCCATGTGGCTGTAGGGCGAGCGCGTCGCCTTCTGAATCGCCAGACTCTGTGCCGATAGCGATGTCTGGAAAATGAGATCACCCGTCTGCAGCTTCGGGCTACCCCAGGCCAGGCTGCACACCCCGGCAAATACCGCAGTCAACACGATCAGACGGAACAGGCGCATGTGAAACAGGCTTTGCATGAACATGCACCTACAATGAACGCATGGCTGAAATTTTTCAACGGGATCCGGCATGAAAAACGACGATAGTTTTGTGGCGCTGTTCATCGATGCGGATAACGCCCCTGCAACCCATGTGGACGTGATCCTCAATGAGCTGGCAAGCTTCGGCACTGTCAGCATCCGCCGCGCCTATGGCAACTGGAAGGGTGAGCGCCTGAACGCCTGGGAAAAGCTCCTGCATGAGTACGCCATCCAGCCCATGCAACAGTTCGACCTCACCAAGCGAAAAAATGCGACCGATATTGCCCTGGTGATTGATGCGATGGATGCGCTGTACACCCGCAAGGTGGATGTTTTTGCGCTGGTATCGTCGGATTCGGACTTCACGCCGCTGGCGACCCGCCTGCAGGCCGACGGCAAGACTGTGGTGGGCTTTGGCGAACGCAAGGCACCTTTGCCCTTCGTGAATGCCTGCTCGAAATTCCTCTATCTTGATCAGGAGGACGAGCCTCAGGAAACCTCCGGCACACCGAGCATCCGCAAATGGAACGCCAAACAACTCAAGGGTGATGCAAAACTCGTGACCCTGCTGCGCAATGCAGTACAGGCCGCCGAGGGAGACGACGGCTGGTCACATCTGGGCCGCGTCGGCAGCCACATCGCCAATCAGGCCTCTTTTGACGCCCGCAATTATGGCTACAAGAGGCTTGTAGATCTGTTCCGGGCGATCGGCCTGTTCGAATTTGAATCGCGCGAAGAGCGGGGCGTATTTTTACGTGATCCCAGAGCGGCACGCGCAGTGACAGGGAATGGACCGGCCTGACGCCTAGAAGTAGAAGCAGTGACTTGCGTGTTCGACAAAATCCGATAAAATTACTCAAGTATAGGCGCCAATCCAGAGTGCCCTTTCCCCGACAGGAGCAGCAACAAATGAGCGTTCAAGACAAGATCCGTGAAACCGTCACCCAGAATCCCGTGGTGCTCTTCATGAAAGGCACCCCGACCTTCCCGCAGTGCGGCTTTTCCTCAGCTGCCGCACAGATGCTCAAGCAGTGTGGCGTAAAGGGCTACGTTGCCGTGAACGTCCTGGCCGACGATGAAGTCCGGCAGGGCATCAAGGAATACGCCAACTGGCCGACCAT
>DBTS01000008.1:6666-11486 GCA_002307175.1 Rhodocyclaceae bacterium UBA1310
CCATTCCCCAGCTCTACGTGAAGGGTGAATTCGTCGGCGGCAGCGACATCATGAAAGAGATGTTCCAGTCCGGTGAGCTGCAGAAACTACTCGACGGTATCAGCGCCTGATCACGGCACGATCACAGGAAAAGCGGCCCGCAGGCCGCTTTTTTGTAGCAAAAACAGAGGCTACTTGGCCTGCTTGACCAGATAATCCACGGCGGCTTTTATTTCATCGTCGCTAAGATTCGGGTTGCCGCCGCGCGCCGGCATGATGCCATTTTTGCCATTCAGCGCAGAGGTGTAGAGCACATCCATCCCTTGGGCGATGCGCGGTGCCCAGGCGGCCTTGTCGCCAATCTTGGGCGACTGCGGAATGCCTGCAGGGCCATGGCAGGCGGTACATACAGTCTTGACGATCTCTTCCCCAGACTTTGGGGCACCTGCCGGCCCGGATGCTGGCGCGTCCGCCAACTGCACGCGGGCAACCGGCTGAATCAGCTCGGCGGTCTTTTCCTCATCGACCTTCTGTTTGCCACACGCCACCAGTGCCAGGCTCACGCCAAGCACCACCAGTGCTGCCGGAATTCTGTCCATGGGGACCTCGCTATGGTTTTTATGTCGTCAAGCCCGGATTATAGCCAGCCTTGCCTGCCACGCACATGGACGGATGGCAACGCATGCAGTATCATCGCGCACCGACTGGCGTCTGCCAGCCCTCACAAGCCCAATCATGCGGTAGAATAGTAAGGCTTCGTAGCACCACGCATCCGTAGCTCAGCTGGATAGAGTACTGCCCTCCGAAGGCAGGGGTCGCACGTTCGAATCGTGTCGGATGCGCCAAACTTCCACCCGCTATTTCCGCGGTTTCCTGTCTGACACAGGAAACACGCTGAACCTCAAGCAACTCGCAAAGCTTTCGCGCAAAAAAAACCTGCCGTATGAGGGCAGGCTTGTTCTGTACTTACTCCAGGATCAGTCTCCGAGCACTGCCCGCACATTGGCCCACTGGCGACGGCTGATCGGCAACAGTTCGGTAACGCCGTTGAGACGCACACTCCAGTAGCCTTCCCCGCCATCTTCACCCACCGAACGCTCGAAGCCGACCACGGAAGCACGTGACACGAGGCAGTTGCGGTGAATGCGCACGAAGCGCTCGGCAAATTCCTGCTCCAGCTGCACGAGTGACTCTTCGAGCAGATATTCACGCGTAGCGGTGCGCGCGGTGACGTACTTGAGTTCAGCCTTCAGGTACAGCACATCGGAAATCGGGATCAGGTGGATCTTGCCACGTTCGCTGCAGGTCAGATGACGGCGTGGCTCGGCGATCGTGTCGAGGCTTTCGCGCGTGATCGGCGCTGCATGCCGGGCTTTCTGCAAGGCGGCGGAGAGACGGTCGGAGCGCACCGGCTTGAGCAGATAGTCGATGGCATTGAGTTCGAAGGCCTGCACGGCGTGTTCGTCGTAGGCCGTCACAAAAATAATGGGAGGAGCGGGATTGAGCAGGCTTGCGTGCTGTGCAAACTCGATGCCGTCCATAGCCGGCATACGGATATCTACGAGCACCACGTCAACCTTGGTGGTCTCGAGCAGACGCAAGGCTTCCAGACCGTTGCCCACCATGCCGATCACACGATTGGGCTGCTCATTCGAGATATCGCCCAGCAGATCGCGCAGACGCTCACGTGCCGGAGCTTCGTCATCCACGATCAGAATCGCCAACGGCGTTATGTCCATCATTTCTCCTCTTTACGCAAAGGTATGCGGACGCGTACCCTGAATTCACCATCCTGCTCTTCGGTGCTCAAGGTGGCTTCCATGTCAAAGAACAAGGTCAGACGCTCACGAATGTTGTTGAGCGCCATGCGATTGCCCCCCGCCCGCCGTCCACCCGATGGGTTGAGTGGATTGCTGATACGCATGTCCAGCATATTACCGCGCCGGATGATACGCACAAGAATGCGGCCTGGCTCGGGATTTGGTTCAATTCCGTGACAAACGGCATTTTCAAGTAACGGCTGGAGCATCAGTGGCGGCACCTGGGCATTCAGGGGTGCGTGCTTGAGTTCCCACTTCACCTGCAGCCGGTCTCCCAGGCGCAGGCGTTCCAGTTCAAGATAGCGATTGCACAGCTCGATTTCATCGACCAAACGGACAAGTTCGCGGCTGTCACGCATGAGTTCGCGAAACAGTTCGGCCATGGATTCAAGGGCCATTTCGGCACGCTTGGGGTCAGAACGGATCACCCCCAGCACGCCATTGAGGCAGTTGAAGAAGAAGTGTGGCCGGATACGGGCCGTCAGCGCCAGAATGCGGGCTTCGCCAATGGCCGGCATCTGGGCAATCTGGCGCCAGCGGAAATACGCCACAATCGCAAAGGTGCACCCCATCGCCCAGAGTACACTACGTATCAGCGCATCCATGTCTTCAGGCGGCAACACCCAGACCTGGAACACCACCGTGATGGCCAGCGCCATGCACTGCGACACGACCACCAGATCGCGCCAGCCGAGCTTGCTCAGCCACGGGCCGATCCAGAACAGCAGGCCACCGAAAACCAGCAGGGGGATCTCACCACGACCGACTATAGTGGCCAGGTAGCTGACAATTTCTCGCAAATGGGGCGTGCGGATGGCTGCCGTGAGCAGCATCAGCAGGTTGCCGCAGGCGAGCAGGCGCAGAATGGCCCCCAGATTGCGAAAATCCGGAACGAGCACGAGCAGGCGATCCGGAATCACGGAGCGTTCCGGCGCTTGTTTTATAATGTTTGCAGTTTTTCCCTGCGTTGTTGTATCCATACACCTGCAATCGTGGCAACACGCTCATCCGTATCCACTGTTTCGACGGACAAGAGTCCCATATTATGACAGACAAATCCTCCGGCAGCACCCCCGGCACCTGGTCCGGGCGTTTTTCGGAACCCGTCTCCGATCTCGTCAAACGTTACACCGCATCGGTCTTCTTCGACTGCCGCATGGCCGCCCAGGATATCCGCGGGTCACTGGCGCATGCCCGGATGCTCGCCAAACAAGGCCTGATCAGCAATCAGGATTTGTCCGACATTGAGCGCGGCATGGCCCAGATCGCTGCCGAGATCGACCGCGGCGAGTTCCACTGGAGCCTCGACGCCGAAGACGTCCACCTCAACATCGAGCGCCGCCTGACCGAACTCGTGGGCGACGCCGGCAAGCGCCTGCACACCGGGCGTTCGCGCAACGACCAGGTGGCAACCGATATCCGCCTGTGGCTACGCGATGCAATCGACCAGATTCTGGCACTAATCACCCAATTCCAGACAAACCTTGTGGATTTAGCGGAAATCCACGCCGAAACTCCACTGCCGGGACACACACATTTACAAATCGCCCAGCCCGTCACTTTCGGCCACCACCTGCTTGCATACTATGAAATGACGCGGCGCGACGCAGAGCGTTTCACGGAGGTGCGCCGCCGCACCAACCGCCTGCCCCTGGGGGCAGCTGCCCTGGCCGGCACGACCTATCCGATCGACCGTGAATTCGTGGCCCGCGAGCTGGGGTTCGAGGAAGTTTGCGAAAACTCGCTCGACGCCGTCAGCGACCGTGATTTTGCCATTGAATTCTGTGCCGCGGTGGCTTTGACGATGACGCACCTCTCGCGTCTCTCCGAAGAACTGATCCTGTGGATGAGCCCGCGCTTCGGTTTCATTGATCTGGCTGACCGTTTCTGCACGGGCTCCTCAATCATGCCGCAGAAGAAAAATCCGGATGTGCCGGAGCTTGTGCGCGGCAAGACCGGGCGCGTCAACGGCCACCTGGTCGCCCTGCTGACCCTCATGAAGGGGCAGCCCCTGGCCTACAACAAGGATAACCAGGAAGACAAGGAACCCATCTTCGACGCCGCCGACACGCTGATCGACACGCTGCGCATCTATGCCGACATGGTCACCGGCATCCGCGTGAAGGCCGACAACATGCTCGCTGCCCTGAGCCTGGGCTTTGCCACGGCAACCGATCTGGCCGACTACCTCGTGCGCCAGGGTCTGCCGTTCCGCGATGCCCACGAAGCCGTGGCACTCGCCGTACGCGCCGCCGAGCAGCGCGGCTGCGATCTGGCCGATTTAAGCCGCGAAGATCTGCAGGCCCTGATGGCACACGTGCCGGGCGCGGCAGAGAAAGTTGGCGAAGATGTCTTCGGTGCGCTGACAGTGGCCGGCTCCCTGGCTGCCCGCAACCATATCGGCGGCACCGCCCCGGTACAGGTGCGCGCAGCCATTGCACGTGCCCGCGCACGGCTCGCCAAGGCCTGAGGAGGCAAACAATGGAATTTCTCCCGGCAGGGCAGTTCAAGGTGCTGAGCAATCCGGGCGTCACCTCGACGCAGTTGCTTGCTCCAGGCAACTCGACCTCCACGCGGGTCACGCTGACACACGTGGTGGTCGCGCCGGGAGCCATTCAGAAGCGCCACACCCACAAGACTTCGGAACAGATCTGGATCGCCGTGACAGGAAGTGGAGAACTGTTGCTAGAAAACAACAGTACCCGCTTAATCCAGCCCGGTGACGTGGTGCGTTTTGCCGATGGCGATGTGCACGGCCTGCATAACACCGGCCAGGAAGACTTCATCTATATCTCCGTGACTTCACCTCCCCTGGATTTCGGCTACGCCTACCAAGAGGAACACAAGCCGTAAGAAGCTGTTCACGATCTGTAGCGAGAAGGCGTCAGTGGGCCGAAGAGCAGCGCAGAAACCGGAGTTTATTCGCATAAATGAGGATTTCGAGAAGCCGCTGTGACAAATGAGGAGGCCCAATCACGCCTTCGCAGTAAGATCATGAACAGCTTCTTCAGCTTTAGTGTG
>DBTS01000078.1:0-4115 GCA_002307175.1 Rhodocyclaceae bacterium UBA1310
CTGTGGAAGAGGCGCTGTATCTGGCAAACATCGCGAGCAAGGTGACGGTGGTGCATCGCCGTGACAAGTTCCGCGCTGAAGCCATCATGATCGACACGCTGCAGGAGCGTGTGAAGGAAGGCAAGATTGCGCTGGAGCTTGATTCGACGCTCGACGAGGTGCTGGGCAACGATCAGGGCGTCACCGGGCTACGCGTGAAGAACGTGAAGACGGGTACAACCAAGGATCTGAACCTGGGTGGGGTGTTCATTGCCATTGGCCATGCTCCGAACACGGAGATCTTCAAGGGCCAGCTCGATATGAACGAGGCCGGCTACCTCACCGTACACGGCGGCCAGCATGGCAATGCCACACAGACCAGCATCCCCGGGGTGTTTGCTGCGGGTGACGTGGCTGACCACATCTACCGCCAGGCCATCACTTCGGCCGGTACCGGCTGCATGGCCGCACTCGATGCGGAACGCTATCTGGGATCACTCTGAAGGCTTTGCCCCGCACAAAAACGGGGCGAGAACTGGTAATCACGCACTTACCCGGCGCATTTCTGATTCCGCTTCCGGCATGCACAGAAAAAAGGCACGCAGTCCCTGGCGCGTGCCTTTTCACTTTCACCCAAATAACTTCAGTCGAAGAACCGCCTCAAAACAGTCGGCTCAATATTCCCAATACGCCTTCTGCAGCTTTTCTGCGTTAAAACCGCTGGCGATTGCCACGGCGGCGAGAATGCGGGCCTTCTGCGGCGAAAGATCGTGCGCCACCACCCAGCCGTACTTGTCGTCAGGCTGCTCGGCATTGCGCAGCACGAAGCCACCCCACACGCGGGAAGAACGGATGATCTGCACGCCCTTATCCTGCAGGCCACGCAGCACCGGCACCATGCGGTCTGCCACAGAGCCATTGCCCGTACCGGCATGAATGATGGCCTTGTCACCCTTCGCGGCGAAGGCTTCATAAGCTTCAGCCCCCACGTTTCCGTAGGCATAGGCGATGTCGACAGGCGCCAGTTCCTTCAGGTTGTCGATATTGAATTCGGACGTGAGAGTATGCTTCTTGTCGATCTTGCGGAACCAGTAACTCTTGCCTTCCACGATCATGCCCAGCGCGCCCCACTGACTGGCAAAGGCATTGGTCTTGATGTTGATGGTCTTGACGACATCGCGTGCTGAGAGGATTTCATCGTTCATCACCACCATTACTCCACGCCCACGAGATTCGGGATTGGCCGCCACCGACACAGCATCCAGCAGGTTCAACCCGCCATCTGCGGAGAGCGCCGTACCCGGCCGCATGGAGCCGACCACCACGATGGGCTTGTCGGAATGGATTACCAGATTCAGGAAGAAGGCCGTTTCTTCCAGCGTGTCAGTACCGTGGGTGATCACGATGCCATCGACCCCCTTATCCTTGACCAGGGCGGAAACACGGCGCCCCAGCGTCATGAGATTATCATTCGTGAAACTTTCCGAGGCGATCTGGAAAACCTGTTCGCCCTTGACGTCAGCCACCTTGGCAAGCTCGGGGATGCCTGCAATGAGCTTATCCACCGGCACTTTGGCTGCCTGATAGGTGGCACTGTTGACCGCATCGGCACCCGCGCCGGCAATTGTGCCGCCGGTTGCCAGAACCACTACGTGCGCCTTGTCGGCAGCCAGAACCTGGCCGCTCAGCAGGCAGCCCGCCACGAACAGTGCTGCGCCGAGATGACGCCAACCTGTCTTGAAGCAGTTAAACATTATCATTCTCCTATGTTGGTTATTTTAAGGATCAAGGCTTTGCTTCCGGGAAGCTGATTCAATCGCATGGAGAGGCTCTAAGCAACGAGAGTGCCAGCTTCTGATGTTTGCATACTGCAATCTACATTCTTGCCAGAGTCATACCGTGACACTGCCCTTGCGGGAAAATATTTCCTGCCATAAAAAAACCCGCGGCGTTTCGGCTGCGGGTTTTCTGGGGTTTCGTCAGCCTTGAAGGCCGACGGGAATCAAAAGGCCTTCGTGAGGTTGGCAAACACGGTATGCCGCGCAACGTTGGATGGCGAGGTGCCGTTGGTAAGGCTCAGGTAGTGGCGGTAGGCTGCCGGCGTATCGCTGCCGGAATAGAACACCCCGAGCGAGAAGCCAAGCGGCAGAGCGCGCGTGACACCCAGCTTGTAGTAGGTGATATCCAGGCCATCAGCATTGCGGATGATCTGGTGACCGAGCTGGCCGGAAATGTTCCAGAGCTCGTTGATGTTGTAGCTCGGATCCATTTCGAAGTAACTTGACCCCTTTGTGCTGCCCGTCACCCCTGCGTTGTAATCGCCGTTGAAGCCACCATCCTTCGGAGAGTTATTGGTGCTCCAGCCGAAGAACTCAGTCAATGCGGTACCGGCCTTGACAGTCATCCAGTTGTAGGACAGCGCAATGGACGCTTCCGCAGTGTTCAGCGTGTTTGAATCGTTGTAACCATCAAACACAGAGTGCTTCCAGTTGCCACCCGGATAGGTGTAGTAGATCAGGTTCAGGTCATACCCGACAGTATCTTTGATCTTGCCACGATAACCGGCGAAGTAATCATTCTCCACTGTGGCGCCAGGCAACCAACGCTCCGAGACATTCGAGGCAAAGAAGCCTGCATAAAACCCTGAAGCATGATCAGCTTCAAAGCTGAACTGCGCGGCGGGTCTGCCCCAGGTCTGGGACTGACCACGGAAGATGTAATCACTGACCACGCTGACGCTGGTCGGGAAAGTCCATTCCGGCGCCGGCTCAGTTGCCTGGGCGGGAGCAGAAGCCGCAGCAGGCGGGGTATCCTCGGCATGTGCCGGCAATGCAGCAAAGGCACCGGCGAGCATGGCGCAGGTCAGAGAGGCGGTAACGATGCGTGGGGACACCGGTTTCATGGCTTGCTCCTTCTTATCTGTATGATGTTGATATAAACAGGACTCTTCTCATTCAACTGCAAGCAACATCGCCGGCGGACGTTCATCCGGCAGGCGATCATCACTGTCATCCTTCAGGTCCACCCCGGTGCAACCCAGCGCACGTGCCCCGGCAATCAGGAACGCAAGCTTGCGGGCGGCCTCGGCAAACGACAGACCTTCTGGACGAACATTGGAAATGCAATTGCGCGTGGCGTCCGTCAGGCCCACGCGCGGCGCACCGGTCATGTACACACCGAGGCTGTCTGGTGAAGACAGGCCGGGGCGCTCACCGATCAAAACCACTACAAGTTCGGCGCCAAGGATCTCACCAATCTCGTCGCCCAGGGCAACACGCGCCTGCGTGGCAATCACCACCGGGCACACACGCAGTTCGGGAATGTAGGCGGCCAGCGCCAGCAGCAGCGGCAGGCTGTTGTTCTGCGTGGCGCGCGAAGAAAGACCATCGGAAACCACAAAAGCGATACGAGGAGCCTTGGCCGGACGGCGTTCCCGTAGATCACGGGCTGAATCCTCGGCAAGCCTGCGCCCCCAGTCGGGCCTGCGCAGATAGCTCACCCGATCCGGCGCACGGCTGGTCACCACGCTGGGCTTGAAACCATGCCCGACCAGGGCTGCCTGCAGGGCCGCTACATCCAACGGCTGATGCACGGCATCGCGGGCCTGGGCATGGGCCAGCCCGAAACGCAGCACTTCATTGGTGGGCAGGCTCACACCACTGCGCCCCAGTGCAATGCGGGCAGCCGTAAGTGTACGCAGACGCGTCCACGGATCAGGCGTGATCGGTGAAACAGGTCGATTCGGGCGGTTGGGAGGATTATTCATGGTGCATCTCCTCAGGCCAGCGTCGCCATGCCAAGCAAGGGCTGGTTTTCACTTTGTGCAATCAGTTCGCCACGATAATCCGCAACCCCCATGCGCTCCAGCCACTCTTCGAATTCAGGAGCACGCCGACGATTCAGCACACGGCGCAGATACAGCGCATCGTGAAACGACGTGCTTTGATAGTTCAGCATGATGTCATCCGCACCGGGGATACCCATGATGAAGTTGATACCGGCCACGCCAAGCAGCGTGAGCAGCGTATCCATATCATCCTGATCAGCCTCGGCATGGTTGGTGTAACAGATATCGCAGCCCATCGGCAGGCCCAGCAACTTGCCACAGAAGTGGTCTTCCAGGCCGGCGCGGATGA
>DBTS01000078.1:4380-18022 GCA_002307175.1 Rhodocyclaceae bacterium UBA1310
ATCTGCTTGCCGTCGTAGAGATACTCCGGGCCGATGAAGCCGACGACGGTATTCACGAGGAAGGGTTCATAGCAGCGCGCCATGCCGTAGGCCCGTGCTTCCAGCGTCTGCTGGTCGGCACCATGATGGCCATTGGCGGAGAGCGCACTGCCCTGCCCCGTTTCGAAATACATGACGTTGTTGCCCACCGTCCCACGGTTCAGCGAACGCGTGGCATGCAGGGCTTCCTCCAGAATTGCCGCCGTCACTCCGAAACTGGAATTGACGGCTTCAGTGCCACCAATGGACTGGAAGGCCAGATCCACCGGAGCGCCTTTTTCTACAGCACGGATGGTATTGGTGACGTGCGTGAGCACGCAGCTTTGCGTGGGCACGGCATATTGCTGGCGGAAGTCATCAATCAGATGCAGCAGTGCTGAGATCGCCGGCAGCGAATCGCTGGCCGGATTGATGCCGATCACTGCATCGCCCGAGCCATACAGCAGACCATCGAGCATCGAGGCAGCGATACCCTTCGGATCGTCAGTGGGGTGATTCGGCTGCAGGCGCACCGCGAGGCGCCCCTTCAGGCCAATGGTATCGCGAAAGCGGGTAATGACCTCACAGCGCGAGGCCACCATGATGAGATCCTGGTTGCGCATGAGCTTACTCACTGCCGCCACCATCTCCGGCGTGAGACCGGGGGCAAGTGCCGCCAGCGTCACCGTATCTGCTGCATCGGAGAGTAGCCAGTCGCGAAACTCGCCAACCGTAAGCCCTGCAACACGCGCAAAAGCCGCCGCATCGTGACGATCAATGATGAGCCGCGTGACCTCATCGGTCTCGTAAGGCACCACCATCTCTTCCAGAAACCTCGCCAGCGGCACATCTGCCAGCGCGATACGTGCGGCCATGCGCTCTTCCTCGGAAGCGGCAGCAACCCCCGCGAGCATGTCGCCAGAGCGAGCCGGGCTCGCCTTGGCAAGCAGGGTCTTGAGATCTGCGAACACATGCCGCCGCACACCGATGGAAGCCGAGTACACCATTTACCTACCCCTTACTCTATTTCAGGCAATCACTTCGCTGCTTCAGCGCCAACCATGCCGCCCATGGAGGCAGCGGCACGCTGGGCATGAGTCAGACGGAAGTAGATGTAGCCCACCACCAGCACCCCGACAAACACGCCGGCCAGCAGGAGGTTGAACCAGATCACCGTTGCCAGACAGACCACCGCACCGATCAGGGCAATTGCCGGGAAGATCGGATACAGGGGCGTCTTGTACGGGCGTTCCATGGCCGGTGCCGTGCGACGCAGCTTGAACAGCGAAACCATGCTCAGGATGTACATCAGCAAAGCACCCATGCAGGAGATCGTGACGATATTGGCCGTCAGGGTCTGGCCGCCAAAGGACAGCACGTTGTCACTGAAGATGGCAGCAATCCCGACAACGCCACCGACGATGATGGCCATGTGCGGCGTCTTGAAGCGCGGATGCACAGCCCCCATCCAGGCGGGCAGATAGCCGGCGCGGGCCTGGGCAAAGATCTGCCGCGAGTAGCCGAGGATGATGCCGTGGAAAGAGGCCACCAGCCCGAAGAGACCCAGCCACACCAGCATGTGCAGCCAGCCCGAAGACTGACCAACGATCATCTTCATGGCCTGCGGCAGCGGGTCGTTGATGTTGGCAAGCTTGGTCCAGTCACCAGCAGCGCCTGCAAACACCATCACGCCCATCGCCAGAATTACCAGGGTGATGATGCCGGCGGTGTAGGCAATCGGAATCGAGCGCTTCGGATCGCGCACTTCCTCGGCGGCCATGGCTACGCCTTCAATGGCCAGGAAGAACCAGATCGCAAACGGAATCGCTGCGAAGATGCCGGGAATTGCGGCCAGCGAGAAATGATCGGAACCCGCCCAGCCACCCTTGACGAAGTTGCCCAGCGAGAATCCCGGTGCCACCACCCCCATGAACACCAGCAGTTCGAAAATTGCCAGCACTGTCACGAAGAGTTCGAAAGTGGCCGCCAGACTCACCCCGGCAATATTCAGCCCCATGAACACCACGTAAGCGCCCACGGCAGCGATCTTCGGGTCCAGGCCTGGAAACTGCACATTCAGATACGAGCCGATGGCCAGCGCAATGGCAGGCGGAGCGAAAACGAATTCGATCAGCGTGGCCATCCCGGCAAGATACCCGCCAGTCGGGCCGAGTGCGCGGAAGCTATACGTGAAAGGGCCACCGGCATGCGGAATGCTGGTCGTCAGTTCGGTAAAGCTGAAAATATACGTGCCATACATGATGGCCACCGCAATGGTGGTGATCAGAAAACCCAGCGTTCCCGCCGTGGCCCACCCGAAGCTCCAGCCAAAATATTCACCCGAGATCACCAGCCCGACTGCGATACCCCACAGCTGCCAGGTCCCGAGGTTTGCGGCAAGCTTGCCGCCCGCGCTTTCCTTTGCATTGCTCATTTCAAAAACCTCCGAGAGTTGCCATGGCTACATCATGTGTTACGAGTCCGTTCGCGATCTATCAAGTTTTGGCACCTCGATATCAAGATTTGGCACGTTTTGAACCCAGGCACCGCTTCGGACCGCAAATTCCCTTCAAAGCACCGCATCGGTGCGAAAAAACAGGGTAAAGCCCCCCTCTTCCAGCAAGCGCAAAAACCGTGCAAGGCTTACCAATTCAAGTGTTTTGCCTGCCCGGTACGCTGTTTGCTTAAGTAAGGAGGAATCAAGCCTCGCCGGTCATCTGCGATGAAATCTGTGTTTACGTCCTCTCCTCCGTGTCAAAGCAGCCCGCAGGGAGCGGCAACGCCCCCTGCGGTGCTGCCTCTTTTACGCGTGACCCACACGCGTGCGCACGATGCGGACGAGCACGCCCAGAATCTTTCGCAATGGGATCAGCGTTATGACCAGCTCTCTTCGGGCAACTTTGAGGGCTGCGTGACCGAGCTCTGGCTGCCGCATACCCAGGTGTTTGTCGAGCGGGCCAACCGGCAACTGCGCCAGACCTGTGCGGCATGGCCGGAGTCAGTATGGTTCGGGATTCCCGCTGCGGAAGACGGCCAGATGGCGATGGGCAGCCGGCAACTCTCCTCGAATTCCGTATGCATACGCGATGGCGGTGCCGAATTCGATCTGATGACAGCGCCGGATTTTGATCTGTATGGTGTGGTGGTTAACCGTGCGGCTTTCGCCCAATACGTGGAGGCGAACGCCCGCCAGGATCTTGAGCGTCTGCTACGGCAACGCGATGTGGTGGCTCTGGCGCCGCTGCACAAGGCCAATCTGTGCGCCTCGCTGGCTGGCATCCTGACGGATGCCACAGCATGCGGTGAAGAAGCGCCGGCAGACCTGCAGGGGCGTATTTTCTCCCTGATGCTGCGCATCCTTGAACAGAAGCAGGGAGACACCGCCACCCCGCGACGCAGCCAGCTCACACGCCAACAGACCGTGACGCGCATCCGCGCCTATCTGCTGGAGAACCCGGCCCAGCCGCCGAGCATTCCGGATCTGTGCGAACGCCTGCATGTCAGCCGGCGCGCGCTGCAAAACTGTGTGGAAGAAGTAACCGGCCTGTCGCCCCTGGCGTTCATGCGCAGCGTGCGGCTGAATGCCGTGCGCCGCGAGCTGCGCGAAGACCGTGGCGAGCCGATATCAAGCATCGCCTACGCGTGGGGCTTCTCGCACCTCTCACAATTTGCACGGGATTACCGCCAGCTGTTTGGCGAACTGCCTTCGGAATCGCGGCACCATTCCGCTTTCTGATCCTGAAGAACATTGCTGCACCACGCCGTTGGCGGGGGCAGGCACATTGAGCAAGAGGCCCGGGGGCCGCCGCCGTATTTTATCCGGCTGTCTGCATGCAGACGGTGGAATACGGCGGCGGACGGGTTTTAGCTGCGCGCTTCAGAACCCGGCCTCAAAGTAAAACCAGACCCGGATTCCAGGTATTTATTCTGCATAGCGTTTATGCAAAGTTGCCAGATTCGAAAGTGAATTCTGGCTCATCGCCACAGCATCTCCACCGGACGAGAACACCGAACGGCACAGCCCCGTCAGGGTTCCACCCGGGAAAGCCTCGATAGCCAAACGCGCACCACGTTCATAGGCATGCGTGGCCGCATCGTGCCAGTGCACCTGGCGCGCCATATTGTTGGCCAGATCATCACGGATTTTTTCCGGCACAAACAGCGCCCGCGCGACGCTCGCACTCACGTAGGTACAGCGTGGCCGTGCCAGTTCCACCGTGGCAAATGCGGCACCCAGTTCCTCTGCCTGCGGGGCAAGCAATGCACAGTGCGAAGGCACACTGATCGCGATACGCGCCACTTTGCGGGCGTTGTAATCACGCACGGCAACTTCCGCCACCCGCGCCAGCCCGGCCTCGTGGCCCGCCACCACGACCTGCTCGGGCGAATTGATGTTGGCCACGTAAATGGGGGAGTCCGCAAGGAACTGCGCAGCCACGATATTCTCGACCTGCGTCAGCGACAGACCGATCACCGCGCTCATGCCGTACCCGCTGGGGTAAGCCTGCTGCATCAGATCACCACGCAGACGAACCAGATGCAGGGCATCGGCAAACGCCAGACTGCCTGCCACCACGGCAGCCGGATAAGCCCCGATGGAAAGCCCCAGCACCATATCCGGCTCACAGCCCGCTGCCGCCAGCAGGCGGGCCGAAGCCACCCCGGCAATCAGTAGGGAGAGCTGCACGCCACGCGTTGAGCGCAGTGCCTCCGCCGAATCGATCTCTGCCAGGCCCAGGCCCAGGCAATCCGTGGCTTCCTCCAATGTCTGGCGCACCAGCGCTTCCTGCGGCAAATCATGTAGCATATCCGCATGCTGGGCGCCCTGGCCCGGAAACGTCAAAAGTGTACTCATACCGTGCTCTCCACACTCCAGGGTTTGTTGCTCAATACCGGCCCGCGCGGCGTTTTTACCATCACGCGGGCGTCGCCTCTCTCCCACTCGCGCAGGGCAAAAGCACTCCCGGAAGGCATGGCAATCTGCACATCGCAATAGCAGGCCGGATGTTCGAACTCTGCCAGCAGACGAGTTGCCTCGCGCCGTGTCAGCGGGTGCGGCACGTACAGCACCAGATCCAGATCACTCGTTGCACTGACCACATCGGTTCCAGTCGCCAGCTCATAAGCCGCGCTTCCGCTCGGCCCCCAGGGGAACAGGACCGAGATGCGGTGGCGCAGATCCTCCCAGGCCTTCAGCGCCGGCATGCTCTGCCGCCCTTCACGCAGCGGAACACCATGCAGTTCCGGCGGACTCATGCGGCGGGCGATCTCGCCGGCCGGAATGAAACAGCCGAAACGTTCGGCGCGCGAATAACCGCGCAGCCCCACGGCAACACCTCCGGGTGGAGCCAGCTCACGCCGCACAACCAGCGGATGGCGCCGCAGAATGCGCTCACGCGCCCACAAAGGCAGGCCTGCAAACCACTCTGCATGCCGCTGCGGCGTATCCACCTTGAGCCACAACAGATCGTGGGCCAGAAACTTATCACTCATCTATACGCCTCCTGCCGGCGCAAACCATGCTCTGACGCAGAGCACCAGACTGCCTGCCAAAATGTTCCGCAGCCTCATAATGCCAAAAACATTTTGGTGGACCTTCTGAAGCTATATTGCCCAAAACAATACCGCCCGCTTGCGCGGGCCGGTATCAAGGGAAACCCGGCTGATTGCGCCGGAGCCCTCCCTCATCATCGCATCAGCTATGCAGCAGCGGCGCGGTCAGCACGATAAACAAAGGAATCGTGATGATGAACGCTGCAGTACTCACTAGCAGTGCGCCTTCACCATCAGGCGACTGCACACCGTAGCGGTTGCCAAACACCACGCCGAAGAAACCGGCAGAAAGCGCCACGAGCAGCACGCCTGCAACCACCACCACCGGGTCCAGGCCAAAGGCCAGAGCTACCCCCCAGGCAATGAACGGCTGCACGAGGTTCTTGAGTATGGCACCGAAGATCACAATGCCGTTGATCTTGAGCTTGCGTGCCGACAGGATCACACCGGTCAGGAACAGCGCAGCAGCCAGCGAAGCACCACCCAGCGGCTTGAATGCCAGAATCAGCAGTTCCGGCGCTTTCAGGTTGGCCATGCCAAGCAGGGCAGAACCGATCACACCGAGGATCGGGCCAAACACCAGCGGCTTCTTCACCGACGCCCACATCAGGCGCGGCAATGCAGCAGCCACCGAGCTCTTCGCCGTACCACTGGCTTCGGCCTTGGCGGCTTCCAGCATCATCAGACACACCGGCGTCATGAACACCGAGCCACAGGCAATGGCAATCGCCACGTTCAGCGACGTCACCGGATTTTCCCCGAATACGCCATTGAGAATCGGCAAACCCAGTGCAGCATAGTTAGGCAAGCCCACCGTCAGGGCGAGCACGGCAGTATCACCAAGCTTTTTGTGGCACAACTTGGCAGACACGAAATAGATCAGGGCATAAATGATCCACATCGACAGCGTCAGCACGGCAACTAGCGGAATCTGTTTGACGATCCCGGCCCACGGCGTCTGCACGGTAGCCAGAAAGAGGCCGCCAGGCAGTGCAAAGTCCATCAGGAAAATATTCAGGATGGCGACATTGCCGTTATCTACCAGCTTTGCCTTGCCGGCCCAATACCCCAGAGCCAGGATTACGAAAATAGGCGCGAGCGCCTTCAGTATGAAGTACCCCATGGGTCGTCTCCAAAAGGAAAGAAAATCTTTTCATCACTCACGCCACGCGTGAAGATGCTCACCGCTGCAGCCAGGGCTGCACTGCAGCCGGTGAGAATGTTTTAATGAATCACGCCCACTGTTCGCGCAACAGCTTGCGCACCTTGACCGAAGCGGCACGGGTTTCCGACCCGAGACGGCAGGACAGATCACGCGGTGACTTGAGGATGTCGGCCAGCGCCGCCACCAGCGTATCGCGCACCAGTGCCAGATCCGGCGTGGTCGGCGCATCGGCCTGTTCCACCTCAAGCAGCTTCCACAGCAGACCGAGCTTGGCGTAATTTCCAATGTCATAGGCCATCGGCGGCACCGTGGCGGCGAGCTTTTCCAGCTCTTCCACCGTGCGCAGCGTGATGCGCGCAGCAGCAGCCTGATACATGGCGTGCACCAGTACCTTCGGATCGTTGATCGCAATCAGGCGGTTGGCCTGATAACCGTGCGCCAGGAAACCACCTGACATGGCAACCCCGACGATCAGCGCAATCACCGGATGCCCCTTCATGCGGGCATTCGCGTAGGCGGCACCGGCAGCAGCCAGTGCCTGATGGATGCCGAAAGCTTCTTCGCGGCGGCCATAAGCCTGGCTGCGCACATCAACGACGGCGATCAGCGCACGCTTTTCAGTGGAGTTCTCATCGGCCTTCACCACATCGCGCACAGCACGGGCAACGTTCCAGCCTTCGAGCAGCCCCACTTCGCCATTACGGGCACGCGGGAAGCGGTTGTTGGTATCCGGCACCACAGCGATCACGCGGGCAGGCTTGCCAGCCAGATCGATATCGGCGGCGCGGACCGAATCCGGCAGGCCGGCCACCGGCTTGCCATTTGCGCTCAGGGCTTCAAACCAGATCCGCCCGCGCTGGGACGGAGCACCCTTGGTATTCTTGTCGCTCATGCTTTGACTCCTTTGCCAAAGATTTCACGGACCTGCGCACTGTTCGGCTGCACGTTGGTGTCGATGCTGTCGAGCAAAGCCAGGAATTCATCGATGCGCTGATCGCGCAGGCTTGCTGGCACGCCGGCCTTGGCCAGCTCACGGATCACCGCATTCATGCTATCGACATCATCCTGCACAAAGCGGTCGGCAAGGCCGGTGGCAAAGCGCTGTTCGCCCCCGGTAAGACTCCAGATGAAGGGCTTGTCACGCGAGTCATATTCCTCGATACCGGCTTCCTGCTCGATCACCTGCGGGCCATTCAGCCCGTAGCGCGCTTCCCGCGTCACCACCATATAGCTGCACAAGGCACCGGCCACCGACATCCCGCCGAAGCTGCCCACCGTACCCGCCACCACGCCGATCACCGGCTGATACTGGCGCAGATCGGCAATCGCCGCGTGAATCTCGGCAATCGCGGCCAGCCCCAGGTTGGCTTCCTGCAAACGCACGCCGCCGGTTTCCAGCAGCAGCACGGCCAGCGTCGGAATCCCCTTGCGGTTGTCTTCCGCAGCCAGTTCCAGGGCGCCGGCCATCTTGGCGCCGGAAACTTCGCCCATAGAACCGCCCTGGAAGCTGCCTTCGATACCCAGCACCACAGCGCTCTGTCCGTTGATGGTGCCCTTGGCAACCACCAGGCCATCATCGGCCTGGGTCACGATGCCCTGCTCCTTGAGCCACGGCGAAGTGACGCGGTCAAACGGGCCAAGCAACTCGCGCATGCTGCCCGTATCCAGAATGGAGCGGGCGCGTTCGCGTGCATTCAGTTCAATGAAGCTGTTCGACTTCAGATTCTGTGACTTGTCCATCGCGTCCTCACTTTCCAGCCTGTTGCTTGACGAGTTCCATCGCCTGTTCCAGGCGCATGCGCACTACCCCTGGGGTGGCGCCGAAATCGTTCAGCTCGAGATTCATCGCGGCTGCGTTCGGCAGCGTGGCGAAGAGGCGGTCAAACAGTGCGCGCCACTGACTGGCAGCACCATCCACCGAGGTATTCACGGTCACCCGTGTCTTGCCGGATTCACCCGGCTCAAGCAGCACTTCCAGATCACCGCTGCCCACCACACCAACCAGCACACGGCCGGAGGCCGGCTGTTTGGCGGGATATTCAAATTTGATGGTTTCCATATCGGACTCCCAATTTCAAATGTGTCACTGCGTCTCTAACGCATCCAGGAACAGCGTGGCCGCGAGAAGATCGGCTGCACCGCCCGGAGACGCGTTGTGAGACAGCATGTTCTGTTCAAGTCGCCGCAGCAGATAACGCCCCTGCAACGTGCCGGTACCACCACACACCATGACGGCGGAAGCCAGCGTGTGTACATCATGCAGCGCTGCCTTGCCACCACGCGAAAGCACACAGGTGTCCTGCAGCTTGGCGATAATTGCCACCAGGGCATCAAGCCGCGCGGTATTCTCCGCATGGCCCGCCGCACGGCTTGCACGCAATGCTGGCAAGCCCACCTTGATCACGTGCGGAAACCCTTCCTGTGCTTCGCCACGCGCACCCGGCACACCGTAGCGTGTGCGCATGCGCTCGCCATTACTGGCACGCGGCACGCTCATCCTATCCGGCAGGCGCGCAAGCTCGGCGCCCCTTGCGGCCACATGCTCCGCAGCCAGATCGTGTGCCTGCATGCCAGCCGCTGCACTCAGCAGGCCAATGGCCCAGATGGCGCCACGGTGGGTATTCACCCCATTCGTGGCACGCATCATGACGGTTTCAGCTTCGCGCCCGATGCGTCCGATTTCCTCACGCAGGGTGGGAGCATCGGTCACATGCAGGGCGGCTTCACACATCTGCCCAAAACCTTCGTGCAGCGAATGCGCAGACCGCAGCATCAGCGCCAGTGTCATATCACCGTGGTTACCACTGCCACGCCGATCCACAAGACCAGGCTTGGGGGTCAGTTCGGCTTCGTCGATCAGGGCCTGCACGGCCAGATCGGCAATCTGCGCGGAGAACGACACGGGGCTGCTGCGGACGACTCGGTTCATTACCAGCTCCGGAACTTGGCGGGCGGGTTATACAGCCCGTCAGACCATTCCACCAGATCGGCAACACTCTTCGCAGCCAGCAGCGAACGCGTTGCTTCGGCACGCTGGATACCCAGATCCTCAGGCAGCGCGATGAGGCCCTTGGTGCGCATCTCCGCAGTCTTCTTCGGATCATGGCGCATACCGATCGGCGTCACACCGGCCACGGCGGCGATCATCTCGCGGCGTTCATCGAGAGACTGTGCCTTGTACAGATAGGCAATCCCTTCTTCGGTCAGCACGTGGGTCACGTCGTCACCATAGATCATGACAGGAGCAAGCGGCATCTTGGCGGCCTTGGCCACATCAATGGCATCAAGCTTTTCCACGAAGGTGGGCTTATTGCCTGCCTGATAGGTTTCCACCATCTGCACCACGAGCTTCTTGCCGCGCTCCAGCGGATTATCCGTTTGCAGCAGATCCAGCCAGGCCGGGGTGGCATGGCGACGACCGTGCGGATCATGGCCCATGTTCGGGGCACCACCGAAACCGGCGATACGGCCACGCGTCACTGTCGAGGAATGGCCATCGCCATCAATCTGCAGCGTCGAGCCGATGAACATATCGACAGCATACTGGCCGGCCAACTGGCAGAATGCACGGTTGGAACGCAGCGAACCATCCGAGCCGGTAAAGAACACATCAGGGCGCGCACGGATGTACTCTTCCATGCCCAGTTCGCCGCCGAAGCAATGTACGCTCTCCACCCAGCCCGATTCGATCGCGGGAATCAGCGTCGGATGCGGGTTCAGCGTCCAGTGCTTGCAGATCTTGCCCTTCAGGCCCAGCTTCTCACCGTAGGTCGGCAGCAGCAGTTCGATGGCAGCGGTATTGAAACCCAGACCGTGGTTCAGCGATTGCACCTGGTGACGCTCGTAGATCCCGCGGATTGCCATCATGGCCATCAGCACGTGCACCGGCTTGATCAGACGCGGGTCTCGCGTGAAGAGCGGCTCGATGAAGAAGGGCTTGTCAGCCACCACCACGAAATCCACCCAGGAACCGGGGATATCAACGCGCGGCAGTTCGCTTTCGTCTTCCACCAGTTCATTTACCTGGGCAATGACGATGCCATTCTTGAAAGCAGCCGCTTCAGTGATGGCAGGCGTATCTTCCGTACTCGGCCCGGTATACAGGTTGCCCTTGCGGTCAGCCTTGTAGGCAGCAACGAGTGCCACATTCGGGATCAGATCGACGAACAGGCGCGAGTACAGTTCGATGTAGGTATGGATGGCACCGATTTCCAGTACACCATCTTCAAGCAGCTGGCCGATACGCAGGCTCTGCGGGCCAGAGAAGGAGAAATCCAGCTTGCGGGCAATGCCACGCTCGAACAGATCAAGGTGTTCCGAGCGGCCCACGCTCGGCATGATCATGTGCAGATCATGCAGTTTGGCCGAACTCACCTTGGCCAGAGAGCGGGAGAGAAAGTCTGCCTGCTTCTGGTTATTGCCTTCGAGGACCACGCGGTCTCCAGGGGCAATCAGCGTTTCCAGCGCTTCAACGATACGATTGGTCGGAATCACCCGACCGTCTGCAAGCTTCCCGAGTTTTTCGATGCGCCGTTGTTTTTCGCTGCGGCGACGATCCCATACGGGAGCCTGACTTGGCTCTTTGGTAGCGATCATTTCTGCTCCATGCAGTATTGACATGGGAGCTACCTTAAAGCCGGGCAGAAGACGCTTCAATTAAGCTAGGCGACGATTCGTTACGCTGAAGCTAACGAATTTTGGTATACCCTATATACGGTGGAACGCATCATACGCGCTAAAAGGCACCGTCACGCGCCGGATAAACCGCCAGACGATCATGCTGCGTGTGACTGCGGGAACAGGCGCCCGGCGGTCATCCGGCAGGCAGCCGCCACGGAAAGAATGTTCGGGTCGCGCTCGCGCGCGCGCAGGAAAGTCAGCCCCATATGCTGGCGCATCCGGAATGGCGGCAACAAAGGCACCAGCTTCACGCGCTCCGCAAACACACCGCGCACGCGCCCCGGCAGCAACGTAAAGCCCACCCCGCCGGCCACCAGATTCATCAGTGAGTAGATATCGCCAACACGGGCCACCACCTTGGGCTCAAACCCGGCCACCTGGAACGCATCGCGGAACCCGCGATAGGTCACGAATCCGCTGGAGAGAGAAACAAAGTCTTCCTGCGCGAACTTCTTCAGGTCAATCAGATCCGCCCCGGCATACTCCGACGCACCCGGCACAGCGAAAAATACCTCATCCTCAAAGAGCGGCACACTCTCAACCTGCGTGTCCCCCTCTTCCACCCCCATGACAACCGCATCCACCTGCCCCGCCAGAAGCTTTTCCTTGAGATCATCGTTCGACCCCAGCACCAGCTCCACACGCAACTCCGGACGGCGCAGTTTCAGATCCATCAACACCTGCGGCATCACTTCCGAAGTCAGCGAATACAGTGAGCCCAGGCGCACCTGAGTGGAAGAAAACCCCGCCTCCTGGCGCGTCAGGGCAATGCCCCGCACCATGTGCTCGATCACCTCTTCCGCCGCACCAGCCAGTACCGTTGCCGCCTGGGTAGCCACCAGATTGCGCCCTTCATTGCGAAAAAGCTGGCAGCCCAGGCCAGCTTCCAGCGAATGCAGTGCCCGATGCACGCTCACCGTCGTGGTATCCAGCTGCTCGGCAACCTTGGCAAGATTTCCCGTCCGCATGAAGGCCAACAGCACCTCCAGCTTGCGGAAAGTAATTTCGTCGTCGATACGTCCCTTCATGCTTGCCTCGATTTCCCTAGCAGTCGGTCAGCCGCCTTGTGGGCAGTGAACGCACAGGTCGGGCCAATGCGGCCCGGGCGGCCCAATCCATCCTGAACTTCAATTCTGAAGTTCGCTTCTGAAACCTTAACGGCCGAAATCAGCCGTTTTCCAATTCACGCCTGCAAATTCTGGGCAGGCACCAGCAATCAACCCCTGTGCGGCACATCTACCGGTATTCCACGCAGCACATCATCCGTATCCAGCACCTGCCAACGGCGGCAATAGCGCTCCAGCAGGGCACGGAAAAGCGCCTGCTCCTCAGCACTGAACTCCGCGCCAAAGGTCTCCCGCTCGAGTGCCTCAACGATAGGCCGTATCTGCCGAACCTTCTCTCTGCCGGCTTCGGTCAGATAAATTTTCACAATGCGGCGGTTGCCTGCATCACCACGCTTCTCCACCAGCCCTTCTTTCTCCAGGCCTTCCAGCAAGGCAGACATGGTGGCCGGCTCAACCCCGCACCCCAGCGCCAACTCCCGTTGCGTCGCCCCTTCATGCAGGCTCACAAAATCCAGAATTTTCGGCTGCCCGGCACTCAGGCCCGTCTGCTGCAAGATGTGGCGGGATTTCTTCCCGCGCAGGTAGTTCAACTGTGAAAACAGGTAGCGAACAGGTGTGGCCATAGCCCCGGACTCATCGCTCCGACCAGACAAGGCGCAGCTGGCAGAGCATTCCTCGCAAAGATTAGAAAGCTAACCGGTAGATTTCTAACATTTTTAGCTGACACGGGCAAGACACCTTTCCTGCCACGTCAAAGCGACGAAGCGCCGCGCGGCTAGCTTTGCGATGTTCAGAACGAGTGCACAAAAACATGTCGTTATGTATTTAGTTATACAGTAAATGAACTATACCGATACGCAATGTCATAAACTTACCAAAAACACGATAAAATAAATACATGATAATTATGTACTTTTAATCAAAACAAAGATTAAATGCATCTGGCACGAACAATGCATATCTTCATCTGTATTCCACACACCATAACCACAACCTGAATCAGGAAGATCCACCACGTACTGACAGCACCACTACTGGAGCTCGATGCAGGCCCCTCAATGACACATCAACTAATCCATATAGCGATTACAGTCATGCAAAGCATAGTGCCTCAAGATTTGAAGATCACACGCTCCCGACTGTTGCGCCCCCGCCATCG
>DBTS01000017.1 GCA_002307175.1 Rhodocyclaceae bacterium UBA1310
AGTAAGATCATGAACAGCTTCTAACAAGGCAGACACACCAGCCGTAGCCTGAAACTCCCTCGGGGAAGGGAGTCTAGGGAATTTATTGGCTCGTTTTATTTATCCGGACAAGCTTGGCTCAGTTCGTGGTGGCGTGGGTTTCGCCACGAATCGCCGCAGCCAGCGCCATGTCACGTACCAGCACATGTTCGCGCAACCAGTTGGCAAGCATCTGATCGATATCGAGCTGCGCCGTGCGGGCACCCCGTGCAATCCGGGACTGCAAGGCACAGACTTCACTCACGAACCGGTCGTGTTCAGCCTTGTGCGTGGCGTAATGGGGGTAGTTGATCTTCCGCATGAACTCTTCTTCACGCGAAAAATGAGATTCCGTGTAGTCACGCAGGGAATCCACGATGCTCTGGGTTTCCTGGTTGATCTGCCCGGTACTCATATCCTGATGCAGGCGCTCCAGCAAATCAAAGAGGTTCTGATGATCTTCGTCGATGAGCGAATTCCCAACAGCAAGGTCTTCGGTCCATTTCAGGATACTCATGTCTTAGCTCCTAGCGATTTTAATTCTTGGGGAAAAGGCCTTACGGAACCACCTGCTACCTGGCGCTAGCCCACCGGCAGCCACCCGATACACGCTCCGCACAGTGCCACTATTTGTAACTGCGTCTACCTCAATATGTACAACAGGCCACAGCCAAGCACAAGGTCTAGTGGAAGACCGGCAACAAAAAAGGCCACCCTGCCCTGAGGTGGCCTTCGCGGAGGCAAGCAAACCGGGATTACCCCGGCGATACGTTTATTCGACAGCCAGACTGGAGGCAAAGACGGCGTCCGAATTATCGGGGAACTGATAGCGGGCAAAGGCACCACGGATCTCATCCATGTGCTGGCTTGCCGCCTTGTTCAAAAAATTGATGCCCAAGGATCTGCCATTGGCAGCGAGCGTCATGAAAGCAAACCGCCAGCGCCAAGTTTCTGCCAGGCGTTCGCGCAACTGATCTTCGTTGGTAATCGCCACACCGGCAGCCTTGAGAGACTCAAGAAACTCGGCGTAAGTCAGATCACAAATTTGTTGTCCCATAGTCTTTCCTTTCATCACTGCTACGGCAGATTGCCTCCTCCATGCTGCAAATAACGCTAGAAGCGAAACGCGGTTGACATGATTTATCAGCTTTCGTGACAACTTTCACATAAGCCCCGCGCAGAAACCGGATCAATGTATCGGCAAAGCCTTGATCCGCCTGCGATCAAACATAAAAATCGCTGCGCACCCCCCTGCCAGAAGCAAGCCAAAAAAAACATCCAGTGCAACGTGCTGTCGGGTTGCCATCGTTGAATACACGATTAATCCACACCAGATTGCGTTCAGCCACTTGAGAAGCGCATGGCGTGGTGCAGCGTCTGCCATCCGGTGCAGCCACACGGCGGAATACGCCGCAGTTGCCACATGCAAAGAGGGGCAGGCATTTCCAGCAGCGTCCACCCCCTTGAGGAAGGCCACCCCCGGATAGCGTGCCCAGTCAATTTGCACTGGTGGCACCGCCGTCGGCCAGAAATGGAAGACCAGCAGGCCGATTGAACACATCACGCCAATACGCCAGCCATACGCAACGAGATCCTGCCAGCGCGTCAGGAAGAGTGGCGGCAAGGACACATACACCCACAGAGAAAGGTAGGGAATCAGCGCCCAGGGCTGAAAATCTATCCAGTCGTCAAGCCAGAGCATCGGCATGACGGTGACAGTCGCTGCCGGATGCTTGAGCAGATAGATATAGATCAAAAAGAAAACCGTTGTAAACGCGGTTGTTCCAATGGATTTGAGCCAGAAACATTTCCAGACGATACGCAGAAACTTCCCCGACAAGGATTGTGGCAAGTGCTCTGAGCCCAAATTATTCCTTCCGTTATGCAAAGCCAGAATGCACAGTTTGACTTGCCCGCCCTCCGCGTAGAGGGTGTATTCTGCCAAAACTCACCCCCTTACAGCTAGACGCCCCCACACAAAAACCGATAAAATCCGCGACTTCAAGAAGTTAGAGTGGCCTTGAGAGGTTGTTCAGGACCTGTCGCAACAGGGCGCCAGCGGACAGATGAGCAGTGCAGAAACCGCAGTGTATTAGAATACTTGGGGATTTTGAGCAGCGTATCCGCCCAGATCGCGGCATCACCATAAGATTATGAACAGGTTCTAACAACAAAACACCGGCCCGTCGTCATGATTGTCTCGCAGGCCACGAATTGAAGCTGGCCGAATAAACACATGAGCACTTCTATACGCCGCATGCCCTTGATTGATGCATTCAAGGCAGTGGCTTCGCAACTGATTGTTCTGCATCACCTGGCCTTTTACGGACCGATGTCTGATGTCGCCTATCCGCTGATGGGTGACGGTATCGACTGGCTCTATGAGTACGGCAGAATGGCCGTGCAGGTATTTCTCGTTGTCGCCGGCTTTCTGGCAACACGCAGTCTGGCCCCGACTATCACCCCCAATGTGGCCAACCCGCTGCAGCTTGTGTGGAACCGCTATCGACGCTTGGCCCTGCCCCTGTTCTGTGCGCTCCTCGCCAGCATGCTGGCCGCAGCCATCGCACGACAGTGGATCTGTTACGTTTCGATTCCCGATGCGCCAACCCTGCCGCAACTCCTGAGTCACGCCGTCCTGCTGCAGAATGTACTCGAACAAGATGCACTGTCTGCCGGGGTCTGGTACATCGCCATCGACCTCCAGCTGTTTGCCATGCTCACGCTACTGCTGTGGTTTGCCGGTAAAACCGGCAAATCCCGCACCGGCATGGCCCTGCTCTTTGTCTGTGCCACCGTGTTTGCGTCGCTGTTTTATTTCAACCGGAACGACGCCTGGGATGACTGGGCCCTCTATTTCTTCGGTTCCTACGGTCTCGGCGTGCTCACCTACTGGTGCTCGCAGCGCAAATATGCCCTGTTGTGGTTCAGCCTCGTGGCTGTCATGGTGGCATGCTCCCTGGTTCTTGAATTCCGCCCGCGCATTGCCATCGCACTCTGTATCTCACTCGCTCTGGGCATCAGCCAGCGTTTCAGGCTGGAGGAAAAGATGCCTGAGTTGCGCCTGACGGCGTGGCTTGGCAAGATTTCCTATTCAATTTTCCTGATCCACTATCCGGTTTGCGTGCTGGTTAACACCTTTGTATTCCGCTTTGCCCCGAATTCCGCCCGGATCAACCTCTTCGGAATGTTCCTGGCATGGATGCTGAGTATTGCAGCCGGCCATTTCTTCTACCAATATATAGAAAGCCGACTGGGAGCAGGCAAACGCAAACCGGCGGCAGTACCTGTCACTCAACCCACCATTCAGCCTGTAGCCCATGAATTCTGATTACAAGGAACGCCGCCAACGCCAACGTTTCGCTGCCCAGCGCGATGGAAAACCCGCCATCTCGCTGCTGACGGGCGATCAGCGTACCTACCTGATTGACCTGTCGATCGACGGCTTCAGCATTCAGGCCGGCATCGTCGAGATGGAGGCGGAGTTCGACTTCGAGTTGCGTCTGGTGGATGGTTTCGGCGACAAGGTTCGCGGTCGTGCCAAAGCAGTCAACCAGCTTGGCAGTGCGACAGACGGCCAAACCGGCTGCCGTTTCGTCTCTCTCGAAGACGGCGGTGAAAAAATGCTGCAGGAATGGCTTACTGTGATTGTGATCTGTGGCGCTTCGGTGCGCCTGACACCTGCTGACGCGGAGGCCATCGTCAAAGGCCCCTCGCTGATCTGAGCGCCCCCTCATGCGCGTTTCCATGATCGTCCACAATGCGGATCTTGACGATCTGACCACCTGGGTCCGCTATCGCAATGGCTTGTGTGATGGCTGCCATGCCATCTGCTGCACCATGCCAGCGGAAGTCCGCACCCGCGACCTGGTCCGGCTGGGCTTTGTCGATGAGTTTGAACTTGATGCCGACCCCAAGCAGCTGGCCAAGCGCCTGCAGAAGCAGGGCATCATCGAGCATTTCAATTTCCGCCACGGGCTGTTCACGCTGGCGCGCCGCAGCAATGGCGATTGCCGCTTCCTGGACGCCGTCACACGGCGCTGCACGGTCTACGACAAGCGCCCGGAAACCTGTCGTAACCATCCGCAGAAGATCGGCCCCCGCCCAGGCTTCTGTGCTTACCGGCAGAAAGCCTGAACGGTATCCTGTTGGGCCACTCTCGGGCTCAATGCTGCCCTGCCCCGGTGGCCGGCCCGCCCAGAGTTTCGTTGAGCAGTTGCGCAAGCCTCAGGCCGGCCCGCTCAATCTGCTGGCGAACCACCTCGATACTGTGCTGCTGATACGCTTGGTCGAGCATGATTGGCTCACTGAGTTTTTCGGCGCACTGAAACCCCGGCAGGGTGGAGTAGGCGTCGCGCAATGCCACGCCACGCGTTTCAATCATCCACTGCGTAGGAGCATTCTCCTGCAGAGGAGGCTGATCCGGTGACAAAACGGACGTTGAGTGCCAGCCCTTGAGCGCAGCCACCGCCAATTCATTATCCCAGGCGGAATGCAGCGTCAGCAATTCACCGGGTTTGGGCTCCACACCCTCCAACACGGCTCTGGCGCTCCCCCCATTCGGATTGATGCCAGAATGCAGCGGCTGATGCAGATCTCCCACCAGATGCACGACCCATTTCAGGGCTTCATTGCGCGCACGGTGGGACTGGGTGTGATCCCCCAGAACCTTTGCGTAATGGATGATCAACTGATCGACACAGTGACCGTCGGGACATCTGCCAAGCCTGTCGCTACAGATCTGGTTGCCACGCACATGCCAGCCTTTATAGGCGTCCGGATCAGTCTTCACCGCTTCGCTGCGTATCTCGTCAGGCCAGGAAGCCACCGCGGCCAACGTCTTGCGGGCGGATAACCTGCCAAACCGGTCCAGATCATCAACGAGCAGTGCCTGCACCTGCACCTGCACTTCCGGACGAAGATTGGCCTCGGCTAGACTGGCAATTGCCGCATGCCCCTTTGCCCCCCAGGCCCAGGCGCTGGCAGGTGCCAGAAAAATGCCGAGGACAAGCAGCGCCTGGCGCAGGAATTGGGGATAGCGGGCAGCAGCAGAGACCCGCTCACGCCTTCGCAGCAGAGTCATGGGCAGGCGGCTCAGTAGTGGGGAGGAATTTCGTCACGCAGATCACGTTTCTCGGCACCCGTGCCGGAACTGTTCTGCATCTGCTGATACAGCACGCGGATCTGCGCCTGTAACTGGTCTATCTGCTGCTGTTGCCGAAACACAGTGACATTGAGCGTATCGAGCAGGTCTTCCGCCAGACAGAGTTTGCTTTCAAGTTGAGCCAGGCGATCTTCCATCACGAGTAAAATACCTGCTGAATAAAACATCGATTTTACGCTGTAACCCTGCAAACCGAAGCCCTGACCGGCGAAAAACCGGTTATCCCGCAACGCTTCACACCAGAATAGAGGATTCGCGTCATGGCATTCACCACCCTCGTCACGGCACCTGTGCTGCTTGAGAACCTATCCAGTCCGGATTGGCTGATCCTGGATGTCCGCCATGATCTTGCTGCACCCGAGGCAGGCCGGGCCGCCTGGCAAGCCGGGCATATTCCCGGCGCATTCTTTCTGCACATGGACAGGGATCTGTCTGCCGCCAAGACAGGGCGCAACGGTCGCCACCCGCTTCCCGAAAAACAGGACTTTGCCGCCCTGCTCGCAAGCCTTGGCGCCGGGCCACATACCCAGATCATCGCCTACGACGCCCAGGGCGGCATGATGGCAGCCCGCCTGTGGTGGATGCTGCGCTGGATCGGCCATGAAGCAGTAGCAGTTCTGGATGGTGGCATCCAGGCCTGGCAGACCATCAATGGCCCTTTGGAAACGCAGACACCCTCCCCAAAAACCAGCGGTAGTCTGGCTGTACGTGAATCCCTGGTCGCCACTGTCAGCGCCGAAGATGTCCTGCAGAACCTCAAAACACAGGCACGCCTTGTTGTCGATGCCCGTGCGCCAGACCGCTTCCGGGGCGAAAACGAGACCATGGACCCGGTGGGCGGCCATATTCCGGGCGCAGCCAACCGCTTCTTCAAAGATAATCTTCTCGATACCGGCACATTCAAGCCAGCCGCACAGTTGCGCGCAGAATTCCAGCAGGTTTTCGGTCGTCATCAGCCGGCACAGGTCATTGTCCAGTGCGGCTCGGGTGTCACCGCCTGCCACAACCTTCTGGCTTTGGAGATTGCCGGCCTCAGGGAGGTGGCGCTCTACCCCGGCTCATGGAGCGAGTGGTGCAGCGACCCCGCACGACCCGTAGCAAAGGGATAGATCTGAAAAAAGGCGGGTTGCACGCGCACCCGCCCGCACTCGCCCACGCTTACCACCTGTACAGCCCCTTATCCATCGGGTCAGGCCGCGCTCAGACCACAAAAAAAACTCAGGCTGCTGTCAGGGTGTGCTTGCAACGCGGGGAGGCCCGGCAACCCCAATACAGCCCCTGCTCGCTCTGCCGCGAAATCATCTTGAGCAGGCAGGCCGGGCATGTGGGCGTCTTGTAATCCCCCTCTACAGCCAGCTCCAGCAGGCGTTGTGCTTCCTGTGCCGGCAGACGGGCAAGCATCGAGACGAACAGACGATCATCCACCAAAGTGATCTGCAATGAAGCCGCAGCGGCTTTGGCGTCTGCATCAAACCCTGCGACACCGGTGAAGAATGCCTTGCCGACCCCCAGAATCGTCATGCGGGCATGCAGGGCGTACACTGCTGCGGCTCCAACAACTGCAGTACTGCGGGTGCAATGCAGCAAGACCTGCGGCACAGCGTCTACTGGGTCGGCGGCCTTGCGCAAGGGGATAAAGACACTACCATCGGCTTCGGCAACTTCAAATTTTCCGTACAGCCCCTTGAACCGATAGAAGGCCAGCACGACATCCACCATCCGCCGCCACTCCAGTGCGCGAAGCAGGTCCGTGGACCACTGGGTGGGCTTGGCAATCTTCTTTTGCTGGGGCGGGAAAAAGGATTCATCAAACACGGTATGCACATCAGAATCATTCGCCACGAAGGCCTGAGGCTCAGGCCTGCGCGACCCCGCATCTGCCTGCAACACCCGAAACACGGCAAGTGCCATGAGGAAAAAGCAGATCACCAGGATGGGCCATTGCACAGCCACCACCGCATGACCAGCCAGCACACGGGGCACCACATAGCCCGCGAAAAAGAACAGAACGGCGCGCACAAACGTGCTGACCCAGGATGCCCCACACAGCATCTGCAGAAAATCAACTCTGGATGTGCGTAAGAGTGCAGCAGCAGACATGGCTTTCCCCCGGAAATGTTGGCGCGTATGCCATGATAGCCATGGCACACCACAAGGAAGCGCCACAGGTCGCCACAGCCAGACGAATGGCGGATTAGAGGACCCTTGCGGAGGCTAGACTTGCCAGTTGACCACCCATACATCATGAGTCCGCCATGCTTTCCCGCCCAGAGGCCTCGCTGCGCCCGGAACAAACCCTGCGCAACAGCGTAATTGCTGTCGTGTGCGCGGCCCTGATTGTCGGCCTGGCTGTCGGTATCACCAATGCCGTGTTGCCCCCGCACCCAAGGGCGGCAGCAACTTCACTGGCTGATCCAGCAGCAGCCCAGGCACTTGCAGCGGAGCAGGCAGCAGCTACGGCGCGGGAACAGCAGGCGCTGGAAGTTGCACGGCAAAAACGCCAGTCCGAAGAACAGCGCATGGAAGCGGAAGCCCGCCAACGCAGCGATGCAAAGCTCCAGGAAGCCCTGGCAGCGAGAGAACAGGCAGCCCAGACGGCGCGCGAAGAAAAAGATCGCAAAGACGCCGCATGGACGAAGTTCTACAAACCCCTCAAAAAATGCGTCAACGCCAACGACCCGAATCTGGTGTTCGAATGCAGCAACCACTATCTGCACGAGCAGCAGCGTTTCGAACAGCTATGGGCAGACGGGAAACTATAGGCGGACGGCACAAGCACCCGCAAGGTACAACCCGATGCGGCCTGATTCAGCCTCTCTGACGCAATCTGTCACACCCGATCTTCACACATCAGGCCACGGGGACGCATAAACACCTACAATTGAGGTGTTTACGCCTTCTGGAATCTTCATGCTGAGTTATCGTCACGCTTTTCACGCGGGCAATCACGCCGACGTCCTGAAACATTACGTTCTGATTCAGGTCTTACAGTATCTGGCGCTCAAGGACAAAGCTTACTGGGTGATCGATACGCACGCAGGAGCGGGCGCTTACGCACTGGATTCGCAATATGCGGAAAAACTCCAGGAATATCGCCAGGGAATCGAGCAACTGTGGGGTCGTAACGATCTGCCGCCCGGAATCGAAACCTATGTAGCACAAGTCCGTGCCTGCAACCCGGGCACCTCGCTGCGATTCTATCCCGGCTCCCCCATGCTCACCCAGCAAATGCTGCGACCGCAGGACAAACTGCGCCTGTTCGAGCTGCACACCACCGATTTTGAGCTTCTGCACCAGTGGGCACAAAGCAAGGGCAAGCAGGTAATCGCCTATGCCGATGACGGATTCGCCCGGCTCAAGGCACTGATTCCACCTGAATCGCGTCGCGGACTGGTATTGATTGATCCTTCCTACGAGCTGCGCGAGGATTACGACCGGCTCATCGACGTGCTCCAGGATGCCCTGATCCGCTTTCCCTCTGGTACGTATGCCATCTGGTACCCCCATCTTCCCAAGCCGGAGAGCCGCCAGCTGCCACATCAGCTTAAGGCGCTGAACATCAAGAACTGGCTGCATGTCACGCTCGGCGTGCGCTCGCCGACTCCAGGCAGTTTCGGCATGCATGGCAGCGGCATGTTCGTGATCAACCCTCCGTGGACACTCGCCAAGACATTGCAGACGGAGATGCCCTGGCTCACTGCTGCACTGGCAGAGGACCCAGGAGCCTCGCACACGCTTGAATATCAGCTCGAGTAGTGCTGACTGCGGGCAGCCGCACCCGGTGACTGCCCGCAAGTCCCCCGCAGATGCAATAGTCCGCCAAGCTGCGCCATAATTGCAGTTGGCGGTTCAACCGTTCTTCTACCTGTCATTTCGGGGCGTGCAGAAATCCCAATGCCAAAGCCCGCAAACAAGATCATCAGCAATGAATTCCCAGGGCACAGATAAATTGTTCGGCCGCATCTCCATCAGAGGCACGCATCCCATGCTTCTGCGCCGGCTGCGTCGTGGAGTGTTCTTCTTTTACGCCCTGACATTGGTGATGGTGCTCATCACCGCAGGCTGGCTGAGCCTGAAAGATTACCGGGACACCCTGCAGGGCGCCGAACGGCAATCCATGTCCCTGGCCCGTTCCCTTGATGAGCACGCCACACGCTCCATGGTCTCTGTCGAACAGGCCATGCAGAATCTCATCGAAGACATCGAACGCAGCGGCGGCACCAGCCACCTGGATGAACGCTGGGCACATGAACGCCTGCAGGGAAAAATCAGTCTCACCCCGCAGATCCGCGGCATCATCGCCATCAACGCCAAAGGGATTCTGGTTGCGCATGGACTGGAATACCCCACCAGACGCGTCGATCTGTCGGACCGTCTGTATTTCCCCTACCACCGCGATCATGACGACGCCCATCTGAGGATCGGAGAGCCCCTGGTCAGCCGCACCGACTACAAATGGCTCATCCCGGTCACCTTGCGCATCAATAATCCTGATGGAAGTTTTGGTGGAGTCATGCTCTCCGGTGTCGAGCCGGACTATTTCCTGAAATTCTACGAATCCCTGCATTTGGAAAGAGGTACCCGCATCCAGATGCTGCGCAGCGATGGAATGCTGTTGCTCAGTTATCCCCTGGATATCACGCGACTGGGCGCCGAGATCGAACGCAGCAGGCAGGATGGCTTTCGTGCTCTCACCGACAGTAACCTGACCTCGGAGCGACAGTTCATCGCCCAGGTATCCAGTCAGGACGTTCCCCTCACGATCCGCGTCATCACCGACCCGGACTGGGTACTGCGCAAGTTTTATCATGACGCCCAGATACGCATTGCATCCCTGCTATTCATCATCACGGTTCTGACCTTGATGCTGTTCCTGCTGCTGCGGCAGATCCGGCGGGCCGAGGAATCGGAATCCCGCCTGCTGCTTACCCAGTTCGCCGTGGATGAATCTCCGGATATGGTGCTATGGTGCGACCCACGTGGCCGTCTGCACTATGCCAACCAGCGGCTGACCGAGCTGAGCGGGTACACGCACGAAGAGCTGCTCAGCCTGAAATTCCAGGATCTGATTGGTGGTAATGAACTCAAGTGGGATCGTCTGTATACCGATCTGCGCGACAGCAAGCGCAAAACAATGGAGAGCCTCCTGCGCAAAAAGGATCAAAGCGTCCTCGCGATCGAACTCACCCTCTCCCTGATTGCTGACAAACAGGATCAATACCTTTGCATATCCGCACGTGACATCTCCGAACGCCACGCAGCCCAGATGGAACTGCGGCACCACCGCGACCATCTCCAGGAACTCGTAGACGAACGCACCGCCGAAATCCGCACAATGCTCGACGCCAACCCCCTGGCCGTAGTACTGAGCGTCGACGAACATGTGCAGTCAGTCAACCCGGCCTTTGAATCGCAGTTCGGCTACAGCATGAACAGCATCAGCGGACTTCCGGAAAGTGTCATTCACGCCTCTGCAGCAAACTATCTCAATGTGCGCAATGCGATCCGCAACCGCATTGCTTCTGGCGCCACCTTCCGCGGGGAAGCCGAACTGCGCCGCAGTGACGGCTCCTTGTTCTGGGCTCAGCTGTTTGTACGCACACTGCAATCGAATGCGCCGGATCGCGGCGTGCTCTACATCATCGAAGACGTCAGCGCTCAACGCGTGGCGGCGCAGGCGCTGCGCCAATCCGAACAGCTCAAACGGACCATCCTTGATACCACATCGGATGGCTTCGCCCTGATCGACAGTCAGCGCCGGTTCGTGGACATCAACCATACCCTGTGCGAACAGCTCGGCCAGACAAGGCAAGCTATTCTGGGCCAGTCCCTGGATGACGTGTGGAGCAAGGAGATTGCCGCCAGCGTATTTCCGCCTTTGCAGAAGCCCGGCGACGCAGGCGCACAGCTGGAAATCGACCTGCCAGTGTTCCCAAAGGAAACCCGCCCCTTCCTGATCAGCAGAGGCCAGATTCGCAATGCCAGCGGTCTGGTCGAATACTCCTTCGCATTCTTCACCGACATTTCCCATCAGAAGGAAATCGAACGCTCGCTGATGGAAGCGAAGGAAGTGGCAGAAATAGCGAATCAGGCGAAAAGCGTTTTTCTGACCAATATGTCGCATGAACTGCGCACTCCCATGCATGCCATCCTTTCCTTTGCGGAACTTGGCATGCACAAATCCAAAGGCGGTGAGCCGCAGGATTTGCTGCGCTACTTTGAACGCATCAACCACGCCGGCAAACATCTGCTGACACTACTCAACGACCTGCTGGACATGTCGCGCATGGAAACCCGGGGGATGGATTACCGGCGCGGCGTGCACATTCTGCAGCACACGATGGCAGCCACCATCGCCGAACTCACATCACAACTGGCCTCCAAACAGATCGAAGTGGTACTCGATCAGAACACGGCTCAGATATCTGCCGTGTATGACCGGATCCGTATCGCCCAGGTCATATTGAATCTGATGTCGAACGCTATCCGTTTCAGCCCGCCCGCAGGAAGAATTTTTATCTCCTACCTGCAGGAAAGCACCACAGAAGAGCATCAGGCCAGAGTGGGGTTCAGCATCCGGGACGAAGGCCCGGGAATTACACCGGAACGTCTTTCCGTTATTTTCGATCTACCCCAGCACAATCTCGGCCCGCAGGGAGATGTTGAAGGCGCGCTGGGGCTAAGCCTGTGCCACCGCATCATCAGCGATCACGGTGGCAGCATCGAAGCGGCCAACCATCCGGACGGCGGCGCGATCATGAGCGTGCGCCTGCCTGTCGAGCCCGGTGTTGAGGCTCAGCGCCCGTAAGAGGTACGAAACACCTCGCAACGCTGCATAAAATCCTCAACGCTTTTCGGCATGGATACGCGCGCACGCGTCACATCCGAAATAAGATTGCGAGCCTGCCGGATCAGGCGCATGCCATGGGCAGCCTCACGAATCTGCTCTTCATTTGCATCTTCGGGCAAGCCGGGTTCGAAATTGTGCAGATGTTCGCCAGCCACGGAAAAGCGCGCCCACACATCAAAGATATCGCCATCCGTGCGCAATACCTGACATTTGATACGTGCCACATCAGCGTATTTCCTGATCACCGCTTCAATGCCAACGTACATCGGGTGCTCGGTAAAAGTCGCGAGGAGCGCATCGGCCACCGTATCAATATCACGCATGGCAAGTGCGATCTTGATATAGCGGCTTTCGTAGAAAGCCTCGACCGGAATGGAGAAAGCCTTGAAAGGTTCTCCCCACAGCTCGTCGATACCTTCTTCACCGCTCCGGTGCAGAACGGATTTCCCCAACTGCAGAGCTTCCTGCAGGCAACGCCCGCATTCCCGCATCAGTGCATTGTCAGTGGCAATCTCCACACCAACTGACTGCAACTCGACGAGCTTGGTGAAGATATCCGTAGCACGATTGAACAAGGCGCCTGCCAGCATGGCACCCTTGACCCGCTTGAGCTCTGGATCCGGCTCGGAATCATAGGCATTCCTCGCCTCACCCAAACGCTTGCCAGGAATGTTGATACCATGTTCAACGTGGTTGAACAAACGGCGTGCCAGGGCCTCGATCAAACGCTTTTTGGCATCCAGCGTGTTCGCCGGCGCTTCGTAGGTCTTGATCCAGTAGCCGTAGTAATAAACGCGTTCGACGCCATCGATGAGCTGCTTGGTGCCGTAGGGAATACAGTCGTTCATGGGGGATGAGTGTCTGAATTTCACTTACTATAGGCGAATGATACTGTACGGGCTTCTGCGGGAAAACATTCTTATAAAACAAGCCCCAATCCCAAAACACACTTCCTGAACCCTAAACCCGCCGCAAATCAAGCACCCGCTTGGCTTTGCGTCAGTTTTCCACCGCTTGCACACTCACTTTGACCCATCACGATTTGGTCCAGCCATGACTTCCGATCTACTCCTCCTCACCCTCCTGGGGGGCCTTGCCTGGCTCTGGCTGGATAGCCTCAAGGCCCGTGAAATCGGTACGGCATGCGCCCGCAAGGCTTGCCGGACAGAAAATCTGCAACTGCTGGATGAGACAGTCGTGCTTTGCGCACTCAAACTCACCCGCAACCTTCGCGGCTCACTACGCCTGCAACGCAGCTATGCCTTCGAATTCAGCATCACGGGGAACGAACGCCTCATCGGCCATGTTGTGCTGTGCGGGCACGAACTACAGATGCTTGATTTTGGCGAAGCGGGCAGCAAGCTGCCCGACTTGCCTGAAGACTGAAGCCGATTTTTTAGCCTATTCACAATCTGTAGCGAGAGACCGTCAGCAGTGCAAAGAAGAGCGCATGAACACTGATCACGGTCTCGCAGCATGGCCATGAAGGATTCTTAGAAGCTGTTCACGATCTGT